>NZ_JBPEHG010000001.1:0-918101 GCF_054177585.1 Haladaptatus rarus | reverse complement strand
GTCGTCTTCCGAGTTCCGGCGATGGCCACCTCGTCGCTGACGGTTCGGGCCGCCGCGACCGCCTCCGCCGTCTTCGTTGCGATGCCTGCGGCGTGGCCCGCGATGTTCACCGCCACGCGCTCGCCACGGAGCACGTCGGTCGCCGGGCCGCGAACTTCGAGGACGGTGTCGTCCGCCTCGATCGAACTGCCCGTTTCCACCAGTGTGCTGGCATCGCAATCGAGGTAGTCGAACACCGCGACGGCGGCGTCCAGTCCGGCTGCGACACCGGACTCTCGGGCGACCAGTCGCCCCGTCGTCTCGCCCGGAACGTGATTGGTCACGTCGTGGTGGCCAACGTCCTCGCGGAGCCATCGCTCCACGTCGCGGTCAGTCAGCATCGACTTCCTCCGCACCCACCACGTGGTGACAGCCGACCGGCTCCGCCTCCATCGCGTCTCGGGCGACGAGCACGGAGACGATGCACGCGTTTCGGAGTTCGTAGAGGTCGCGGGCGGTTCGGGTTCTGACGTAAGCGTCCACCTCGCCTTTCAGGCGGCGGAGCGCGCCCGTCGCCCGACGAAGGTCGTCCGGATCGCGGTGCAGTCCGACGTGTTCGTCCATCACGCTGCGGAGGCGGAGGAACTTGTCTCGGACGAACTGCGGCGGCAATGACGGGTCGCTGTTCCGCAAGGTTGGAGTTTCGACCGGTTCGGGGTCGAACCCGACTGCGGCATCCCCGGCGCGAAGTCCCCAGACCAGCCCTTCGAGGAGACTCGTCGAAGCGAGGCGGTTCGCACCGTGGACGCCGGTTCGGGCGCACTCGCCGACCGCGAACAGGCGGTCGAGGGTCGTCTCCCCCCGGTCGTCTACCGCGATGCCGCCACAGAGGAAGTGTTCGCTCGGTGCGACCGGAATCGACTCACGAGAGACGCCGCGTTCGTCACATTTCTCTGCGAGGTCGGGGAACTCCCTGGCGAAGTCGAGCGGCGTCGTATCGAGCGTGACCTCTCCCGTGCGCTCGCGTTCACGCTGGACTGCGCGGGCGACCACGTCGCGCGGCGCTAACTCGGCGTCCGGATGGGAGTCGGGCATGAATCGCTCGCCGTCGGTGTCGCGGAGAACGGCTCCTTCTCCTCTGACGGCTTCGCTGACGAGGAAGGAATCTTCCCCGACGTAGGCCGTGGGGTGGAACTGGACGTAGGCCATATCTGCAACGTCTGCTCCCGCGAGGGCGGCCATGGCGATGCCGTCACCCGTCGCCGTCTCCGGATTCGTCGTCTGGCCGTAGAGCGCGCCGATTCCGCCGGTCGCCAGTATCGTGGCTCCAGCGAAGGCTGGCCACGTCTCGCCGTCGCGTTCGAGCACTGCACCGTGGACGCGCCCCTCCTGCGTGACGAGCGTGAGTGCGGCGGTATCTTCGCGGATGGTCACCCTCGGGTGCGAATCGAGGTGCGAGAGGAACGGCCCGAGGACGTACTGGCCGGTACTCGCGTCCACGTGGAGGATGCGCGCTTCGGAGTGGGCGGCCTCCCTGCCGTAATCGAACTCGTCGCCGTTCGTGTCGAACGACACGTCGAGGGTGTCGATGAGCACGTCCTGTACTGCATCACCCGCGCTCTCGACCAACACGTCGATGGCGTCCGGGTCGGCGGTGTCACTACTCGCGACCAGCACGTCGACGCGGAGCGATTCGGGGTCGTCGCGCGTGACCGCGATGCCACCCTGTGCCCAGTGTGTCGCGGCGTTCGCTGGTCGCGTCGCTTTCGTCACGACGAGTACGTCTGCGCCAGCACGGGCGGCGGCGAGCGCGGCGCTACAGCCTGCGATTCCGCTGCCGACGACCAGCACGTCTGCTACCTCTATCTCATCTGGTGCGTCGGTCGAGTTCGCTTCATCTGCAACGTCCGCTTCGTCGGCTCTCTCGCTCTCGTCGTTCATAGTTCGAGCATCCTGTCGAGTGCCAGCATGGCGAGTTCCTTCTCCTCCGGTGCGACCTCGATGACGTTTCGCTCGCGGCCATCGACCAGTTCTTCGAGCACCCACGTCAGATAGTTCGGGTCGATCTGGCGCATCGCGTTGCAGTCCATGCAAGCGTCGCCACAGAGCGGAACGATGTTCGCGTCCGGATGCCAGCGCTGGAGGTGACGCGCGAGGTGGATCTCGGTTCCGATGCCCCACGTCTCGCCCGGTTCAGCCTCGGCGATCGTCTCACAGATCGTCGCCGTACTCCCGACCACGTCGGCCGCTTCGACCACCTCTCTCCGGCATTCGGGGTGGACGACCACCCGTGCGTCGGGATGTTCGTCGCGGACTTGCTCGACGTGCTCGACCTGGAATCGTTCGTGAACCTGGCAGTAGCCTTCCCAGAGGACGATATCCGAGTCGGCGACTGCGTCGGGGTTCTGCCCAGCTGGATCCCAGGGATCCCACGTGGTGATGCTGTCTTCCAGACCGAGACGGTACGCGGTGTTCTCGCCGAGATGCTTGTCGGGCAAGAACAGTATCTTGTCACCCTGCTCCAGCGCCCACTCGAAGACGCGGTGGGCGTTCGAAGACGTACAGACCGCACCGCCCTGTTCGGCACAGAATGCCTTCAGGTCGGCGTACGAGTTCATGTACGTGATGGGGATGATGTTGGCGTCCGGTGCTGCCGATTGGATGTCGGCCCACGCCGAGTCGACCTGCAACGCTTCAGCCATCCCTGCCATCGGGCAGGATGCCTCCATCGACGGGAGGATGACGATCTGTTCGTCGTCGGTGATGATATCCGCCGACTCCGCCATGAAGGTGACGCCGCCGAAAACGACGTATCTCGCGTCGGCATTCGCGGCTTCGACGCTCAACTGGTACGAGTCTCCGACGAAATCCGCGTGTTCGACGATCTCACGTCGCTGGTAGTTGTGCCCGAGAACGACGACGTCGTCGCCCAGTTCGTCGAGTGCGCGTTCGGTTCGGTCCGTGCGCTCTTCTTCGGTCAGCTCCCGATACTCCGGTGGAAGTTGTTCCAAGTTGTCGTATTTGAAGAGACTGAGTTCCGTATCGAGGTCCGTCGTTTCCATTGTTGGCACGATTATCTACCTGAGGTTACACTAGCCGACAACTCGTGGTATTGAAAATATTTTCTCTTCAATCCTGCCTACCTGATTCTCTCCATTACCAAAATCGGAATTGTAGAACGAAATGCGCCCGTCTACGCACGGTGAACGAAGATGCTCGATACGTTATCGATTAGCGTGCCAGACACATCCAATGAGCACGAGTATACAGCCGTAGGGCGGTGGCGTCCCGAAAGTCGACGCCCGTTTCACGATCTCGATAACACCCGACTAAAGCGGTGTGATGGACGAAAGCGGTGTGATGGACGAAAGCGGTGTGATGGACGAAAGCGGTGTGATGGTGACGAACGTTGCCCGTCAATCATCGCCGGTCGTCGTCCGTGTCACGGCGGGCAGCGCGCTCGGCGCTCGCCCAATCCTCGTGTTCCGTCGTCTCCCGGTCGGCTTCGGACTCGATGAGCGACCAGAGCACGAGTGGTGCACCGATGGCAAACGCGAGAAACAGCAGGAAGACGACGCCAAACTCGGCGGTATAGAGGGGGAGAGTCACGACCGAAATTCGAACGCAGCCCGGCTTAGTCGTTCCGTCCGTCGAACACGATGTCCCCGTCCACGACCGTCATCGCCACGTCGATATTCTCGATGTCGTCCTCGTGCTTCCACGGGGAACGGTCGAGTACGACGAGATCAGCGTTCTTTCCCTCCTCGACGGTTCCGAGTCGGTCTTCTTCGAATCCGGCGTAAGCTGCTCCGCGTGTGTACGCGCGAAGTGCTTCGGTTACGGTAAGTTGTTGTGATTCGACAGGTGCGTTGACAGTTTGGTGGATTCCGAGCAGTGGGTCGAGAGGCATACAGTCGCTCCCGAACGCGAGGTGGGCACCCGCATCGAGCAGGGTTCGATAGCGGTTGGTCTGTGCTCTACGTTCTTCACCGAGCCGGGCGTCGTACAGGCCGCCCGCCTGTGCCCACTTCAGAAAGTTCGGCTGGACGGAGGCGACGACGCCCGATTCCGCGAATCGTTCGATCTGTTCGTCGGTCACGAGTTCGACGTGTTCGACGCGGTGGCGCATCTCACCGGGGTCGTCGGTCCCCTCGAAGGCATCCAGTGCCGCGTCGATGGCTTCGTCACCGATGGCGTGTGCCGTGACCTGCAATCCGGCGTCGTCCGCCCGCGCGACGAGTTCGTCCAGTTCCTCGGGAGAGACGACCCACTGGCCGGTTCCCTCGCCGTCGGCGTATGGAGAAGAAATCTTCGCCGTCCGCCCCCCGAAACTCCCATCGGTGAACGTCTTTATGCCCCCCGTTCGGACGAACTCGCTTCCGTGGTTCGTCCGCAGGCCGATCTCCTCGACTGCCTCGATGTGGTCGCTCCAGTAGTTGATGCGGACTCGGAGTTCGAGGTCGCCGTCGAGTTCGAGTTGCCGATACACTTCGGGTGCGCGAGAGCGCCGAACCATGTCGTGGACGCCCGTGATGCCCTTTTGGTGAGCGTCTTGCTGTGCCGCGAGCAGCAGTTCGCGCATCGTCTCGGCGTCCGGTTCGATGGTCTCGTAAACGACGTCGATGGCGTCCTCGACGATAATACCGTTCGGTGCGCCGTTTTCCATCTCCATGTCCTCGTCCGGCATCTCGTCTCCGAATCGGTCGAGGACGACGCTGTTGACGGACGCGATGTGCATATCCTCGCGGAAGGCGACCACGGGGCGCGTCTCACTCACGGCATCGAGGTCGTCGCGGGTCAGATAGCGCGATTCGTCCCACGTACTTTCGTCGAACCCGTAGCCCAGGATCCACTCGCGGTCGTCGTCCAGTTCGGCGAGGGCGTCCACGCAGTCACCGGGCGAATCGGCGTCAGAGAGGTCGGCGTTGACGAGATAGCTTCCGACCGTCGCCATGTGGGTGTGGGCGTCGATGAACCCCGGTAGGAGGACGCGCTCATCGAGGTCGATGACCTCGGTATCGACGCCCTCCAGGAATTCTACCTCGTAGGCCTTGTCCACGCGGACGATCTCCCCGTCGCGGATGGCGACCGCCTCCGCCGTCTCGTCGGGGTCTGTGAGGGTGTGAACTGCCGCATTCGTGAGAATCAGATCCGCTGGCGCTGTCATGGTTTCGTGGTGTGTTCCGACGGCGATAACTGTTCGGGGTTCGGCAGAAAGCCTTCTACGCAGTGTGTGCTTCGTCGTGATGCCCTCGAAGCTTCCTCTCCTTGATCTTACACTTCTCGCCCTTCCCGCCGGTTGTACCGACACTGGACTCCTCCCCGGATTCCACAGGGCTGCCCGAACCCCGAATTCACGCTGACGGTCGTCCACGACGGTGCGGTCGTCGGTCGGGAGGACGTCACGAATAGGTGAACACCTCACGAGCGAATGAGCAACTGTTAGGGGGAGGACCTGCAACCTCCGAACCATGACCGACGCAGACGAACTCGCAGAGCAGGTTCGGGCGGGCGACCTCCGTTTGCACGAACTCGAAGATCACGCGGATCACGACACCGCTGCCGAGGCCCGCCGGAGACTCCTCGAATCGGAGACCGACGCCGATCTCGACACCATCGGCGACTACGCCTTCGATGCCGAAGTGGCCGAACCCAACATCGAGAACATGGTCGGTGCGACCCAGATTCCGTTCGGTGTCGTCGGGCCAGTGACCGTCGACGGTGGTTCTGCGGAGGGTGACTACTACCTCCCGCTCGCCACGACTGAAGGTGCTTTGCTGGCGAGCGTTAACCGTGGGTGCTCGGTCATCAGCACTGCTGGAGGGGCGGATGCCCGAGTCACGAAGACAGGGATGACTCGCGCACCCGTCTTCCGCGTGGAGGGTGTCGCCGAAGCAGAATCGGTCGTAAACTGGGTCAGAGACAACCGCGACCGACTCGCCGAAGCGGCTGAATCGACGACCAGCCACGGCGAACTTCTCGACGTGACACCGTACGTCGTCGGCGATTCCGTCTTCTTGCGATTCGTCTACGATACCAAGGACGCGATGGGCATGAACATGGCGACCATCGCAACCGGCGAAGCCGCGACGCTGGTCGAGGAAGAAACCCCAGCGAGCCTCGTCGCACTCTCTGGCAACCTCTGTACCGACAAGAAACCAGCCGCCATCAACGCCGTCGAAGGGCGTGGCCGGAGCGTCACGGCAGACGTTCAGATTCCGCGAGAGACGGTCGAAGACCGCCTCCACACGACACCGGAAGCCATCGAAGAGGCGAACACGCGCAAGAACCTCGTCGGAAGCGCGAAAGCCGGAAGCCTCGGATTCAACGCCCACGCCGCGAACGTCGTTGCCGCCGCGTTCCTCGCTACCGGACAGGACGCCGCACAGGTGGTCGAAGGGAGCAACGCCATCACGACCGTCGAAGCCCGCGAGGACGAACTGTATGCCAGCGTCAGTCTCGCCAGTCTGGAGGTCGGCACCGTCGGCGGCGGAACCAAACTGCCCACGCAGTCGGAGGCTCTCGACGTGTTAGGGCTTCGCGGCGGTGGCGACCCGGCGGGAAGTAACGCCGACGCACTCGCCGAGATCATCGCCGTCGGCGCGTTAGCAGGTGAACTGTCCCTGCTCGCGGCGCTCGCATCCCGACACCTCTCCAGCGCCCACGCGGAACTCGGCCGGTAATCTCTCCTTGGAGCAGATATATTATCAAAACAATTCTAGTAATTTATTATCTAGTATCTCGAATGAACTACCGGCGCGTGCGGGTGATTCGGTTTACTCGTACCGTGCCGCCCAATGGTGATCCGATGGCTGCATCCACCCCTGACGGGGACGCACCGATAACCGACTCCAGGGCGTATCACGTCCTCAAGTTCCTGAAACTGTTGCTCACCGTCGTCACGCTGGTCGTTGCCGTGTGGAAGGGACTGAACGGTGCGATTCCCTGATTCGGTCCTCCCGATTTTTTAGAGACGACGATAGCGCCCGCGACTCTCGCTGATCTCGCCTCGGCGAGCGAGTTTTTCGAGTGCGTTCCGGACATACTCCGCAGACACACCCCGGTCACGCGCGTACGCGACGATCTCGTCTTCGTCGGGACTGTCGAGATTCGAGAGTGCATCGAGCACGACCTGTTTCTTGTTCTTGCTCCCAGTTCGCCGGGAGCGTTCGCTGGCGGCGGACACCTCTTCGGTGTCGATGCCGGAGCGGTCGAGGAACTCCTCGGTGTCCATCCCCGCATCCTCGACCTGTGTGTCCATCTCGGCGAACGAGTCGAGTTCAGCGAAGGCATCACCGTGCCCCTGTCGGTTGGCGAGCATCGAGGCACGAACCTCTCGTGCGTGATCTTCGTCGTCGGTTTCGACGAACTTCTTTAATTTTCGGAACTTTCGTCGCTTCCCACAGCGCGAACACTGCGTCGTCTCGGGGCGTCCATCGACTATCCACAAGTTGCTACATGCGCTACACCCGACGACGCTGTACATACTGTCACCTCCGGTTGCCTCCATTTTCAACTCTGCGTTCGGGCGGTGACTTCGGTTTACTGGTCGTTTTCTTCCCCGTTACGAGGGCGTTGTTCGTCCTTTTCGTCAGTCCGTTGCCGGATCGTTCGTCGCGCGGATTCCACCATCTGTCGGTGGTCTGTCGATGTGCGAACGGGTACACGACGTGCAGGTCTGCACACAGGTATACGACGACCACGTGATAGCGGAATCCGGGTTCCATCGTACCGGGGTTGGTTCCGTCTTGGTATTTAAACTCTCGCCCGGACGTTTACGGTCTCTGCGTGTGAGTTCATAGCATGGATTCGATTGCCCTTTCGGACCGCAACGCGGCGGAAGCAACCGATGGCGTCTATCTGACACAACTCGCCGCTGGAGAGCAGATGAGCGTCCAGCATTTCCACATCGAACCCGGCGCGACCGTGCCGGAACACAGTCACGAACACGAGCAGACCGGCTTCGTCTACGCTGGTGCGTTGACGTTCATCGTCGATGGTGAAGAGTCGATCATCGAAGAACAGGATTCCTATGCTATTCCGGGTGGCGAACCACACGCAGCAGAGAATCGAACCGACACACCGGTTCGTGGTATCGACGTGTTCAGCCCGCCGCGACTGGACGTTCCGTGGGAAGAGTAATCGGTAGCGGTGCTCGCGCGAGTTCGTCCGGATTCGTTTGCGTCAGTTCCCCTCGACATCGTCGAGGAGAGTTGCGAACGCAGCCTCTTCGAGGGACCCGAGGGCCACCTGTCGTTTCGTTGAATCGACGTCGGTGGTGAACCCATCGGTCTCTATCTCCGTCTCTCCGACCGTCAATCGTTCGAATAACGCCGTTGCGGCGTCCGACAGTTTCTCACTGTGTGAATCGATAGCGTCGAGGATCTCCTCGCTGTCGTCGGGTTCGTCGCCGGTGATCTGACCGTGTGCGATGTATGCGACGCCTGCCGCGAGGATCAGACGAAAGACGGGCGTATCCTCGTCGACCTCGTCGTGTCGGTTCTAGGCGTTCCGAAGCAGGTAGCGTGCGGTCGCCTCGTCGGCCTGGAGGACGTTCCGCAGCGCGAGGTCGTACGTCCGGGGGGTGCCACCTTCCGGATCGGAGACGTCTGCGAACCGAAGTTGGAAGTGGGTTCGCGCGTCCTCGGCGTCGGAGATGGTCGCATCGCCCGCGACGGACAGCCCTCCTTCACACCATCTCATCGCGGTTTCGAAGTCGCCGTTCTCGTAGCGGGCGTCGATGGCGGCGTCGATCGCTCGCAGTAGTGCCTCTGGATTTTGGGTCTGGTTGAGCACGTCGACCGCCTGCTCGTAGTGCTGTGCCGCCGCATTCTGGTCGCCCCTTTCGGCGGCGAGTCGTCCTGCTTGCTTGTACATCTCGGCACTCTCGTGGACGTGATCCAGTGATGCTCGGTGGCCCGCAGCGAGTTCGTAGAATCGGCTGGCCTGTTCGTTCCGGTTGCTGTGCTCGGCGACGCGACCGAGGATACCGAAAGCGGCCCCTTTGCCTCGATGTTTGATCGTTTCGACACCGTCTCCGCCTGTTGCTGTCCGACCCTTCTCGGACGTGTCGATCTCTTTCCGTGATAGTTCCATGCGTATCACTATCAGCCCGAGTTTTATAAAATAGTACGAAGCAAAAATTTAAGAAGAGATCAGATCGACCACCTGTCTACGGCAGCATTTCGAGAGCGCCGTATAAAGCTTGGTTTCTCCCTAGGACTCGCTTACGCCGATTTTCGATGTCCTCGGCTCACAGCCGACGGCCAGAAAAGCTCGCATAAGCGATCTTTCCTATGTCCCGGAAGTCGGAGATATCCGGGCGCAAGAATAACTCTCTAAGAGAGTTTTTCGATGTTTTCGACGATGGCGTCTGCGTACTCGCTCGTCGCGAGTTTCTCGCCGCCCTCGATCTGGCGTTCGAGGTCGTAGGTGACCTTGCCGGACGAGATCGTCTCTTCGACGGCGTCACGAACGAGTTTGCCAGCGTCCTTCCAGCCCATGTATTCGAGCATGAGGCGACCGGAGAGGATCATCGCGGTCGGGTTGACCTTGTCCTGACCGGCGTACTTGGGTGCGGAACCATGGACGGGTTCGGCGAGACAGCGGTGTTCGCCGAAGTTCGCGCCGGGTGCGATGCCGAGACCACCGATCTGTGCACCTGCGGCGTCGGACATGTAGTCGCCGTTCAGGTTCATCGTGGCGATGACATCGTACTCGTCGGTGCGGGTCAGCAACTGCTGGAGCATGTTGTCGGCGATGCGGTCTTTAATGACGAGTTTGTCATCCGGCTGTTCGCCGTCGTACTCGTCCCACAGCTCGTCTTCCGTGATGGTGATGTCGCTGAACTCCTCTTCGGCGAGTTCGTAGCCCCAGTCGCGGAACGCGCCTTCGGTGAACTTCATGATGTTGCCCTTGTGGACGAGCGTCACCGAATCGCGGTCGTTTTCGAGGGCGTACTCGATAGCCTCGCGGACGAGGCGCTTCGTTCCGAACTCCGTGATGGGCTTGATGCCGATGCCGACCGGGCCGTCGTGGATGACGCCATCCGCACCCATCTCGTTCTCGACGAACTCCTTGACCTGCTGGACTTCGTCGGTTCCGGCTTCCCACTCGATACCGGCGTACACGTCTTCCGTGTTCTCACGGAACGTGACCATATCCATCGCCTCGGGGTTCTTGACCGGCGACGGGACACCATCGAGGTGGTAGGTCGGTCGAACGTTCGCGTACAGGTCGAGCGTCTTGCGGAGCGCGACGTTCAGACTGCGGAATCCGGCACCGACCGGCGTCGTGAGCGGCCCCTTGATAGCGACTTTGAACTGCTTGATGGCTTCGACGGTGTCGTCAGGCAGGTTCTCGTCGTACTCCTCCCGTGCGCTCGCACCCGCGTAGACGCGCATCCAGTTGATCTCGCGTCCGGTCGCTTTGGCCGCGGCGTCCAGCACCTTCTGGGCTGCCGGCCCGACGTCGGTCCCGATACCGTCCCCGTGGATGATCGGGATGATGGGATTGTCCGGAACCGTCAGCTCTCCCGTCGCTTCGTCGTACGTGATTTGCTCCCCGTCTTCAGGTACGTCTACCTTCTCGAACTCGTAGCTCATGAACGTTCGAACTGTGTTTCGACGTGGATATAAGACCTGCCGTTTGTCCCCTGTATGAGCCTTATACGCACTTAAAGAATTGGGTGTGTTCGAACCGGGAACGGGAGTTAGCAGTCGTCCTCCCTGTGGGAACCGATGGAATCGTTCTTGCCTGAGGCGCTTCCGCTCTGGCCATCCTCCTCGTCGCCGGTCGTCGGCAGTTCGGGCGTGCAGAGATTCGTCTGTCGCTACGTCGCGGAGAAAAGACACGTCCAGTGCCGACACTGGTCTCGAAGCGACTTCCGGGGATGCCGGTTCGCCGGAACTTAAGACGTTTCACGCGAGACCAGCCAACATGAAAGTCATCGTACACGGCGGCGCTGGCGGCGAACCGGACGACCCGACACCGCGACAGGCGGTGCTCGACGAGGCTGCGAGCGCAGGAGCCGAGCAAGAAACCGTCGTCGATGCGGTCGAGGCGGCTGTTCACGTCCTCGAATCGTCGCCCCGATTCAACGCGGGTGTCGGTGGCGCAGTCCAGAGCGATGGGCAGATTCGAACCGACGCGGGAATCATGACGAGCGACCGAGATGCGGGAGCGGCCTGCTCGATGCCCGACGTGGAACACGCGGTCAGTGCCGCCCGCGTCGTGTTGGAGGAGACGCCACACGTCCTCGTCAGCGGTGAGCACGCGGTCGACCTCGCGGCGGATTACGGTGTCGAGACCGGTGCTGACCTCTGGACCGAAAAGAGTCGCGAACGTTGGGACGACCTCGACGCACCCGAAGGAACGCCGGGCGAACATCTATCGTGGCTCCGCGATAAGTTCGGCGGCGTCGATACGGTCGGTGCGGTGGCGTACGACGGGGACGAGTTCGCAGCAGCCACCTCGACCGGCGGGCGATGGCTCGCGCTCGCCGGCCGCGTCGGAGACGTGCCACAGATCGGATGTGGTTTCTACGCCGCCCCTGCAGGTGCGGCCAGCTCCACAGGTGCAGGCGAGGACATCGCCAAGGCGACACTCACCCGACGGGCGGTGCGACATCTCGAATCTGGCTTCGACGCACAGGAGGCCGCCGACCGCGCGATCGCGGAGTTCGCCGAACTCACCGGGTCGAGTGCGGGCGTCATCGTCCTCGACCGCGACGGGAACGCGGGAAGCGCGTTCAACAGCGATGCGATGCAGATCGCCGTGAGCCGGTAGCGACTCCCGGGCAGACCGCCGCAGACCGACCTGGCTGCGACCGGTCTACGCTTCTGTCGTGGTCGTCTCTTCTTCCTCCATCGTGGTCGTTTCTGCGGTCGCTGTTCCCGCCTCTTGAGCGATCGCGTTCTCGACGTTGATACTACCAGCCGTCGCCTGACCGATGGTCACGTTCTCGGCAGCGATTCTATCGATGACGATCTCCTCTTGAAGCGCCATCGATGCGGCGGTCGTCTCGTTGGCTGTGGTCGTTTCGTTTGCCGGTGTCGTCTCTTCTGCTGGCGTCGTCTCTTCGGGTGTCGCCTCTTCTGCTGGCGTGGTCTCCTCAGCAGGCGTCGTTTCTTCGTCTGCGGGTGTGGTCTCCTCAGCAGGTGTCGTCTCTTCTGCCGGCGTCGTCTCTTCCATCACAGTCGTCGTTTCTACAGCACCGACCGAGAAGCTCTCGACGGTCAGCGATTGGACGGTCGCCGTCTCGACGCTGGCGAACTCGACGACCACACTTCCCAGCGCGCCTTCGGTCTCCTCCATCGTGGTCGTCTCCTCCATTACGGTGGTGGTCTCTTCTGCTGGCGTCGTCTCTTCCATCGTGGTCGTTTCCTCGGCGGTCGTCGTCTCATTTTCACCCATGACGGTGAGACTCTCGACGACGAGCGTTCCGACCGACATCTCCTCGACGGTCACGTCGCTGACTGATGCGCTCGACGGGATGTTCTCTTCCCCGAGCTCGTCTAGCTCCTCGCTTTCGATGTTCGTGGCGTTGACATCTTCGAACGACAACCGCTCCAGTTCGACGTTCTGGAGTCTCGCATTCTGAAACGTCCGATCACGGTCTTCTAACCGCACTTCATCGACCGTCAGCGTCTCGATGGTCGCGTTCTCGACCGTGGCATCGCCCAGTTCGAGTTCCTCGACTGTGACGTTTTGTAACAGTACCCCTTCGTCTGCCGTCGTCCCCGCACCCCCCAGTGCTCCCAGTGTGAGACTGGCGACCACCAGTAGTGTCGTTGCGAGCACGGCCCCGATTTCTCGCTGCATGTGCAGACAGCCATTCCCCTCTGACGACAATAAACCGCGACGACCGTTCGCGGGTTCGATGCCTTGTTTCTCGTCTTTCACGAGGATTACCGTGGGTACGCTGCCCTCGTCAATCCCTGCCTACACGGTTCGCTGTAACGCAAACTCTTTCCGGTATTCGGGCAAAGTACGTGCCATGAGCGAACAGGAAGTCGACCTCTCGTCGGAGAAGTACGAAAAACACCGGGAGGCCGGTGAGATTCTCGCACAGGTACGTGAAGAGACCGCAGAACGAGTCGACGTCGGTGTGAGCCACCTCGAAATCGCCGAATTCGCCGAAGACAAGATCCGCGAACTTGGCGGTAAACCCGCGTTCCCAGTGAACATCAGCATCGACGAGGAGGCGGCACACGCGACGCCGAGTATCGACGACGACAGCACGTTCGGCGAGGATATGGTCAACCTCGATATCGGCGTCCACGTCGATGGCTGGCTCGCGGACACCGCCATCACGGTCGATCTGTCGGGTCACGATGACCTCGCCGAAGCGAGTGCCGAGGCGTTGGACGCAGCCCTCGAAGTCGTCGGCCCCGGCGTCGAAACGGGTGAAGTCGGTGCCGAGATCGAGTCCGTCATCGAAGGCTACGGCTACAACCCCGTCGTCAACCTCTCGGGGCACGGTCTCGCCCACTACGAACAGCACACCGAGCCGAACATCCCGAACCGCGCCGTCTCGCAGGGCATCGAGTTGGAGGTTGGCGACGTCGTCGCAATCGAACCGTTCGCCACCGACGGCAGTGGGAAGGTTGGAGAAGGAGCCGAGGAGGAGATCTTCGCACTCGAACGCGAGGCGTCGGTCCGTGACCGCAGTGCCCGGCAGGCACTCGACCAGATCACCGAGGAGTTCCGAACGCTTCCGTTCGCAACACGGTGGCTCGACGTCTCCCGTCCCGAGATGGCGCTTCGCCGACTGAAGATGCAGAACGTCGTCCACGGCTATCCGGTACTCAAGGAAGAAGAGGGCTGTCTCGTCAGCCAGAAAGAACACTCTGTCATCGTCACGGAAGACGGATGTGAAGTGTTCACACGGTAGTCGCTCTGCTGTCAACTAGTTTCAGCTGACAATTCTGTACTGGCGGACGAACGGCCACGATATACCGACGAATCCTACTTTCTCTGAACCAACGTCCACGCTATCGGGACGAAAGTTCACGGAACGCTGGATGGGATACGCCAAGCGCACTGGAGCCAGCTAGAACGACCGCGGATGTGAGGAAAATCGACCGTACACACTCGAACGACTCAGGCGTTGTTCATCCGCTGGCTCTTGGTCTCGCCGCAGGTCTGGCACTGGGTGACACGGTACGGCTCACGCGAGAACTCGGCGTTCTCTTTCTTCTTGCTCTCCGTCCTGATCTCGACTGAAACCTCGTGTGAGGTTTCGCGACCACAGTTATCGCACAGTTCGACGATCGCCTGGAACCCCTGATTTTTTGTTGCCATGGTGACTTCCTGCTCGGTTCCTTCTTCCCCTGACAGGAGCATAAAAACCCCTCTCTGTTGGATGGCGTTCGAACCGTTTATTCGGGCGCAGTCTTGCGATTCACCCCTCTGAAGCAACGAGAGTGTCCCATTTCGTTTATCCTGGCCTGAGAACTGTTAATGATGGCGCAACGCTCTACAACAGCCGAATACGTTATATAGTTGGTCAGGGATTGAGACCGAACAGTGTCGAGCGGAAAAATACGAGGACGGGAATGATTTCGAGCCGTCCGACCCACATGTTCAGGACGAACATTCCCTCAGCGAGCGGTGACATCGTCGGCCCGGTGATGCCGGTCGAGAGGCCGACGTTGCCCTGTGCGCTGGCGACCTCGAACAACGCGTCTGCGTAGCCGAAACCGGGGGCGACGTTCACGAGGACGACGCTGGCCGAGATGAGTAAGATGAGCCAGAGCATGCTCACGATGGCTGCCTCGCTGAACTCCTCGAACATCTGGTTTCGGTCGAGGACGCGGTCTCCGATGTGGGCGTTGACGACCGCAGACGACGGAAGAAACACGCGAGAGAACTCCCACTGGATGCCCCTGCTGATCATGTATCCCCGGATGATCTTGATACCGCCGACGGTGCTTCCCGCCGCGCCACCGAGCACCATCGCACCACTGACGATGAGCTTGCCGCCCGGACTCCACGCACCGATATCCGAGGACTGGTACCCTGTGCAGGTGAGTGCGCTCACGAACTGGAACACAGAGTCGCGGGTCGCATCGCCAGCGAACGGCGACGACCCGAGGGTCTGGAGACCGAGCCATCCCTGCTGGGTGAACGCTCCGTTCGCGACCGGGAGCGCGATGACGTTCTGAGCCGACAAGACGAGCGTTCCGACGATCAGGATGACGAACAGCCAGCGCGTCTGGAGATCGGCGTACAGCTGTTTCACGTCTCGGTCGTGGAGTATCACGTAGTGGATGGGAAACGCGATGGCCCCGAGGGTCATGATGGGGAGCAGGACGCCTTCGATGAGCGGCGAATCGTAGGTCTGGATGGAGTTGTCCGTGACGCTGAACCCGCCGGTCGATAGGGCGGTCATGGCGTGGTTCAGTGCTTGCCAGAACGTCTCGAAGAGGCTCAATCGTGGTTCGCTCAACCGGATCGCGACGAACAGCGCGACGACCGCGAGCATGGTGTAGAGGAGGAAGATGCGCCACACCGTCTGGACGGTGTGGATGATGCTCGGGTGGATGCGCTCTTCTCGCGTCTCCGCCCGGTAGAGGGAGTAACTCCCACTTCCTGGGCGAGCGAGGATCGCCGTCGTGAGGACGATGACGCCCACGCCGCCGACCCACTGAATGAGCGACCGCCACCACTGGATCGCTCGCGGCAGCGACGGTTCGTGGACTGCCATCGTCAGCCCGCTACCGGTCCAGCCGGACATGCTCTCGAACAGCGCGTGTAGAGGGTTCTGGAAGAACGCCAGACTCGACATCGTCGTCGCCCCGCCCACCTGGATCGGTTCGTAGTTCGCTCCGGCAGGAACGTACGTGTTCATCACCGAAACGGGCGTCAGATGTGCCGCCAGCAAGAACGGAAGCGCCCCGAAGATGGCGGTGGCGAACCACCCTCCGGCGGCGATGACCATCCCGTGTTTCATCACCGGGTTCGGTGCGTCTTCGAACACTTTTCGGGCAGCACCGCCGACCGAGGCGGTGATACCTCCCGCCGCGAGAAACGCGAGCGCTACGTAGAACTCGCGGAAGGCGAGCGCGAGGAGGGTGGTGAACCCCATCAGCGCGGCCTGCATCAGTACGAGCGCACCGATATCTCGGAGGATGATAGCCAGGTCTGCCGGAACCCTGGCGACCGTCGTGCGACGGGGCATATCAGTCGTGGTCCTCGTAGTGGCCGAAGACGTCCGTCATCTCCGGCGTCGCACCCTGTTCGGAGAAGACGGTGACGAGGTCGCCACCCTCTATCGTCGTGTTCCCACGGGGTGTAACGACCTCGTTGTCCCGTTCGATGGCGACGACGAGGATGCCCCCTTCGAACAGGCCTTCGTCCGCCGCCTCGGCCAGCGTGAGTCCGGCGACTGGGGCGTAGGAATCGACCGTAATCTCGAACACCTCCGCCCGGTCGCCGACCTTCATGTAGTCCTTGATGGAGGGGCGTTTCACGGCGCGGTAGAGATACTCCGCGATAAGGCGCTGGGGGTTCTCGATGACGTTCACGCCGATCTGGCGGAAGATGTTCATGTGCTCGGGGTTGTGGACGACCGACACCAGCGACGGTACTTCGAGTTCCTGCCCGAGGAGACAGACCATGATGTTCGTCGCGTCCTGGTCGGTCGTGCTGATGAGCGCGTCGGCCCGGTCTGCGCCCGCCTCTTCGAGCGTGTCGATGATCGTCGCGTCGTCGTGCAAGACGAGACAGTCGAACTGCATCGAGGCGCGCTCGGCACGCTCCGCGTCTTTCTCGATGACCACCACGTCGTTGTCGTTCTGGGTCGCAATGCTGATGAGTTGCGAGCCGATGTCGCCTGCGCCGACGATGATGATGTACATTCGTTACCCCCCTGTCCGAAGCCAGCATTTGAAAAGATACTGTTGTGCGAACGTCGAAACGTGGCGTTCGAATCGTGGCATATGATGAACTCGTCGGATGTGACGTGCGGGTCGTGGGGAGACGTGCAGAATGGGAATGTGATGGCGTTCGGTGCGGCGTGGTTGGCGGTGGTTGGCGGCGTCGCGGTCGTCGCTATCACCGTTGAGATTCGAATCGCTCATGATTATGAAGTCGTTAAACATGCTTTAACCGCCGATATCGGATTCGAAACGTGATTTTTGTTCATAGATACTTCTCCTCTGTGCGTGCCCGTGGTGGTTTCAGGTCAGTACATTTCAGTACATTTTGGGAGATAATAGTACATAAGCTTGGACGCTTTCTCTGAGATGAACGAATTACCGCAGTGACGGTGTCCTCGAAAGCCCCCGGGCGGTCGACCACCGGAAGACGTCATCAGAAATCTTCGATTTCTGATCAGTTCTTGTGGACGTTCCTGCTCGCATTCGCTTTCGTGATGACGAGAATCGGAGATTTTCGAACCACGCGGGCGTGCGACTTCCGTGCCGTCGCTCACATTCGTTCATCGACGACCTCGCGCCACCGCATGCATGACCGACCAGTCGCCGAGCGTCCACACCTGTCGACCACGGAAGCGCGCCAGCCCGTCCGTACCATTTTCTGGTGTCCTCGTGAGCAATGCGAGCGAGGGCTCGTCAGAGCGTGCTCAGACGGTGGACTGAAAGGGCAAGTCTAGCCCACGAGGGCTTTCTGGGACTTTTTGTTGGCAGAGTCAGTTTTTAAGAGGGCTTTCCGGAACACTACCTCTTCAGTAGAAGCATCGGTGCGTAAGAAATCGTCCCGTCAAAACGGACCAACCCGCCGAAGAAGACTGAAAGCATAAAGCCCTCTCCACCCACATATCCGTCCATGCAAGAGGTCTTCGCGCCGTGGCGGATCGAGTGGGTCGAACGCGAGAAGGGAGATTCCGACGTAGATTGCGTGTTCTGCGAATTTCCCGATCGCGATGCCGACCGCGAGTATCTCGTCGTCGCGCGCAACGACCACGCCGTCGTGATGTTGAACAACTACCCCTACAATCCGGGGCACGTCATGGTCATCCCCGACCAGCACACCGCAGACTTCCGCGAACTGGACGACGAAGTGCTGTTGGGCCACGGTCGACTCAAACAGCGAACCTTCGACGCACTCGAAAGCGCCTTCTCACCGGACGGTTTCAACGCTGGATTGAACATCGGCGAGGGAAGCGGCGGCTCCATCGACCACCTCCACACGCACATCGTCCCGCGCTGGACGGGCGACACGAACTTCATGCCCGTCATCGCCGACACGAAGGTGATCGTCGAAGGGCTGGACGACACCTACGACCGACTCCACGCCGCGTTCGCCGAGCAGGACGGTGCGACGGTTCCTGAAGATGGCGCAGTCCGCTTTTAGATGGAACAGTTCGCTACTAGCAGTGACAGTTTGTCCTCGACCAGCGCCTCCGACAGTGTGCCATGTTCGACGATTGCTGCGTGTCAGAACGCGCTTCCGATTGCTGTCCCGACGCCGACCACGTCGTCGTTCACTGCTGTGCAGGCGGTACCTGCTGTTCCGACTGCTGACGAACGACCCGAGCGATACGCCCTTTTCTTTGGAGTACGAACGTTCTCGTGATGAACCGGTCACGAGCCATCCGCTCAGCGGGAATCATCGTCCTCGTTGTGAACGTCGTACTGGCGCTCGCCAAAGGCTTCGTCTGGCTCCAGACCGGAAGTCTCGCGATCGGTTCCGAGGCTGTCAACAGCCTCTCAGACGTGGTCTACAGCATCGTCGTCCTCGCCGGACTCTATCTGACCACGCGACCGCCCGACTTCGAGCATCCGCACGGCCACGAGCGGATCGAACCGTTCGTCTCGCTGCTCGTCGCGCTCGGCGTGTTCGCGGCGGGTGCGTTCGTGCTCTGGAGTGCGATCACCTCTATCCTCTCCGGTGATATCACTGTGACGTCGAGTCCGCTGGCGGTCGGCGTGCTCGTCGGCACGGGTATCGTCAAATACGGTCTCTACCGGTACTGCATCCGGATCGGAGAGCAAGCCCGCTCTCCAGCCGTGATTGCGACGGCGCTGGACAACCGCAACGACATCCTCACCGTCTCGGCAGCACTCGTCGGCGTGCTCGGCGCTCGGTTCGGCGTTCCGGCACTTGATCCCATCGCGGCGGGTGTCGTCTCGTTCGGCATCCTCTACACCGGGTGGGAGATCGTCGAAGACAATGTTGACTACCTCGTTGGTCGCGCTCCGCCCGAAGACCTCCGGGCGGATATCGTCCAGCGGGCACTCGCCCACCCCGAGGTGGAGGGCGTCCACGACGTCATCGCCCACTACGTCGGCCCGGAGATCGACGTGAGCATGCACATCGAAGTCGAGGGTGATCGAACGCTCATCGAAGCCCACGACATCGAAACCGACGTCATGGACACCATCCGCGACATCCCCGAAGTAGACGACGTGTTCGTCCACGTCGACCCGAAAGAACTCGGCGAGTGGAAGTCCGACGCCGAAGCGGACAGATTGGCCGAAACCCCACTCCGCGACGGAGATGGGAACTGACGATGCGGTTTTCACGTACTGAGAATCGACTATCGGTATCTTTTGCTGACGAGGTGTTGGTCGATTCACATTACCGATGGCCCCAGATTTCGACACCCGATTGCAGAGCGGTCGAACGCACGACCGACGAACGATCCTGAAAGCAACCGGCGCGACGCTCGCCGGTATCACACTCGCTGGCTGTCTCGCAGGCGGACAGGCCGGAACGAACGGCGACGACTCAGAAGCGGACACGACGGTGTCGGTCGGTCCCGATGGCGGTCTCTCTTTCGAACCGGAAGACATCACGGTCACGCCCGGCATCACGGTCGCGTGGGAGTGGCACTCGCACAACCACAACATCGTGGTCGAAGACCAACCCGACGGCGCCGACTGGAGCGGCACGCCGGGGAAGGCTTCGAAGATCTACAACGACGGTTACCGCTACGTCCACACCTTCGACACGCTCGGCGAGTACGAATACGTCTGTCAGCCACACGAAGCCGCCGGGATGGTCGGAACGGTGACCGTCTCGAATGACGGATGATCGTCCACGGACGACCGAGCGACGACGCGACCCACGACGTTGGTTACGAGTACTATTCACGTTTAGCGTGCCTGGGAGACCCGAACACGTCTACACTCCACACCGGATTCTCGGAATGAAGGAAATTGTCACCGTGGAGTAGTTTTCCGATTTCGAACAGTTTCACCGCTGAACTGTCTCCACTGGTTCACGAGAAATCGATACCTACCGTCCCGCTGTAAATCACCGACCATCCTCCCTCTGATCGTGGTTCGTGGTGGCCTCCCGATGTTGGTTCCGTTGCTCGCGTTTCCTCGAATCTATCGGCACGTCGCGACGCTTCTCGTCGGAAACTTCCGACCCGGTGGTGTCGACCGCATCGGTTGGTTGTCGTCTTTCTTGCGGGATTGACGCTCCCGCACGTCGTTATCGTGACGCTCCTCGACAGGGAGCAAGGTGTCTGGTAACGACTGGGTCGTTGTCCTTCCGTCAGGTTCCGAGATCGACCGTTTTTTCTCCGGTGACGACGCCTTCGACTCTGGCAGTCACCGTTCCATCCTGGCCACCGGAGTACCTCGTTTTGAAGGATTTCGCCCACTCGATGCGATCGCCAGCAGCGACAGAGCGGGCGACGATAGTCGATTCGTCGTCGTCCGCGATGCCGGACGTCGGCCAGTAGACCGCCGCGAGGAATCGACCGTCGACCTGTGAGACGTTTTCAGCAACGAGCGATAGTTCGACGGACGCCTCTCGAACCGTCGCTTCGAACGACCGGAGTTCGAACGACGGGGAGCGACGGGGGAGTACGCCGACCTGCTCGTCGGGGATCGACCATTCGGCTGAATCGCCACCGGGTCGACAACGAATCGTCGCTTCGTCCGCTTCGAGTGGTGACGGCGGTTCGAATGCTATCCAGCCGACCGACCCCTCGCTCGCGTAGGATGCGCCGTATCGAGTCTGGCCGCGTCCGGCGAGCGACCTGGTGTAGGCTCCCGTCGTTCGAGGCTCGATCTCGGTGGCCGGATACACATCGCCATCGACGACGAGTTCGAAGGACTCGTACGGCGGGTCACCGGTCGCGCCGACGGTTGCCCCGGTTCGACTCTGGACGGCGGCGACGACGAACTGCCGATTCTCGGGTGCGAGCACGCCCCCGGAACCCATTATCGACTTGTAGGCGACTGATTTCTGGACGGTCACGTTTGCTACGGCGACACGCATCCCGTCGAACTCTTTTATCGAGGACTCGGGGAGCGTAAACGCGGTATCACTCGTCGTCCCCCGCGTGGTCGTTTTCTGAGTAGTTTGGGTGGATGCCGTCGAAGCTGGTTCGTCGGTCACGCCGGTCGAGGTATCACCGAGACACCCCGTGACGCCGACGAGTGCGGCACTGACGGTGCCGAGGAACGCACGTCTGCTGTTGGAGGGCATCGCCCGTACGTATCATTCTGTTTGATATATGTTTTCTGGACTTCACGAACCAGTTCACGAGAAAAACCGTCAGCATCGGGGTAGCCGTCTCGGACCCTCGACGCATATC
Organism: Haladaptatus rarus; assembly: GCF_054177585.1. Lineage (NCBI taxonomy): Archaea > Methanobacteriati > Methanobacteriota > Halobacteria > Halobacteriales > Haladaptataceae > Haladaptatus > Haladaptatus rarus. Next base: position 896,602 of record NZ_JBPEHG010000001.1, on the reverse strand, counting down.
GCCGATCACGATCACTCGACCGACCGATCACGCGTTGACGCCGATTCCAGCGAAGTATCGCTTGAACGTGTCGGCATCGATAGCGAACACACCGTCAGATTCGCCCAGTGGGATCGACCGCCACGCACCGTCGTCGATGTAGCTGTAGCTACCACCGACGACGCCGGTCGTCGCCTCGTGGCGACCCCACGGGTTCCGGCAGACGATGTACCGCTTTCCGCTCCGGTACATCCATCCGAGCACCGTGTACGCGTGGTTCGCGACGATACCGGCGGAGCTGTAGTCGATGTTGTCCGGTGCGGCGTTGTCGGTCGGGTACGTCCACGCGACCATCGGGTTGAAGGTCTTCGCGCCGCGGGAGTTGCCTCGGACGATATCCCAGAGCTGGTTTCCACTGCGGGTTCTCGTCCCGTAGTATTTCCGCCCCGAACCGGCGATCTCGGCGCACGCCCTGACGGGGTCACCACCACTGATCGCGGGTATCTCGGGTTTGTCGTCGGTCGCACCGGTCTTCCACTTCGCGTACGCCTTCTCGTAGACGGCTGGCCAAACTTCCTCACGCTCGCCGGAGCGGGCGTAGACGAAGTTGTGTGACCCTTCGCGGAGGGGGAGTCGCTCGCCTGCCACGACGTATCGCGGCGAACTGCCGTCGAAGAACCTGAAGTACGATTTGTGTTCTTCGGTGTCCGCGAACGCCGTGTGGCGGATCAGCGATGGTTTCGTCCACGCAACCGCCGAGAGTGCTGCGATGAGGTAGCAGTCACCCACGGCTCCCTGAACCGGGTCGAACTGCTCTGCACCCTGTTTGAAGAACTCTCCAGCGTCGATCCAGTCGATACCGCGCGGTTCCCAGCCGACACTCACGGTCCGTTCCAGATCGGTCGTGAGTTCGGTCTTCGACTGCATCGATTTCACTTCTGGGCCGACGTCGGTCACTTCGACTTCGATGTCGGTGCTCGCTTCGTCATCCAGTCGTTCCAGCGTCGGTTCTGTGGTTTCCTCGACGGAGACGTCGGCATCGAGCGACATCCCGCCGTCCATGGCAACTTCGTCGTCTTCTTTTCGCGGCGAACCGACGAGGAGTTCGCGTACCTCCGATGGGAGCGTGCCGACCGACGATGGCATCTCGGTGTCGGGTTCCGAGGACACCTCGACGTCGGGTGTGAGGGTGTCCGCTTCCGTCTCCATCTTCTCGCGTTTCATCTCATCGGGAGACATCCGTTCTACGGTGTTGTCTTCAGTGAGGGTGAGACCGGCGTACAGCGGTGAACCATATTTCGGGTCGAACAGTTCGTCGTACGAGGTTCCGAGGGTCGATTCGAGGAACCCTTCGACGTCCTCCATCTCGTCCCACTCTATCTCTTCGTCTTCGATGAGTTCGGCCAGTGCGTATGGGTTGCTGACTCCGATAGACTCGACTTCTTTAACCAGTTTCTTGTCATTCATAGTCTTACTCCACAAATACATAATTATGATTCGTGAGGATATAATGTTATGTATCTGTCGTATGTGCGTAGAGTATTCGAGCGACTTCGAGAAACGGCGTGGAAATCGCACGACGACAGAGGACTGACTGGACCGTTCACTGACAGTATCGTTCGCATCTCTTCTACAATTTATTCTTCAAAACTAGAATAAAATAGGGCGGAGGGTTCGGTCGACGATAATCAGACCGGTTCGCCGAAAGCGTACACCGTCTGATGGCTCGTTATCTCCACGTCGAGGAAGTCGCCGGGTTCGATGCCATAGTCGGAAGCGTTCTGGACGATGATCTGCCGGTACGCTTCGTCTCGGCACTTCACGGAGTCGCCGGTTCCCTCCTCGACGACAATCACGCGCTTTTCGGTTCCGACCATCTCCTCGTAGGCCGCACCGACGATGTCCATCTTCAACTCGGACATCGCCTTCGAACGCTCTTTCTTTATCGCGCCGTTCAGACCCTTCATCTTCGCGGCGTCCGTGTTGGGGCGCTTCGAAAACCGGGTGACGTTGATCTTCTCGGGGCGGGTTTCGCGCAGGAGCGCCATGCTCTGTTCGTGGTCGTCGTCGGTTTCGGTCGGGAAGCCGACGATGAAGTCCGTCGACAGCGTCCAGTAGTCGAGATACTCGTCGAACGTCTCGACGATGTCTACGTACTCGCTCACCTGATGCTGTCTCCGCATGTCGCCGAGCACGGTGTTCGACCCTGACTGTACCGGCGCGTGGATGAAGTTGTAGAGTTCGTCGTTTTCGGCGAACACCTGTGCGAGGTCGTCGCGGATCCCGTGGACGCCCTTCGGGTTGGCCATCCCAACTCGGACGCGAAACTCACCATCGATCTCGTTGCAGATGCGGTCGAGCAGGACGTGCAGTTTTCGCTCGCCCGTGTCCCACCCATAGACGCCAGTGTCCTGTCCCGTGATCCGGAGTTCCTTCGCGCCTGCGTGGACGAGCGCACGAGCCTTCTCGACGTTCTCTTCCACCGAGGGGGAGTCGATCTTCCCCGTTGCGTGCTTCGTGATGCAGTACGAGCAGTCGGACATACAGCCGCGAGCGATGGGGAGGATGCCGACCACGCCATCCAAGACGGGTTCGACGCCCGGCCCCGGCGTGGGACACTCCCCGTTCGTCACTGCCGTGGGGACGTCGTCCCAGTGGAGGATCTGGGCGTCCACGCCTTCGGTCTGGAACTCCTCACCCTGTGCCAGCGCCATACACCCCGTGATGATGAGGTCTGCCGTCTCCGATTCGAGTTCTTTGGCCCGGCGAATCATGTTGCGCTCCGTCTTCTCGACGACGGTGCAGGTGTTCATGATGGCGACGTCAGCCTGCTCGGGTGTCTCGACTGGGTAGTGGCCCGCGTCGCGGAGTGCGGACTCTATCTGACGGCTCTCGCCGCGGTTCGAGGTACACCCGTACGTCTCGATGTGATACCGGGCCATTCGGACGGGAGTTTCGGCTACGCGAGCAAAAGGGCGACGGTTGCGCTCGGCTGGAAACACGACCTTGGCATGCACGCTCGACAGGGCCTCGCAGTGGGTGACGGGACCCTGTTCGCGCTTACGGAATCGCTAGGGGAGTCGCGGATGCTGTACGCGCCCGGAGAACCGTGAACCGCAAAACGGTCACAGCCGGGCGTAATTAATCACTCGTGTCGATTTCGAGAAACCACCGTCTGTGGAGTTTGTACGCGCATCTTTCGTTTTAACTCCGGTCGGTTTTTCCGTGCTATCGACGCAGAATCCGGTCCGGAAGTCTCCGTCGTTCATCCTCCGTTACTCAGATACCGACTCGATTCAGGCGGTCAACAACAAACTGGCTGTAGTACCTTCTTCCAGAAGAACCGGGCACGACCGAACTGCCTGGAAGAGAATAACCATGACATACACGCAAACAGTACTACAGCTAGGAGGACTGCCGCAATGGCTTCAAGACCCGATTGCGGGGTTCATCGCACTGTTACCTCGACTGGTCGGTGCCATCCTCATCCTCCTCGTCGGATGGGTTATCGGTCGCGGTGCAGCGGCAGTCGTCCGTAGACTTGCAGATCGAATCGAACTCGACAGGATGGTACTCGATACGCCGCTGGGTCGGATGCTCGGTGGAACAGAAAGTGCGGTATCGGGTGCGTTCGGCAAACTCACCGCGTGGTTCATCTACGCGCTGGCCATCCTCGCCGCTGCGAATGTCCTGGCAATTGCGACACTCTCGGAGTGGGTTGCCACCGCTGTCTCGTACCTCCCGGCGTTCATCGCCGGACTGCTCGTCATCGTCATCGGGTTCGTGGTCGCCGACTTCATCGGTGACGCCATCATGCGGACCCGAGCGGCGACCCACACCGCCTACACTCAGTGGTTCGCCAGCGGAACTCGGATGTTCCTGTACTTCACCGCCATCGTCATCGGTCTCGACACGATGGGAATCGACGTGGGTATCCTGTACGTCTTCGCGCGGGCGCTCGCGTGGGGCCTCGCCGCGGCCATCGCCATCGGCGTTGGTGTCGCCTTCGGTTGGGGTGGCAGAGACTACGTGGCAGAACACATCGATAACTGGATGACCAGTGCGCAGCAGGGAACGCCGAGTCCGCAACCGGGTGACGACGACTGAGCGCGAGAACCACTACCTGAACACGACTAGCCGCGGAAATCGGTTACGATTTCCACACCGCTGCTCGCACCGATTCGCTCCGCGCCAGCGTCGAGCATCGCTTTCGCTTTCTCGTAGTCGCCGATACCACCGCTCGCCTTGACCGGAAGGTATTCGGCCATCAGCTCGACGTCTTCGATCTCGGCACCGCCATCGGCGAATCCGGTCGATGTCTTGACGAACGTCGCGTCGGCCTCCTTCGCCAGTCGGCAGGCGTCGTGTTTCTCCTCGTCGGTCAGCAGTGCGGTCTCGATGATGACTTTCACCGGTATCGGAACCGCGGCGACGACCTCCTCGATGTCGGCTCGTACCGCGTCGTGTTGGTCTGCTTTCAGTCGCCCGACGTTGATGACCATGTCCAGTTCGTCCGCCCCCTCGTCCCACGCGCCGACCGCCTCTTCGTGTTTGGCATCGGTCGCGTGCTGACCGTGCGGAAACCCGACGACGGTGGCGAGCGTCACGTCGGGTGCGCGTTCGTTCGCCTCCGAAACGTAGCAGGGCGGTACGCAGGCGTTCATGCCGTACTCCGCGGCCTCGTCCATCACTCCTTCTACGTCTTGGGGGGTCGTCTCCGGCCCCAGCACCGTGTGGTCGATCTTTGCAGCGAGTTCCGTTTCGTTCATAGCGGGGCGGATGTCATCGGGAGGTAAAAAACCCGCTATCGACGTGACGAGACCAACAGGACGAGCGCCAGTCCGACGAGCAGGAGTGTGTACGAAAAGGCGGCGGTCGCAGCGTCGACGTACGTCGGGAAGTCGTCGGTTCGAAACGTGATGGCCTTCCGAACGATCGCGATGATCCCGGCGTACACGACCGCCCTGACGACCTGTACCTCGCCTTCCGATTCGACGTAGGCGAGAACCGTCCGAAAGATCTCGGCGACGATGAACAACAGCAGGATGACGTCGAGGAGTTCGATGAGCGTGCGCGGGTCGGTGATCCGTCCAGAGCGTGCGAGTTCGAACGCGAGGACGCCGAAATCCACCAACCCGACGATGAACAGTCCGACGAGAAGATAGGCCGCGACGAGTTCGGCGGCGCGCATCACCGTCTCCGAGTACGCCACCGGTGCGTCGAAGTCCATAGCCACCGTGCGACCGCGACGAACGTATCGTTTCCGCTGGTTTCGACGCCGTTCGACCCCTTTCCATGCTCAATTTGTACTGGGATGTACTGGTTCGAACTATCATGTACTGGCCAGATTCATGTACTGGAATGTACTGATATGTACTATCCGTCTCGTTCTGGGTCGAGCTATCTCGACGCAACGTCAGCGACTTCCAATACGTTGTCGACGACTTCCGACGCATCATCGACGACTTCCGACGCATAGCCGAGCAACCGCTGTGACGGGCACACGACTATTTTTACCGCTCCGTCGTGTACCAGTTAGCATGGAACACCCCGAAGTCCACCCCGCCGTCACCGACGCCGCGGACGACATCGCCGAGATGGAGATTCGCGGCGCGGCGACCATCGCGGACGCCGCGGCGGCGGCACTCGGCGAACAGGCGGCAGCGAGTGACGCCGATTCGCCGGACGCCTTCCGGGCCGAGATCCGGATGGCGGCGCGCCAACTCCACGAGACTCGCCCGACCGCGGTGAGTCTTCCGAACGCCCTGCGATACGTCCTCCGGGGGATGACCGGCACCAGCGTCGAAGAACTCCGCGAAAGCGTCCTGGCGAGCGTTGAGGAGTTCCGACGCGAACTCGGCCAGGCGCAGGCCAACCTCGGACAGATTGGCGCGAACCGTCTCCGCGACGGCGACACCATCATGACCCACTGTCACTCGACGGACGCCCTGTCCTGCGTGCGCCACGCGCTGGACGACGGCAAGGAGATCAGCGCCATCGTCAAGGAGACGCGCCCGCGAAAGCAGGGTCACATCACCGCCCGGCAACTCCGCGACTGGGGCGTCCCCGTCACCCTCATCGTGGACAACGCGGCCCGCCGATATCTGGACGACGCCGACCACGTGCTCGTCGGTGCGGATTCCATCGCCGCCGACGGGAGCGTCATCAACAAGATCGGTACCTCCGGGCTGGCGGTGAACGCCCGCGAACGCGGCGTCCCCATCATGGTCGCGGCACAGACCCTGAAGCTCCATCCGGGCACGATGACGGGCCACACCGTCGAGATCGAGATGCGCGACGAACGCGAGATACTTCCCGACGAGGAACGCCCGGAAGTCGGCGACGTGACCGTCGAGAATCCGGCGTTCGACGTGACTCCACCCCGGTACGTGGACGCCATCGTCACCGAGCGCGGCCAGTTTCCCCCCGAGAGCATCGTCACCCTGATGCGCGAGTTGTTCGGCGACCAGCAGGGTGGCGAACCGTGGGACGAGAAGGAGTCGTGAGGGTCTATCACCGATCGAGTATTCCAACGATGCCAGTTTCCTGAAATATCCATATCGTCGTCTCGTCGTTCCTACGTCACCGCGTTCCCGTTCGGTTTTCACGTCACTCCCTCCCACTGCCACCCAAGATACTTCTCCGTCTTCTCCGACAGTTGATGCATGGCTATCGTCGAGTACGGGGCGACCGCCGAGGAGTTGCTCGAACTGTACCGGGAGTACGAGTGGTGGGACGACCGTGACGAGGCCGACGTTCGCCGTGCGCTTCGAAACACGGACGAGGTCGTCCTCATCCGCAAAGATGGCGAGGGCGGTGGGAGTGAACACGACAGGGATGAAAGTGGCCAGGGTAAGCCGGTCGGCTCCGCTCGGATACTCACCGACTACGTCTACTACGCGATGGTCTACGACGTCATCGTCAGAGCCGACCATCGTGGGCAGGGAATCGGACAGGAGTTCCTTACTGCCGTCCGTGAGCATCCTCGCTTGCAGGATGTCTCACTGTCGTTGTTAGCTCGTGAGGGGTTGGTTCCCTTCTACGAGTCCTGTGGGTTCCACGTGGCGGACGAGGCGGTCGACCACCCGGACGGCGAACCGGAACCGCTGGCCTGGATGGTTCATCGCCGGGAGTAGGTGCGAATCCGGTCTCGTACGGAGAGAGCGCAGACCGCAAACCTTTCGACACTTCCGTTCGCGTGTCGGTGTATGGTACTGCCGGAAGGGTTCTCACTCCCGCCATTGAGCTATCTTCTCCCGCTTTTGTTGGCAGTCGGTCTCGTCGGGTGGTTGCTCTGGCGTGCCGAACCGACCATCTCGGAACGCACCGTCGTCGCGCTCGCACCGTGGATGGTCGTCGGTGCCGGTTCGCACGCCCTCTATCAGGTTCGGGCGATTCCCGAGAGCGTCGCGCCGCTGTTCGGAACGCCCTCGGTGTATCTCACGACGTTCGTCGTCGCGGGCATCGTCTGGTTGCTCGCGGTGTACCGGCTACAGACACCAGTTCCACGAGTGCTCGCTGGCGTCGGGACGGCTGGCGTGGTGCTCGTCGTCCTCGCCGCGCTCTGGTACGGCATCGAGAACGATAGCATCCGTCTGTTGTGGCCGTTCGTGGCGCTCGTCGTCGCCCTTCTGCTGACCGGTTCCCTCTGGATAGCGACGCAGTACTTCTATCCGGACGTGGCGGTCATCACGGATGCTGTCGGTGCGCTCACTCTGTTCGGGCACGCACTCGATTCCGTCTCGACTGCGGTCGGTATCGACGTTCTCGGTTTCGGCGAACGGACGCCCGTCTCGCGAGCCATCCTCGAATTCGCGGAGGTGCTCCCGACGGCGGACGTGATCGGCGTCGGCTGGCTGTTCGTGCTCGTGAAACTCGCCATCGCGGAGTTCGTCGTCCTGCTGTTCGCGGATTACGTCGCCAGCGAACCGGCAGAGGGCTACCTCCTGCTCGGTGTGGTCGCCGCCGTGGGGCTGGGTCCGGGCGCTCACAACCTCCTGTTGTTCGCCATCACGGGCTGATTCGTCAGGACTTTTTACCACGCCCCGCCTATCGAAACGGTATGCCGCCCGCGAACCGTGACTGGGGAGGACGATGGTTCGAGTCGTAACTGCGGGACACGTCAACTGGGACGTGACACTGCAGGTGGACTCCCTGCCCGACCCCGACGGAGAGGCGCGCATAACCTCCCAACGCCGCTCTGGCGGGGGAAGCGCCGCGAACGTCGCCGTCGCCCTCACACGGATGGACGTACAGACGGGACTCGTCGGGAGCATCGGCGCGGACGAACAGGGTTTGCTCGTCCAGCGGGAACTGAACACTGCCGGGGTGGACTGCACACACGTTCTCGAAGTCGAATGTATCGAGACGACGACGAAGTACCTCATCGTGGACGAGCGAGGCGAGGTGATGGTGCTCGGAAACGAAGGTGCGAACGAGGCCGTTACGCCGGACGACGTGGATAGCGAGTACGTCCAGCAGGCAGACCATCTGCATCTCACCAGCCAGCGCCCGGACACCGCGGCGAGGCTCGCAGAGGTGGCGACCGACGCAGGGTTGACTGTCAGTTTCGACCCCGGTCGCCGCCTCGCAGAACGGAACTTCGGGCACGCACTCGCCTACTCGGACATCGTCTTTCTGAACGATCGCGAGGCGGCGGCGCTCCTGGACAAGGATCTGGAACATCCGTCCTCGGAACTCCACGGGCGCGTCGTCGTCATCAAACACGGACGCAAGGGTGCCCGCGTCGACACGACGACGGGTGTGTACACGCATCCTGGATTCGGCGTCGAATCGGTGGATTCGACGGGAGCAGGTGACGCGTTCGCTGCGGGATTCATCGCGACACTTCTCGATACCAAAGACTACGAACGCGCACTGGAGTTCGCCAACGCCTGTGGTGCGTTAGCGTCGATGGAGGCCGGAGCGCGCACTGCGCCGACACGGGAACGCGTCGAGGCGTTCCTCGCCGACCAGTTCTAGACCTCGTTCGGGCCGTCTGCACTCTGGACTTGCCACCCGCCTCGGATCCCACAGGCTTCGCGCACTTCGTAGACGATCTCGGTGTCCGGGCCCATCCGGTCGCCACCTTCCACGCGCTCGATACGGAGTGGCACGTCCAGCGTACTCCCACAACAGCCGACGCCGACGAACTCCTCCCACTGTTCGCCCTCGCGGACGCGGCCTCTCGTCTTTCGCAGGTAGGCCCGGAAGGGACTCCCCTCTACCTGGAATCGCCCCCAGTCGCTCAGATCTTCAGGGTACGAGACGACGACTCTGGTCGCAGCTTCGCCCTCGGTGACGGCTTCTTCGGTCGCCATACCGAACGGTAGGGGCGCGAGCCGTTTATGTATTCCCGCGCGGTTTCGAACGACACGTTGGGCCATAGTAATTAAGAAGGCTTATTCAGGGCCGTCCCGCACCCATCGACCATGGTAGAGTTTCAGGTACCGGAGGTCGATTACACCCGGTACTCGAATCGGCAACTCGCGGCGGTGCCGCTCGTGGTTCTCGTGCTGGCCCTCCTCGTCCTCGCGGGATGGTGGCTGACCACTGGTGCGCCAGTGACGCCCGGTATCGAGTTCACGGGTGGAACCGAGATGCGGATCCAGACGACAGCACCACAATCCCAGGTCGAGTCGACGCTCGACCCCGTCTCGGTCACCCCCGCCCGGTCTGCCGAGAACGTCTACATCGTAACGTTTCAGGATACTAACACACAGGCACTTGAATCGCAAGCTGAACAGGCAGGATACGAGGTGCGTTCGGTACAGAGTACCTCGGCGAGTTTCGGGGCTGACTCGCAGAAACTCGCACTGTACGGCCTCGTCGCCGCGTTCGCGGGCATGAGCATCCTCGTCTTCCTCATGTTTCGGACGTTCGTTCCCTCCATCGCCGTCGTCCTCTCTGCGTTCAGCGACATCGTGATTCCGCTCGCGCTGATGAACATCTTCGGCATCAAACTCTCGTTGGGGACGGTGGCCGCCCTCCTGATGCTCATCGGTTACAGCGTGGACTCCGACATCCTGCTCAACAACCACATCCTTCGTCGGTCGGGTGGTTTCTACGAGAGCACGTACCGCGCGATGCGAACCGGTGTGACGATGACGCTCACGTCCCTCTCCGCGATGTCGGTGATGGCGCTCGTGGCGTTCATCTTCGGCATCGACCTGCTCACATCCATCGGCGTGGTGCTCGTGATGGGACTGGCGACCGACCTGATGAACACCTACATGCTCAATCTGAGCCTCCTTCGATGGTACAAGTACGAGGGGGTGGCACGATGAGCATCCGAGAGCAGTGGCGTGTCAGCCTCCTCGTTCTCCTCCTGCTCGGGAGCGCCTTCGCGCTGTTCGTCCCACAGGGAACCGTCGGCGGAAGTACGGAGAACGGAACACTCGTCACGAACGACGGGCCGACCAACCTGAAATACGGCCTCGAACTGGCTGGCGGGACTCGCATCCGCGCCCCGGTCAACGGCGTCACCGCAGAGGACGTGAACGTCCCACGCGGTATGGGTGACGCAGGTGTCCAGAAGGCCGTCGCCGGAAACATCTCCGGGGTCGCCCAGCAGGACGTGATGGTTCGCCACAGTCAGTCGGGGACGACCGTCGAGGTGTTCTCGGACAACGTGGCGACGAACCAGCTGAAGTCGGCGCTCGACACCGCTGGAATCGACCACGGTACCGTTCGGAAGGGTGTGACCGCACAGACCCGAACCGAGATCGTTCGAACGCTCAGCGAGAAGATATCGAGAGCCGGACTCGCTGGCGGTCGCGTCCAGCAGGTCGAGACGGCGACCAACGAGCATTTCGTCCAGGTCGAGATGCCGAACGCGAACCAGTCCGAGATGCAGCAACTGGTGACCGAACGCGGTCAAGTGACCGTGCTCGCACACTACCCGACCGGAAACGATTCGTACGAGAACACGACGGTACTCACCCAGAAATCGATAACGAGCGTCGGACCGGCACAGCAAGACCAGTCTGGTACGACGTTCGTTTCGGTCACGCTCACCGACTCGGCAGCCGACAAGTTCGTCCGCGTGATGAACCAGAAGGGGTTCACGAGCGACCAGGGGATTCAGGCCTGTGCATACGCGAACGCGGGAGCACCCGTAGATGAAGGTGGTTACTGTCTGTACACCGTCGTCGACGGAAAAGTCGTCTACGGCGCGTCGATGGGACGCGGTCTCGCCCCCCAGATCCAGAGCGGCGAGTTCAAGCAACAGCCGACGTTCCGGATGTTGACGACGAACATGTCCGAGGCCCGTCGCCTCCAGATCAACCTCCGCGCAGGTGCGCTCCCGGCGTCGCTCGACACGCAGGCGGGGACGACGACCTACCTCGCGCCGAGCCTCGCAACCGAGTTCAAACTGTACTCGCTCGTCGCGGGTATCGCCGCCGTGTTCGCCGTGAGCGGCACCGTCTTCGTCCGCTACGGCAAACCTGAGGTGGCACTGCCGATGATCGTGACGGCACTCTCCGAGGTGGCCATCCTGCTCGGGTTCGCCGCTGCGATCCAGTTACCGCTCGACCTCTCGCACATCGCTGGGTTCATCGCGGTCATCGGAACCGGTGTGGACGACCTCATCATCATCGCCGACGAGGTGATGAGCGAGGGTGACGTGAACTCCTCGCGGGTCTTCCAGTCACGCTTCCGCAAGGCGTTCTGGGTCATCGGGGCCGCCGCCGCAACGACCATCATCGCCATGAGCCCGCTGGCGGTGCTCTCGCTTGGCGACCTGCGAGGGTTCGCCATCATCACCATCCTCGGCGTGCTCATCGGCGTGCTCGTCACGCGCCCGGCCTACGGTGACATCCTGCGGTACCTGCTCACCGACAAGTAACACCTCTCTTTCTCCCGCACGTCGTTTCCCGTTCTTTCGCCGGTATCTTCCGCCTACGAGCGCCGTAGGCACCGTTTACTCTCGCAACAGTGCTGTGCCTATAACAGCACCTGCGTCGAATCGCGGACGATGTTACACCACCTCCGACAGGGTAGACGGCGACTCTCCGTGGAGATGGAGCGGCTCCGCCTGCGACCGGGTGCCCGCCCGCGGGACGCCCAGACCGCGGTACGTCGGCTCCCACCGGAACCGGCAGTGACCTTCCTCTGTCTGGGAAACATCTGCCGCAGTCCGCTCGCTGAACGATACTTCAGCGCCCGACTGGCGGACGACGAGTACGACTGTGCGACGGTTCGGTCGGCTGGCTTCATCGAGAAGGAGGGACGGTCGAGTCCTGACACCGCGGTGTCGGTCGCCAACGAGTTCGGCGTCGATCTGACCGACCACCGGTCACAGTGCGTGGACGAAGACCTGCTTCGGGAGAGCGACCTCGTCTTGCTCATGGATGCGTGGAACTACTGGCACCTGAAAGGTGGATACGAGCACGAACTCGATAAGGCGTACTTCCTCAAGTCGTTCGACGCAGATGACGGATTCGAGATCGAAGACCCCTACGACGCAGACGAAGCGAGGTTTCGGCGCGTCTACGGCGAGGTGACGGACGCGGTCGACAGTTTGCTCGCCACACTGGAGGACGGATGAGCGTCGTCGTCCCCGCCATCTCCGCGGGTAGTAGCCTCGCCTGTACCCGGTCGCTCGGTCGCCGCGGAATCCCGATCATCGCGGCGTCCGAGTCGGACTCGGCACCTGCGTTCGCCTCGAAATACGTCACCGAGACCGCCTGCCTGCCCGCACCGGGCGACGACATCGCTGGCTATCGGGATGGTCTGCTGGCGCTGGCCGAACGCCCGGACGTGGAGACCATCGTCCCGCTTCGAGAACCCGAGAGCTACGTTCTCTCGAAATACCGCGAGGAGTTCGCAGAACACGTCGCTACGCCGTGGTCCGACTCCGAGGCGATGGCGTCGGCTCGTGACCGCCATCGACTGTTCGAACGAGCGCGAGAGGTGGGGATACCCGCACCAGAGACGCGACTGCTCTCGGAGTGGGACGACTGGGGTGACGAGACGGTCGTCAAATCACGCTACACCGTGCTCGTGCGGGCCAATCGAACCGCGTATCCCGACGTGCGATTCGTCTCCGGAGAGCCCGACATCGACCGTCTCGTCCACCGGATGGGCCACGAACCCATCGTCCAGGAGTGCATCCCCGACGGCTCCGAGTACGGTTTCTTCGCCCTCTTCGACCACGGCGAACCGGTCGTCACCTTCCAGCACCGCCGAATTCGGAGTTACACGTACTCCGGCGGCGCGAGTGTCTTCCGCGAGTCGGTGGCTCATCCACAACTCCACGAACAGGGTGTTCGACTGCTCTCGGCGCTCGACTGGCACGGGCCTGCGATGGTGGAGTTCCGACGCGACCCGCGCGACGGGGAGTTCAAACTGCTCGAAGTGAACCCGCGATTCTGGGGGTCGCTCCAACTCGCCGTCCACGCTGGCGTCGATTTCCCCTATCGGTACTACCAGCTCGCTCGCGGCGTGCGCGAACCGGACGACGGCTACGCGACCGGTGTCGGGAGCCACGTCCTCCGGGGTGAACTCGTCTACCTCGTCAGCCTCCTTCGCGACGATTACGACCACGTCGAACGCCCGTCGATTCCGGCGGCGACGGCTCGGGTGCTTGCCTCGCTCCTCACGGATCGAAACTTCGACTTCTGGTCGCTGGACGACCCGAAGCCGTTCGTTCGGGATGTGGCGAACACCGTCGATGGAGTTGCTCCCGCGGCATCGGCTCCGATAAAACGTGCCGTGTCGGCGCTGGTCGGGAAGTGACTGGTGTCGAGTTCAGCATTTTATCTTTGGCCTGTTCCAAACTGGTTCCCGAAAAAACAATAATACCAACTCGGACCGTATCGGGAGTCATGCCCGACGAAATCTCCGACGAACGACTGGAACGCGTGGTTCGCAGGGCGGTTCGCGCAGAACTTCGCGTCCTGGGTGAACGGTTGTTCTGGACGGTGTTGGCGGGAATCGCTCTGTTCTGGGGATTCATGTTCGCCATCAACGGACTCGCCGGTACGGCAACGCTCCAGCCAGGACTCGCGGTTGCAGGAATCGCCCTCGTCGTCCTTTCTGTGTGGCGGATACTACAAGCGTGGAACCTTCCACCGTTCCGAACTGTCGAGGTAAACTGACAAATACGAAGAACAGAACGACGAATCTCACGCTCGGAACTGACGATTCGAGCGCTCAGAACTGGTCGAGTGCGGACTGTTCGCGGGCCGCCAGCACGTCCTTGCTCGTCTGCCACGAGGCGCGAGCGCAGTCCGGGAGACCGCCGTGGTCGTCGACGTACTCCCGGAGGAACTGCCGGGTTTTCGGGTCGCTCGGGTAGCCACTCCCCACCGACCCGTGTTTCTCCGCGAGGCGGGCGACGTGTGCGTCTCGTTCGACCTTGGCGACGATACTCGCCGCGCCGACGATAGCGTGGGTTTCGTCCGCGCCGTGTTCTGCCGATATCTCGACCATCGCTTCGACTCCCTCCGTGACCCGGCGGGCAAACCGGGATTCGCTGGTGTCGCCAGCGTCAATGATACCTGTTTCTCCGTCAGTTGCGACCTGCGAGATGGCTTCGGCGTGGGCCGCGACGGTCAGGCTGTTCATGTCCGTCTCGGGGTGGTCGATGCGCTCGGTCGTAATCTCCGCGACACCGACCCGAACCGTGTCGTCACCGCGGATCATTTCCGCGAGTTCTTCGCGGCGCTCCGGGGTGAGATTCTTCGAATCGTCGATGCCCTTCGGGAGGGCCTCGGGGTCGTCCACCACGACTGCGGCGGCGAACATCGACCCCAGCACCGGCCCCTTGCCCGCTTCGTCTGCGCCGAACACGCTCGTTACGATGTGCTTTCGGCATATGGTCGTTTCTCATTTACCTGTAGAAGTCGTCGCTCGAAGGGTCACGAAACGTGAACGTCCCTCGACGCAGTGACGGTGAGACGAGAAATCGGACGTGTGGTTCAATCATCCGCGTAGAAGATGGTTCGCCGACACTCGGGGCAGACGTAGGGTACCGGCGTGAGTATCTCGTCCGCTCGGATGCTACTGAGAAATCCCTCTTTCGGCCCCTCGGAGACGATTTTGATGTCTCCCATCGCGTTGGTTCCGCTGAGTTTCATCTGCTCTAGCGTCCCGTCACAGTCGGGGCACGTTCGTTCAGAAGACATACATGTATTCCAGCCGTCGGCCGTCATAGCTCTGTTGACTCGGATTCTCGGGAGTGTCCTCCGCTACGCCACTCCATCCGAGCCTCCGCCCCTCGAACTCCACCCCACCAGCCGTCCGTTCCAGCGATCGACGATGAACCGCGGGATCGAAAACTCACCCCCGCAGGTACTCTGGCAGGTCGAAGGGCTCGTCTTCGCCTTCCACCGCGACGACATCCAGTGCTGTCACTTCGGCGTCGACACCGAGCAAGCCAGCCAAACTCGGTTCGGTTCGGCCCTCGTCGCCGCTGATGAGTTCCTTGATGTAGAGGCCGCCCGCGCCGTGAACCTCGACTTCGGTGTGGTGCTCGTCTTCGAGGTGGGCGTCGATGTCGTACACCTCGCGGACGCGGGTGCGCCTCGCCCGGCGGTGGTCGACGCGGTTCGGCGTGAACTGCTCGATGGTCGCGCCGTCGAGTTCCTCTGTGGCGGCGGCGAGGTCGGTCTCCGTGACGGTGTCGCCGAACTCGACCTGCGCTCGGTAGGTCTTGCTGGCGTCGAGTTCCTTCACGCGCTCGACCATCTCGTGAGTTGCGAGGCGGAGGTCGTCGACTTCGGCCTTTCCGTCCGCGAAGTCGTTGATCTCCGCTTCGAGGGCGTCGATGTCGGGAGTACGCATCCGGGGCTTCTTCACCTCGATGACGAAGGGTCGCCCGGTCCCGAGCATCAGGGCGTCCACGTCCTCGCGGCCTGCGCCGTGGAAGATGGCCTCTTCGCCGTCCATCGCGTCGAGGACGGGTGGGGTCGTCAGTTGTTCCACGCTCTCGTCGTAGAGGTAGCCGCTACCGCCGCAGTAATCACAGTCTTCTTCGCCGCCACCCTCGGCGAGTTGCTTGCCCGACCCGCCGCACTCCCGGCAGGGCCACTTCGTCTGCGGGATGTCCCGCTCCAGTTTCCGGTAGTGGCCGAAGACGAACGCGGGGTTGATCTGCACGTCCACGTCACCGCGTTCGAGGTTCAACAGTGCGAGCACGTCCGGGCGCTCGAAATCGACCTCGGTGTCGGTGAGTCGCCCGACGCGCTTGCCGACTTCGCGGTTGTACTCCGATTTGAATAGTTCGCCCGCGTCCTCGGGGAGGTCGGCCAACTCGCGCAGGAGCGATTCGTTCTCCTCGATGAGCGGTGGGGTGCGCGTTCCGACCTGGTAGGTCTCGAACTGGATGCCCGAGAGGGCGTCGGCGACCTGCTCGGCGTACGTCTCGAAGTCGTCGGTGAGACCTTCGCAGACCCAGCACTCCTCGTCGGGTTCCTCGAAATCTTCGTCGTCTTCGAGCGCGACCGCGATTCGGAGCGCGTGGCCCCGCTCGTCGTTCGTCAACCCGAAACTCCGGTCGGCGAACTGGCGACCGAGACAGGCATCGCACACCGGGTCTTCGTCGATGACCCGCCGCGCCGCGGAAAGTACGTCCATATCCCATCGGTGGGAGTCGCGCGGTAAACCGGTTTCCGATTCGGCCGAAAAAGGTGGGGATGTGATCGGCTGTGGTCTCAGCTCCGGGTCAGCGTCACCGAATCCTCTCCGGTGAGTCCGTCGTCGTCCACGACGCGCACGCTAACGGTACGGTCACCGCAGAAGTCGGTGGTGACCGTTATCTCCTCGCCCGTCTTCTCGAACTCACCATCGCCATCGATGTCCCACTCGTATCGAACGACCTCGTCGTTCTCGGCCGTCGACGCGTTCGCTCGCAGGACGACGGTCTGGTTCTCCTCGAAGGTGCGATCTTCGGCATCCTCCGGGGTCGTTTCGATGGTCACTCGTGGCGCCGCCGGCCTGTCTTCGGCGACCTGATGGTTTCGTGGCGGCTTCTCGTCACTCGATTCCAGTGCGTACAACTGGCTCTCGTCGGAGTAGATTCCGTTCCACTCGCGGACTGTCACGTAGGCCTTTCCATCGGCCACGACCGGGGAGTACGGGACGCGAGACCCGGCTTCTCGAACTGAGTAGTTCCAGCGTTCCTCGCCGTCGTTCGCATCGAGCGCGTAGATGGCAGGTACGGCCGGTCGAACGGTGTCATCGGAGTCCTCCAGTTTGCTGAAGTACCGACCACCGACGTAGACCGTGTCGTTACTCACCGTGGGCTCTGACAGGTGGTCTGCTGACGTCTGGTACGTCCACTGCTCGTCACCGGTTTCGGTGTCGAGCGCGTAGACCGTCCCCACTTCTTGGTTGTACTCTGATTCGTCGTCACTTCGCGTGCTGATGTACACCGACCCGTCTTTCACTGCCGGTGCCGAGATCAGGTTCTCGTGTTCTTTACCCTCCCGCGGCACGGAACGCTTCCACTCGACGCTCCCGTCGTCCGTCGAGAGTGCGTAGATCGGCTGCGTGTCACCGTCGGTGTCGATGGTGAGGAAGATGTGCTCGCTCGTGACCGCTCCTTCGACTTTGTGAGCTTCTGTCGAGGTCGGCATTGGTGCGCTCCACTCGACCGAGCCATCGTCCGCGTCCATCGCCGCCACGGTAGAGCCGTTCTGTGCGTAGGCCGTGTCGCCGACGACGCCGATTATCCGCTTGGAACTGTACCAGAGTCTCTCGCCGGTTTCGGCGTCATAGGCCGTGGAGCCGACGTAGACGATGCCATCGTGGACGATCGGATCGCCTCTCGGCGCACTTTCGGCACGCCATCTGACCTCACCGGTTTCGGCATCGAGCGCGTACAGACCGCCGTTATCCTCGTACCCGTCGGCCTCCGTGCCACGCGTCGCGACGTACACCGTCCCGTTAGCGACGGCGGGCGACCCGGTCGCAGCACCGACTTTCTCGCTCGTCCACTGTTTCTCGCCGCTTTCCGTGTCGTAGGCGACGACGCGACCGGTCGCGGGGAGGTCGGCGTCGGTCGTCACCGACACGTACGCCGTTCCGTCTACGATCGCTGGAACCGATTCAGCGCGGGCGTCGAAGCTCGTATTCCAGTCTTCGGTCGCGTACGGGGCCGAGGCGGTGTCGTTCGTCGCACTGGTTCGACCGGAATCAGCGCGGTCGGACGACCAGTCGGTACTCGCCACCGCGGGGGACCGCTGCGCCGTCACCGCGATGAACGACGCGGACGAGACGACGACGAGCAAGGCCAAGAACACCCCGACGTGTGCTCGCTTGCGATTCATCCTGTTCTTCTCCGAGCGTTCGGTGTCGTAGTCATAATCGTGTGACAGCGCCGATTTCGAGATCGATCGGTCGGCGCAAGTCACAGTAGTTGAATCCACAACCTTACTATCGGACAATTAATCGATGGCTGAACTGTTGCGCTCGTCTCGACCCCGAGTTAAGTGTTAGATAACGATGGTGTATCCGAAATTTGAACGTCTATCGGTAGTGGTTCGGACGAGCTTTTATATCCTTTAACGTGACCGGAACCGGTAGACGACTCGAAAGTGAGCGAACCGGACGAACCGATAGATCGGAGAAAACCAGCGAATCGGACGAAAATAGCAACCGAATGTGACCGATACCCGAGTAGGTGCTCCCTGTCCCATCGTACCATCCCGAACGCTGAAATCGAAGGTCGTTGACAGAGACTCCATGACCGTCAGTTCCGCTGTCGTGTTGGCCGCCGGGGAGGGGACGCGACTCCGACCGCTCACCCGCAATCGCCCGAAACCCATGCTCCCGGCGACGACGCGTCCGGTACTCGAATACGTCCTCGATGCACTCGTCGATGCAGGGGTCGACCGGCTCCATCTCGTCGTCGGCTACAGAGGCGACCGCGTACGCGACCACTTCGGGTCGAACTATCGCGGGGCGTCCGTCTCCTACGTCGAACAGGACAAACAGCTCGGAAGTGGCCACGCTCTGCTCACCGCTCGCGACGACGTAGACGGCGACTTCCTCGTGGTCAACGGCGACCAGATCATCGAATCCGCCATGGTCGCCGACGTGCGCGAGGCGTTCGAACGCAACTACGGAGAGCACGACCCTTCGGCAAACGGCGATTCCCCGGCAAACCACGACCACCCTGCTGCGACGTTAGCCGCCATCGAACGTGCCGACGTGGCGGAGTACGGGGCGGTCGTGATGGACGGCGACCGCGTCCAGACCATCGTGGAGAAGCCCACTACCGACGGGTATCGACTCCTCAACGCTGGCGTCTATGCCTTCGACCAGCGCATCTTCGACGCCATCGAAGCGACGCCGAGCACGGCAGGCGAGTTGGCCCTGACCGACACGCTCGCCCGACTCCTCGACACCGACGCCGTGGTTCGAGGGGTCGTCACCGACGGCCTCTGGGTGGACGCGACCTATCCGTGGGATCTGCTCGACGTAGCCCGCGAACTCCTCGTCCGTGGTCACGTTGCAGAACCCCAACGCGATGACCGACTCTGGGTCGCAAACACCGCCAACGTCCACGATTCGGCGGTGCTCCAGCCACCCGTGGTCGTCGGCTCGGATTGTACGGTTCACCCCGGCGCGGTCGTCGGCCCGTACGCCGTCCTCGGGCAGAACATGACCGTCGGCTCGAACGCGGTCGTCCAGCAGTCGGTGCTCGACAGAGATACCCACGTCGGTGCGAACGCCACGCTCGTCGATTGTGTCACCGGCCAGAGCGTCTCGCTTGGCCCCGGAACCACGATTCCGGGTGGGGCAGCGGACGTGCGCGTGAACGGAACCATCCACGAACATCAGCAACTCGGTGCCCTCCTCGCCGACCGCGTGGACGTCGCAGGCAACGTGAGTTTCGCCCCCGGAACGCTCGTCGGGTCGGAGACGCGCATCGGCGCCTGTGTGTCAGTCGATGGAACTGTCGAAGAGCGTTCGACAGTCGTTCGCTGACGACCCCTCCTGCCACAATTTTTATGCTTGGTTCCGGAGTACGATACGCTACAATCGTCTCGAAATCGGGCAGCAACGAGTGACTGCGTAGCGGTAGCGTTCCAAATGACACGAAGATACGACGAACGAACCGACAGGCAGTGTATAGGTTACGAGAGACACGAACGTGACAGTTCTGAAGGTAACGTCCGCCGGGTCGAACCGCCATTGCGACGACACGCGCTGGATGTCTCCGAAGCCGTGTCTACGGAATCGAAGGGGCTATATGCGTGCTAGAACAGTGTGACGATATGGCCTCCGAGCGGTCGTTTGTCTCTGTCATCATCCCGGTCTACAACGATCCTAGAGGCATCCGGATGACTCTCGATGCTGTCACGGACCAGACATATCCGCACGAAGCATACGAGGTGTTGGTCGTCGACAACGGTTCGACGGACAACACCCGAGACGTCATCCGGAAGTACTGCGAGCGGTTCCCCGACCTCGTGACCCTCCTGGTCGAAGACGAGGTACAGGGGCCTGCGGCCGCACGGAACGAAGCGATCAGCAGAGCGAAAGGTTCCCTGTTGGCGTTCATCGACGCCGACATGACCGTCGAGGACTCGTGGCTCGAAGATGCCGTCGCGTCGATGGAGTCCAACGAATGGGACTACATGGGCTGTGACGTCGAGATCTACATCGAAGACGACAAAGACACCCTCACCGCGAAGTACAACCAGATATTCGGGTTTCCCATCCGGAAGTATATCGAAGAACAGCAGTTCTCCGGAACCGGTTGTCTCGTCGTCCGGCGAGGGGTGTTCAACGAGGTCGGTGACTTCGACGAACGGCTCTTCTCGGGAGAAGACCAGGAGTTCGGCAATCGGGTGTACGACGCTGGCTTCAACCAACATTACCAACCCGCCATCACGATGTACCACCCCGCGCGGTCGTCGCTCACCTCGCTCCTGAAGAAACACTTCAGACTGGGTCGGGGTCGCGCTCAGATGCAACGCTATCATCCTGAACGCGTCGAGAAACCGAGCGTCCTGAACCCGCGTAACTACCTGCCACCTCATCCGACCCGATTCTACAAGCGCGTGACCGAGCGGGCGTCACTGGCGTGGCACGAGATCGTGATGCTGTATTTCATCGCGTACATGAAGCGCCTGACCGCGACGGCTGGATGGGCCTACGAGCATTTCGGCGAAGACGAAGGGTAGGCTTCTTTCGAAACGTGCAGAACGGTCCCGCGCCACCGATTCCAGCGATGGCGGTGAGCACGCTGCCGACTCCCATGAGAAACCGCCGTGAGTTGGACTGAAATCGTGGCGGCCTGGAAGACAAACGACTTACGCTCCCACCCCGACCCGCCACGTATGCGACAGTTCATCGTCCTCGGTCACGACGCTCCGACGACGCCCGACTTCTCCCTGGACGACCTCGCGGGCGGGGCGGGCCGACTCGACACCCTCTGCCGATGTGTCAACAGCGCCTTCTTCCTCTCGCACGACTTCCGCAGCGACGTTCGGCTCTTTCTCGTCTTGCAGGACGAACTGACGATCCGATTCGAAGGGAGCGAACTCCGCCGTCTTAACCCCGACGAGCGAAGCACGGCAGCACTGATTCGCAAGGCTCTCGAAGCCAAGTCGGAAGCGATCGGTTACATGGAAGCCGAGAGCACGCCCGGCGTGTTCGTCTCCAAGCGCGACTTCGAAACGGTTCTGACCGAGGCGAGCAGGGACGCGACCGTCATCGAACTCCACGAAGACGGCACTCCGGTGGTCGATGTGGAGCCGCCCGAAAATCCACTCTTCGTTCTCTCCGACCACGGCGATTTCACCGACAGCGAGGCCGACTTGCTGGCCGACGTGTCGGCCGAGCGAGTGCGGTTGGGGCCGAGCCTTCTCCACGGAAATCACGCGATGACAGTGGTGCACAACTACTTCGATACGCGGGGGTACACCGACTACTGACACCACAATTCCGGAACCGTTAAAGGCAGGTGTCGCCATTGTTCGATTTGCGGGCCGGTGGGGTAGCCTGGTATCCTTCGGCCTTCGGGTGGCCGTAACCGCAGTTCGAATCTGCGCCGGCCCATCTCTACCTCACGTCACTCACCGACGAGCGAAGCGAGGCGTTTCTCCCGCAAACTGTTCAGGCGTGTGAATAACAGGTTTGGCGGTTCTCCAATCGCACTATCCAGAACCCACTCGGTCACCATCAGGAAACTCTCTAACCAGTGTTGACCCCGTTATAGTTCAGTTATTTAGGCACTGTCTAGATATGGAAAACCAAGTGACAGTGGTACGATTGAAAAGATTTTCGCACTGATCGTAAGTAATTGATTTTTGATAATAAGATCGGCTGCATCGTGAGACGACGGGAATCGACTGCTTCACCGAAACTCTAGTCGTGATGAGATGAAGTAATTCGTTAGCTCCACACGGTAGAGACGTTGAAACGCCACTCTACCCCAGAATCACTTAACTAGACAATGCCGTTATTTATAACTTATTGCTGTTGCGGCCAATGCTAGCATATGGCAATAAATCGACACCGGTTCCTCGGCGCAAGCGCAGTTGCGATCACCTCTCTCGCTGGCTGCAACCAACTTCAGGAGAGGGTATCACCGGGGTCTTCGACCGAGACTTCGACACCGCAGGTCGGGTAGGACGTGACTGTCAGACAGGGTGCAGATAAGACGGTGTACTGGGTGCTCTCCGGCGAACGCCGACTTAGTCCGTCGGTGTTCGGGACGCCCAAGAACCCGCGACGCGGTGCTGATTATCTCCAGTCGACCATCGAACGGGCGCAGGACGCTCCGCCACCGACCGTCCCGAAACTGTTGAAAGACCTGCCCTTCCTCGTCAGCGCACCCGAGAAGATGCGTGCCTCGGTCGACGACCCCATCGCCAACCAGAAGCTGACGGTACCGACGCTCTACAGCGACGATGCAAAGATCACCAGCGGCGAGTTCGAGGTCACGTACAAGGATCGACAGCCCTGGGACACTCCCGGAAAACCGGATGAAACGTCCGGCGACGCCGAGTTGATGGCAACCTTCACCGACCCGGCGGACAACGACTACGAGATCGAGTACGATCACGTCGTCAAACCACCGATTCCGGGATACGAGACCGGCGGCGGTGTCATCACCGACGCTTGGCACCACGGGTCGGGGATGCCCGGATCGCCGCTGATGCCCCGAGTGTACACCTACGGCGCGTTCTGGGCGCTCGGTAACGTGAAGGTCAACGGTGAGGTTGCGGATACGAACAAGGTGGTTCACTTCATGACCACCCAGACCGTCCGTGACAAGGATTATCGACTCGCAATCGACGAAGAGCTACCGCTCAAGCCGGAGAACACCATCGCTGGAAAGGTTCACCACACCCACGGGGTGGTGTTGCCGATCAAGGGGGCACCCGAGGGCCGAAGTTCGATCCGGTGAAGACGGCGTTCGAGCTACCGAACGGTGAGAAGCAACCGTTCATCCACGCGATGTTCGAGCGGGAAGAGATCGTCGACGGATCGTTCAAGAACTGGCCGTCGTAGCTCGTGGCCGATGCAGGTCGGATCTCGACCTGGTCTTCACAGGGCACGCATGACGATGTCGTACGGGTCTGAAGAGGACAACACGGCCGACCAGAAACGACCGCGAAGGAGACCATATCCATGAAATTCGCGCCAACTGACGAGCATCGACGACCGAACAGACGCCAGTTACTGACTGGGGGTGCACTTTCGACCGTAGGCTGGCTCACTGGCTGCCTCGACGGCGGGTCGACCGGGTCGGAGCCGACGACAGATTCGTCGAAATCGGTGACGGTCGAGGGCTCCGAGTGGAAACTCGAACCCGCCGAGATACAGGCGAAGAAAGGCGAGGAACTCACGATAACCTTCGAGAACGTCGGGACGGTCGCACACAATCTCACGGTCGGCACCTTCGACGTCAAGACGGAGACGATCCAGCCCGACCAGACCGACGGCGTCTCGTTCACGCCCGACCAGACCGGAGAGTTCCCTTACTGGTGTGACGTCGCCGGTCATCGAGAGGCTGGAATGAAGGGGACACTCGTCGTCGAGTGACCGGGCGTTTCGCCGGACTCGAATCTCCTCTCCCTATCCTCTCTTCCGACGCTATCGGCCAGCGACGGCGAGCGATCGACGAACATCAAGTCACCATCGTTATCCCACCACGCCCCTACCGACCACCCAATGACCGACGGAATCGAACTCGACATTTCTGAAACCACCGACGCCGCCACGGAGCGCGACGAGGTCGTCGCGGCGGTCACACGACATGCCGGGCAGATCGCCCGCGAACTCGCGCTCTTGCAGGGTGGCGATTACGGGCAGGTGACCTTCGACACGCCAGCCGGGGAGTGGACGTTGAAGTACGAGGCTGGTGACCTCCAGTACCTCCGATTCAAGGGGAAATCGGGTGGCGAGACGTACGTCGTTTCGTCCAAACAGCCGCCAGACCCGGACGCACTCGCCGATGCGATGCAGGACTACGATGCGTTCGTCGAGGCGTACAACCAACACGTCGCGTCCAAAGAAGGGGTGTTAGACGACGTCTCCACGGAGTTTCCCGCAGTCGCCTCGACCGATACCGTCGTCGCCGAGCGTGACCGGGTGGTCGGGCGCATCCGCGAGGTCGCCGACACTATCGCCGGAGAGCTACACCGCTATGACGGCGTCGATTACGGGTCGTTTACGACACGAGTGGGCGGCAAGCGATGGGAGTTGAAGTGGGAAGAGGGACGGGCGTCCTATCTCCGCGTCGGCGGACAGGGTGGGACGTATCTCGTCTCGCAGTACGAACCGCCGTCGGCACCCGACATCCGTGAACTCGCGCCGGAGTTCGAGGGGTTCGTGGAGGCGTTCAACGAGCACGTAGACGATCTGGAAGCCAATCTCTCGAAGATTTCACTCTGAGAGGGCCCTCGGATCTCTCTTCTGCCCGTTCAGGTAGACGGTCGCGTCACCGTCTATCCGAAACTGCGAAAGTTCTCCGGAGAACCGGTAGGCGTCACCGCCCCCCGCGATGGCACCACGGACACGCTTGCCGGAGATACTATCCTCGTCGTCGATGGTGACGTGTCGACTGGCGATGGGGGCACCCCCGTTCTCGCCGCTCTTGCGTACCTTCCTGCTCACGGCGAACTGGTAGTGAACGACGTTCTGAGGGCTCCCGCCGAAGATGACGATGTGGTTCGATAATCCCTGTTCTTCACACCACGGCCCGGCGTAGGGATTGTCCGCCGTGAACTTCGCGGGCTGCCCCGGCGTCTGGAGTTCTCGGCTATCGACGCTCACCGTGTCGATGGAGAAGGGGAACGAGTCGTGGGCTGCGACCGGATTGAGGGTGGTCGTTCCGCTGACGGGGCCATCGAACAGGATATTGGTTCCGAGTCCGGACTCGTCCCAGAAACTCGTGTGCATACGGACGCTCTGGAAATCGCCAGTCACCCGCGCAGTGCTGCAGTCCACGAACTCGATGGGCGTGTCTGCCGCCGGGTTGTCACCGAGTTCGTTCGACTGGACTCGCTGGCCGTTTCGGTACAGCGCGGCCGTACCGGTCCGACCGTTGGGGGAGATTCGAAATCGGACGATCCGCCCGGTGAATCGATAGGCATCGCCACCCCCGGCGATCGCTCCGCTTGCGTGAGTACCATCACCCGAAATGCCGTCTTCTCCGTCCTGCGTGACGTGCCGGTCTGCGATGGGTGCGCCGCCGCTCCGCCCACTCTTTCGCAGGCGTCCACTCACCGTGAGTTCGTACTCGATGACGGTGTCCGGACTGCCGCCGAAGATGACGAAGTGATTCATCTCTCGTTTCCCTTCGGTGTCAATTCTCCTCTCGGTACGAGTTCTCCCTACGGTGACCAGACCTGCCGTCGCTCCGAGCAGGCTTCGTCGACTGACGCGATCCGGTTGCATAGCTGGATTGCGGGAAATTCAACGGTCGTTACGATAAATCACGAGAACCGTTTTTCACCGAGGCTACAGGAAATGGCGGCTTTCTCGACGCTGTCGTCGGTGTAGACATCGCTTATCCCGTCGACGGAAGACCGATGCGTCTTTTTTCGTTCCCGAAAAGAATCGGGTATGAGCGACGAAGACGACCCGCTCGCGTGGGAGACCCTCGATTCGGGCGTGGCGTACACCTGCCCTGGCTTCGACGTGCGGAACGAGGACGTTCGTCTCCCCGATGGAACTGAAACCGATTTCGATTACCTCTCGGAACCCGAGAGCGTGGTCGTCCTCCCCTTCACCGAGGATGGCGACGTGGTCATCATCGAGGAGTGGCGACAGGCGGTATCGCGCGTCTCGCGGGGGCTTCCCGTTGGCGGCGTCGAACCCGAGGACGACGATCTCGTGGCGACGGCACACCGCGAACTCACCGAGGAGACGGGGTACGAGGCGGATACAGTGCGGCATCTCACCAGCGTCGAACCAGCGAACGGGATCGCTGACTCCGTCCTCCACTTCTTCGTGGCTCACGACTGCACGCCGACGGGTGAACAGGAACTCGACCACAACGAGAGTATCCGCCCGGAGACGACAGCGTTGGACACCCTCCGCGAAGAGATCGCGGCAGATGGCGTGTTCGACGGGCGAACCGCGCTCGGCGTGCTCTACTACGAGGCGTTCGGGTCGGACGAGTAGCGCAATTCTTACACCATCACCGTGGTTATGCCGGACTAATGGAACGAGACATCTTCGAGATTCGCTCACAGGACGGTGGGGGTCGCATCGGGGAACTCACCGTCCCGCGGGCTGGCGTGACGGTCGAGACGCCAGCACTCTTGCCGGTCGTCAACCCGCACGTGGTGACGGTCGAACCCTCTCGGCTCGAATCCGAATTCGGTGCTGAGATCCTCATCACGAACTCCTACATCCTCTACAAGAGCGAAGACTTCCGCGAGGAAGTGCTCGACGTCGGCTTGCACGACCTCCTCGATTTCGACGGCGCAATCATGACCGACTCCGGGTCGTTCCAACTCGCCGAATACGGCGAGATCAGCGTGACGACCGAGGAGATACTGCAGTTCCAGCACGATATCGGCTCGGACATCGGAACACCGGTGGACATCCCGACGCCACCGGACACCGACCGCGAGCAGGCCGAGGTGGAACTCGAAACGACCCAGGAACGCCTCGAACTCGCAGAAACCGTCGACGTCGGCGATATGCTCGTCAACGCGCCGGTACAGGGTTCGACGTATACCGACCTCCGCGAGCAGGCCGGTCGGCACGCCTACGACACGACGCTCGACGTGTTCCCGGTCGGAGCGGTCGTCCCGCTGATGAACGAGTACCGGTACGGCGAGATGGTGGACATCGTCGCCGCTGCGAAACGCGGACTCGGTGCAGACGCGCCGGTCCACCTGTTCGGCGCGGGCCACCCGATGATGTTCGCGCTGGCGGTCGCCATGGGCTGTGACCTGTTCGACTCGGCGGCCTACGCGCTCTACGCCCGCGACGACCGCTATCTGACGGTGCGCGGGACACAGCAGTTGGACGACCTCGACTACTTCCCCTGTTCGTGCCCCATCTGCGCGAACTACACGCCGGACGAACTGCGAGGGTTCGACGACAGGGAGCGCGAGGAACTGCTGGCCGAGCACAACCTCCACGTCACGTTCGAGGAGATTCGAACCGTCAAGCAGGCGATTCGCTCGGGCGACCTCTTCGAACTGGTGGAGAACCGCGCTCGCGCCCACCCCGCCATGCTCGACGGCTATCGCGCACTCGGGTCGCACGCCGACCAGCTCGAACGCGCCGACCCCGCCTCGAAGGGAGCTTTCTTCTACCTCTC
Source organism: Haladaptatus rarus (assembly GCF_054177585.1). Lineage (NCBI taxonomy): Archaea > Methanobacteriati > Methanobacteriota > Halobacteria > Halobacteriales > Haladaptataceae > Haladaptatus > Haladaptatus rarus. Next base: position 868,875 of record NZ_JBPEHG010000001.1, on the reverse strand, counting down.
CAGCGAGAGCGCCGACAGACCCGAAGTGCTGCGCCACCACGAGCGACTGTCGCGGTTGAATCCCGAAGGTCGCGTGCTCCTGACGGAAGGCAACCCGAGCACGAACTACGACGAGTCGTGGAACGTCGTCCCGCCGTTCGGCCCGTTCCCCCGCGCCCTCTCGGAGACCTACCCCTTGACGGCCGAGATTCCCGAGCGCATGGACGGCGCCGGGTACGAGTCGGCGGCCCGAGGGGTTGCGCGACTGGTCGAACTGAACCCGGAGACGGAGTTCACGCTGGCGCACCACGACTGGCCTGAGTCGGCGCTGGCGCTGGTTCCCGAATCGATCCACGTCGTGGACTTGAGCGATCAAGGGTAATCCGTAATCGACGTCGTTCGAGTACTGTTCGGTTTTCCGCGGGAAATCTGAGAGAGGTTGGTGAAGATGGAGTGTCTGCTCGTGCTAGAGCCTATCGATAGTCATCGTCACGTCGATTTTGCCGCCGAATTCGATAGCTCATCGGTGGCGTGACGAAGCCCAACCCGAGCACAACCAACGCAGTTACGCAAGATAGTTCAGGCCGCTCCCCCGAAAGTCGGGTATGACCGACTATTTCGAGGTTCACGACAGGGATGGGGCGGCCCGCATCGGGGAACTCCGCCTCGCGGAGTCCGTGCCCACGCCCGGACTGGTCGACGACGTGCTGGACGACGCGGGGAGCCTCTGGTTCAAGGAGCACGAACTGCCGGAGGGTGACGAGTCGAAGCTGACCGTCCTGCCCCACCGCGCGTTTCCGAGTGGCACCGACGAGGAAGTGATGGAGTCGTTCGGGGTGGACTACCCGGCCGTGGAGTTTCCGAGTGCCGCGGTGATCGCGCCGGAGACGGCAGAGGATTTCGGCACCGACGCCTACGTTCTCTCGGGGGCGCGCGGATTCGTCGGCCACGGCGCGGGTTTCAGGGAAGCAATCATCGACACACGAGAGGCGATTCCGTCGGACAGCGCGCTCCTGCTCTCGGGGGTCGCCACGCCGCGGAACGTCGCCACGCTGGTCTACGCCGGGGTCGATCTCGTGGACGCGGACCGGGCCGTGGTGAAGGGAACGCAGGGCAAGTACCTGACGACGGAGGGTGAGTACCATCTGGACGAGTTGCGCGAGCTCCCCTGTTCCTGTCCGGCCTGCCAGCGCACCGTGGCGGAGTTCACCCGCGAGCACTGCGTCGAGCACAACGTCGCCGCGCTCCGGGCCGAACTGGGTGTGGTTCGCCAGCGGATCCGGAACGGGCGACTCCGGGATTACGTCGAAGGGCAGGCTCGTCACGACCAGTGGCTCACCGCCGCGTTCCGGGAGTTCGATCAAGAGTGGAACTACCTCGAACGGCGGACGCCAGTCATCCGGAACGCCGAACTCAGCGCGGCGACGGAAGACTCGTTGCGCCGAGTCGAGATCCAGCGGTTCGCCGACCGCGTGACGACGCGCTATCGGAACCGATTCCAGAATCCCCTCGTGCTCGTGCCGTGCTCGGCGAAGAAACCCTACAGCGAGTCTCAGAGCCACGGCCAGTACCACGACGCCATCCAGTTCAAGGCCCACAAGGTGTCGATGACGAGTCCCATCGGCGTCGTGCCGCAGGAACTCGAACTCACCTACCCGGCCCAGCACTACGACTCGGTGGTGACCGGGCGCTGGAGCGAGGACGAAACGCAGTTCGTCGCCGAGGTACTGCGCCGCTATCTGGAGCGAAACGAGTACCCGAAGATCATCGCCCACGTCCCCGACGAGGGCTACCGCGACGTGTGCGAACGAGTCGAAGACGCGCTCGGCCTGGAGTTCACGTACACCGTCGAGGGCCACCCGACGAGCACCGAATCGCTCGGCAACCTCGCCAGCGAACTCTCGGGTGAGTTGAAATACGGAAAGCGCGAACGCCAGCACAACACCGTTCGAGCCATCGCGGATTACCAGTTCGGCGAGAGTGCGGGCGAGGACCTCTTCTCGGACATCACCATCCAGAGTCGCCACCCCAAACTCCGCGTTCACGATGCCGAGGGCGAACAACTCGCGGCGATGGTGCCCCAGTACGGTGTCCTCTCGTTCACGCTCGCGGGAGCGAAAGCGTGGGTCGAAAGCGACGTGCCCGAAAAGCGGGTCGAGATCGACGCCTTCGCACCGCACGGAAGCGTCCTCGCGCCGGGCGTCGTGGACGCGGACGCCGACATCCGCGTCGGCGACGAAGTGGTCGTCGAAGGGCCGAAAGCGTTCGCCATCGGCCGCGCGGAGATGGCAGGAGCCGAGATGGCCGAATCGACGCGCGGCATCGCGGTAGAGGTTCGCCACGTCGAAGAGAAGTAAGGAATCGATAGACGACGAAATCTACCAACGGTCGGAAAGAAGCGAAAAACGATAACCGTCTCCGCGTCGGTACCCCCGTATATGGGAGCGCCGACCGAAATCGAATTCGAGGACACCGTTCACCGACGTATCTACCAGCAGGTCGAACAACGAGGTGCCGCCACCATCGAGGAGGTTCGTGACGCGGTTCGCATTGAGGCACCCACGGGGTCGAAGCCAGCACGTTCGGGGACGACGGAACCGAAGGCTCGCATCCCGCCGGGCGAGTTCCACGACCATGTCACGGTGCTGGTCGACGACGGGCACCTCGTACAACGCGGGCGAACCCTTCACCTCGCACTGGACGAAGGCGTCGAATCGTACGAGGAACGCGACCTCTCCTATCGAATCCGGCCCGCTCGCCAGTCCGATTGGACGGACATCGAGACCGTGATTCGAGAGGTGGCGGACGAAGGTGCGTCGATCTCCGCGGAGCGAGTCGCGGCCGACATCGACGACGAGGGTGCGCTGTTGCGCCACAACGACCGCCGGTCGCGGATGTTCTACGTGGCGACCCTGGACGACGTCGAAGACGACGGAAACGGCGAAGATGATGGAAAGGACGAGGTCGTCGGATGGGTTCACCTGGACGCGCCGGAACTCGACAAACTGCGGCACATCGCCGAACTGACGGTCGGTGTACGAGAACCCTACCGCGAGCACGGGATCGGTGGCCGACTGCTGGAGCGTGCGATGGACTGGGCGGACGACGCAGGCTACCAGAAGGTCTACCAGAGCGTTCCGGCGACCAACGAGACGGCCATCGAACTGCTGGAGGAACACGGCTGGGAGACCGAAGCGGTTCGGGAAGACCACTACCTCGTCGACGACGAGTTCGTCGACGAAGTGATGATGGCCCGCCGTCTCTGACGGAGCGCGGTGGAACGTCGGCTCTGTCGTCTTTCTCGACTGTACTGATATCTACTGAAATGTACTGAAATGTACTGGCATACTCGTGTTTGCCTGCCATACTGTGTGACTACGATTGGCGACCGATCCCACATTGTCACATCCTCTACAGGTAAAACTGACGCTAGTAGAGATGTAGCTATTGCAGACGTTAGCACCTGGTCACGTCCTCGTTCAGTCGGTCACTCGTGGCTGCGCCACTCGTTCCCGCCTTCATTCGCCCGTTGCCGCGGAAAATCGAAGGTTTCCTCGGCCACGGAAGCGTTTCGCTCTTCCGTAGGCGTTGCTCGAGCGTCGGTCTGCGTCACCACTTCGTCACCGGCAACCACCTACTTCCGAAGAAAGCTAGCTGTAGCGCCAGAATACAGCTCTCCACCGACACCCACAGTCCCGAACTCGAATCCTGCTAGAAACGTCCTGTTGGCGGTGTGTTACTCCCGATTTCGTCGCCCGTGTGCGACGAGGAGCGACCACACTGCGCCCACGAGAAGCCCCCAGACGAACACTACCAACAGCGGCCAGAGGATGATCGGCCCGGCGACCGTCATCGCTGCACCTCGGTCGGTGAATCGGTTGCTATCCACTGTTCTACGCACTCCGGGTTCCGGATCTCGACCCAGCCGTTCGAACAGAAGATCGTTTCGTAGTCACCCTCCGTGTTGGCCATCGTGTGTGACGCCTGTTGACGTCTGTCACCCTGGTTAGGTCGTCGCGTGGCGACTACTTTGTTATCCGCGTCGTAGCGGGAGTAGGACGACCCTACCCCCAGCATCAACGCCGACTACCGTCGAAGAACGGAGTATCGAATCGGGGCCGACCCCCGGTCAGAATAGAGGATCGAAGCCGATCATCGGACAGAATAGCGAATCGAATCGAGGCTGACCACCGAAAGCCAAGAATCGATACCGACTACCGCGTCAGTGGGAGATTGAAGCTCTTTTCGCGCTCCATCACCGCTTCCCACGTCCGCTCACACTCGCAGGACACCTCATCGAAGACCGATGGGTCTTGGCGCAGGTCGAAATCCTTGATCGCCTTCTGCGCGAGGTCGTCGCACTCGCCGCAGTTGTGCGGCCCGCGGTCGCTCCCGTGTCCGACGGGGTCGGAGACGACGATAGCGGGTGCATCGGCGGTGTCCTGCAGCACCTCACAGACGCTCCAGAGCCACGGCGGGCGGTAGCCGTTCCGGAAGTACAACTCGTCCACCATCGTGTACCGCTGGACGTTGGTGGGATTCATCGAGACGGTGTGGGCGTACTCGGCACATTTCCGGATGGACTCTTTCATGTCCTGAACCGCCTCTGACTCCGAGAGGAAGGGCGGTTTCATCAGCAGATAGGCTTTGATACCCGCGCCGACCGATTCGGCGTGCTCGCTTGCCTCGATGAACTGGTCGAAGTCGAAGTACTTGTTCACGCAGTCCTTGCGCACGCGGTCGTTCGCCGTCTCCAGCCCGATGGCCACGTCGGTCTCCAGTCCGACGCTCGTGAAGTCTTCCAACTTTTCTCGCTCCACGAAGTCCGGCAGGCTCTCGACGACGATCCGGTCGCGGTCTGCGAACGTCTCCGCGATGGCCTGTCGGGTCTCCGCGCCGACCTCGCGCTCGTCCAGGAACGACCCGGAGGTGTATATCTTGATGAGACCGCTCTTCTCGTCGGCCTGCTCGCGTTCGTGCTCGAGACAGACCTCAATTTGATCCATCAGGGCTTCGTGGGGCACGCTTCCACCCTCCACTGACTCGGCGACGTAGCCACACATCGTACAGCCGCCAGCACGCGCCCAGCGACAGCCCCCGGTGTTGAGGATGATGGTGAGACTCTGGTAGACACCGTCCGGCGTGTTGTCTTCGTCCAGCCACACTCGCGTCGGCTCGTGTGGGTCGTACTGTTTCTCCTTTCGAGCGCGAATATCGCGCATCACGGCGTTGTGGGCGTCCATACCCTTGCCCTGTTCGTACCCCTCGGGACTCGGCTTGCTCATTATCGAGGGAAAGCGGCTACGCGCGTAAATCGGCTTCGTCTCGCCGAGCGCGACCGCCCGCCCGAGAGAGCGCCCACCAGACCGCGACCGCTACCGTCGCCCCCAGCGCGTCGGCGACGACATCTCCGACCGAAGCGTGGCGAAGGGGTATCGGCCACTGCACGAGTTCCATCGCTACCCCGTAACCGGTCGCGCCCGCGATTGCGAGCACGCCTGCTCTGCGCTCGCCGGTCACGCGAACGCAAGTGCGAGCACGAGTGCCCTGTGCCTGCCCGCCACGCGACTGCGAGTGTGCGTGCCTGCCCGCCAGCGCGAACGCGAGCACGGCACCAAGGCCACCGTAGCCGACCGCGTGATACCATTTGTCCGCCCCGACGAGTCCGAGCGGTCCCATCGGTGTCACACCAGGGTCGGGCGTCGTGAACACCGAGAAGTAACAGATGGCACCTGCGACGACGAGGACGGCGACCCAACGAGTGCGTGGCGGAATCCGATACACGTCCCGTTCGATCGGTGAGTATCATAAAAAAGTCGTCGTCCGCGAGTGAACGGTCGTTCGGCTACCCAGTCTAGACGTTCTCCGTTATCGAACAACTAATCGTTTCATGGACGTGCAGCCGGATGTCAACACCAGATCACTCTTCGATTCGAGTACGCACGAGCAGGTGTATTCGCCGGGACGAACCGGTTACTACCCGGTTCCAGTCGCGGCGGTTAGTGATCTCTACATCGCATTATTCGAAAGTGCGGGTTCGATATGTAACATCTTCTGGCTGACTGGTGAAACGGAGTGAAAATACACGAAATCGGTTTAACGTCCTGATAGCAAACATCGTTGTCTCACGACATTTTCCCGTAGTATGCCCGAGAATACTCGACGGACGTTTCTGAAGACTGTCGGCGTCGTAGCCGGTACCGCGAGCGTCGGCACGGCAGCGACCAAGTCTGGTGTTCGAACCACGGACGAGAGGAGCGAGACCCCCCCGGACCGACATCCAACCCGCGAGTGTCGAGGGGAGTACACCCACGGATCTGGCACCGGGAACGAACTGGCGATATAGCACAGAGGAACCGATATACGACGCTGCGGCCGTCTCGACGACGTCCGTCTTCGTCGGGACGAGTGATGGGTACGTGTACGCCATCGACCGGATCAGCGGAGAGAAACGCTGGCGCGCTCGCCCCGACGACTTTCGAGTCTTCAGCCCCGTCTACGCCGACGGTATCGTCTACGCCAGAGGAAACCGGAGTTTCACCGCACTGAACGCCAAGTCTGGCGCCGTCGAGTGGAGTACCGCTATCGAAAGTGGCGTCTCCGCCGATCCGGTCGTTCACGAGGGAACCGTCTACGTTCCATCCCCTCGGTTCGACCCGAGTCCGAAACTGTACGCCTTCGACGCGAAGACCGGCGAGACGAGATGGACGTTCGACGGTGCTGGCTGCGAATACGCACGGATGACGCCCGGCGTGGCAGTCGTGAACGGATCGGTGTTCCCCCTGGACGAGCGAACGCTCTGGAAACTCGACCCAGACGACGGGTGCGTTCGCGCGGCGTACGCAGACGACAAGTACGACAACTTCTACGAGTTCGCTGCCGGTGGCGACACCGTCTACGGAGGTAGGGACGGCGAGACGCTCGCATTCGATTCGTCGGACGGGTCGGAACACTGGACGAACGCCTTCGGAAACGACACTCCGGTCCGTCTCGCCACAGGTGACGAGACGCTCTACGTCACCAACTCCGAGGGGGGACTCGGTCGGCTCATCGCCCTGGACGCGACCAGTGGAGCCGAACGCTGGCGGTTCGAGGAACCGCGAGGCGACAATTATCTGAGTCGGGCGATCGTCAGCGGCGACGCCGTCTTCGTCGGTGCGAATCGTCGGACGTACGAACTCGATGGTGCCGACGGAACCGAACGAACACGGTGGGAATCGTCGGAGTCGATCATGACCACCCCTGCTGTCACCGACGACGCAGTCTACTCCACCGCCAAAGACGATCAGACCGGCTACGTCTACTCGTTCGCCCGCGACGAGTGATACTCTCGCCGCCATCAGTCCATGTAACCATTTTCGGTTACGCAAACGTGGGAACGCCTAACACGATAGCAGTCCAATATAAACACTGGATATTACCATGACCGAGTTAGGCGGTTTTCAAGATCACGTGGCCCGCATCGATCTCTCCGATGGGGCGGTAAACTACGAGGGTATCGACGACGACGACGCGAAGAAGTACATCGGCGCACGTGGGCTGGGTGTAAAGTACGTGTTCGACCAGGGGCCGGACGTCGACCCACTCGGGCCGGACAACCTGCTGGCGTTCATGAACGGCCCACTCACGGGAACACAGACCGTGATGAGTGGCCGAATCGCGGTCTGTACCAAGTCGCCGCTGACGAACACGGTGACCGACTCGCACCACGGTGGCTGGAGCGGTGCACGCCTGAAGTGGGCCGGGTTCGACGGTCTCCTCTTCGAAGGTGAATCCGACGACCCCGTCTACGCGGTCGTCGAGGATGGCGAAGTCGAACTCCGCGATGCATCACATCTATGGGGGAAGGGCGTCCACGAGACGCGCGACACCCTGGAGGAAGAAGTCGAGGGTTCGTACGGTAAGAACCTCTCGATGATGGCTATCGGGCCAGCAGGTGAGAATAAGGTGCGATTCGCCTGCATCATCAACGAGGACGACCGAGCTAGCGGTCGCGGTGGCACGGGTGCCGTGATGGGGGCGAAGGGTCTCAAGGCCATCGTCGTCAAATCCACGACGAAGATGCCACAGCCTGCCGACTCGGAGACGTTCCAGAAGGGTCACCAGCAGGCCATGCAGGCCATCCAGGAATCCGACGTGACCGCCCCCAACGAGGGAGGTCTGTCGATGTTCGGGACGAACGTCCTGATGAACGTCACCGAGGAGATGGACGGTCTGCCGACCCGGAACGCGAAGTACACCAGCACACACAGCGAAGCCGAGTCCGACACCAGCGAACCGAACATCGACGCCGAACGCGTCTCGGGCGAGAACGTCCGCGAGAACATCCTCGTGGACGAGCCGACCTGTCACTCCTGTCCGGTCGCCTGTAAGAAGGAGGTCGAGGTGCAGGTCCACCACAAAGGCGAGGACATGAACGTCCGGATGGAATCCTACGAGTACGAGTCGGCGTGGGCACTCGGACCGAACTCCATGAACGACGACCGCGACAAGGTCGCCCTGATGATCGACCGCTGTAACGACATGGCGCTCGACACCATCGAGATGGGCAACACGATGGCGATGGCGATGGAAGCCACCGAGGAAGGTCGTCTCGACGAAGGTCTCGAATGGGGCGACGTGGATACGATGGTCGATATGATCGACCGCGTATCCCACCGCGAAGACGAACTCGCAGAGCTGCTCGCCAAGGGTGCGGCGGGTGCCGCGACCGAACTCGGCGACCCCGAGATGGCGTTGGACGTGAAAGGCCAGACGATGGCCGCCTACGACCCACGAAGCATGAAGGGGATGGCGATCGGCTACGCGACCAGCAACCGTGGTGCCTGCCACCTGCGCGGCTACACGCCTGCCGCCGAGATCCTCGGCATCCCGGAGAAGGCCGACCCGACCGAGTGGGAAGGCAAGGGCGAACTGTGCGCGACCTTCCAGGACATGCACGCCATCAGCGACTCGTTCGACATCTGCAAGTTCAACGCCTTCGCGGAAGGTATCGAAGAGTACGTCTTGCAGTACAACGGCATGACCGGCCTCGACGTGACCGAGGACGACCTGATGGAGGCTGGCGAGCGCATCTACAACCTCGAACGCTACTACAACAACCTCGTCGGCTTCGACGGCGACGACGACGACCTGCCAGCACGGTTCGTGGACGGTCACCCGGACGCCATCCCCGGCAAGGGTGGCTCCGAGGGTGAACTCGCCGAACTCGACAAGCTGAAAGAAGAGTACTACGACGTGCGTGGGTGGGAAGACGGAGTCGTTCCGGATGAGAAACTCGACGACCTCGGTATCGATGTCGGGCCGGGAACCGGCGTCAGCCGTGGCGGTGCGGCAGCCTCCGGCGACGACTGAGACGGTCGATCTCGACGATCTTCTTCGGATGCTTCGACTGCGCAAGTCTTCTGCTTCGAACCCCGTACGAACACGATTGTCGCGCGAGTTCAAAACTGCACAATACCCTCTCCCACAGAATAATTTTAGCATTATTTAGTTTGGAAACTTATCGGTGAATGTCCTGCGATAATTTGCTGACGAGTGCAATACTCTCGGTGCATGGCAACACCTGCCGCATCGAAAGTTTCTAAGTGTAGTCGACGAACGGGACTGTGGAATGACCGACCCGTCTGGCGACTCCTCGAAATTCGAAACGATGGCGGTGACCCACGCGGAACAACCATCGCACGACGAACGAGCAGGTGACGTGACGATGCCGATCCATCTCTCCTCGACCTACGAGGTCGGTGGTATCGACCCCGATATCGCTCTCGAAGATCTCGACCCCGACGAGAACCAGTATCTCTACTCACGTCTCTCCAACCCGACCCGGCACGCACTGGAGAAGCGACTGGCGGCGCTCGAAGGTGGCGACCACGGGATGGCCTTCGCGTCCGGCACCTCGGCCATCGTCGCCATGATCACGGCGTCCGTCTCGCCCGGCGACCACGTCGTGGCGTTCGACGACCTCTACGGCGGGACGAAGACGATGCTCAAAGAACTCTTCCGCGACCGACTCGACGTGGCCGTCGATTTCGTGGACGCCCGCGACACCGACGCCGTCTCGGACGCGGTGCGCGACGACACCGCTCTCATCTGGATGGAGACGCCGACGAACCCGCTCCTCCGGCTCTGTGACATCGAAGCCATCGCCTCCATCGCGGAGTCGGTCGGCGCGACGCTCGGCGTGGACAACACCTTCTTGTCTCCCTACTTCCAGCGCCCGCTTGAACTCGGTGCGGACGTGGTCGTCCACAGTACGACGAAGTACCTGAACGGCCACAGCGACTCCATCGGTGGCGTCACGGTCACGAGCGACGACGAACTGGCCGAGGAGATCGGCTTCCTCCAGCAGGTCGGCATGGGCAACATGCTCGCGCCGTTCGACGCCTTCCTCACCCTTCGTGGGCTGAAGACGCTGCCACTGCGGATGCGCCAGCACGAGACGAACGCCGCCGAGATCGCGGCGTATCTGGACGAACACGAGGCGGTTTCGACGGTCTACTATCCCGGCCTCGAATCCCACCCGCAGTACGAACTCGCGCAGCGACAGATGGACGGCGGCGGCGGCGTCCTCTCGTTCGAGATCGACGGCGACCTCGATGCAGTCGAGCGATTCGTCGCCGAACTGGACGAGTTCGCGCTGGCGGTCAGTCTCGGTGGCGTCGAATCACTCATCGAACACCCCGCGAGCATGACCCACTCGCCGCTGACGCCCGACGAGCGCGCGGAGATCGGCATCTCCGATGCGCTCCTCCGGGTTTCGGTCGGTGTGGAACATCCGCGTGACCTCATCGCCGACCTCGACTCGGCGTTCGAGTCGCTGGACTGAGCCGCTCGATCCGCTTTTCTATCGATGGATGTGCGGCGAAGAGCGTGACGTATCGACCGACGCCTGTTACGACGAACCGGAGAGTGACGAGTCGTTCCAGCGCCCGCACCAGTTCGTCGCCCGCGGCGTGGTCGGCGACCCACTCGTCGGCGTCGTACTCCGTCCAGCGGATCGCTCGGAAGAGGAGGAGTGAGCACGGGAGCGCGAAGAGTGTCCCGCCCGCGAGCGCGTGTGGCACGCCGAACTCGATGGCGGCGATCCACGGAAGGAGGAGACAGATCGGGAGCACGACGCGGAGCAGGACGTGTTTGCGACGATGATGGGCGAGTTCATGTGCGACGACCGCTTCCAGTTCGTCCCGTTCCAGCACGTCGAACAGCGACTCGGCGAGGAAGATACGGCGTGCACCGGGGAGTATTCCGGCGGCGAACGCCACGCCGATTCGCGTCTCGTCCGGAACCACCCTGACGGACACGTCCGGCGGAATCGGTTCGAGCAGTTCCCGTTCGCGTTGTGACGGACTTCGGGAACGAAGGACGTAGCCGAGGAGGAACGGCAGCACGGCACTTCCGGCGAGTACGACGACGAGCGTGGCGAGCACTCGGCCCCACCCGGCAGGGGCGGCCCAGACGAGCATCGTCCCGCCAGCGACCACGAGCGGAACGACTGGTAGGTGGGCGAGGAACCATCTGATCGCTCCTCCGTGTGTCACGTCCCACGGTCGCACCTGCCGCCAGTACGGCACCGTGGCCAGTCGAACCGCGAGTCCCACCACGAGCACGGGGCCGACGCCGACGAGACTCGCCACGACCACCGTCTGGTACCCCGTTCCGGCGATTCCCGGTACGACAGCCGTGAGAGTACCTGCGACCCCTTCCGTGACACCCATCTCGTGCGAGACCAGAACGGCGGCGAGTCCCCCGAACAGATACCCGAGATGACGGAGCGTTCGGAGTTGCGTAGCGGTTCGCTCTGGTGGTTCGTCGCGCCGGGAAAGACGCGCCGCCACCGTCCGGACGATGGCGTAGCTGGCCAACGCGAGTCCGGCGTGGGCGGTAACCGCGAGCGGGATGGCGGACACGACGGTGCGTCTCACTCACGCCGATTCAATCTACCGGGCGAACGCTGTCTGTCACTCTGGTAGTACATTTCAGTACAAAGCAGTACAATCGAAGAACCTACTGTCTCGTTATGACGAGTGAGGTCCCGCAGTTATGATGCCACTGAATATCGCTCATCTCGAGTCCAGCATCATTCAGGTCGAGCGATGAGCACGGCCGTCCGAATCTCCAGTGCCGTCTCGAACTCCTCTTCTCGACCCTCCCGTCGTCCGATCCGCTGGAGTTGTTCGACGTGCGCCCGCCGGACGCCATCCCATTCGCGTCGTCCGAGTCCGAGTCGATCACCGACCGCCTCCCAGTGGCCCTCGTCCACGAGGAAGACGCTTCGCTCGGGCGTCTCGTGGACGCATTCATACTGTTGTCGGTAGTCGTCCAGTCGCGGCCCGAGGTCTGCTTGCGTCGCTTCGAGGAGTTCAGAGAGCCGTTCGAGCGGAATGCTGGCTTTCGCGCCCGCCAAGAGCACTATCTGGCCGTCGATGGGGTGGGTTCGTTCGTCGGTCATCGGTTCATCGAATTCTGTTCTCCAGCCACTTTCGGCTGTCTTCCCGCGCTACGCTCTATCCTCCCGCCCGCATCGCTTTCTGTGAGAAATCCTCGACCAGTGGTTCGAGGGTCTCCTCCTCCCCTTCGAACACGACCGTCACTTCCGTCAGTTCGACGGTCGGGCCGATACTCACCTTCTCGGAGGAGAGAGAGGCCGTCCAGCCGTCGCCACTCACGTCGCCGTCGTCTCGTATCTCACCACCGAGATTTTCGAGGTACGTCCGCGCGAGGCGTTCGTTGATACCGCGGAACGATTTTTCGCGTCGCATCTATCCTCCTGCGACGGGCGGGAAGATGCTCAGTCTGTCGCCGTCCGAAAGCGAGGTCTCCCGGCCGTCGATGTGGACGACGTCTTTCCCGTTTCGCATGATAGATAGCTGTGGTCGCATCTCACCGTCCTCGAACAGGTCGAGACCGTACTCCTCGGTCAGCGATTCGAGCACTTCTCCGACCGTCGTGTCGTCCGGATACTCCCGTTCGAGCGTCTTCTGCCCGACTGCTTCCCGGAAGTTGGCGAAAAACCGGAGGGTAAGTTCCATGCACGAAGATGGCACGCGACGAGTAATAAACGCACAGCCTCCGGCGAAGGCTGTCGGGGATACATCCGTGCGGAACCGCTGTCGTGACGACGACGGTGTGAGTCACCTATCGCTGTCGTCTGTGACTCTCCTACCTTCGCTCACGCCGCTTCGCCCCGAGTGCTCCAGCGACGATTCCGGCGAAGAGGAGACCGACGACCACGCCCGCGAGCACGGGTATCCCTGCGCCGACACCGAGCATGCGACCGAATTCGTCCACTGCTCGCTCTGCTCCGACGAATGCGACGGCGGCACCGCCGAGGATGGCGAGCGACCCAGTCGCCGTACTCAGGCCGTGTACCCCTCCACGTTCCCAATCACCACCTGCGTAGCGTCCCGTGACGTGGCTTCCGACCGGGAGCGCCATCGTGCTGGCGAGTGCAGATATCTGGAGGAGGGCACTCGACGTTTCGACGAGCGAGAGGCCTGCCGGGATGAGATGGACGCCGAGCGCGACGACCATCCCGACCGCGATCGCACCACCATCGACGAGAGAGGTGGGCGACTGGTGACTCTTCGCTCTCCGAACGCGGGTGAGGGGTGGGTCGTCGTCGTTCATCTGCCGAAGCGGATGCCGTCGTTGACGATGCGTGCATTCCGCTCGCGGTCGATGTGTGCCGAGAGGTCGTCGTGGTCGTACAGCTGCTGGATGAGTGCCGCGTGGAGGTCTCGCCACGCCATGGCGTAGATGGGTGATTGCCCCCACGCGCGCAGTTCCGCGACGAAATCGTCGTACTGCTCCCAGCGCGCCTCGAAGCGTTCGACCACGTCGACCACGGTGCTGGCCACGTCACCGTCGGAGTCGGCCTCCTCGACGAGTCGGTTGAGTCGTGTTTCCCACCCCGCGACGGCCTCGTGCATGTCGCGGGCAGCGTTGTCGCCATCTTCGGGGAGCGACTCGACGATCGGTTCCGGAATGGTGAGCGAGATCTCGTCCATGGCATGAGGTTGTTCGCTATCCGTCAAAAACGCTTGGCTCGGGAGATTCGACGTCGGTGTCTTCGGGGTCTTCGGGTTTTCAGGCGGACTTCGCACTCGCGAGTCGTTCGAACTGCTCGTCGCTGAGCGACACCTCGGTCGCAGCGAGGTTCTCTTCCAGCTGTTCGACCGTCCGCGCACCGACGATGGGGGCGGTGACGGCATCGTGCTTCAACAGCCACGCGAGGCTGACCGTGGCGGGAGTCGTTCCGATCTCCTCTGCAACCGCTTCGACCGTCTCAAGCGCGTCGAAGTTCTCCTCGGTGAGATAGGAGTCGCGGAACTGCTGGTCGGTCGCACCACGGGTGCCTTCCGCCGGTTCTTCGTCGCGCGAGTATTTGCCCGTCAGGAACCCGCCAGCGAGTGGCGACCACGGGATGATACCGATGTCGTACTCCTCGCACATGGGGAGATAGTTCGGCTCGATCTCGCGGTTGACGAGGTTGTAGCGAGGCTGGGCGAGTCGGAACGATTCGTACTCCATCTCGTTCGCCTTCACGACTTTCCAGGCGTTCGGTTCGAGCGTCGAAGTGCCGAGGTAGTTCACCTTCCCATCGCGGACGAACGTATCGAGCGTCCGCATGAACTCCTCGGCGGGTGTGTCGTCGTCCCAGCGGTGGATGTAGAGCAGATCGAGATACTCCGTGCCGAGGCGGTCGAGGATACGGTCTATCTGCCGACGCAGATGTTTGCGCGAGAGGCCACGACCGTTCGGGTCGTCTTTCCGGGTCGGCCAGTATATCTTCGACGCGATGACGAAGTCCTCCCGGTCGTGGTCTGCGAACCAGTTGCCGATGTATCGCTCGCTCTCACCGTCACCGTACATATCGGCGGTGTCGATGAAGTTCCCGCCCGCGTCGGCGTAGGCGTCGAGCAGTTCGTGCGCTCGCTCCTCGCCGATCTCGACCTCGCCGTCGTCGTTCTCCCGACCGAAGCGCCACGTTCCGAATGCGATCTCGCTCACCTTGGTGCCGGTACGTCCCAACGACACGGTTTCGAGTCCCATGTCTCCCTCTTTTCGAAGCGTCTGGTTAAATCGACCGAAGGCAGAATGCTGGATTACTCTTGGCCATAGGAGTGGCCTGCGAACAGGGCGACGACGTTACAGACCAACAGGACGAGGAAGGCCGTCAACTCTGCGCCAGCGAGACCATTCAGGAAGAGCGGGACGTAGAGGAACGGCATTGCGACTGCCGACCAGAAACTGACGAACTGGATCGGCGTCGTGAGCGAATGCTCGCTGTATCTTGCGTGCAGTGCTGTGAGTTTCTGGCGACCGACGGCGATTCGGTTGGCGATGGAATCGCTGCCGTTCTCGTAGGTTGGCGTTCCCGACATAGTAGCACACCGTGCCCGGTCGAACGATAGACAGGAACGACCTTATAATGGAACGAGCGTTGGGTCGAGTTCACATCGTTTACCCCGACACGTCGATTTCGTTCTGACCGGTAGAGAACTCACGATACGATTCAAAAACGTTTTTCAGCCGATTTCGGAACGAGAGGTTCGATGTCCCGAATATTAATTGAGAGGGATATAGGAGCGAATAGTACTCAGATAAACGCGAGTGGAAGCATCAGAAGGACGCCCGCAGTGAGTCCCGAAAGCAGTTCACGGTGACCCCTACCGGGTAAGTTCTCCCCTACTTCGAGTGCTTCCGGGATGAACTCGGAGGCGACGAGATAGATCATCGCCCCTGCGGCGAAGCCAAAGCCCATCGGCAAGAATTCTCGCGCAGCGCGCACGAAGTAGTACGCGATGACTGCACCGATCGGTTGCGGAAGGCTGGAGAACACCGACCACCAGACCATTCGCCACTTGCTCACGCCCATCGCGTTGAGGGGGATCGAGATGGCGACCCCCTCGGGGATGTTGTGGATCGAGATGGCGACGGTCATGAAGATCGCCAGGAGCGGTATCGCAAACCCTGCAAACTGGGTGCCGCCCTCGAAGCCGAGGTCGGCGAACGAGACGCCGATAGCGACCCCCTCCGGAAAGCTGTGGACGGTGAGGATTCCGAGGATGAGCACGAGCTTTTTGAAATCGGCTTCCTCGTACTTCTTGGGGTTCACTTCCGTTCCCGAGATGATGTGGTGGCTCACGACGACCAGACCGACACCGGTCAACAGTCCGATGACGACCCCGGTGAGATTCCCGCCGTTCGCGCTCGATAGCCCCTCGAATATCAGGCCGAACACGGACGCAGAGACCATGATCCCCGAGGCGAGTCCCCAGAGTGCGACGTTCCAGCGGTCGCTCACGTCCCCGACGAGGAAGAAAGGGAGCGCCCCGATGCCGGTCGCTAGCGCCGTGATAAGCCCCGCGACGAACACCAGTGTGAAATCGCCCAGTAGGTCCATACTCACAGTTGGCACCGAACGCGGATAATTCTTATCACTAACCTTACGTTTTTGGCCAGCCTAAAAACTGATGTCCGGAAATGGTGCTACATTTTGTGAAATATCAAAAATATTTTCGAAAGAGTATACTCGCAATTCAGGTCTCGCGATTCGAACCCAGACGTGACACGACAACGGCTGTCGGTAAGAGCCACTCAGTCGCGGTTGTAGCCGTGACCGGCGATCACCGCGACGAGATTGAGCAGAAGCAGTGCAGAGAATATCCCGGCGTTCGTCGAGAGGTCTCCCCGATAGAGCACGGGGAGATAGACGAACGGAAGCGCGATAGCCATCCAGAAACCGATGAACTGGACTGGTGAGACGAGCTTTCGCACTGCGGCCTGGGCGATGGTTCGTGGAACTGGTAGCTCGAAGTCCGATGCGTGTTCGTTCTGTATCGTCGTAGGGCTCGACATGATTACTCTCGAATGTATCTCTTTCTACGACTGGAGGGGTCATATAACGGATTGAGTGTACACCGAAATTTACGCTGTTTTACCGCTGCTATCCCATTTATCGACATTTTATAAACGCCTCAGAAACCGCTAGACGTTTTAAATCCAATTCTAAGGTGGTCTTCCCTATCCGAGGGTGGTGAGTCTGTCGATCAGCGTATTCGACCGCGATATCGGAACAGACAATTTCAATCCAGTGAGTGGTACTCTGTCGAGACAACCCGCTGGAAGTTCTTGTCGAACGTCTCGCTCTGCCAGAACAGGCGGAGTCGTCTCTCGACGAAGATGGTCATCACTCCACGAGAATGGTTTTTCGTCGAAAAATGCCCGGGGAGGGCTCCGAACCCTCGATCTCCGCATGTCCCAGGTTCGAGGCGTGGCGGGCCTCTCGGGCATGCGAGGTTTCCAAGGCCTGAGCGCCAAATCTCAGAACCCTATGAGTGCGGCGCTATGTCCAGCTAAGCCACCCGGGCTCGATTACGGGTAGGGAAGTGGCACTCTTTAAAGTTCCCATCTCGGTCAGGAGTGACAGTGTGAACCACGTCCGTTACCCGCCGCTGTCGTACGGCTCTGTGGCTCACGTCAGCCATCAGTGGCGCGATTCGAACATCGGAAAGTAAAGTGATCGTACCAGTCATGATTGTGTCATGTCCACCCGGCGATTTTAAGAGAGGTGGATGACCATTCCCTGCATGAGCGTTCCCGGAATCGTACAGTCCAGTCTTGGAGACGAACACGCTGCCGCAACCGTGTCACTCGGCGGTGAAGACGCCCTCTACGTGACGCCGACACGAACACTCATCTATCGTGCCGACGGCCTGCTGAGCGACGAGTCGGTCGAGGAGTATCCACACGAGGCAGAACAAATCGACGTCTCCGAAGGGAGGAGAAAGTCCACCGTCTCGCTCGACTACGGTATCGACGGCACCGACCAGTTCAAAGTCCCGACGAAGCGCCTCCACGACGCGCTCCATCCCGTCATCGCGGGTGTCTTGAACGCGGCGGGAGTCACTGACGCGAACGAGCAGGTCATCCAGACCTACCAGTTCAGCGAACTCACGCTCGTGCTCACCAGCGCGCGTCGTGAAACACGTCGGTGAAGCGATCTGGGACGAGGATTTCGAACAGTTCCACTACGCCGACGTCACCCGCCTCGACGTGGAGGAAGGCAACGTCTCTTCGCAGATCATCATCGAAGTCGATGGGCGTCCACAACGGATCAAGACCCCGAGCGACCGCACGCGGGAGGTTCGTGAGCGCATCGAACACGCATTGCTCTCGTACCACGATGTCGACTCTTACGCGGAGTTCGAGGCAACCGCCGCCCCCGACGAGGAATCAGAGCCCGAAGCCGACCGGAGTGTCTCACTCGCCGAGGACGACGTGTTCGGCGGCGGTGTCGATCCGCTCGACGCCAACCCACCCGAACTCGACGAGGAAGGACAGGTGGTCGAGGAGCCACCAGCCGACCAGATCGACGAAAGCGATATCGTCGACCCCGAACCGGAACCGGTCGAAGCAACTGCCGAAACACAGGAATCGGAGACGAGCGAATCCGAGACGGCCACCGATGAGAAAACAGAACCTACCGGATTTGCAGATTCGGGATTCGAATCCGCAAGCGAGAACCTAGACGACCCCACGGAAGCCCAACTCGCGGCACTCACCGAAGCCGTCGAGCGCCAGAACGAACTGCTCGAACGACAGCAGCACACAATCGAGCGGCTCATCGAAGAACTCACTCGCGCTCGGTGATCTCTTTCTCTCGATAACCTCACTCCCACCCGACGACGTCACTCCTACCTGATAACTTCACTCCCGCCCGGTGACTTTCCGGATACACGACGAGCCGAACGGCCCGTGTTCACCGGCTTCGAGTTTCATGAAGTACCCCGTCGAGATCCCCGTCCCACAGCGGCGACAGGTGAAGTCGCCTTCTTTCGTCACCACTTCGCTCTCGAAACGGACGAACCCACCACCAGTCGGTCGGATGATACCGTTCTCCCGTTCGATGACGCCCCGCTTTTCCGCCTCGTCCAGGATCGTTCGCGTCACCGTCGGGTCGGTCGTGATGGTCTCGATGCGGTCGACCGCCTCCGCGACCGACAGTTCGGCGTGTTCGAGTTTGCTCAGTAGTTCGACCCCCAGCGCGACGGGGTCGTCGTCCACGTCCATCGGATTCGAATCCCACCCGAAGCGGATTAAACGTTGCGCGCTCGGGTGGAAAGAACTTAACCACCACCGGGGCTATCCCCGGTGGAATGGCGCGCACACAGATTCGCCGACAGGTCGCTGGCCTCTCTCTGGTCGCACTCGTCGTCGTCGCTGGTGTTCTCATCTCTCCGCAGTTCGTCTTTCGGCAGGTCGAGGCCGTGACCACGAACCCGTTCCTCGCCGCCGGACTGTTCACCCTCGTCTATCTCGTTCGCCCGCTGTTCGCGTGGCCGACCACGGTGGTCGCGGTCGCTGTCGGCTACGTCTACGGTCCCGTCGTCGGATTCCCGCTCGCGCTCGCGGGGACGGTCGCGAGCGCCTGTCTTCCATTCGCTGCGGCCCGATACTTCCGCGTCGATGCGGGTCTGTTCGGTCGTTTCGGCGACTCAGGCGAGCGATTCTTCGATGCGACGGGGGACCTGCGCGGGATGGTCGCCTCCCGGCTCGTCCCGGCTCCATCCGACCCCGTCTCGGCGGCGGCAGGTCTTTCGGGTGTCCCGTGGCGTGCGTTCGTCCTCGGCACGGCCATCGGTGAGATCCCGTGGATGGCGGCTGCCGTCCTGGCCGGAAGTTCGCTCGACGTGCTCTCGGTCGGCGAACTGAGCAAGAACTGGTGGCTCGTCGTTGTCGCCGCGGTCGTGGCACTGCTGTTGCTCGTGAAACCGGCCAGAGAAGCACTCGGACGCGCGTAGTCACCAGAAGTTATCCGAGCAGTCGTAGACAACGCCGTGCCGAGGACAGACGTACTTGCAGTGGCGGCGATACATGGACTCACCACAGAGCGGACAGGGTCGTCCCTTCGGTTCCTCGGACATACCTCTCGAACTGTTCGCGAGTCGGTTTACTGTTTTCTCTTGCCTCTCAGTATCAGGAGTCCACCCCACCCACAGAGCACGATCGCGAGGAACGAGACGAGGATGTGCAGTTCGGACACCCAGTATGGGATCGCCACGACGTGTCGAACACCGATGAGAAGTGAGGACAGCACTGGAATTCTCAACCGCTGGTCACCGAGTATCTCGTATCCCCCTCGGGGTTCGTAGGCTCGTCCGAGCGACTCACCGACAGGGATACGGTCGGCTTCGTACGGGAGGGACTGAACCCGGTAACTTGCGACCAGACTCCCGTTCTGGGTTATCTCGACCACCCGATTGTTTCGGCTGTCCGTGATGAGCGTGTTCCCGTTCGGCAGGCGGTCTGCGTCACGGGGCCAGTCGAAGTGGATTCCCTGTACCTCGTAGACGCTCCACGTGACTTCCCATTTCCCCTTCGATTCGTCTCGGTGGAGTTCGACGACGCGGTGGTTCTCCGAGTCGGCGACGAGGACGGTTCCATCGCCGAGCCACTGGGGATTGTGCTGTTTGTTGAGCACCGTCGGGTCACGGTTCTCGTTTATCACTTCGACCACGCCCTTGCCGCGTTCGATCACGAGCAGTTGGTTCGTGTTCCTGACCGAGACGAGAAATCTCCCTGGTGCGATTCGATCGACGTCGTTTATGTGCAGCCAGTCGGTCTTCGTGGGGTCTGGCGGTGCATCGTAGTACTGACTCGCGTTCCACACCCACGTCTGCTCCCCAGAGCTCAGGTTCAGAGTGTAGATGCTCTCGTACTCCATGTCCGCGACGAGTAGCTCGCCGTTGGGAAGCATCTCCGCGTCGTGAACTTCGCTGTCCTTCCGGGTTCGAACCGGATAGCTCCACTGCCCGATGATCTTCGGGGTTGGCTCTGGGTCGATGAACCTGACTCCCGTCCGCTTACATGGTGGTTCGAACTGGCCGCAGTTCTCGAAGTTGCCGTCAGCGTAGGTCGCCAGCACGCTTCCGTTGTTGAGCAGCGTCACGTCCTGATAGCTGATGGCGTTCCCGACGGTCCACAACGTGCTCCCATTGCTGTCGAGCGCGGTCACGTTTCCACCCCAGCCTGGCCCTTGGACGCCGACCAGCGTGGTCGTGTTCGTGTCCGCCTGCGACGTTATCTTGTTCGTATCTGGGGCGAATGCCCAACTCGCACCGAACGTGAGTCCGACGAGTAGAAACCCCGCCGCGACAAGGATGGCCCCTCGTCGCTTTCGATCACTCCACCATTTCACTCTCACTACCCCCGGATATCGAGTACCTTCTCTCTGAGATGATATCAGAATACTTGTCAGTTCTGGCCGTTTCGACCGAAAAATCAGAAACCTACGATGACCTTACGAGCACTCGCTCCAGCCACAGGACTCGCAGGTCTTACAGCCTTCCGAGAAGTACAGCGAGAGTGATCCACACTCGGGACATTCGGGACTCTCTCCTGCGTCGATGAGCGACTGGGAGGCGTCTTTCGCTTCGATCGCCCCGCCGTCGGTCTCCGTGTCGTCTGTCGTCTCTTCGAGCGTCGCCTGTTGTGGGTAGGCTTTCTCGATCTCGCCATCGAGGTAGCGTCGCATCGCCACGCCGATGGCGTCCGGGATGGAGTTGATCTGCTCGCCTTTGTCCCACGCGACCTTCGGACTGCGGATGCCCTGCAGGTCGGAGGCGATCTCGTTCGGATCGACACCCGACCGGAGCGCGTAGCTGATGACCTTCGCTAGCGCCTCGGTGAAGGAGTTGGTGAAGCCACCGGAGTTTCCGATGGTGGCGAACAGTTCGAACGGTTCGCCGTTCTCGTCCTCGTTGATGTTGACGTACATCTTGCCGTAGCCGGTGTCGATGCGCTGGGTCACGCCGTGAAGCACGTCCGGACGTGGTCGCTCCTGCGCGTACGCGCCGCCCGTCACGCCGCTGTCGAGCAGGTCTTCCAGTTCGTCGCCGAGTGCTTCTTGAACCTCCTCGTTCTGGACGAAGTTGTCGAAGCCGCCGAACACCTCCTCGATCTGCTCGACGAGCGTCTCTGCTGCTTCGCTCTCGTCGGCGAACTCGGCGTTGTCGGCGCGCGTGGTGAGCACCTGCTTCGAGCGCGTACCATCGCGGTAGACGGTGACGCCCTTACCGCCGTGGTCGTAGATGTAGCGGTATACCTCGTCCATGTCCTCCTTGCTCGCGGAGTTGGGGAAGTTGCAGGTCTTCGAGATGGCCGAATCGACACCCTGCTGGCAGGCACACTGTACTGCAGCGTGCTCTTTCCCGGCGAGGTCGCCCGTCACGACGAACAGTTCGCCGATGGCGTCCGGAACGCTTTCGAGTCCTTCGACGCCGGAGAACTCGTTCGTCGCCATCTGCTCTTGGGCTTCCTCTTTGACAGCCTCGACGTCGATGTCGTTGGCCTCCAGCGTGCGGAGGAAGTAGTCGTCGAACTCCACGAGCATCTCGTCACCCTGCACGTCGTCGGAGACGTTCTTGTAGTAGGCGACGTTGTAGATGGGTTCACAGCCACCCGTGGTGTTACCGACCATCGACGTGGTTCCAGTCGGTGCGATGGTCGTCGTGTTGTGGTTGCGGATGGAGAACCCTTCCTTCCACTTCTCGGGGTCGAGACCGGTCTGGTGCTCGAACCACTCGGCGTAGTCGGTGGGGTTCGCGTACTTCGAGTCGTCCCAGTCGTTGAACGATCCGCGCTCTTCGGCGAGTCCGTGGGACGCCCACTTCGACTCGTGGTTGATGTGGGTCATCAACTGCTGGGCGATCTCGTTGCCCTCGTCGCTGCCGTAGCGGACACCGAGTTGGATGTACAACTGGGCCAGTCCCATGATGCCGAGGCCGATCTTCCGCATGTCTCGAACCTTCTGTTCAATCTTCTCGACCGGGAAGTCGGACATCGTGACGACGTTCTCCAGGAATCGCGTCCCCCACTCGATGCGGTGGTCGAACTCGTCCCAGTCGATGGCGTCCCGGAGGAACGCATCGACGGCTTCCGAGAGCGAACCGTAGTTGTCGCCGTTCTCGTCGTACCAGACGCGCCAGTCCGGCGTGTCCAGGTCGGCGACCGTCGAGAGGTTGATGTGGCCGAGGTTGCAGGCCTCGTATTCTTCGAGCGGCTGCTCGCCGCAGGGGTTGGTCGCCAGAATCCGGTGGTCCGGGTGTTTCTCCACGTCGAAGGAGTGTTCTTTGTTCACTCGTTCGAGGTAGATGACGCCGGGTTCGCCGTTCTCCCACGCGCCTTCCACGACGCGGTTCCAGATGACCGCCGCCGGAATCGAGAGCACTTCGCCCGCCTCGACGTACTCGCCGAGACCGAACATGTCGTATAGCTCTTCGGTGTGTTCGGTTGCGACGTGTGGCTCTTCCGTGCGCGGGTTGGTGAAGACGAACTCCTCGTCGTTGTACAGCGCGTCCATGAAGTCGTCCGTGACGCCGACGGAGATGTTGAAGTTCGAGAGGTGTCCCTCGGCGGCGTTCCGGAGGTGTTTCGGGACGCGGCCTTCGTCGTCGATGAGTTCCCTGGCCTCTTCGAGCGCCTCCTTGAACGACGTGTGCGTGTAGTCGTCGGGGTCGTTCAGCCGGAGGGTGTTCGCGAGGCTCACGTCCTTGTTCTTGGCGTGGATGAACTGGATGACGTCGGGGTGCGAGACGCGCATGACACCCATCTGTGCGCCGCGCCGCGCCCCACCCTGCGCGATGGTCTCGCACATCTGGTCGTACGTACGCATGAACGTGATGGGACCGGACGCGATACCGCCCGTCGAACCCACGGCGTCGCCGTACGGTCGGAGTCGCCAGAAGGCATAGCCCATGCCGCCGCCGGACTGGAACACCTCGGCGGCTTCCTTGGCGGTCTGATGGATATCCGTGATGTCGTCGTCGGGGGAATCGACGAAACACGCCGACAACTGCTGGAGTTCGTCGCCCGCGTTCATGAGTGTCGGCGAGTTCGGGACGAACGACAGTTGTTCCATCAGGTCGCGGAACTCATCCCGAACCGACGTGACGTGCTCGCGGATCTCGTCGGGAAGTTCGGGGACGACTGTGTCGTACGCGAACTTGTTGACGTTATAGACGGTGAGTTCGGTTTTCGCGCCATCTTCTACCGTAGTACCCTTTCCGAACACTTCCGCGGCGAGTTCGTCCCGCCGAGGGTGGTCGGGTTTCAACTGGTCGGGCGTAACGCTGATCTCGACGTCCTGCTTTTCTGCTTCGTAGACTGCCTCTGCGAGTGCGATGTTGTTCGCAACGCGCGGGAAGAGGTCCTCCTGCGTCTCGACGAGGTTCCCATCCGCATCCTTCCGAAGATACCGTGCTGGGAGGATGTTGTGGTACGCGTTGCCCGTCATCCGGTCTTCGAGAGTGTCTCCCTCGGTTCGCTTGACCGGAAGGGTGACCTCGTCGGCGTCCGTCTCGTGCGCGCCGCTCATAGGAGCGTCACCACCGCGGTATCAGTTCTCTTCGTGGCGATTCGCCCTTCGATTTGTGTGTATACCCGTTTCATTCGTGACGAAGAATCCATCTAACCCATCCCAAATTAAGTTTGCTTTCTTTAGCGCAAGTGTAGTTGCACAGTGACGCCTCTGATTTATTCTATTCGGTTGACAGTCTCCTGACTGGCGACTGTTGGCTACCTACCTCTGAGTAATACGGCGGGGAATATAAGAGTGTTCAGACCGGGGCGAAAGTGACTCGTATGTAGATATTTCTCACGGTAACGAAGCGTTTCGCCGCCAACGTCTCCCGATCCTGAGTCGATAGCGAATCGACACCACCGATACGTTTACCATTCGGTATGCGTTCATTTCTCTTATGTTCCCGTTGGCCATCGAACCCGTCGGCGTGGTCGCCGCTATCGTCGCACTCATCCTACTCGTCCTCGCCATCCGCTTCGCCATCAAGGTTATCTGGCGCGTCGCCATCGTCGCCATCCTCATCGTCGCCGCGCTCTACGCTGCTGGTGTGCTGGTGTAGTGCGAGAGGAAATTTCCGATCACGTCTCGCCCGTGTGCGGTGAGCACGCTTTCTGGATGGAACTGGACACATTCGATGGGATGTTCGCGGTGACGGACGCCCATCACGAGCGTCTCGCCCAGATGTGTCGTCGTCGCAGTCACGTCGAAACAGTCGGGCACCGTCGTCGAGACGAGCGAGTGGTATCGACCAGCCTGAAATCCCTGTTCCAGTCCGTCGAACACGCCGTCTCCGTCGTGTTCGACCGGAAACGCCTTCCCGTGAACCGGTTCCGGCGCGCGACCCACCGTGCCACCGTAGACGTGGACTGCCGCCTCCAATCCGAGGCAGACGCCGAGTGTCGGAATCTCGGGCGACAGTTTCCGGAATACTTCGGCGGTGACGCCCACGTCCCGCTCGTTTTCGGGGTGGCCCGGCCCAGGACTAATGACGATGGCGTCCGGCTCTGTGTCGCGGATTTCGGTGAGTGAAGCGGTGTTCTTCACGACTTCCGTTTCGACTACTGCATTCGGCTGGTCGGCTCGAAGCGCCTCCTCGGTGTACTCCACGAGGTTGTACGTGAACGAGTCGAAGTTGTCCACGAACAACACGCGAGTCATCGAGGCACCTCCGCGAGTTCGCGTTCCATCGTCTCCAGTGCCGCCAGCACGCTGCCCATCTTCTGCTCGGTCTCCTCGTACTCGGCTGTCGGGTCGCTGTCCGCGACGATTCCCGCACCGGCCTGTACCGTGATCTCGTCCGGACTCCCCGATTCCACCGTCGCCGTCCTGATGACGATAGCGAAATCCGCGTCGCCCGTCCAGGAGACGTAGCCGACACCGCCGCCGTAGACGCCGCGTGAACCGGATTCGAGTTCGTGGATGATCTCCATCGCGCGAATCTTCGGTGCGCCCGTCAGCGTTCCGGCGGGGAAGGTGGCACGCACCGCATCGAAGGCATCGCTGTTCTCTGCCAGCGTCCCCGTTACGGTACTCTCGATGTGCTGGACGTGACTGTACTTGATGACGTTCATGAACTCCTCGACGCGGACGCTTCCCGACTCCGCGACCCGGCGCACGTCGTTCCGGGCGAGATCGACGAGCATGGCGTGTTCAGACCGCTCCTTTTCGTCCGCGAGCAGTTCGCCCGCGAGGCGGCGGTCTTCCATCGGACTTCCACCGCGCGGGCAGGTTCCGGCGATGGGATTCGAGACGATCCGGTCGTCGTGAACCGACACTAGCGTCTCCGGACTCGCACCGACGATGGTCAGGTCGTCGTACCCGAGGAGGTACATGTACGGCGAGGGATTCACCTCCCGCAGGGCGGAATACAGGGAGAGTGAGTCGATCTCGGCCCCGATCTCGCGTTTGCGTGAGATGACGCCCTGATAGATATCGCCCGCTTCGACGTGTTCTTTCGCCCGCTCGACCGCATTTTCGTACTCCATCTGCGAGCCCGTCGTCTCGTCTTTCGGACGATACGACCCCAACTCCGGTCTCGCTGCCGATTCGAGTGCTGCGGCGACCCTGTCGGCTTCCGTAACCAGTTCGTCGTACAGTTCGTCAGGGTCGTCCTCAGGCCTGACGAGGGGCGTGAACACGAGCGAGAGGGTCTCCGCGACGTGGTCGAAGACGAGCGTCGTCGTATTGAGCACGAACTGCGCGTCCGGAAGCTGCGTCTCGGGGTGCTCGATTCCCTGTTCTTCCAGCCAGAGGTCGTACACCGCGTCGTAAGCGAGAAAGCCGACCAACCCACCGGTAAACGCACCATCGTCAGGAAATCCGCGACGAGCCACGTCGGGGAGCGTCTCCCGAAGTCTGTCGAGTACATCTCCGTCTTCGGATCGAGTGTCGGATTCGGAGGCTACGCACTCGTCACTCCATCTGTCGTCCAGTACCTGGACCTCGGTTTCGTCCGGTTCGACCGCTACGACTGCTTTGGGGTCGTAGCCGACGAACGAGTAGCGTGCCCGGCGGTCGTCGGTCTCCACCGAACCGAAGGCTCCATCCGGGTCGCTGGAGGCGACCTTCTCGGCGCTTTCGAGCAGGAAGTCGTACTCGCTCCCGCCGAGCTCCGAGTACGCGGTGAGTGGGTCGACCGAGACGTCGAGATCGGTCGCTACGTGGACGACGGCTGGCCCGTCGCCCTCGGTGAGTGCGTCGAACTCGTCGCTGTTCATCGTTGAACGATCGGTGCGCGTGCTGACTTCGCGTTCCTGACGAACGACTCGACGGCAACGGAATCTTTCTCGCCGCCTCTCGACTCGACGCCGGTTGCAACGTCGACGGCGAACGGCTCGACCGTATCGACTGCTTTGGAGACGTTCTCGGGCGTCAACCCTCCCGCGAGGACGACCGGCGATTCGAGTTCGCGTACGACCTCCCGTGCGTGCTCCCAGTCGTGGGTTTCCCCCGTTCCACCCGTCGCTCCGGCATCGAGCAAGAGAGCGTCGGCCACGGCATCGTATCGCTGTGGCCGTTCTTTCGTCGCGTCGACCGCCCGGACGACGTTCGCGTCGACGTTCGAGGCGAGGTAAGCGAGGTCGCCGACGCTCATCCCGTGAACCTGCACCGCGTCCGGCTCGATTCGGCGGACGTATTCGACCGCACGCTCGGGTCTGTCGGGCATCGTCACCAGCACCGTGGTCACGAAGGGGGGAATCTCTCTGGCGAGTTCGGCGGCATGGGCCGGGGTGATCTCGCGCGGTGAATCTACTGGTACGTCTACTAGCAGGCCGACGGCGTCGGCTCCAGCAGAGATCGTGGCTCGAAGGTCGTCTTCGTGAGTCAGCCCGCAGATCTTCACCCGGATCATGCCGATACTACTCCGGCCATCGCTGCGAGTTGCTCGTCTGCTCGCCCCGACTCGATCGCGTTCCGCGCCTGTTCGACGCCGTCTTGCAGCGAGGTTGCCCGTCCGGAGACGTACACTGCGGCCCCGGCGTTCGCCAGCACGATATCTCGCTTCGCACCGTTTACCTTCCCCTCAACGATACCCCGAAGGTCGCGGGCGTTCTCGGCTGGTGACCCGCCAGCGACGGCGGACACGTCGTGTCGTCCGACACCGACGTCTTCCGGGGTGAGCGTGTACTCCTCGATTCGCTCGCCGCGAACCTCTGCGACGGTCGTCTCGTCGTGAACCGCTATCTCGTCCATCCCCGACCCGTGGACGACAAGCGCGTGCGTCACGTCCATGTGCGCGAGCGCGCGAGCGAGCACGGGGACGAGGTCTGGGTCGTAGACGCCGACGACCTGCGCGTCGGCACCTGCAGGGTTGGTCAGCGGCCCGAGTACGTTGAAGATAGTTCGCATCCCGAGTTCGCGCCGTGGGCCGATGACGGCCTTCATCGCGGGATGGAAGACGGGCGCAAGCATGAACCCGATTCCCTGTCGTTCGATGGCGCGCTCGACGGCAGGCGGTTCCGAATCCACGACGACGCCGACCTCTTCGAGCACGTCGGCGCTTCCGGAGGACGACGAGACGGAGTAGTTGCCGTGTTTCGCCACCGGGACGCCCGCACCGCTGGCGACGATTGCCGACGTCGTGGAGACGTTGATAGTGTCGTAGTCGTCACCGCCAGTTCCGCAGGTGTCGACGAGTGGCGTCCGGTCGGGTGAGATGGTTCGCGCCGCGTCGCGCATCCCCTGTGCGAATCCTGCGATCTCGGTCTCCGTCTCTCCTTTCGCGCGCAGTCCAGAGAGGAGCCCACCGATCTGCGCTTCGGTCGCGTCCTCGAAGACGGCGCTTGCCGCCCGTCGTGCCTGGTCGAGCGTGAGGTCGTGTCCGTCGCTGACGTGTTCGATGTAGTCCTGCATTTTGGAACACCAATGTACTGTTTCGTGTTGTAATGAACAAATTCGTACATCAACTTAAAACTGTCGTCCATCGGAGTCCGGATAGAAACCCAGTTACGGCGTGGGATTTCGAAACCTTCAATTACCCTTGCGGCTAACGAACGAATGCGTACGAGAGGCCGACTGGGTTTGTGGTCTAGTTGGTTATGACACCTCCTTGACATGGAGGAGGCCGGCAGTTCAAATCTGCCCAAACCCATACTTTTCGCGGAACGACCCGACGACCGAAGCAGGGAGCTACGTTGCCAGAAAAGAGTGTTTGGCAGTTCGAATGAGACGAGACGCAACCCCGCGAATGGAGCGAACGGGGAAGGAGCAGGAACGTCTCGATGTGGTCAACGAACCCGTTCTGTGAGCCGAATGGATGTCAAATCTAACCCGATATTCGCTTCAGGAAGGGTCTACTGGTACCCTAACTGATGTATAATAATATAGACACCCGGTATACATGTAGCCGGGTTGACTGGAATGGCGCTGCTGTTCGGTCTGAGTTCGCGGACGGAGACGGCCACGTCAGACCAGCATCAGCACAACTACCTTCACGCCCATCGATGTCGAGACGCAGGTGTCGCCACGGCAGTCGTTGCTGGGTGGGAGCGACACCGAAACTACCACCAACGAGTTCGTAACCCAGTTCTCCAGCGTGGATTCGATGGTAGTTCGCAGTTATTGGATTTTCAACCTATCACTGGCGTACCGTATCACGAAACAGCACTCGCCTGTTTTGCCTCGCTGGTCGCGTATCGATCCGGTTTCGAAAAAACGGAGGTTGGGGTACTACTCGTCCAGAATATCGGGCAGTTGCTCGCCCGTCGTGGTTGCGCTTCGTGCCTCGAACGTGTGTGCGATGGCGACGGCTGTGAACGCGAAAACCACGAGGAGGGCGAGACCGATGTCGGAGAGTCCGGCGAGTGGCGGGACTTGCAACCACGCTGCGGTAAGCAACGCGAATCCGGCGGCGGCGAGTCCGAGGTACCGTTTACACCAAGGGAGATCGTCTCGGGTGTTGGTTTCGAGGTAGGGGTCGAGTTGCTCGACAGCGGTGGCAAGTTCGACGATACCCCGATTTTGGTTGTAATCTATGATTCCTGCATCATCGAGTTTCGGGAGGTGGGACTGGTAGAGCGCGGTGTAGACTCGTTTTCGCTCGGCGGCCGAGATGGCATCCACCGTGGTATCGTTTTCCCACGCAGCGACCTGCTCTGCAAGATCACTCAACTGGACGGTTTCTTCGGCCTGCTTCAGGTAGTGAAGGGCGTACCGGCGGCGCTGATTCTTCAGTACGTCGAAAACCATGTCACGGGAGAGGGGCGTTGCCCGTGGCTCCTGTGACCTGTTCGATTCGAGGATGTCTGAAACGTGTTCGGCGACGGTCGAGTCTGACCCGCTCGATTGGCTCTCGGTGTCGTCGTTCCCCGTGCCAGAGGAGTCACCGATTGTGCTCATTACTACGCCACCCCTTGCTCGTAACCCAGCATGGATTCGAACATTACCGGGTTTAGCCTTTGTTATTCACCATTTACCAGAGGTAAACGAGTGGTTACGCTGGTTGACAGCCCGTTCATACCGTTCCGCTATCCGGTGGTAATCACCGATTACTGGCTGCTTCGTCTACCTTCCCTCGAAGTTTCGACAGGTTCTCGTGGACGCCAATGACGAGTGCTGGCACGACGACGATGAAGATGTGTTCTTCGAGTGGAATCCCTGCCAGTTCGACGCCGGTTCGGAGTTGTATCTCGAACACACCGATAGCGAGGGTGTACCAGTCCCAGACGTAGCCCAGCGGGTACAGGACGAGGATGGTCTTTCCGGCGCGAGCGAGCGCGTCCGCTCGAACGAGCAACCAGAGCGCGAGTGAGCCGAAGACGAACTCACTGGCGAGATACGTGTACGGGCCGAACACCGCGCCAATATCGGGCAACACGCCAGACAGGTACGGATTGCGAGGGCAAAAATCCTGCAGAAATGCAGTCCATGCGACAAAGTTCAAGACCACGGAGTGCGACATTCAAAATGACGATGGATATCTCTGACATTGCGACCACGGACTACTACGAGATCGAAGCGGAGGAGCGCCTCGGCAAGGCACGCTCGATCTTCGAGGAAGAGAACCCGAAGGGTATCGTTGTGACCAAAGCGGGCGAGTACGACGGGGTCATCACCCAGAAGCAACTCCTCCAGTCACACATCGAAGACCAGACGAAGGTGGCGACACTCACCAAACCCGCGCCGAAGGTAAACTGGAACGACGGCGTCCGTGAAGTCGCCCGCGCACTCGTCGAAGGTGGAACCAAGGTCGCACCCATCTTCGAAGGGGAGAACGTCTGGGGAATCATCGACGAAGACATGATCCTCGAGGGCGTCATCGAAAATCTCGATGCACTCACCGTCGAGCAGATCTACACGGAGAACCCCATCACGATTCCGGAAGACGCCACCCTCGGTCGAGTCATCAACAACATGCGCGAACACAGCATCTCGCGCCTTCCCGTCGTCAACGACGAGGGGTTCCTCACCGGCATGGTGACCACCCACGATATCGTGGACTTCGTCACCCGGAACATGGACAAGCCGACCACGGGCGAGCGCACTGGCGACAGCAACCGGATGCTCGACCTCCCCGTCTACGACGTGATGAACAGTCCCGTCGAGACCATCTCGCTCGATGCGACGGTCCGTGATGCGGTCGAACAGATGTTCGAGAAGAACTACGCCGGTCTCGTCGTCACGCCCGACGACGACCGCGTCGTCGGTGGCATCCTCACCAAGACGGACGTGCTCCGCGCGCTGACGTTCACTGAAGAGGACCACATGGACGTGCAGATCACGAACATCAACCTCCTCGACACCATCTCCCGGCAGGACATCCGCGAGAGCATCGGGGAGATCACGAACAAGTACCAGGACATGCAGGTTCAGCACGCCCACGTTCGATTCCACGAACACAAGGAGAAGCTCCGCGGGACGCCGCTCATCCAGAGCAAGATCCGTCTCCGCACCAACCGTGGGCAGGTCGCCGGAACCGGCGAGGGCTACGGCGCAGAGCAGGCGTTCAACGTCGCCCGCGACACGCTGGAACGCAACGTTCTCGAACTCAAAGGGCTCCAGAGCGACCGCGAGTACGAAGGCCAACTGCTCCGGAAACTCAACGAACTGTAAGCACGCGACTCGTACTGCGAGTTCGAGTTTGCCCGAATTTTCCGTTTTTCGTGTCGTCGAGCGTCGAGTGGGTGTTCGACTGAAACGAGCCGAGACAAGCCCTCACCCGTCCGCTCTCTCGCAGACGCGAAGCGTCTGCTCCGTCGCTCTCTCATTCGCCAGTTGCCATGTCAGAACGAGTCGTAGCCTTCGACTGAAAACGAATCTCCCGACCCCTCAAACCGTCTCTTCCGCACCTTCGATTCCGGAATCGGTGATGCGGAACTGGGCGCGTCCTCCGGCGGGCATCGATCGATGCTTTTCGAGGGTGGCCCGCCGGTTGCCACCACGGAAGCGGTCGACCCGGAGGACGACGCCGGTCCAGTGTTCGAGGGTGTGCCCGCCGAGGGGTCGGGTTCCGTCGGAATCCGGGTCAGTGTACACCTGATTCGTCAGGAGGACGGCGATCTCGTGTTTTCGCGCCAACGAGAGAAGGTGGGTGACCTGACGGGCGACCCGCCGGAGGGCTTCGCCGCCTTTCTGGTCTTCGCCGCGTTCGAGCCGATAGAATCCCGTTGCACTATCGAGCACGACGAGGTCTGCTCGGTCGGCGAACTCCGCTACGTCTTTGACCGCCTCTTCCTGTTCCTGGAAGTCGAGGACTTCCTTGATGATGATTCGAGAAGCGACCTCGTCCACGTCGTCGGTACGCGCCTCGGCTATCTGCTCGAAGCGTTCGATGGACAGTCCCTCGCTGTCGATGTAGACGACGGTGCCGCCGTTTCGTGCGGTTTCGATGGCGGTCCCGAGCGCCACGTTCGTCTTCCCTGCGGCGGGCGGGCCGTACACCTGTGTCACGGTTCCGCGCTCCAATCCGCCCCCGAGCAGTTCGTCCACGGACGGGCACCCAGTCGTCAGTTTCTCGGCGTCGGTCACAGTCGGTCTTGGTACTTCTAACGCAAAAGGTTCCGGTTTCGCCCCGACCGTGGCGACTTTGTTCCGTCCCTGCGAACACTGAGCAGTGACAGTCGTCGTTGCGACAGCGGACTTCGAAGTGTACCACGACCTGGTGAACGAACTGCGTGACAGGGGCGTCAGATTCACGACGGTCGAACCGGGTGACGACCTCCCGGAGGGAGCGCGGATCTGCATCCGAGCCGAAGCTGACGACATCGACACCGACCTCCCTGTCATCGTCGCCGACCCGGAACACCCCCGCAAAGCGGTCGAGGAAGCGTTGGCACTCCTCCGAGGCGAGGGTGGGCGAACCATCGTCGGAATCGATCCCGGAACGCGCCCCGGCATCGCGGTTCTCTCGGGCGATGTCGTGACTTCGGCGTTCCACGTCCCGCTCGCGGAGGCAGCCGAAGTCGTCCGAAACGAGGTCGCAGACGCCATCGACCCCGTCGTTCGAATCGGAGATGGCGCCCGTCTGCAAGGTGCCCAGCTCATCCGTGAACTCGAAAACGTCCAGGTCGAACTGGTAGACGAAACCGGAACGACACCCTACCTCGGCACCGGAGCGCGGGGCATGGGCGACGTGCTCGCCGCGGTCAACATCGCACGATTGGAAGGCGAGATCGTCGAACAGCGCGAGATAGAACCCACCGAAGGCGAACTTGGCGTGATCAAACGGCGGTCGCGCGAACACTCGGCGGACAATCGCGAGATCGACGAGAAACTGGCCCGCCGGGTCGCGGCAGGCGAGTTGACCATCGAAGAAGCCCTCGACGAGCACCGCGAGGAGTGAAGAATCTAAAGTTCCACGAGCACCGTGAACCGGTGTGTCTCCTCGCTCGGGCACTGCAGATGTTCTTCCTTGACGATCGTGCCCGTCAGCAGTTGCTTTCCGACCTTCTGGAACTTGTCGAGTGTGACGTGTCCTTTCTCGCGGGCGACGACCTCGCTTCCGGGGTCGGTTTCGAACTCACCCATGCCGTCACACCCATCGAAGGGACACTGGACGCGAACGAGGACCATGTGGCGACTACGACCTGTCGGGTTGTTATGAGTTTTCGTGAATCGCGGCTTCCGCCCGCCGCATCACTTCGCGCACCGTGAGTCCTGTCTCCCGTGCCACCGCCAGCGCGTCGTCGAACTCGGCACTCACGTCGTACACCGACCCTGAGTCGTCGCTGGCGACCTTCACGGTTACTTCGAACTCCCTTCCCTCGGTTTCCAGCGTCACCGTCTCGAACTCCCGGCGGGCGATCCAGCGATGGCTCGCACCCGCTTCACGAACGCCGAGTGTTCCCGTCTCTTCCGCGAGCCTCCGGGCGACTCGTTCTGCGTCCTCGGGTTTGACGACGACCTTCACGAGATGACCCGGACGCGATTTCTTCATCGTCGCGGGAAGGATAGAGACGTCTCGCGCGCCCGCGTCCACGAGCGTCTCCTGAAGTCCACCGAGCACTTCTGATGGTGCGTCGTCGAGATTCGTTTCGAGGACGGTGATGTCGTCCCGGACGAGTCCGCCTGCCGACTCGCCAGCGATCACCCGCAGGACGTTCGGATGCTCCGGGAAGTCGTACCCACCAGCACCGTATCCCGACCGTTCGACGTTCAGCGTCGGTAGCGTCTCGACGCCATCGGCGAAGTGGGCGAGGATGGCTGCCCCCGTCGGTGTGAGCAGTTCCGCCTCGACGGGGCCGCCCGAGAGCGACCAGTCTGCTTCCGCCGCGATCTCCACGACTGCCGGGGCAGGGATGGGATAGGTTCCGTGACTCATCACGACTTCGCCGCCACCAGTGGCGAGGGGCGTCGTCATCACGCGCTCCGGGTCGAGGTCGGCGAACAGAAGCGATGCTCCGACCACGTCGGCGATGGCGTCGTCCGCCCCGACCTCGTGGAAGTGCGTCGAATCGAGGTCGGTGTCGTGAACGCTTGCCTCGGCTTCACCCAGGATTTGGAAGACAGCTTTGGCGTCTGCTTCGATATCGTCGTCGAGGTTCATCGATTCGAGCAGGTCGATGACCTCCCGGTAGGTGCGCGCCGGGCCTGCACCCTCCGCGTGGTGGTCGTGCTGGTGGTCATGACTGTGTTCGTGCGAATGGTGGTCGTGGCCGTGGTCATCGCCGTGGCTATGCTCGTGTTCGTGATGTTCGTCGTGGTCGTGCGTGCGCTGGTGGTCGTGACCGTCTTCTTCCCCTTCCTCATCGGCCAGAAGCACTCGAACATTCGTCGCCGAGATTCCGTTTTTCACCGTCTTCTCGACCGCATATTCCACATCGAGAGCGTCAGCGACTGGTGCGAGGGCGTCGCGGTCTGCTCCCGCGTCGAGGAGCGCCCCGAGAATCATATCACCGCTGGCCCCCATCCGCCCGTCGAACGCAAGCGTCCTCATACGTCCCAGGGCGTTCCGGAGTGCGAAAATGCCATCGGTCGCACCCGCACCACTATCCCTTTGTACTGTCATCCCGTAGTTGTCACCAATCGCACGCGGGCAAGTCTGCGCTATCGGGCCACCAGCGTGGCCGAAAGACCCGGTAACAAAGGACTTATGCCGCGCGAACCATCACCCACAACCATCCCCGTAACTGAAAAATCATGAACGAAGTGCAACTAGAGGTGGCGAAAGCGTACCCGAACGATTCGGGTCGTGGTATCGCCCGTCTCGACCCGGACACGCTCTTGCATCTGAAGTTGAGTCCCGGAGATATCATCGAGATCGAAGGAGGCGACACGACGGCAGCGAAAGTCTGGCGTGCCGACCGACAGGACTGGAACACCGATACCGTGCGTATCGACGGTTTCACCCGCCAGAACGCCGACGTCGGTATCGGCGAACGCGTCGAGATCCGCAAGGCCGAAGCCGAGAAGGCCGACAAACTGGTGCTCGCACCGCCAGAGGAAGCGAGCGTCCAGTTCGGGAGCGACGCCGCCGGAATGGTCAAGCGTCAGATCCTGAAGCGTCCGGTCGTCGAGCGCGACATCGTACCCGTCATGTCGAGCACGAACCACCCGTTCATGCGCTCGCCCGGACAGGCCATCCCGCTCATCGCCGTCGAGACCGACCCACAGGGCGTCTGTCTCATCACGGAAGATACCGAAGTCGAACTGCGTGAAGAGCCGATCTCGGGCTTCGAGAAGACGGGCGGTGGCATCACCTACGAAGACATCGGTGGGCTCCAGAACGAGATCCAGCGCGTGCGGGAGATGGTCGAACTCCCGATGAAACACCCGCAGATCTTCCAGAAGCTCGGCATCGAGCCACCCCAGGGTGTGCTTCTCCACGGCCCGCCGGGTACCGGGAAGACCCTGTTGGCGAAAGCCGTCGCCAACGAAACCAGCGCAAGTTTCTTCTCTATCGCAGGGCCGGAGATCATCTCGAAGTACTACGGCGAGTCCGAACAACAGCTCCGTGAGATATTCGAGGACGCCGCCGAGGAAGCTCCCTCCATCATCTTCATCGACGAACTCGACTCCATCGCACCCAAGCGCGAAGACGTGACCGGCGAGGTCGAACGCCGCGTCGTCGCCCAACTGCTGACGATGATGGACGGGCTCGAAGCGCGCGGCCAGGTCATCGTCATCGCGGCGACCAACCGCGTCGATTCGGTCGACCCCGCACTCCGACGCCCCGGTCGCTTCGACCGTGAGATCGAGATCGGCGTGCCGGACGAGGAAGGCCGCACGGAGATTCTCCAGATTCACACGCGCGGGATGCCGCTCTCCGACGACGTGAACCTCCCCGGCCTGTCGAACGACACCCACGGCTTCGTCGGTGCTGATATCGAGAGCCTGACGAAAGAGGCCGCGATGAAGGCGCTCCGGCGCTACCTGCCGGAGATCGACCTGGACGAAGAGTCCATCCCACCGTCGCTCATCGACCGGATGATCGTCAAGCGCGAGGACTTCCGTGGCGCACTCAACGAGGTCGAACCCTCCGCGATGCGCGAGGTGCTGGTCGAACTGCCCAAGGTGTCGTGGGACGACGTGGGCGGTCTCGAAGACGCCAAGAGCCAGGTCAAAGAGAGCATCGAGTGGCCGCTCTCTTCACCCGAGAAGTTCGAACGAATGGGTATCGACCCACCGTCGGGTGTCCTGCTCTACGGGCCACCCGGCACCGGGAAGACGCTGATGGCGAAGGCCGTCGCCAACGAGACGAACGCCAACTTCATCAGCGTGCGCGGGCCGCAACTGCTGTCGAAGTGGGTCGGCGAGTCCGAGAAGGCCATCCGGCAGACGTTCCGCAAGGCGCGGCAGGTCAGCCCGACAGTCATCTTCTTCGACGAACTCGACAGCCTCGCCCCCGGACGCAGTCAGGAGGTCGGCAGCAACGTCTCCGAGCGCGTGGTGAACCAGCTGCTCACAGAACTCGACGGGCTCGAAGACAAGGGTGACGTGATGGTCATCGGCGCAACCAACCGCCCCGACATGATCGACCCGGCACTCATCCGATCTGGACGCTTCGACCGCCTCGTGATGATCGGCCAGCCGGACGACGAGGGCCGCGAGCAGATCCTCAAGATCCACACCGATGACACGCCGCTCGCACCCGACGTCAGCCTGCGCGAACTCGCGGAGATGTCCGACGGCTACGTCGGCAGCGACCTCGAATCCATCGCGCGGGAGGCCGCTATCGAGGCCCTGCGTGAGGACGACGAGGCCGATGAGGTCGAGATGCGCCACTTCCGCAAGGCGATGGAGAGCGTCCGTGCCACCATCACCGAAGACCTGCTCGACTACTACGAGCAGATGGAACAGGAGTTCAAGGGCGGTTCGTCCGCACCTCAGCGCCAGACCGGCGGGCGCATCGGCTTCCAATAAGAACGACCTTTTACAACGGTCGCGAGCGGAAAGGGCGACGACCGCCGTCGCCCTTTCCGCTGGCTCCCTGTAAAAGCTCGACCAAAAGCACTCCTCCTTCACTTCGTTTCGCCAGACTCGCAGAGCGAGTCTGGCGAACTCCGTTCAGTCGTCGGCCCGCTCGCTCGTCGCTGACGCTCCTCGTTCGCGGAGAGTGGGCTAGCCCCCGGCGGTCGTGTCGGTTGCTAATTCGAGTAGTATGAACCACTTCGCGCAGAAATGTTTTGTAGAATGACAAAGACTATCTATCCATGTTTTCCCCAACTACGCAATCTCTCCTCATTGGCAGAAACGAGCAGATGACGAAACGGTGGGGAATCGTCTCAGTGGGGCTGTTTCTATTCTCGTTGCTTTTTTTGCGGCTTACAAAGAGGTCACTCCTCCAACGATTTTCCAACACCTCTGGTGGGAAGGCTACGCCGTTTTGCTCGTCGCACTCATCACCGTCCAAGCGTACTCCAACGGTGGATTAGCACTCAGTTGGGCGCTCGTTTTCACCCCGGTAGTCGGTGTGTTCCTGAACTACGGTGGTATCGGCTTGACTGGCTCCGGCCCGGAATTCCCCGAATTAGTCATCATCGCATTCACTGGTGGATTTATCGCCGCCGCAATCCTCGGCACGCTAGGGTTTGCAATCGGTACAGCGATACGAAAGTTTACCTCGCCTTCGCACAACTGACCAACCACCAAGATCAGCAGACTACACAACCGCAAGGGCTAGTTCACTCTCCGGAAAATCTACGATTTTCAGGGCCGAGGAACCCTTGAAGGAGTGTCGAAAGTAGACGCGAAGCGTCTGCTGGAGACTCGACTGAGGGGGTAACGAAGTGCTTTTGGTGCAGATTTTTCCAGGGAGGCAGGGCGAGACGATTGCCGTGCGGCGTTCGTCTCGACACCCGACCGCAGAAAAAGGTGCGTTCTAGTAGATGAGTTCGTCGTCGTTTTCGACCATGTAGAAGGTGCGGGCGGCGATGTTGACGGCGTGGTCGCCGATGCGCTCCAGATCACGGATGGTGAGTAGGAGGCGCGAAACGTCCTGGAGGAGACGTTCGATCTCCTCGTCCGTGCTCTCGTCGGTCTCTTCCAGTTCCGTCTCGATGAGGTCGCGGACGACGAGTTGACTCGCGCGCTCACAGAGGCTGTCCAGTTCGTCGTCACGGTCGGCGACGGCGTAACAGGCCTCGGTGTCGTCTTCGGCGTAGGCGTCCATCGTCGCCTCCAGCATTTCGAGGGTGACGTCCCCGAGTTCCTGGATATCGACTTCCGGGAACATATCGCGGTCTGCGGTGAGCGTGTACTCACCGAGGTTCACCGCGAGGTCGCCGATGCGTTCGAGGTCGGTGATGATCTTGAACGACGCGGCGATCATCCGGAGGTCGCTCGCGACCGGCTGCTGGAGTGCGAACAGGTCGATACAGTCCTGTTCGAGGGAGAGATAGAGTTCGTTCACCTCGTAATCGCCTTCGATGACTTCGCGGGCGAGTTCCTGGTCTTTCTGTTCCAGTGCGTTGAGTCCGAGGCGGAGCCGCTCCATCACCACCTCGCTCATGTAGAGGACGTTCTCTTGAAGGTCGACCAACTGCTGCTGATAACTTTTTCGTGCCATAAATTGTGATTCGGCTATCGTAGGTATGAATCTTATCCGAACTTCCCGGTGATGTAGTCTTCGACGCGGTCGTTTTCTGGGTTCTCGAAGATCTTCTGCGTGTCGTCGAACTCGACGAGTTCACCGCCGGTCAGGAAGACGGCGGTCTTGTCGCTGATGCGGGCCGCCTGCTGCATGTTGTGGGTGACGATGACGACCGTGTAATCCTCGGCGAGTTCGGCGATGAGGTCTTCGATCTGCGAGGTTGCGACGGGGTCGAGCGCGCTGGCCGGTTCGTCCATCAGAAGGACTTCCGGGTCGGGTGCGATGGCCCGAGCGATACAGAGACGCTGCTGTTGCCCGCCGGAGAGTTCGAGACCGGACTCGTCCAGTCTGTCTTTCACCTCGTCCCACAGCGCGGCGCGCTTGAGGGATTCTTCGACGATCTGGTCGTAGTCGCCGTCTTTGTCCTGGATGTTCAGCCCGTAGGCGACGTTGTCGTAGATGCTCTTCGGGAACGGGTTCGGCTTCTGGAACACCATCCCGACGCGCCGACGAAGCGCCACTGGGTCGACGTCGTCGTCGTAGACGTTCTTCCCGCGAAGGGTGAGTTCGCCTTCGACGCTCGCGGAGTCGATGAGGTCGTTCATCCGGTTGATACACCGGAGGAACGTGGATTTCCCGCAGCCGGACGGGCCGATCATCGCGGTGACCCGCTTTTCCGGAATCTCCATGTCGATACCCTGCAATGCCTGATCGTCGTCGTACCACACGCTGATGTCTTTCGACTCGATGATGGCGGGCGTATCCGCACGCCGAGCGCCTTCGGAATCCACTTCGGTTTCGATGAGCATCTCGTCGTTCATCGAGCCTGACGATTCGGCCTGTCGTCTCTCACTCGCTTCCTCGTTCGTGGGCATGTTCTCTTGACTCATTGTTTAACCCTCCCTCTGATACTTGTTGCGCAGTGCGATAGCGACGGAGTTCATCGTCAGCATCGCGATGAGGAGGACGATGACGCCTGCGGGTGCGACTCTGTTGAAGAACTCCGACGTAGCCATGATCGACGTCCACGCGTAGATCTGCATCGGCATCGCGGCGACGACCGAATCGAACGTCCGGGGGAGGCCAGAGATGGCCGCTGCACCGATCATGACGAGTGGTGCGGTCTCACCGATCGCCCGACCGAGTCCGAGGATGGTTCCGGTGAGGATACCGGGGAACGCGCGCGGGAGAACGATTTTCTTGACCGTCTGCCAGCGCGTCGCACCCATCCCATACGACGCCTGTCGCATGTCGTCGGGGACGGCTCGAATCGCTTCCTGTGCGGAGATGATGATTATCGGAAGGATGAGCAATGCAAGCGCCAGTCCACCAACGACGATCGTCCCGGAACCGAACAGGCTCCCGGCCAGGTAGATCGGCGTTAGCCCGAGCGGATTTGCGATCGCTGGCGGGAGGACAGGGATCCCTGGCCCGAGATAGTTGACGAAGAATCCTGCTCCGAGCAGACCGTAGACGACGCTCGGAACGCCTGCCAGATTCGAGATGTTGATCTTGATGATCCTCGTCAGTCGATTGGCGGGTGCGTACTCTTCGAGATAGACGGCTGCACCGATACCGACCGGGAACGAGACGAGTGCGACGACGAACATCAGCAGCACCGACCCGACGATGGCGGCGTAGAATCCGGTCGAATCGGCACTACTCGTGCTCGGGCCGGTGATGAAAGCCCAGTCGAGCCACGACTTCGGCCCCGCGAATCCGAGCATATCGACGAGGAACGCGCCGAGGAGGGCCCCGCCGATAACGGCGACGGCGAGGGCGAGTCCGATACGTTCCTCTGGCTGGTTCGTGACGATGTCTGCGACGTACAGCCCGACCGGAACGCCCGCCATGGCCATCAGTATCGGTGTCGGAACCGCACCGATGCCGACGAACTGACCGACCGGTGCCGCGATGACGGTTGCGAGGAAGGCGGCTACGGCCGCGATGTCGGCAGTGCGGTCGCCGTCCCATCGACCATCAGCGTACGACCGCGCCGCCAACGCCACCAATGCGCCTGCCGTGATCCCCATGGCGATTCCATTCGTAGGGATGTACGGGAACGAGAGGATGAAACCGGGAACGAAGACGAACGACGCCACGAACGCCAGAATCGTCGTTGCGAGCCACGCAGTGAAGGGCACCTCGACCTCGATATGGCTCAGGCCGAGCGAGATGGCGATCGGAATCGCGAACGCGACGGCGTACGCGAGCAGTACGAGTGGCGAGATGACCTCGATGAACACCGACGAGAGTCCGCCACCGAACACCACGCCCACGAGAGGGATACCGATCGCGGTCACACCGATCGACAGGCTATCATCACTACGTCGGTTCAGGTACCAGGCCACGACGACCGTCGGCGTGACGAGCGTGAGGAAGAAGACGAGATACCAACCCGGTGCCGCGGTCAACGGCTGGATCGCGTCGTTGGCAACGTAGAGGAGCAAGACCCCGAGTGCGACGAGCGCGATGAGCGTCCCGGAGAGAAGTGCGTACTTGAATATCCGACCGGTAGTACGGCTGACTTGTTCGAATGCGGTCGTTTCGCGCTGTATATCGGTTGCCATCTCAGTATTCCTCCCTGTAGTGCTCTGCGACGAGGTCGCTGACGATGTTCATCACGAGCGTGACGACGAACAGTGTGAATCCGACCGCGAACGCGCTCCGGTACGCGATTCCGCCACCAGCGAAGTCACCGGTGAGCGAGTTGACGATAGCTGCTGTCATCGGCATGTTCGGCCCGGTGTAGGCGAGCGGGTTGAGTGGATTTTTGAAGTGTGCGACACTCCCTGCCGCGATGACGACTGCCATCGTCTCTCCGATGGCACGCGAGAGGGCGAGGATGAAAGAGGAGAAGATACCCGATATCGCGGCGGGGATGACGACACCGACCGAGACGTCGAACTTCGTCGCACCCATTCCGTATCCAGCCTGTCTGAGTTCGTCGGGGACTGCGCTCATGGCGTCCTCGCTGATTGACGCGACCATCGGGATGATCATGAACCCGACGACGATGCTCGCAGACATCATGTTGAAAAACTGGACGTGGAAGATCGGTTCGAGAACCGGAGTGATGTAGATAAGCGCGAAGAATCCGTAGACGACCGTCGGCACGCCAGCGAGTATCTCGAGCGCCGGTTTCAGAACCGACCGCGCCCGCTGGCTCGCGTATTCGCTCAGATAGAGTGCGGTCGCAACCCCGAGTGGGAGTGCGATGGCTGCCGAACCGATGGTGACCATCAGCGTCCCCGTCAGCGGTGCCAATACACCGAACTTTTCGTTACTCGGTCGCCATACTGTCGACGTGTAGAAGTCGACCAACGATGCTGTTTCACCCGTGACACCCAGGAGTCCTGCGGTTTCACTGAAAAATCGCAGTGTCTCGTTCAACAGGAGCAACACGATGCCGATGGTCGTGAGTATCGACAGGAGTGCACACGCGAAAAAGAACAGCCACGCCAGATACTCCCGTGACGAGTTCCCCGTCCGTGTTGTCAGGGTTTGCGTTATTCGATCAGTACTCATTGTTTATGATCTCTAATCGTGCCCGAAAAAGACCTTCGTTTGCCGATTCGACCGCTTACTACGCCCACACGCACACTTACTCAATGTGCTTCTTGAGTTTGTCCATCTGCTCTTTCTGCTCGTCGTCACCGAGCGGCACGTAGCCGACCTGGTTGGCGACGATCTCTTTGCTCGTGGAGTTCTCGATCCAGAACTCCGCGAACGCGGCGACCTGATCTTTGTTCTTGAGTGACGAAACCTTGGGGTAGGTGAACAGCGGACGGGATAGCGGCTTGTACTTACCCGCTTTCGCGGTTTCGAGCGATGGCTTGACACAGCCGTTTCCGTTGTCGATGCCGAGTGCCTTTACCGAATCCTTGTTCTCGCTGTAGTACGCGAATCCGAGGTACCCGAGCGCGTACTTGTCACCTTTGACGCCGTTGATGATGTTCCGGTCCTGTTCGGTCGCCTGGTGATCCATTCGGTGTTTGTTGTCCTCGCCGACGACTGCTTCGTGCATGTAGTCGAGGGTACCGGACGCCTCGGTCGGACCGTAGAGGTTGATCTTCTTGTCCGGCCAGTCGGAGTTCACGTCGCTCCACTTCGAGACCTTGTTGTTACCGCCCTGCCAGATCTGCTTGAGTTCGTCGACGGTCATGCAGTCGACGAAGTCGTTCTTCGGGCTGACGATGACCGTCACCGCGTCAGTCGCCACCTTCAGTTCGACTGGTTCGACATTGTTCTTCTGGCACGCCGACTTCTCCTCTTTCTTGATAGGCCGAGAGGCGTTGTTGAAGTCGGTCTCACCGGGACAGAAGTGGTTCGCGAAACCGCCGCCGCTCCCGGTCGATTTGATGCTGATGTTCACGCCGGAGTGTTTCTGGATGAACTTGTCACGCATCGCCTGAGACAACGGGAACACCGTCGAACTGCCAGCGATCTTGACCTGCCCGCTCAGTTCCTGGTTGTCGCCACCACTGTTGTCGGAGTTGCCGGAACCATCGGTAGTGCCGCCACCACTGCCGCTGGTCTGGTTCTTCGTACACCCCGCGAGTGCGATTGCACCGGATGCGCCTGCGCCCACGATAAATTTCCGCCGCGAAACGCTGCTTGACGACTTACCTGACATCACCTGAAACCATGAACAGCCCGTAATAATACGTTGCTATGATTTCTATATATTTCTACGTATGCTATGGTTCTACCATTGATCATGTCTCACATCCCCACTCGTTTTCCAGCCGAAACACGGTATTTTACCATCTATCGCGGTTTTGCTCCGAATCGACAGTGTATTTATTATATAATTTCTACCTCTAACTCGATGAAATCCGGCTCGTTCGAACGGTTGGTGGGTGTCGGAATATACTATCGTGGTAGATACCACATTTCTCGTTCCCATATATAGAAATGGTTGGATTTATAGTGTAGCCGACCCGAACAGGCGTGTATGGAGACGCGCAAAGTACAGGTCACCGGCGGCTCGACGTTCACCGTTTCACTTCCGAAGACGTGGGCGAACGAAAACGGTGTGGAGGCCGGAAGCATCGTGGAATTCTATCCCGAATCGGATTCACTGTTGTTGACGCCGAAGGACGAGCGAGACCAGCTCGAAGGCTCGCTCGACATCAGGGATCTGCGGGACGAAGAACTGCGACGTGCGGTGTT
This sequence comes from Haladaptatus rarus, assembly GCF_054177585.1. Classification (NCBI taxonomy): domain Archaea; kingdom Methanobacteriati; phylum Methanobacteriota; class Halobacteria; order Halobacteriales; family Haladaptataceae; genus Haladaptatus; species Haladaptatus rarus. The sequence continues at coordinate 824,386 of NZ_JBPEHG010000001.1, read as the reverse complement.
CACGATGTACGTGAGCGGCTTCGACATCATCCGACTCGAAGCCGGGCGAATCACGACCGAACAGCGACGCACCATCAGCGAGGCGACTCAGAGTCTCGTCGGTCTTGAAGTACTGGAGGAGACGGGCAACAAGGTCGTCATCCAGGACCTCCTCGACTCCTCCGAGCTGTCGATCCACAACGCCGTCACGCGCATGCGACTCATCGCACTTTCGATGTTGGACGACGCCATCACCGCCCTTGCGGAGAACGACGACGACATCGCCCGCGACGTCATCGCCCGCGACGAGGACGTCGACCGCCTGTGGTTCGTCGTCTCGCGAATCTTCCGGGCGACGCTCCGCACGGCGAAAGCGACCGAGGAACTCGGGATGTCGCGCGAACTGTGTTTCGACTACCACTCCAGCGCCCGTCAACTGGAACGCATCGCCGATCACGCCGCCAAGATCGGACAACTCACGCTCCAGTTGTCGGAGGTGCCCGAAGACGTCATAGCGAGTTTCGAGGAACTCCACGACGACGCGACAGATGTCATCGACAAGGCGATGGACGCTCTCCTCTTGGACGATAGCGACCAGGCCACCGAACTTGCGAACGACGCGCGCCAGTCGATCCTGTCTATCGACGAGCACGCTCGTTCCATCGACAAACTCCTCCGTGAGCAAGATCCACAGCAGGCACAACTGCTCGGTCTCGTCGTGGACTCGCTGTCACGATGTGCCGACTACGGCGGCAACATCGCGGAGACGGCACTCCAGAAGGCTGCACCCCGTCCCTGAACGCTCCTCCGTGGTTCCGTTTCGAGCAACGCAGTCGCTCTCTGAAACTGTGAATCGAAGAAGACGGAGATTCGATTACTCGTCGTCGACCAACACTGCGTTGACCTGACCGGTCTGGCCGGGGCGGGAGGTCACGCGCGCTTTTCCTTCGTTCGTGGTGATGATCGCGCCCTTCGTGATGATGTTTCGGCGTGCGTAGTTCGGGTTCGCGTCGTTTTCGAGCACGTCCTGGATCGTCGCGCTGACCGTCTCGCCGCCGGTGGTCACGTTGGCGACGTTGGTCGTGAGCGCGCGGATCTTTTCGTTGCGGCCACGGGCGTCGATGGTGCGATATCGGGGTTCACCGACCTGTGTTTCGGTCGGTTCACGGCCGAGTTCGTGCTTTTTCTTCTTGTGGAACGGCTTCAGTCGGCCACCGGTTCGCTTTCGCGTAGAGCGTCCTTGGTCTTTCATATCGTGAGGGTCGGTCACGGAATACTTCAATGACTCGATTCGCAGTCCGACATCGGCAGATTTAGGCCGTCACGTTTTGTTCCGCCGGACGATGAGTTTGCGGATCACCGTCGCCGCCCCGTTCCAGCAAGCTGGACGCGAACGAATGCGGGAAAGCGAGTTCGTCGTCGCACTGTCGCTCGACCGTGACTGGTTCTCGCCCGACCAGGCGAAGCGACTCGTGGACGTCGCGAGCGGACAGGGACTGCTCACGCACGAGGACGACGAACTGATCGCGGAGTTCGACCCCGCCGAAGTCGAGATTCCGGAGGAGTTCGTCCCAGACGAACAGCTCTTGCAGGAACAATCGACGTTCGAGAAGGTACTCGACAAGCTCGTCTCCGATGGAACGTCGAAACAGACCGCCGTCGCTGAGATCAACGAACTCCAACAGCGCGGTGGCGTCACCGTCGAAGCGGCTGCCGTCGTCTATGCACGCCGAAAGGGGATCGACGTGAGTGCCGAAGCAGAAGAGGCACTCACAGACCTCAAAGCGTAAATCCACACTTCGTCAACGACGTGTATGGTCGAGGATAGAATCACCGACGGGGTTCGGATCGCACAGATCCTCTCGTCGGAAATCGATGGCCGCGAAGACCCACCACTCGATTCGCTCGCCATCGTGAACGCGAACCGAGACGTGGAACCGACTGACGACGGTGCACTGGCATACGAGATCGACCAGGACGGGGAGGTCGTCGCGAGCGTGTTCGTCCAGCCCGACCGCGTCCGGATCGACATCTCCGACGGAATCGATGCCGCAACCGAGGCGGCCAGCGAGGCGGGATTGCGCGTGCGCCCGAAGGCGGCTCAACCCCCACAGGTGCTCGTCTTCGTCGAAAGTGGTGCAGCGGTCAAACGCGCCGTCGACGTGCTCATCGCGGCGGTTCGTTGAGATTCGAAAGAACGCCCGGTAATCCAGAAACGAGTTCGTCGCGGTCGATGTAGGCGTCTGCCGTCGGTTCCGGTTCAGGGCCGTCGGGAAACAGCACTTGTACCGCGGTCATCCCCGCCTGTTTCGCGCCTCGAACGTCCATCTTCGGGTCGTCGCCGACGTACACCGTCTCGGCGAGGGTGACGTCGAGTTCGTCACAGAGAACTTCGAAGGCCCGCACGTCTGGTTTACCGGCTTCGAGTTCTCCCGTGACGACGGTCGCGTCGAAGTGGCATTCCCAGCCGAGTTCGTCGAGTTTGCCGCGCTGGGCGACGATCGGGCCGTTGGTGAGCAGGCCGACGCGGTACTCTCGGCGGAGTGTCGTGAGCAGTTCGGGGATGTCCTGGAGTGGCGAGAGAGCATCCAAGATCGCCGTTCGATAGGCGTCCGTAAGCTCGTCGGGGGTGATATCGCTTTCCTCGGGGAGCAAGTCGGCGAAGATGGGGCGTCGCGTCTCGCTGTCGAGATTCCGACTGTGGGCGTCGAGATAGTCGTCACGAGAGAGGGGTGGGGCATCCACCGCGTCCGTCGCGTCCGCGAGGAGTTCGGCTCGTGGTCGGTCGGTCACGGCGAGGGTGGCGTCGAGGTCGAACCCGACAGCGGTCACGCGCATTTGGAGTCTCTTGGAACTGCGTACTCTTTACCAGTTCGATACACCCATGACCTACCACGAAAATCGGAGAGTATGAACTTCTTCGACCGCCTCGCAGACCGCATCGCGGCGACCGATAGCATCGTCTCCGTCGGCCTCGACGCCGACATCGACCGAATCCCGGAACACCTCCACGAGTACGATATGCCGCGCTGGGCGTTCAATCGCCGGATAATCGACGCGACACACGAACACGCGGCGGCCTTCAAACCGAACCTCGCTTTCTACGAGGATGCCGACGGATGGGCTGCCCTCGAAGAGACCATCGCGTACGCGCACGGAAAAAACGTGCCAGTCCTGCTGGACGCGAAACGCGCAGACATCGGCAACACGGCCCGAAAATACGCCGAACTGCTCGACATGGCCGACGCCATCACCGTCAACCCCTACATGGGTCGTGACTCGCTCGACCCGTTCCTTTCGCGGGAAGACGAGGGGATCTTCATCCTCTGTCGAACCTCCAACCCCGGTGGTACCGATATCCAGGATCTCGAACTGGCCTCCGGCGAGTCGGTGTACGAATGGGTGGCGTCGCTCGCCGACCTCTGGAACGCGAACGGGAACGTCGGACTCGTCGTCGGTGCGACCACTCCCGACGAACTCGAAGAGATTCGCGAGCGAGTCCCGGATCTCCCGTTCCTGGTTCCCGGTGTCGGCGCACAGGGCGGTGACGCAGAAGCAGCAGCGACCTACGCCCTCGCGGACGGGGCGGGACTGGTCAACTCCTCGCGGGGAATCATCTTCGCAGGCGAGGACGCGGGCGAGAACTTCGACAAGGTAGCAGGACAGGCGGCGAAGCGACTCAAACGACAGCTGAACCAGCACCGGTAGTCGAAGCGACCCGCCTGCAATCTACATCTGGTGCGTGCTGTCGTCGGTGTCCGGCGGGGTGATGTCTTCTTTTCCCGGCCCGCTCGGTTTCTGCTCCTGATCACCCGCACCGCCGATCTCTGCCAGACACTCGACACAGAGGTCGTTCTCTCGGTTCCAGTGTTCGACACAGACGAGCGCACCACACCGATTGCAGTCGTGTGTCGCCTCGGCCGATTCACAGATCTGGCACAGGCCACTGACACTCATAGTCGGTCGTAGGTTGCGAAACGGTATCAGTCTGGGGGCGATGTGCGGTTCCTGGGATAGGTGGAGGGTTCCGGGACGGCGAGCGATTCCTGGAGTGGGGGGAGGATTCCGGGACGGCGAGGCGTGTCTGAGTATGGCGAGAGGCTTAACATCCATCCACCCGTAGCGAAACCGTGCACAGGTCGCGCCTCTTGCTCGGTATCGCAGCCATCTTCGCCGGGATTACGGTTTCCTTGAGTATCCTCGGCATCGTGTACAATCTGTTTCTCGTCGTCTTTGCGATACCGTTCGGGATCACGACGGCCATCCTCTGGTACCACGCGACCGGGCGACTCGCCAAGAAGGTAGAACGCGATGCAGCGTACCGTGACGCGGGTCGGTTCGAATCAGGCGCGGCGCGCGGGCAGGCGCGCCAGCAGACGCGAAGGGGAGCGCAAACACGCCAGCGTACGACGCGCCAGCACACGAACGACCGTACGCGCACGCGGGCGACGGTCGGTCGCCCGTCCGGCCCGAGCGTGGCGGAGGCGTACCGAATCCTCGGACTCTCCCCCGGTGCAGACGACGATGCGGTTCGACAGGCCTACCGAAAGAAGGTAAAGAGCGTCCATCCCGACCGCGAAGACGGGAACGAGGAAGCGTTCAAGAAAGTCACCCGAGCCTACGAGCGATTGCAGAACCGTTAATTATCACGGACAGTATTTGACGGGCGAATTTATTACAGTCGGTTCACAACACCACACTTACTCAACTATGCCGACAGTATCGCCCCCGGCCATCGAGAGACAGATGTGTCGGAATGTTCGGTTTCAGGAATCTTGCCCTCGAAACTATCTGAGAGGTGTCTATCGATGAAACCTGTCAAGAAACCCTCGGCGTGGGTGGTCGCCGTTCTCGTCTGCTCGCTCGTCGTCGGGCCACTGGCTGTGTCTAGCGTCGATGGAAAACAAGCGAGTTTCGCAGATGCCACCGTCAGCGACCACCGGGGGGATATCATCGAGGTCACCGTCCATGCTAGTCAAAAGGCAACGGTGAATCTTGGCTCTCCGGAAGATGGATTTTGGGCACCAATAACTGTCCCGAAGGGAACGACGACGCTCGCTATCAATACCTACAAGGCAGATAGTCGCACCGAGGCCGTGACACGGGTTGAAGGTGGTCTCGTTGGAGATACTAACGCTACTATTCCGTCACAATCTGGGCCGCTTCAACCCGGAACGTACGACATGAACATCACCGTCGAAATCGACGATAAGAACGTTACGCAGGATATGGGCTCGTTCACGGTGAAAGAGCGGGAAACAGGTGACGCTAAGACGCTCGTGTTGCCAGCGAGTGCGAGCCCTTCAACGTTCGAGTCGTCAGCCGATCTCCTAAAGGCGGCTTCAGAAACAGACAATGGAACGATAGCAAAGGGTGACCAATTTGTGCTCGCACTCAACGCCTCTGGTCTCGGGGGATTCATTGAGCAAGCAAATCTTAGCGGCGGTGACGAGCACGTCTCTGTCCACTTCCACGAATCGAATTACGAACGAAACACCCAACCGAACGAGATTGACGGTGAGGACGTAAGAGAAGATGAACCTAATCGGCTCTTACTAGACGAGGAGAACAACAAGTTCTATCTCGTGCTCGACACCGGGGAACACGGTATCGAGGCCGGAGACGAGTACGAAGTCACCTTCGAGATCGGCGAAGAAAACCCCATGGTCGCTAAATCGGAGACCGCGACGACGATGTTCACGGTCGTCGAACGACAGGTGACGCTCGACTACTCTGGCGACGTTATCGTCGTGGAGAACGAGACGGCTATCGGCGGAACGACGACGCTCGCACCGGGATCGACGATAAACGTCACCGCGTTCGACGAAGGAAAGAATCCGTTCTTCTGGCCGAAGAAAGCGGCGGTCACAAAGAACCGAACGTTCAGCACGTCGTTCGATTTCAGTAGCGTCGAGTCGGGCACCGAGTTCACGGTCGAACTCCGTGACCAGGATATCTCGGTCAAAGGTATCGTCGCCTCTGCGCCGCCGAAGACACCGACTCCGACGATAACGACCACCACCACGACGACAACGACGACGACAATCAGTACGACTACCACTACTACCACGACGAACGCGACGGCGACAGCGACCACGGCGCAGACACCGACCGCCACACCGGTTCCCACAGAGCAGCCGATCACCGCCCAGACGGTATCTGAGGGTGGTCTTCCCGGGTTCGACGTATCCGTCGCACTCGTGGCACTCGTGGCGGCGGTACTACTCGTCGTCCGGCGTTCCGAATGAAGGTGTCCGATAGTTTTTATACGATGACTGAGGATACCAGCACAAACCCAAGGTTCCCACGCAGATCATGATACGTCAAATGGATCAGTCCGGATTCGCCAAGTTCGTCGCAGCCCTCTGGGAGAAACAGGGTTGGCGGACCCAGACTACGACGAAATCCGGAAAATCGTTCGTCGTCCTTCAGCGCGAGGGCGCGGAAGGACTCATCTGGGCGAGACCGGCGACCGGTGAGGGCGTCAGCGGCAAGGCGCTCCAGCAGTTCGTCATGCTCTGCCAGCAGTACAGTGTCGACGAGGGGGCCGTCGTCACGGCGGGAACGTTCACCGAGGACGCAGAGAAGATCGCCACACAGGCCGGTGTACAACTTGTCGATGGCGAGAAACTCCGTACCATCGTCGAAGCACGTGAACTCCACGACCTCGTCAGCCGGTACGCGGACGTCGATGACGAAGCCGATTCCGAAGCGTTAGCCGACGACGCCGACGATAGTGACGATTCTGAGGACGGCTTTTCGCTCCCGATTTCGACGTCGGTCCCACCGAAGGCGATCGCAGGCGTCGTCGTCGCCATCGCCGCAATCGTGCTGGCGGTGGTCGTCGCTCCGATGCTCCTGGGAACCGGGGGGAAGGTCGCCGAGACGGGCTGGAACGTGACGGCAGCGTCCACGACCCCCGATAACGTCACCAGTGCGCTCTACGTGCAGTGGAACGCGAAACGGGTGAGCAAACTCGATCCCGAATCGGGTGATGACGGTGTGTACCGACCGAGAGATGGCAATCAGTTCCTCCTCGTCACGATGAACGTCACGAACGATGGTGCCGATTCGGTCGGTCTTCGGCCACGGGATTTCGTTCTTCGCTCCAACGGAACCCTCCACGGCCACCAACCGCTCGTCAACGCAAGTGGATTCGATCCGAACGTCCTCGAAGCAGGCGAGTCGGTAACCGTCTGGATGGTGTTCTCTATCGATGCCGACGCGACGGAAGCGACCATCGTGGTGAGCGAACCCGCGAGACACGTCGTCCGTGTCCAATTCGTCCGCAACGAGGAACTGTCACCCGACCTGTAACGGTCGTCCTCGGTTGCTCTTCTTCGATTCGGGACGAACAGGTCTACGACGCGGGCAAATCTTTTGGCCTGTCGGCTCTAAACCGTCCTCATGAGCGCTGACCGCGCCGCCTTGCAGCGCGCTCTCGACCGGGGAGAGCGGGAGGGTGGCAGCGTGGAGTTCAAGGAACGACTCACGAGGGAGATCCACCTTGCCGAAGGGCGAATGGAGAGTCTTGCCGCACAACTACGCCATCGGGTTCTTTCGGGTGACGGCGAGGCGACGTACGTCGTCGGTGTCACCGACGATGGTGGACTTGCAGGCGTCACACCTGACGTTTTCTCTGAGACGATGGACGTGCTCTCACTGCTCGCAGAGGAGGCCGGAGCACACATCGAAGACGTCCAGACGTGGGGTATCGACGACACCGAGACGCAGACACGAGCGACGACACGAAACGGCAACGGCGGACTCGTCGGTGTCGCCACGATCCGCGAGGGTGCCGTTCTCGATACCGACAGCGAACACATCGTCGTCGGGACGGCAGGCCACGTCGACCACGGGAAGAGCACACTCGTCGGCAGTCTCGTCACCGGCCAACCGGATGACGGCGAAGGAGGTACGAGAGGCTACCTCGACGTGCAACCGCACGAGATACAGCGCGGTCTCAGTGCCGACCTCTCGTACGCTGTCTACGGGTTCGACGATGATGGTCCGGTTCACATGGACAATCCGCATCGTAAGTCCGACCGTGCACGCGTGGTCGAGGAGAGCGAGCGTCTCGTCTCGTTCGTCGACACCGTTGGTCACGAACCGTGGCTACGCACCACGATTCGCGGTCTCGTCGGCCAGAAACTCGACTACGGGTTGCTCACCGTCGCCGCGGACGACGGCCCGACGAAGACGACGCGCGAACACCTCGGCATCCTGCTGGCGACCGAACTCCCGACCATCGTTGCAATCACGAAGACCGATATCGTGGACGAGGAACGAGCGAAGGAGGTCGAACGTGAGGTCGAACGATTGCTCCGCGAGGTCGGCAAGACACCCCTCCGGGTCGAACGCCACGGCGTCGATGTCGCCATCGAGGAGGTGAGCGAAGACGTGGTTCCCGTGCTGATGACCAGCGCGGTCACGATGGATGGACTCGACGCTCTCGATGCCATGTTCGAGCAGTTGCCGAAGACGACCGCCGACAGCGGGGAGTTCCGGATGTACATCGACCGAACCTACAGCGTCACCGGGGTCGGCGCGGTGGCGAGCGGGACGATCAATTCCGGATCGGTCGAAGCGGGTGACGAACTCCTCATCGGGCCGATGCCCGACGGCGAGTTCCGGCAGGTGGAGGTTCGTTCCATAGAGATGCACTACCATCGCGTCGACGAGGCGAAGGCGGGTCGCATCGTCGGTATCGCGCTCAAGGGAATTCGAGAGGCGGATATCGAGCGTGGGATGGTCTTGCTTCCACCGGACGCAGACCCCACACCAGTTTGTGAGTTCGAAGCCGAGGTGATGGTGTTGAACCATCCGACGCGCATCGGCACCGGCTACGAACCGGTCGTCCACCTCGAAACGGTCAGTGAGACCGCCGTCTTCGAACCCGACGGTGGTCACCTCCTCCCCGGAGACAGGGGAACGACCACGGTTCGATTCAAGTTCCGACCCTACCTCGTGGAGAAAGGCCAGCGGTTCGTCTTCCGCGAAGGCCAGAGCAAGGGCGTCGGAACCGTGGTGGACGTGACGCCGGTCGAGTAGGTTTATCTACACACTCCTCCGAGAGTCGTACATGTCGAGAGTCCAGTTCGACGTGACGACCGTCGTGAAACTGTTCGCGTCGCTTCTCCTGGTAGTTGCGCTCGTCTCTGTCGTCGGTCTGGTCTCCGAATCCGGTGTGACTGGCTTGCTACAAGGTATCACCCTCCTGTATATCGCGGTCGTTCTCTTCGTGGGGGTGTTCCGTGACGTGACACGAACGCGGCGGTGGCGGGTCGCGTTTTTCGGCGGCGTGGTGGTCTGGTCGATAGCCGACTATCTCTTCGGAGGCCGTGACGAGTTTTCGTTGCTTCTGGGTCTGGCGGGGTTGGTCATGCTCGTTGGCATCGGCTACGACTATCTGCAAACCCGCGAGTAGGGAGGCGACCGGACCGACGATACCACGCATCGAGCCAGTTTGGTTCCGTCGTAGTATATAAACCTACGCCCGCTTCCACGGACGATCGCCGAGTGGGTGGAGCGTCTCGAAGGCGAAATCTGGTGTCGGGTCCGGTGTTACGTCGGGGTCGGCAGGAACCCACACCGCTCCGAGTCCGGCGGCTTTCGCCCCGGAAACGTCCGACCTGAGTGAGTTGCCGACGTGAACTGATTTCTCTGGCTCGGAATCGAGTTCAGCGAGTGCGTGTTCGAACGGTTCCGGGTTCGGCTTGGCAGGTGCGTCATGGCCCGCGAACACGACCGAATCGACGTGGTCTTCGACTCCTAACGCGGCCATCTTCGTCCGCTGCATCTTCGGTGAGCCGTTCGTAACGATTCCGAGCGCGTGGTCGCGCGCGAGGGTTTCGAGCGTTTCAGGTGCGCCGGGAAGGTAGCGCACCAGCGAATGGTCACGAATCTCGGCGAATTCGTCCGCGATCGCCCGTCCGGTCTCCGTGTCGTATCCCTTTTCGCTCGCGATCGCCGCGAAGCAGTTGGCTCGCTGTTCGTCCACGCTTAGCCCTCGTTCGAGAAACTCGTCGTAGCGGACGTGGTAATCCGGGATGTCGAAGAACTGCTCGACGCCGACGGTTTCGAACGACGACGAGAGCACGTCGTGGGAACTCTGTTCGTACTCCAGTAACGTATCGTCCAGATCGAAGAGAACCGTGTCGATACTCATCGATCGGCTGTAGGTACCGTGGCGACAAAAACGAAATGCCGTGCGTTGCGGGAAGCTGTGCGTAGATTTATATAAGAAAACGGAACCAGTCCGGATCGATGGCCGCCGATTCCGGGTTCCGATCCGACTCCGATGGACGATCGGGCTCCACCGACCGACGCAGATTCGCTGATCGACTCACACTCGTTCACCGGCACAGACTCGCCGACCGACTCACGCCCGTCGATACGCTCCGTCTGTCCGCTCTGCGAGCCCAAACAACACCGCCCAGTCCAGCAGATTTCCGACGCGCTCTCGCCACACGTCCTCCACCCTGCTCGGATCTTTGTGGCGTTCCCACGTCGGAATCTCGTCGCGGAAGTGGTCGAACACGTCTTCTTCGGAGAGCGATTCGTGTTCGGAAAGCAGGTCGAGTACGGTCGTCGCGCCGTACACCCGCGTCTCGAACGCCTCGGCAAGCTCGTCTCGTTCCGGATCTCTGCGGATTCGAACGAATCCCGATCGGGTCTCCTCGGCAAGTTCGAGCGCCCGAAGGAACGTGAGCCACGTCCGGGCAACGTCACGACTCGGCAAGTCGAGTCGCCGCATCAGTCGGGTACAGCAATCGTCTTCCGTGCCGGGCACCAGCGGGACGGCACGCTGTGCGTCGGCAAGGAACGCGATGGCGTCGGGCGCTTCGGGGACGAGTTTGAACTTCACAGGTCGAAACTATCCGCGAGGAGGTCTTCGTTCGTCTCTCCGAGGACGTGTGTCGGGCCATCCACCACGTCCACGGTCACCTGTGCCGGAGCAAACACGCTCTCGGGGATTTCCTCGAAATCCCAGTCAGCGTCGTCGAAGAACGTTTGGAAGGGTGTGCCGTACTCGTCGCTCGCAATCGATGGGAGTTCGTCGAATCGGTCGAACTCCTCGGTGACGGTCAGGTGGACCTGTCCGCCGTAGGCGAGCGCGTCGTTCGTTCGCCCGATCGCGGTCGCTTCGTCGTAGCTGACCGGCGCAACCGGTGCTGAACCCATCGCAGAGCGGATGTCGAGCGGGTCGTAGTCGAGTTCGGTCAGTCGGAAGACCGCCAATTCGGCGGCACGAGAGGCGACGCTGACGCTTCCGACGAGACTTCCCGTAGCGAAGGTCGGCAGGTAGACAGCGTTCGGTTCGACGTCCGTGAGATCGGCGACGTGCTCGGCGACAGCTTCGTTCGGGAACGTGTCGGATTCGATGGCGAGCACGGCGAAATCGAAGGCGTCCGTGTAGCCGACGCGCTGGAACTCGCTTTCCTCGGCGACCAGCGCCCGTGCAGGGCCACTTCCGAGTCCTTCGAATCCATCGACGGTCAGCTCCCACCCCGCCTTCTGTGAACAGAGCAGCGCCAGTGCGGGGTGGTCGGTCGAGAGTTCGACAGCAGGAACTGGTGCGCCAGCAACGTCGTCCATACGGGTCTGCACCGTCGCCAATCCGGCGGTCTGGAGTTCCGCGAGGAGGAGCCCGGCCTCCATCCCACCGCCAGCTTCGATTCCGAAGTCGAGGACGGTCGCCTCGTTGTCCAGTTCGTACGCGGCGACGTTCAGTTCGTCCGCGAAGTCGATGGCCTCGTCGACGAGTTCGAGGGCCATCCGGTTGAGACTCTCCATGCTTTCAGGTTGGTCGTCATCCTGTAAACAGTTCCGGGTTAACGGTCGCGTTTCGCTTCCCGCCCGAGTGCTTCTTCGACCGCTTTCACCTTGTCGCTGGCTCGCTGGTCGCGCGTTCGCTTGTCGTCGATCTTGAGGAACGTGCTCACGCGGTCGCCATCCACGGCTTCGTGAGCGGCCTGTGCAGCGGCGAACAGTTCGTCTGCGGAGTCGGCTTCGATGACGGTTCCCATCGGATTCGTCTCGTAGGACACGTCGAACTCGTCCAACGCCTGGACGGCCTTTGCTACTTCGCTCGCCATACTGTCTTCGACGACCGGTGCGACGGAGAGCAGTGCGATAACGGTCATACGTGATTCGAGGGGTTCGTCCCTCGTGATAGTATGAGTTTTGCCCGCACGGTTGAATCGACTCCTTCTGTTGGTTTCATCTCTGATAATCCCAACTAAAGATATAAGTTCGAACAATATCGAGACACAGACAGATATGGAAAAATACATATATGTCGGGGATCGATCTTCTGACCACTCGGCCGGAGCGCGCATCGGCAGCGCATTTCGGACGATGCTGGTGCTTCTCTGTACCGTGCTCGTCGTCTTCAGTACGGTTACACCTGCGCTGGCGATGTCGGTAGCTGCGCCGCATTCCGTCGATAGGGTGGACTCTACTCCCACCTCTCTTGCTACCGACTCCAGTGTCGAAGATATCTCCGCCGAGGAGACCGAATCGACCGACCGAACGACGACGCAGAAACCGAACGCGACCGACGAGCGGGCGGTCGCAAACGTCACGCTCATCACGGGACAGACGGTTCAGGTCGTCGAACGCGACGACCGAACCACCTATCGTGTCGATGCCGACGTGCCGATGCACCGGATCTCCGGCCCGGACGGAACCTACATCTACCCCGACGGTGTGGACTTCCAGCGGTTCGACCCGGCGCTGTTCAACGTCGAACTGCTCGTCGCGCAGAATCTCACAGATGGTGAGACGGATTCGATTCCGGTTATCGCCAGCGTTCAGGAGGATCAGCAGCGGTACACGACCGATACGGTCTCGACGCTCGATTCGACCAGTAGCCTTTCCGTGACGCACTCGCTTCACAGTATCGACGCTTCTGCCGCGTCCATCTCGAAAGCGAACTCGGCGCAGGCGTACGAACAACTCGCTCGGAACGACGATATCGAGTCGGTTTCGCTCGACGTGAAGGTTCGACCTGCGCTCGAAGATACGGGTGACATCGTGAATGCGACTGGTGCGCGACAGCAGTATGGGGTGAGTGGTGAGGGCGTGACCGTTGCAGTGCTTGACACCGGCATCGACAACTCTCATCCGGACATCGACGACGCAGTCGTGATGGAGCAGGATTTCACCCCCGAGGGAACCACCGACGACACGTACGGACACGGGACGCACGTCGCGGGTATCATCGCAGGTGACGGAACCGCAAGCAGCGGTACGTACGTCGGGATGGCACCTGATACTGAACTGATGGATCTCCGAGTCTGTATGAATGACGGCTGTTACTCATCTGATGTGATCAACGCGATGGAGTATGCAGTCGACAACAACGCCGACCTCATCAGCATGAGTCTCGGTGGAACGCCGTATGAAACTCGCGCCAACGATAGATACGCTGACGCGGTCGCCTACGCCGAATCTCACGACGTGCCTATCGTCGCCTCTGCTGGAAACGACGGGCCAAATTATAGAACCATCGGGACGCCCGCTTTCCACGAACACGTCATCGCCGTCGGTGCGAGCGACGGTAATGGCGGTATCACGTCGTTCTCCTCACGCGGACCGACGCCTTACGGTTCCTTCGTGAAACCGGATATCGTCGCACCGGGATACAAGGTTGCAAGTGCTCGTGCAGACGGCACGTCGATGGGGAGTCCTATCAACGACTTCTATACGAGAACGAGCGGGACGAGCATGTCGGCTCCCGTCGTCTCCGGCGTGGTCGCTCTGATGCTCGATAACGATTCTACACTGTCGTCGGATCGAATCAAGGATACGCTCGTTTCGTCGGCTGACCCACTCGAGCCACAGGACGTGTACACGCAGGGGGGCGGTCGAGTCAACGCCAGTGAAGCGGTTTCGGGTGATGTCGTCATCTCACCTGGTGTCATCGACTTCGGTTCGATCGATGGAGATGCAAACGTCTCACGTATCGCGACGGTGACGAACTACGGCACCGAAAAGCGGACGTTCAACGTGAGTGTAAGTGCAGAGGATATCGAATCTGGTGGGGCTGGAAATGTCTCTGTTAACCAGTCAATGATCACGCTCGAACCGGGACAAAGCACTGACCTCAATCTCACGGTCAAGCCGACAGCAGGCACCTATTCCGGTCGTCTCTCGCTCGACGGGGAGTACACTGCAATCTTCGGCTACGAGAGGGCGATAGAACTGACCGTGAACAAGAACGCGATTAGTGGAGGGGATGTCGATAACGATTACGTGTGGCTCCTCTCGAACGAGAGTAACTCCGAAGTGTACGATGGCTTCGCCGGTTTAGTCTTCCTGGGTACTGATGGAACAGTCACGTACAAGCTCCCTAAAACCGGATCGTATCACCTCTTCAGTGACGGTGTTAACGAACAAACCAACGAACCGATCTTCATCTCGAAGAGCATCGACGTGACTGGTGACAAGACTGTCACGCTCGACGAATCGAACACCGTTCGATACTCGTTCGACAAGAGTGCCGCAGAAGCGAAATATGGCTCACTCGAAGAACGCGAGACGAAGTTCGTGTATATGCGGAATATCACGTCTGCTTCGTACGGGATGTCGTGGCTCGGTGCAGATAACACGACGACGAGAGTTAGCACCGACAGCAGACTGAACGTAAGTACATCGACGGCATTCGTGCCAGCTAGCACGACCGAGGACGAACTGTTCAGTGCACCTGTCCTCTTCCACGTCATCCAGAACACGACCGGTGTGTCGGGGAGTAAGGTCTACGACGTCGACCCTGCCCAACTCGGTCGAAGAAACGTGACCTACCACTGGCCCGATCAGTATCCCGAACATACCGTCTCATCTCACGCACCGGTCGAGATGAACGGGCACGAGATGTGGTTGAATGTCGTTGGGACGGGTATGACACCCGACGAGCAGACGCTATACGTCTCACCGGGAATCGAATACGGACTCTCAGCGACCGATCCCGAACTGTTCGGATGGTATCTCGATCAGTGGGAAGAGACCTCGCTCACATCCGGCGAATCGATCGAGGACGAGATGGGTCGTCATCCGTACACAGGGACGTTCTACGAGTGGCAGTACGAGTCCGGTACGAGCTCCGACACGCTCAGCTTCAGTCCGGTCATTCAAGCTGATCAAAGCGGCGTCACGCGTGAGTACAACGACGACTATCTGGACACCGTCGAAACCTGTGTAAACGGCGTCTGCGAGGAGACTTCCACACTCAGTTGGTTGAACCTGACGCACACGCTGGACGTCGTGGATGGTGACGACGTTACGATCACCACCGATGGCGTGAACGAACAAACGCCGCTCTCGACGCGCACGAAGACGACGTACCGGACGACATACGTATCCGGTACCGATAGCGTTCCACCACGCATCTCGCTGGTGAACGTCACCGGACTTTCCACGAATAGTGTCACACACAATGGGACGGTTACAGTTCGGTTTACCGTGGCTGACGAAAGCACCATCCCGAAGACGAGTGCGTTCTTCGCTATCGGAACCCCCGAATCGACACCGTTCAACGGGTCGAACGCGTGGTCGGGCGTCGATACCACCCACATCGGTGGAAACACGTACGAAGCGACGTACGACGTGTCGGGCTACTTCGGCCCGGTCAGTCTCGCACTTCGGGCTGAAGACGAACACGGAAGCAGTACCGAAACGACGGCGTTCGCCGGGTTCGCCGTCGCGGACACTCGAAAACCGGTGGTCACCGTTACGGCGGTCGGTGATAACGAGACATCGACGGCTGCACCGAACGAGCAGACCATCTACACGAACGGTACGTTCTTCGCCAATGCGACTGCCGATGGGACTCCGGGCAATGCGAAGAACGTCTGGTACGTCCTTTCGGCCGACTTCACCAATTACCGTGGATGGGAACCGGCCAGTACGACCGACGGTGCGAACTGGTCGGAAACGGTGAACTTGTCCGCACTTCCCGACGACGGGAACTACTCGCTCGGTGCACGGGCGGAAGACACGAACGGGAATACGAACTCGACGACGACGAACGTCACCATCGTTCTCGACCGTTCGTCGCCCGAACTCGGCGCGACGCTCAAACGGTTGAATTCGACACTCGGGCGCGTGACGGTGACGACAGACGAACAGCTTCGAGCCCCGCCGAACGTGACCATCGACAGTCCGTCTGGAGTAGTGACTCCCCCTGTCGAGAAGAACGGAAGCGTCTGGGAAGCGAACTTCAGCGTCTCGCAAGACGGCCAGTACGACGTGACCGTGACCGGCGCTGACCACGTCGGAAACCTAGGCGAGGCGAACGCCTCCGCCAACTTCTCGACGGTCAGTACCGAGAACAAGACGGTTACCGTGAAACTGGAGAAATCGAAAATCTTCGTCCGATTCAACACGAGCCAGGAGGTGAACGACAGCTTCGTGACGCTCACGGAGAGTCGTTCCGAACTCGCTCCGCTCTCCCGTAACCTTGCGGGACTGTCGTTCCTGAACGGCGAGATCGGCAAGACGCTCTCGGACAACCTCACGAACGCGACCATCGGCATTCCAGTTGAGAAGCTCAAGCTGCCGAAGGGTGCGGACAAAAATGAGGTGAACATCAGCTACTACAACGAATCGGTCGGGCAGTGGGAAGTGCAGGAGACCGAGATCAAGAACGTGACACTCGAAGACGGTACGTCGGGCGAGTATCTGGTCACCAACGTCACGCACTTCTCGACGTATGGTGCGGTCGTTCAAGACGACGATGCACCGAGCGTCACGAAGACCAGTCCGGGCCAGACGCTCACCTACGGAGAGAGTGCGAAGGTTCGATTCGACTACTCCGACACCATCAGTGGTGTCAACGTGAGCAGTGTCGATTTGACGTTCGAAGGCCAGTCAGTGACGAACAGTGCGAAGACGAACATCACGAGTCAATACGCGACCTACCAGACGGCGAGTCTCGAACCGGGAACGTACAATGCAACCATGAACGTCAGCGACAAAGCGGGGAACAACGTGACGACGATGACGACGTTCGAGGTGCAAACCGACGCAACGCCCCCTCAAGTTGTCGGTACGAACATCGAAGACGGAGCCGAATTACCCGCTGGAACGACGAGTAAGACCATTCGTGTGACGTTCGCCGACAGCGGAAGCGGTCTCAACGTGAGTTCGGCCCACATCAACATCGATGGGAAGATCGATATCACCGGCTCGTTGCTCGTCACTGGTGGGGACACCATCGAATATGGTGTCGGCGGCTTGACGGACGGAAGTACGCACACGTACACCGCCGAGATCGAAGATATGGAGGGTAATCTGCAGACGAAGACGATCACCTTCACCGTTGCTTCTGGCGGCGGTGGTGGCGGTGGCGGCGGTGCTGGCCCCACATCCGCGAGCGTCGACGTCACACCTGGCCCGAACGGCGTTGCCATCGACATCCTCGGTGGTTCGGCTGGCCAGACCGCGTGGGCCGAACTGTCCACTCTCGAAACGAACGGTGTGACCTTCGACGGGTACGGAATCGAGTTCGAACGTGGTTCGAGCGCGTCCGTCACAGTGGACGCGATGGCGACCCCACCGGAGGGAACGTCGGAACTCGCTGGCGCACTCACCTACCTGCGCGTGGACGAACGCTACGTGATGAGTTCAACGATCGATAAATCGCGGCTCCGTGCGACGGTGTCGAAAGACGCCCTCCCGGACGGTGCGAGCATGAACGACGTGACGGTGTACCACTATCACGAGGGTAAATGGCGTCCCGTCTGGACGTTCCAAGACGGCCAGTCCATCACAGGAATCGCACCGCGCATCGCACCGCTGGCCATCGGGGTCGAATCTCCGGCGGCTATCTCTGTGGCGGACGTGACCCTGAGCGCCGAGGAAGTCCCCCCCGGTGAGAAAGTCACCGTGCGCGCGACGGTCGAGAACACGGGTGGGTCGAAAGGCACATTCGAAGTCGCGCTCACGCTCGACGGCGAGACGGTAGAGAAGAAGACCGTCCGTGTCGCCCCCGGCAAGTCTAAGACCGTGACGTTCTCCCGCACGTTCTCCGAGGCGGGTACCTACGACGTGACCGTCAACGACGTGTCGGCAGGGAGTATCGATGTCGTGCAGGCGGACCAGACCACGACGAGCGGTAGCAGTAGTGATGACTCCGGGGATGGCGGCGACGATGGAGCGACCGAAAACGAGGGCGGTCAGCCTGGATTCGGTGTCTTCGTCTCACTCGTCGCACTCGCCGGATTCGCACTCGTTCGGCGGCGCTAACTGCACCAATTCGGGTTAGAATCGATTTTTCGGTCGTCCACCGCAGCACGATTACTGCGATGGAGTTGATGGGATGAGGTCGGTCAGCCCAGCATCGTCTCCTCGGAATCGATCACCGCGTCGCTCCCTGTCCGTAGCGTCGTGGCTGCTCTTCTTGTGATTCCTCCATCTGTGGAGCCCTCGACTGCGGCTGGGGGCCAGCTTCTCGTTCTTCTGCTGGTGGATACACCGGCTCCTGCTGGAGATGCGCTTCGAGGAACCAGAGGTATTTGTCCACGTCGCGTGAGAGGCCGGTGAGTAGGTCGGCAGTGTCTTCGTCTCCGTGTGCGAGCGCGGCGTCGATGTCGTTTCGCAGGTTCGCGGCGTGAACCGCCACGTTGTTCGCCAGCGCCTCGACGTACTCCGCCCCGGTCACCACGTCGGTCTGGAATTCGGGAATCCGGGTGTTCGACGACGCCATCCGGATCGTCCCCATCGCTTCCCCACCGAGGGCGGTCGCCCGCTCTGCGGCCATATCGGTGTGCTCGTTCAGCACGTCCGAGAAGTCGTCGAACAGCAGGTGAAGTTGGTAGAACTGCATCCCCTTGACGTTCCAGTGGGCGTACTTCGTCTGGGTCAGCAGATCGGTCGTATCCGCGAGCGTCTGGTTGAGCTGTTCGATGAGCGCTCTGCGGTCGCGGTCCGAGATATCGTTCTGCGTGAAGAACAGCCGTGCCGTCTGTCGTTCGTGTCGTTCTGGTTGGCTCATTTTCCCCACCTCGATGTCGTGGACGACGGAATCGGGCAAGAGGGTTGTGGGCGGAAATGTTCTTTATTCGAACTCGATAGAGATGGCTCGTACTTCCGTTTCGCACGACATCGAGCGAGACGAACACGTCCCGCTCGACGTTTTGTGCTCGGTAGAAGTGCGCTGGCTGGGATTTGAACCCAGGTTGTGACCATGGCAAGGTCACGTGATACCACTACACTACCAGCGCAGTGCTGTTTGCACTTATTCGTATTCCGGACTGGAGTATAAGGCTTCCGAAACGGGGCAACTTCGTGTGTAAATCACTCACGAACATCTCTTGATTCGGAGGGATTCGGGCGCGTGACGTATTCACACGCCCAATTGGGAAGCGGCACTCTTTTAAGCCTAAGCGAGAAAATTTCGCTACAGTCTAGTGATGAGGCGCCGAAGCGTCACGGTATGACCGTCAGCATACTCGTGCCGTCGTCCCTCGTCCGGGAAGCCGAAGACAAACGCGAGGCAACTCGCAAGATCGGCTACGTCGCCCGCGCGGCGACCGTATTCCGGGCGGATCGATTGGTCGTCTTCCCCGACACGGAAGGCGAGCGTAAGTGGGGCGGCGGGTTCGTCGAAACCGTACTGAAGTACGCCGCGACACCGCCCTACCTTCGAAAGGAGGTATTCGGTAAGCGGGACGAACTGGAGTTTGCGGGCGTGCTACCGCCGCTCCGCGCACCATCACAGACCGGCTCCGAATCCGAGGGTTCGGGGTCGTTAAGACAGGGAATCGTGACCGAGGTCGGACCTGAAGGGCGCGTTCGGGTCAATTGCGGATTGCAACACCCGATCTCCCTCGTCGTCCCGTCGGATATGACGGTCGGCGACGGAGAGCGCGTTACCGTCAGGATCTCTTCGAGAAGACCGGTCCGTGCGAAGCTGGTGGACGCCCCCATTCCGGGGTTCACAGTGAGGCGCATGGACCTTTCGGCGGCGCTCGACCGCGACGACGCTGGTGTCCGAATCGCCACGTCACGCTTCGGTGAGGAACTCACCGTGGCGCGGCTCGACGAACTCGTCGCGCGAACCGACCGCGATGGTATGACCGTCGCGTTCGGATCGCCCGGTCGAGGCCTGCCGGAGATGTTCGGGATAGACCCCGAGCGTCTACCTGCGGTCGAATCCGGCGCACCCAGCCGGTTCGACCTCTGGCTCAATACGGTTCCGAACCAAGGCAGCGAGGTCGTGCGAACTGAAGAAGCGATGTTCGCCTCCCTCGCGTGCCTTACCCTCAACAGCGAGTGATACGATGCCAGAAACAAGCAGACCACGCAGAGGTTCGCTGGGCTTCGGCCCCCGGAAGCGCGCGACCAGTGAGGTGCCGCGCTTCAATTCGTGGCCCGAGAGTGACGGACAGCCGTCGCTGCAGGGCTTCGCGGGTTACAAGGCTGGAATGACCCACGTGGTGATGGTCAACGACGAGGCAAACTCCCCCCGCGAAGGGATGGAGGAGACCGTGCCGGTCACCATCGTCGAGACGCCCCCGATGCGCGCCGTGGCTCTTCGTGCGTACGAAGACACGCCGTACGGGAAGAAACCACTGACAGAAGTGTGGGGTTCGGAGTTCCACGAGGAACTCGACCGCACGCTCGACGTACCGGAAAACCACGACGCCGACGCCGCGGAGGACGAACTCCGCACTGCTCTCGAAGCAGGCGACGTGGCAGACCTCCGGGTCATCACCCACACCGTCCCCAGCGACCTGAAGAACGTACCGAAGAAACGACCAGACGTCATGGAAACGCGAATCGGCGGCGGCTCCCTCTCGGACCGTGCCGACTTCGCTATCGAGCTACTCGAAGACGGCGGCGCACACGACATCACCGACGTGTTCCGCGCTGGCGAGTACCTCGACATCGGTGGCGTCACGAAAGGAAAAGGAACGCAGGGTCCCGTCAAGCGATGGGGCGTCCAGAAGCGGAAGGGCAAACACGCCCGCCAAGGCTGGCGACGCCGCATCGGTAACCTCGGCCCGTGGAATCCGTCACGCGTGCGCTCGACGGTTCCGCAGTTGGGCCAGACGGGCTACCACCAGCGTACCGAACTCAACAAGCGTCTCATCGCCCTCGGCGACGACGACGAAGCCTCCGTCGACGGCGGGTTCGTCAACTACGGCGAGGTCGATGGCTCCTACGCGCTCATCAAGGGTTCGGTTCCGGGACCGAACAAGCGTCTCGTACGCTTCCGCCCTGCGATTCGACCGACTGACCAACCGCGCCTCGACCCCGAGGTGCGCTACGTAAGCACGGAGTCTAACCAGGGATAACCTATGCAGGCAACAGTACGTGACCTGAGCGGTGACGACGCTGGCACGCTCGATCTGCCGGCGGTCTTCGATACGACCGTCCGGACGGATCTCATCAAGCGTGCCGTGCTCGCCGCACAGGCCAACCGGAAACAAGATTACGGTACCGACCCGCACGCCGGGATGCGTACCTCCGCAGAATCGCCGGGCAGTGGCCGCGGTATGGCCCACGTCCCGCTAACGAATGGACGAGCTGCTCGTGTTCCATTCACCGTCGGCGGACGTGTCGCACACCCGCCGAAAGCGGAGAAAGACCGCTCGCTCTCGATCAACAAGAAAGAGCGGAAGAAGGCGATTCGAAGCGCTATCGCGGCCACGGCAGACGCCGAACTCGTCGCAGAGCGTGGACACCGCTTCGACGAGGACACCGAACTGCCCCTCGTCGTCAGCGACGATTTCGAAGACCTCGTGAAGACGAAAGAGGTCGTCTCCTTCCTCGAAGCGGTCGGCATCGACGCCGACATCGATCGTGCGGAGGAGAACAAGACGATCCGCGCCGGTCGCGGGACGACCCGAGGCCGCAAGTACAAGACGCCGAAGTCGATCCTGTTCGTTACGAGCGAGGAGCCATCGCGTGCGGCACGCAACCTCGCTGGTGCGGACGTTGCGACGGCGCGTGAGGTCAACGCAGAAGACCTCGCACCCGGCACGCAACCAGGTCGACTGACCGTCTGGACCGAGAGTGCGCTGGAGGAGGTGGCCGACCGATGAGCGTCATCGAATACCCGTGGGTCACTGAGAAGGCGATGAACGACATGGACTTCGACAACAAGCTCCAGTTCATCGTCTCGCTCGACGCCACGAAGCCCGAGATCCGCGACGAGATCGAGGAGCGCTACGAGGTCACCATCGACAGCATCAACACCCAGGTAACGATGAACGGGAACAAGAAGGCCATCGTCGCGCTGTCCGACGAGGACGACGCGCAGGATGTCGCCTCCCGAATCGGGGTGTTCTAACAATGGGACGCAGGATTCAAGGCCAGCGACGTGGTCGCGGGACGCCGACGTTCCGTGCTCCGTCGCACCGATACAAAGCTGAACTGGACCACAAGAACACCGAAGACAGCGACATCGTCTCCGGAACGGTCGTGGGTATCGAACACGACCCCGCCCGGAGTGCTCCTGTCGCGGCCATCGAGTTCGAAGACGGCGACCAGCGCCTCGTCCTCGCCCCCGAGGGCGTTGGCGTCGGCGAAGAGATTCAGGTCGGCGTCTCCGCCGAGATCAAGCCGGGTAACACGCTCCCGCTCGCCGAGATTCCGGAAGGGATTCCGGTGTGCAACGTCGAGCGCCAACCCGGCGACGGTGGGAAGTTCGCCCGCGCCTCCGGTGTGAGTGCCGACCTCATCACGCACGACCGCGAGGCAGCGGTCGTCGAACTCCCGAGCGGCGAGATGAAGCGACTCTCGCCCCAGTGTCGAGCGACCATCGGCGTCGTCGCCGGTGGCGGTCGCACGGAGAAACCGATGGTCAAGGCCGGTAACAAGTACCACAAGATGAAAGCGCGCGGTACCAAGTGGCCGAACGTCCGTGGTGTGGCGATGAACGCCGTCGACCACCCGTTCGGCGGCGGTGGCCGCCAGCACCCTGGCCGACCGAAGAGCGTTTCGCGGGATGCCCCGCCGGGACGCAAGGTCGGGGACATCTCGTCACGACGAACGGGACGAGGAGGTAACAAATGAGCGGAAACGAATACCGAACCGGACGCGAAGGTGAGTTCACCTATCGCGGCTACGACTTAGACGAACTGCAGGACATGAGCCTGGAGGAAGTCGCAGAACTGCTCCCCGCACGAAAGCGGCGAAGCATCCTTCGCGGGTTGACCGTCGAGCAGGAGAAGTTGCTCGAGAAAGCCCGGAACACGACCGAGGAAGAGTCGGCGAACAGCCCGATCCGGACGCACCTGCGCGACATGCCGGTGCTCCCATCGTTCATCGGGAAAACCTTCGCCGTCTACAACGGCAACGACTTCGAGCGCGTACGAATCGAGCCGGAGATGCTGGGCCATTACCTCGGCGAGTTCCAGTTGACCCGCACGTCCGTCGAACACGGACAGGCGGGTATCGGCGCGACCCGTTCCTCGAAGTTCGTGCCACTCAAATAAACCATGGGAATCAGCTACAGCGTCGATGCCGACCCGGACACCACGGCGAAAGCCATGCTTCGGGAGCGGCACATGAGCCACAAGCACAGTAAGGCGATTGCCCGAGCGATCAAGGGCAAGACCGCCGGGGACGCGAAAGCGTACCTCCAGCAGGTCGTAAACGAGGAGCGGTCGGTGCCGTTCAAGCAGCACAACAGCGGCGTCGGTCACCGTTCCGACATCGACGGTTGGGATGCAGGTCGCTACCCAGAGAAGGCGAGCAAGGCGTTCATCGAACTGATCGACAACGTCGTCGCCAACGCAGACGCGCAAGGTTTCGATGGCGAGTCGATGAAGATTATGCACGTCGCCGCCCACAAGGTCGGTGAAGTGCAGGGTCGAAAGCCACGAGCGTTCGGTCGTGCATCCGCCTGGAACACGCCTGAAGTGGACGTCGAACTCATCCTGGAGGAGGTCGAAGAATAATGGCAGACGAACACCAGTTCATCCAAGACGGCCTACAGAAGTCGCAGATCGACGAGTTCTTCGCGTCCGAGCTGGGTCGTGCAGGCTACGGCGGCATGGACGTCGCCAAGACGCCGATGGGGACACAGATCGTCCTCAAGGCCGAAAAGCCCGGCATGGTCATCGGAAAAGGCGGGAAGAACATCCGGAAGATCACCCGTGAACTCGGGGAGCGGTTCGACTTAGACGACCCGCAGATCGACGTCCAGGAAGTGGACGAACCGGATCTGAACGCCCGAATCGTCGCCGACCGACTTGCCAACGCGCTCGAACGCGGTTGGTACTTCCGGAAGGCAGGTCACACGACCATCGACCGCATCATGGACTCCGGCGCACTCGGTGCCGAGATCGTCCTGTCCGGAAAGGTCACGGGCGCGCGTTCGCGCGTGGAGAAGTTCAACCGTGGCTACATCAAGCACAACGGCGAACCCGCACAGGAGATCGTCGACCGCGGTCAGGGTGTCGCAGTGATGAAACTCGGCACCATCGGCGTGGACGTGAAGATCATCCCGCCGGGAGCCGACCTGCCCGACGACTTCCGCATCGAGGAGGGCGCAGATCCCGAAGAACTCGTTCCGGATGCAGTCGAGGCCAACGAGGCAGCCGACCTCATCGAAGAACCGAGCGAGGAGGAACTCGAAGAACTCCGCGCTGACGAAGACGAAGAATCGCCGGAACCCGGCGAGGAAGAGGTCGATGACGAAGTCGTCGAGGAAGTTCTCGAAGACGAATCGGCTGAGGCCGAAACGACCGAAACCGAGTCCGTCGAGGAGGAACTCGACGAACTCGAAGAAGAGGTCGAAGCTGAAGCCGAGGAACTGCTCGACGAGATGGAAAGCGAAGAATCCGAGGAGAGTGAAGAATAATGGCGATCCTTCACACCGAGGAGATCCGCGACATGACGCCCGCAGAGCGTGAGGCCGAACTCGAAGATCTCGAGACGGAACTGCTCAACTCGAAGGCGGTCAAGGCCGCAGGTGGTGCGCCCGAAAACCCCGGTCGCATCAAGGAACTTCGTCGCACCATCGCTCGAATCAAGACGATTCAGCAGGAAGAAGGCGACCTCGAATAAGATGCCACTGACACCAGAGACGCTCACGAAACACGAACTCGTCGGCCTGTGCGTACGGGTCGTTTCGGCGACGAATCCCGACCTCGAAGGTATCGAGGGCCGGGTCGTCTCCGAGACGATGCGCACGCTTACCGTCGAGTCCGCGTCTCAGGTGTGGCAGGTGCCAAAGCAGGGCTCGACGCTCGAGTTCGCGCTCACAGATGAAGCCGCCGCACCCCGAAAGGGGTCGGGGACTGCGTCCAAACTTGGGTTGGAAACTGCCGGAGTTCGCTCCGGTCAGTCTGGCTCTTGCGAGGGCGGAGCCTACGTTACGGTGGATGGAGCGACACTGCTCTCACGACCCGCATTGCGCACCGAAACTGGAGGTAACTCGAAATGGCGTTAGGATTGAACGTACCAGAACCGGAGGAGACCTGCTCCGACGAGAACTGCCCGTTCCACGGCTCGCTAGCCGTTCGCGGACAGGTTCTCGAAGGAGAGGTCGCCTCTACTGACATGGAGAAAACCGTCGTCGTCGAGCGAGAGTACGACGTTACAGTGCCGAAATACGATCGGCAGATGAAACGTCGCTCGCGCGTTCCGGCCCACGCGCCGGAGTGCCTGGCTCTCGAAGTCGGCGATACGGTTCGTATAGCAGAGACCCGACCGCTCTCGAAGACGAAATCACACGTCGTCGTCGAGACCAAGACCGGAGGTGACGACTGATGGAAGCGCTGAAAGCTGACGTCACGCAGGGAGTCGAGAAAGGCTCCCTCCTGACGTGTGCTGACAACACCGGCGCACGCGAACTGAAAGTCATCAGCGTCTCCGGCTACCACGGCACGAAGAACCGGCACCCGAAGGCGGGAATCGGTGACAAGATCACCGTTTCCGTCACGAAGGGGACGCCGGAGATGCGCCGCCAGGTGCTGGAGGCTGTCATCATCCGACAGCGCAAGTCCATCCGTCGTCCGGACGGCACGCGCGTCAAGTTCGAAGACAACGCGGCCGTCGTCATCGACGACGTCGAAGAGCCGCGAGGGACGGAGATCAAAGGTCCCATCGCGCAGGAAGTCGCGGAGCGGTTCGGAAGTATCGCAAGCACAGCTACGATGATAGTATGACTCGACAACCACGCAAACAGCGAAACCAGACCGAGCGCGCCCCGCTTCACGAGCGGCACCAGCAGGTCAAAGCACCGCTGTCCGACGACCTCCGCGAGGAGTACGGACAGCGGAGTGTCCGCGTCAACGCGGGCGACACTGTCGAGGTCATGCGCGGCGACTTCGCTGGCGAAGAAGGCGAAGTTCTCGAAGTGGATATGAAGAAAGCAGTCATCCACGTCGAGGACGTCACCCTCGAAAAAGCCGACGGCGAGGAAGTGCCGCGAGCACTCGACGCGAGCAACGTTCGCGTGACCGACCTCGACCTCGAAGACGACCGCCGCGAGGCGCGTCTGGAAGGTGATACTGAATGAGCAACCATCAGAAACGACTCTCCGTTCCGAACTCCTGGCCGGTCGAGCGCAAGACCGCCACATTCACCGTGAAGGCCGGTGCTGGCCCGCACGGTCGTGACGGTGTTCCGCTGCTCATCTTGCTGCGGGACGTGCTGGGCTACGCCGACTCGAAGAAGGAAGCCCGCTACGCGCTCAACCAGGATTCCGTCCTCGTGAACGGGGATGCAGTGAGCGACGAACAGCGACCCATCGGGATGTTCGACATCCTCGCGTTCACCGAACGCGAAGAGTACTACCGCGTCTTCCCCGACGAAGGCGGTCGCCTCGCGCTGACGCCCATCGACGCCGATGCGGCGGACGGCCGACTGGCGAAGATCGAAGACAAGACGCAGGTCCCCGGTGGCGAAACACAGCTCAATCTCCACGACGGCAGCAACCTCCGCGTGGGAGACGGTGGCGACTACAACACGAAAGACTCCATCGTCGTCAGCAACGACGAAAAGGAGATCGTCGCTCACTTCCCCTACGAGGAAGGCTGTCTCGTCACCGCAGTTCGCGGCCAGCACGCTGGCGAGATCGGCGAGATCAGCGAGATCAAGGTGACGCCCGGCAGCGGCTCGAACAGCGTCGTGGTCGAGAGCGAAGACGACTCCTTCGAAACGGTCGAGGAGTACGTCGTCGTTATCGACGAGAGCTTCACGGGTGATGACGAATGAGCGAGGCCGAGGCCGACTTCCACGAGATGCGAGAGCCGAAGGTCGAGAAGGTCGTCGTCCACATGGGCGTCGGCGAAGGTGGCCGCGAACTCGCCAACGCGGAGGACATCCTCGAAGACGTGACCGAACAGCAGAGCGTTCGCACGCTGGCGAAGTCCACGATGCCGGATTTCGGCATCCGTCAGGGCGACCCCATCGGTGCGAAGGTCACGCTCCGCGGTGAGGAAGCACACGAATTCCTCGAAACGGCACTCCCACTGGCGAGTCTCTCGACGGCGCAGTTCGACGAGACGGGGAACTTCAGCTTCGGTGTCGAAGAACACACCGAGTTCCCGAGCCAGGAGTACGACCCGAACGTCGGAATCTACGGGCTTGACGTAACCGTCAACCTCGTTCGACCGGGCTACCGCGTCACCAAGCGTGACAAGGTGACTCGCCAGATTCCGTCGAACCACCGACTGACGGCCGAGGACGCGGTCGCGTTCCTCGAAGCCAACTTCGACGTTGAGGTGGACGAATGAGTGAAAGTGAAAACGATGCGACCGGCGAGCAGACGGCCAAGCGCACTGGACAACTCGAATCGTGCCAGCGCTGTGGTCGAAAGCAGGGACTGGTCGGCAAGTACGACATCAACCTGTGTCGGCAGTGCTTCCGCGAGATTGCACGCGACATGGGATTCAAAAAGTACCGATAACTATGGCAGGAAACGACCCCCTCAGTAACGCACTCTCCGGTGTGGACAACGCCGAGAGTGTCGGTCATCTGTCCCACACGGTACAGCCCGCCTCGAACGAGATCGGCAGCGTACTCGAGGTCTTCTACGACCACGGGTACATCGACGGCTTCGAGTTCGTCGAAGACGGCAAAGCTGGTCGGTTCGAGATCGAACTGAAAGGCGCGATCAACGAATGTGGCGCCGTCAAACCCCGCTACTCCGCGGGCAAAGACGACTTCGAGAAATGGGAGAAGCGGTTCCTCCCGGCCCAGGACTACGGGGCACTCGTCGTCACGACGAGCCACGGCGTCATGAGCCACTACGAGGCCCGCGATCAGGGAATCGGTGGCCAGGTCATCGCGTACGTGTACTAGAACAATGCCACGAATAGAAATCGAAATTCCGGACGAGGTGACTGCCGACGTAGACCATCTCGATCTGACTGTCGATGGGCCGGAAGGAACCGTCACGCGACGGCTCTGGTACCCGGACATCAGTGTCAGTGTCGAGGGTGACACAGTGGTCATCGAAAGTGACTCCACCAAAGCCAAGAAGAACGCGACGATGGGGACTTTCGAGAGCCACGTGCGAAACATGGTTCACGGCGTGACCGAGGAGTGGGAGTACAAGATGGAAGTCTTCTACTCTCACTTCCCGATGCAGGTGCGCTCCGAGGGCGACGAAGTCGTCATCGAGAACTTCCTCGGTGAGAAAGCGCCCCGACGGACGCGAATCCACGGGGACACCTCCGTTCAGGTGGACGACGAGGAACTGTACCTGCGCGGCCCGAGCATCGAAGACGTGGGCCAGACCGCCGCAGACATCGAACAACTCACCCGCGTGAGCGGCAAAGACACGCGAGTGTTCCAGGACGGCGTCTACATCACGGAAAAGCCGTCTACGGGAGGTGCCTGATAGATGGCAGACGAACCAGAACAGATAGAAGACATCAGCGGCGTCGGCGAGAGCAAAGCGGAATCGCTCCGCGAGGCAGGCTACGAGTCCGTCGAGGACATCAAGGCTGCCGAACAGAGCGACCTCGCCGAAGTCGAAGGTATCGGCAACGCGCTTGCCGCTCGTATCAAGGCTGACGTCGGTAGCCTCGAAGTCGAAGAGGAGACCGAAGCCGAGATCGAAGAGGAAGCGCCTGCCGAAGAAGAGCCAGAAGAAGATGTCGAGACCGAACTGCGCCCACGCGGCCTGACCGAGAAGACGCCCGACCTCGACGACGAGGAAGGCCGACTGCTCAAACAGCGCAAACGCGAAGGCAAACCGCAGTTCAATCGACAGGACTACCACAAGAAAAAGCGGACGCCCGAATCGTGGCGCAAGCCCCGCGGTAACCTCTCGAAGCAGCGACGAGGTATCAAGGGCAAAGGCGACATGGTCGAGTCCGGCTACCGCACGCCGAAAGCCGTCCGGGGCAAGCACCCGAGCGGTTTCGACGAGGTTCACGTCCACAACGTGGACGACCTCGACGGCGTCGACGGCGACACCGAAGCGGTTCGTATCGCTTCGAAGGTCGGTGCTCGCAAACGCGAGCGTATCGAGGAATCCGCTGAAGAAGCGGGTATCCGCGTTCTCAACCCGACCTACGTCGAAGTGGAGGTAGAAGAATGACTGACCTGAGTGCACAGAAGCGACTCGCCGCCGACGTGCTCGACGTCGGGAAGAACCGCGTCTGGTTCGACCCCGACGCCCAGGGTGCCATCGCGGACGCGATCACCCGCGAAGACATCCGCGAACTCGTCGACGACGGGTCGATCCAGTCCAAAGACGCAAAGAGCAACTCCCGCGGTCGCGCCCGAGAGCGCAACGCGAAGCGCGCCTACGGTCACCGAACCGGTGCCGGTACCCGCAAGGGGAAGAAGGGCGGCCGCAAGAACTCGAAAGAGGAGTGGAAGAACCAGATTCGTGCGCAGCGACGCAAGCTCCGCGAACTCCGTGCCGACGGCGAGATCACGCGATCGCAGTACCGTGACCTCTACGACAAGGCGAAAGGTGGGGAGTTCCGTAGCGTGCAGTACCTGCTCAACTACATAGAGAACAACTACTAAACATGGCAACTGGACCACGATACAAGGTGCCGATGCGCCGCCGCCGAGAGGTCCGGACTGACTACCATCAGAGGTTGCGCCTGCTGAAATCGGGCAAGCCCCGCCTGGTTGCTCGCCAGAGCAACCAGCACGTCAGGGCGCAGCTGGTCACGATGGGTCCCGACGGCGACAACACGGTTGCAAGTGCGTACTCCGGCGATCTGGAGGAGTACGGCTGGGAAGCCCCAACGGGCAACCTCCCCAGCGCGTACCTCACTGGATATCTGCTCGGCAAACGTGCACTTGATTCCGACCACACTGAGGCGGTGCTCGACATCGGCCTCAACACGGCGACGCCCGGCAGTAAGGCGTTCGCAGTACAGGAAGGAGCGATCGACGCTGGCCTCGAAATCCCGCACAACGAAAGCGTGATGGCGGACTGGTCGCGTAACCGCGGCGAGCATATCGCCGAGTACGCAGAACAGCTCGACGAACCGCTGTACAGTGGGGATTTCGACGCCACCGAACTACCGGAGCACTTCGACGAAGTGCTCTCGAACCTCCAGGAGGACGAATAATATGAGTAATTCCAACGGCTGGCAACCCCAGACCCGTCTCGGCCGGAAAGTCGTCGAAGGCGACATCGAGACGATGGAGGAGGCGCTGAACTCCGGACTTCCGCTCAAGGAACCGGAACTCGTCGACCAGCTCCTCCCCGGACTCGAAGACGAAGTGCTGGACATCAACATGGTGCAGCGCATGACCGACTCCGGTCGGCGGGTGAAGTTCCGCTGTGTCTGTGCCATCGGCAACCGCGACGGTTTCGTCGGATACGCCGAAGGCCGAGACGATCAGGTCGGCGGTGCCATCCAGAAGGCTATCGAGATCGCAAAGCTGAACATCATCGACGTACCCCGCGGTGCAGGATCGTGGGAAGACCGCAGTGACCGACCGCACTCGCTCACCCACCGGACGACCGGGAAGGCAGGCAGTGTCGAGGTCGAACTCATCCCGGCTCCCGCCGGACTGGGTCTCGCTGCGACCGACACCGTCCGCAAGATCCTCGAACTCGCGGGTATCGAGAACGCGTGGACGAAGAGCCACGGCAACACCCGAACGACGCTCAATCTCGCCAAGGCGACGTACAACGCCCTGGAGAACGCGTCACAGGCACGTGGCCCGCGCGCCCGTCCCGACGAGGAACCGCCGGAGGTGGCTGACTGATGAAGGCAGTCGTCCAGCTTCGCGGTGAGGTCAACATGCACCAGGGGGTTCGTGACACCCTCGGGATGCTCAACATCCACAAGGTCAACCACTGCGCGTTGGTTCCGGAGACGGAGACCTACCGCGGGATGATCACGAAGGTCAACGACTTCGTCGCTTTCGGCGAACCCGACCAGCAGGTTCTCGAGACAGTTCTCGAGAAGCGAGCCGACCCCCTCGAAGGGTCGGACACCGTCGACGACGAGTGGGTGGCGGAGAACACCGACTACGACGACGTCGCCGACCTCGCAGGCGCACTGCTCGACGAGGAGACGACACTCCGAGAACAGGGCTTGGCCCCTGTCCTCCGACTCCACCCGCCGCGCGGTGGTCACGAGGGTATCAAACACCCCACGAAAGAGGGTGGCCAACTCGGTAAACACACGACAGAGGAGATAAACAAGCTCCTCAAGTCGATGCGATAACCATGACGAACAAGAAACGACGCCAGCGTGGCTCGCGAACGCACGGAGGCGGAACGCACAAGAACCGCCGTGGTGCCGGTAACCGCGGTGGTCGCGGACGCGCAGGCCGCGCGAAACACAACTTCCACAACTACGAACCGCTCGGAAAGTACGGGTTCTCCCGACCCGACGACGTACAGGAGACGGTACTCACCGTGTCCGTGCAGAAACTCGACGAAGACGCCGCACTCTTCGCGGCGGACGGAGTCGCCGAGGAGACCGACGACGGCTACCAGATCGACGCACGCGATGTCGTCGACGATGGCTGGGACGCCGACGCAGTCAAAGTACTCGGCGGTGGGCAGGTTCGCAACACCCTCGACGTCACCGCAGACGCCTTCTCGGCGAGCGCGGTCGAACTCCTCGAGGAAGCGGGCGGCGACGCCGTCCTGAGCGAACGAGCAGAGTCGGACGACGAAGACGACGAAACCGACGAAGACGACGAGTAACGCGGTATTCTACGTTTTCCTCCGTGACAGTGACTTCGGTCACGACCGTCGCGGAGACGATTCGAATGGGTCGATGTGGCTTTCGAAAGTGCTGATTCGATGGCTACCGACCACGATATATCACTCTGTATACAATAGTTATATTCTGTCAAGAGTGACCTCTTACCATCAATCGCAGTCGAAGGAGATACATGGGTGGAAGTTCGAGTTGCCGTGTAGAACATGGGTTGGAAAGAAACTGCAGAACCGGTTTTAACACGAATGCCCTCCGTCCAGCGTCCAGAGGGGCACGTCCCCTTCAAGCGCAAGCTGACGTGGACAGCCGGCGTCCTCGTGTTGTATTTCTTCTTGACGAACGTCACTCTCTATGGGGTGAACACGCAGACTGACATCTTCGGACAGTTCCGTTCGCTCCTCGCTGGACAACAGGGGTCGGTCTTACACCTCGGTATCGGTCCCATCGTCACCGCGAGCATCGTCCTCCAGTTGCTCGGCGGTGCCGACCTCCTGGGTCTGGACACGAACGACCCACGCGATCAGGTGCTCTATCAGGGCCTCCAGAAGCTGCTGGTCGTCGTGATGATCTGCCTGACGGGACTCCCGATGGTGTTCGTCGGTGGGTTCTTCACGCCGGATCAAGCACTCGTTCAGAGCCTCGGCTCCGGGATGGCGGTCAAATGGCTGATCTTCGCCCAGATTTTCGTCGGTGCGATCCTCATCCTGTTCATGGATGAGATCGTGAGCAAGTGGGGTGTCGGCAGCGGTATCGGGCTGTTCATCATCGCCGGTGTCAGCCAGAGCCTCGTCGGTGGCCTCATCTCTCCGGGATTCGAGGGACAAAAGGGTCTCATCCCGGAGTGGATCGCCATCATCACCGGTAGCGCACAGAACGTTCCGTCGCTGCTGACTGCGGAAGGTATCCAGTATCTCCTGCTCGGCGGTGGCGGTCTGCTCGCGCTCGTGACGACGGTACTCATCTTCGCCATCGTCGTGTACGCGGAAAGCGTCCGCGTCGAGATACCGCTCAGTCACGCTCGAGTGAAGGGTGCTCGCGGTCGCTTCCCCGTGAAGCTCATCTACGCGAGTGTCTTGCCGATGATCCTCGTTCGCGCCCTGCAAGCGAACATCCAGTTCCTCGGGCGCATCCTGAACAGCCAACTCGGTGGTCTCCCGGCCTGGCTGGGTACCTATACGCAAGGGCAGCCCACTGGTGGGTTGTTCTATTACTTCGCACCCATCCAAGGACGGGCGGATTGGATGTGGTGGGCAGGCGGTGCTGCCTCCGCACAAGAGCCGTGGCAGGTACTGCTCCGCGTCGCCATCGACCTGACGTTCATGGTCATCGGCGGTGCGATCTTCGCTATCTTCTGGGTCGAGACGACGGACATGGGGCCAGAAGCGACGGCGAAGCAGATCCAGAACTCCGGGATGCAGATCCCCGGCTTCCGCCAGAACACCGGCGTCATCGAGAAGGTGATGGAGCGGTACATCCCGCAAGTCACCGTCCTCGGTGGTGCGCTCGTCGGCCTGTTGGCCGTGCTGGCGAACATGCTCGGCACCATCGGTGGCGTCTCCGGTACGGGACTGCTGCTGACGGTCTCCATCACCTACAAGCTCTACGAGGAGATCGCCGAAGAGCAGTTGATGGAGATGCATCCGATGATGCGCGAGATGTTCGGCGGCTAAGGCCCATAATCTGCGTGTTTCACCTGGTTTACCGCCCCTTTCACACCTCTATTCTTCGACTCAGCATCCACACGGTGAGCGGCGTCTCTTCCCCCGTATTCCGGATACTCTCCGTCCGTCAGACAAACGAAACCACAGAGCTGACATCGTTACGGCAAAGACGCGGACGGGCTCTCGTTTGGGTAACACTGGGCAAGTAACTGCTCAAAACGTCTCCAGTGCGTCGTACACTGAAGGCGTGAAAACTCGCATCCGCCTCACAGCCGTTGGAGTGCGCTCCGCTAGTAAGAGGTGGTGGACGTGAGTCACGTTGCGAGCGCCCCTCACGAACTCGAGGGGAATCTGGTTTTCGTCGACAACGGGCTCACCCCGTACTGGGCCCTGTCAACGCTCGTTCTCGACACGCTCGATGGTGGCACGAAGTTCGAGAAGCTCACGATCGACGGCGAAGAGTGGGATATCTTGATCGGGTACCAGAAGGGTGGGGTTGCCCCTCGCGAGGAGGATCACGCCAATGAGCGTCTCTATGAATGGCGACTCGCTGCCTACGGCGAGGGCCAACGCAAGGCGACGTACCTGATTCAACCGCGGTTTTCGAATATGCGCCATCACGAAACAGGACATCACATTTCGACCCCGTTCGATCACATCGAGGCAGCCGAAGGCGTCAACGTCCGGCTGGATGGGGGAAGCAACCTCGAACCAGACGAGTATCGCCAACTGTTGCCGAAGGTGTGCCAACGCGTCGCCGCCGAAGTTGGCGACCGGTTTAATCCTCGGTATTTTAGCGGATCTCCTCACGAGTTCAGTAACATTACTGCTTACGAACGGTATCTGCGTCTACGCCGCGAGATGGCCCGGAAACTGATTCACGACGATGGGATTTTTATGCGCTTGCTCCACCTATATGCGTTCGAGAAAGGGACGGAAATGGCGTATCAGGTCGACAATACCGAAATCATCGGGTACAACCACCGTGTGCTGTTACCTCGCGTGGCGGCGAAAAAACTCGCACCGGGACACCGATTCGGGAAGCAACTCAAGCACTACCACCCCAAGTATGTTCGAGGCACCGAAAACGACGATGACCCTCTCTTTCACCCGAAACTCGGTGCGCTCTTCAAGAGGAACCTCCACGACGGCAACGCCGTCCCTTGGAGCGAACGTCACCATCTCACCCGCGAACTTGAGGAAACACTCGTGAACATACTAGCGTGGGACTCCATCCCAACGCAAGCTGGCTCACCTACGTTTGTCCCTGACGACCACTTTCAGAACGTCGAAAGCGATATCCACATCGGGCGCTTCGACGATCCTACGCCCCAGATGGAAGCCTCACAGGAGGCCGTCTTGGTGCGCACGATGACCGACCTTACCGATACTGACCTGGAGTTGCTGACGGTGCTGGCCACCAACGGCGGCCAGCATCATGTGACCGAGTTGCTCGGCAATACCGACATCGGTAGTATGTCGACCATCTACCGTGCCCTCAAGCGTCTCGATGGCCTGCTCGAGAATGAAAACGGGAACGTCCGGTTCATTAGCGAGAAACTCAAACAGGACGTACACGAGATTGTAACCGTTGCCAGCGAAGCCGTCGAAACGGCTGCCCACGCCGCTGGGCGCGTCCTCGGTATGGATCCTGACCAAATAATAGCGAAAGGAAATGCCTTCAATCGCTGGCTGAAACGCTATGCCGTCGACTACCATGAGGCCGAAAATGGCGATATCACGCTCAAGATTCAATCGATGCTCAGCCGCTTCAAAGCCGGCCAGTATCCCTACGTCCGTGAGGTGCTCGCGTGTGGGAATACCGCCTGGATGCAAGTCGGTCGCTCCGGTCACCGCTTCGAAAACGCCACCGTCGAATTCGCCGATGACATCATGGGGCACCGGACTTGGTATGTCCGTGGTATTCTGAACCGCTTTCCCGACTAACGCTGGCCTTGTGAGTGGCAACACTCTCGCTTCCCCCGTGCTCTACAAATAGACCATATTCTATTGCCCACAGAATACAATTATACTTGTTTTCGGGAGGTCACTGCCACCGATCGCTGTGGTGTGGCGAGTGGTTGAGTGGGTAAATTTTCTCGCCGAGTGGGAATATCCCCTTAGGAAGTGTACCTAAGCGCACCCAATGAAAAGACCACCGGTTGCAATCCCGTGCTGGGTTTTCTGGCTTCTGCGACGCCTCGATATCGACCGGACCAGGGTTACGGCCATTGACGTTTCAATCCCGTGCTGGGTTTTCTGGCTTCTGCGACCTAGCCGGGAAGTGTCGTACAGGAATCTCATTCCTGGTTTCAATCTCTAGCGGAAGTGTTCCACCGTCTGTTTTCACTCGATCGGTTTGTAGGTCAACTTTTTTGTGTTTTACGTCCAACGCGTCAAGCTTTTCTAAGATAGGCAACTGTCTTCGAAGCGCGCTGTAAAAGTACCGCAGAAAAGAGAGTTCGTCATTGTTTTGGAGAGCAATTTCTGCATTTCCAAGCAGTGATTCTGCAATCCTGAACTGGGTTTTCATCTCTTCATCGCCTTCGTAGTCATACCGCACTTTGAGTGACTCTTTATATCCTTCTAGTTCATATTTGTAAATAGTCGATACAGTACCGAATTCCTCCTCTCTGTCCTGCTCTTTCTTTGTTTGGAGGCCCCATTTTGTTTCTAGTATCAATTCTATTTGCATCTCTATCAACATATAGCATTGTTCATTATGTTTATTCCTCAACTAGATATCGGAGTACAAGACTGTGAAATACTAGAACAGTCCCGTTCTAGGAAAGATGCCGTTTATCAGAGACGTTTCTAATTGCGCTGTGCACGGATTGTATTGACCTTCTCGTCGTTGCTACGAGGCGAGATAGTTCATGATTCCGTCGTTCCGTTGGAACTGTTTCCAAGTCTACAAGCGGAGCAGGCCGAGTGCCTCGGGGTCACGCCTGAGGCGGTTCACTACGGGAGAGAGTGTAGTGCTTCACTTCAGCTGGGCGAGGAACTATACCTCGTCGTGCCATACGGTCACAGACGATGGTATCCTCGTCCTACCGTATCCCCGTCACCGTCGTTAGCGGCTACCTCGGGGCGGGCAAGACCACCTTGCTCAATCACCTTTTAGCAAACCCAGGAGGACACGAACTCGCAGTCGTCGTGAACGACATGGGTGAAATCAATGTAGATGCGGAACTGCTCGCCGACGAGGGGGACGACGGTATCGTCGACCTCTCAAACGGCTGTATCTGCTGTCGACTCCGTGATGACCTACTGACGGAGACACAACGGTTAGCGACGGAGCGCTCGTTCGACCACCTCGTGATTGAGGCCTCCGGCATCAGCGAACCAATTCCGGTCGCACAGACGTTCACCGAGGGGACGGATGACTCGGCGGTGGATCCGACTGAACGATTTCGCCTGGATACGATGGTTACGGTTGTCGACGCCTACGGATTCTGGAAGGAATTCGATTCTGATGCCTCACTGCCGGAGCAAGTTGATTCAGCTCGTGATCGACCAATGGCCGAAGTGATCATTGATCAGGTCGAGTTCTGTGATGTCCTCCTCCTGAACAAATGCGATATGGTGCCCGACGACGCCCTCGACGAGGTTGAGGCTGTCTTGGCGGAACTCCAACCACGGGCGACCTTTCTGCGGACAACTCACTCTCGAACCGACCCGTCAGAGGTACTTGACACCAATCGGTTCAATTTCAAGCAAGCACAACAGACTGTCGGATGGAAGCGTCATCTCAGGGCTTTCAGCGACCACTCCGATGACGGTGACAGTACAGACAGAAGAGGGACATCCCACGACCACGAGGAGGGCCACGACCATGCTGTGCCCCTTGCAGATCGACACGGCGTCAGCTCGTTCGTTTACGCCCGCCAGCAACCGTTTCACCCGGATCGGTTCGCGACGTGGCTAACGGAGTGGAATACGAATGTGGTCAGGGCCAAGGGCTTTTGTTGGATTGCCGGACGCACCGATGTCGTCGGTCTCAGTACGGCAGGGCCAGCGGTGCAGGCTGGTTCCATCGGGACGTGGGACGACACGCAGGATACGCGGCAGACCCGACTGGTGTTCATCGGGTGTGACCTCGAAGAGAGCCGAATACAGGCCGAACTCGACGACTGCCTCGCTACCGACGACGAACGAGACGCCGCTGACACACTTGATGACCCATTTCCGATAGACATCGTCACTGCGTGACCTGGTCGCGGAGGTCATCCCATGACTCATAGAAGCCGTGCGTCGACTGTGACTGTTCACCGGAAGCGACGGCCTCCTGATAAATGTCGTCGTACTGAAGGAGGGCAGCCCAGCCGTCCTCTCGGTATGTGCAGTAGATACACATGCTCATCCCCGGTTACAGGGTGAGCCCACATAACGGTATGTTCGGTTTCCCCGGATCTGTCGGGGGCCCACAAAATCCCCGGACCT
Source organism: Haladaptatus rarus (assembly GCF_054177585.1). Lineage (NCBI taxonomy): Archaea > Methanobacteriati > Methanobacteriota > Halobacteria > Halobacteriales > Haladaptataceae > Haladaptatus > Haladaptatus rarus. Next base: position 786,183 of record NZ_JBPEHG010000001.1, on the reverse strand, counting down.
GTCATAGCAATTAATGCAGTGGATGGGAGTATCTAGCATTGTTACTATGGTGGAACCTGTCCAGTGTGCGACTCCCGGACCAACACCATCGTTCCGACAGCCGGCACTGAGTACAATGGCGAGGAGTATCACTTCGAGTCGGCGAAATGCAAGGATCTCTTCGAAGAGAGCCCGGCTGAATACGTGTGACATTCGCCTCGACCGTCTGGAAACCCAGTCGACGCTGAGGCGATGATACGCTCAAAAATGGATGTGGAGTATACTACGGTTCCAAGAGAACTTTCGTCACACCCTCTTCACGTTGGTCAAACCGCTCGTACATCTCCGGCGCGTCGGCCAACTCAGTTCGGTGAGAGACGACCCAACTTGGATCTGCGCGGCCTTGGATGATGAGGTCGCGGAGTTCACGATTATATTCTTTGACGTTACATTGACCGGTGCCGAATTTCTGGCCCTTCTCGAACAGTTTACCGAAGTCGATACCCAGACGACCCTGCGCAGCCATCTCGTCGGGTGCGCCGGGATCTGATGGGACGTACAGTCCGACAACGCCGATTTGACCCGTCGGCCGGACGGTTTGGATGAGTTGGTTGAGGACGATAGCGGGGTTCTCTCGAGCGGGATCATACGCATCGTCGGCTTCCTTATCATTGTCGATTGCTTGATACCCGACCGCGTCGACCCCTTTGTCGACACCACCGCCGTGCGCATCCTTGATCTGCTCAACCGGGTTGGAGTCTTCAAAGTTGATTGGAATCGCGTCGCAGTGTTCCTCTGCAAGCTCTAATCGACTGGGAACGCGGTCGACCACGTAGATTTCTGCGGCCCCTTTGATTTTCGCGCTGTAGGCAGCCATCAGTCCGACCGGCCCCGCCCCGAAGATTGCAACGGAGTCGCCAGGTTGGAGGTTTGCAAGTTCGGTTCCGTGCCATCCCGTCGGGAAGATGTCTGCCAGCAGTGCGAACGCGTCCTCGTGTTCGTCACCTGGTGGCAGTTTCAACGCGTTGAAATCCGCATATGGGACGCGAAGCTTCTCTGCCTGCCCGCCCTGATATGGTCCCATTGCGACGTAGCCGTACGCTCCCCCAGCAAATCCTGGATTGACGTTCGTACAGAACCCAGTATAGCCTTCTTCGCAATTTTCACAGAAGCCACATGCAACGTTAAACGGCATGACAACACGATCGCCCTCGTTGAGTGTGCTGACGCCGTCGCCGACCTCCTCGATGATACCCATGTTCTCGTGGCCGAACACGATACCTGGCTCGGCATCGGTTCGCCCCTCGTACATGTGGAGATCTGACCCACAGATCGCGGTCGTCGTGATATCGACGACGATGTCGTTCGGATGTTCGATTTCCGGTTCGTCTACTGCTTCGACAGCAACGTCGTGATCGCCCTTGAAGACGACGGCGTCCATTGTCATAGGATAACTAGCCCCATTGAGATATTTTTGGGTTGCCTCATAAATCTCGTGGCCGGATCAATGATGATAACTTGAAATCAACCCAGGAACCCCTGAGTTTTCAGTATTTCCTGCTGAAAAAGTGCCATCGCAGTATCGGGTAGTTCGGTCACAAGTGATGAGTCACTCGTTCGACCCAGCCAGAAAATGCGTATCTTGCTGGCGTTCGACTGAATCGTTAGCGTCGTGCTTGGGCTAGGCCTTTGCGATGATCCGAACGTCCTCTTCCTCGGACGCGTCGTCGACGTTGGCCAGTGACGCCGCGCACTATGACGAACTCAAACAGGAGATTGCAGAGGCGTACTACGATGATGACATCACATTAGCGGTGTTGAAAGTACTCGTCGGCCACGAGGAGGCTGCCAACTTCCGGATTCTCAAAGAGCAACTCGCAGACGAATTTATCGACGACGCTCTTGTGGCGTAGATTGTTGGTCAGTTAGAGTGCAGTTTCGAGGATGGTTTTGAGCGCTTCTTTTCCGGGTTTTCGGAAGACTTCACGGCGGAGTTGGAACGCTCGTAGATACGGCGTGAGTCTGTCTTTGGAGACGCCACGATGGGGCGAGAGCCATTGTCGCGTCAGCGACGCGTGGCTCTCGCAGGTATTCACGTGAATATCTCCATCAACGTACTCGCCGTCGCCATGGATGACGTATTCACGCGTGAATGCGTCGTCCTCCTCGAGCGGTTCGTACGCCCGAAAGCCGTCGGTATAGACGGTCAGCGACTCCTGCTGGCGGTCGCCCAGCAGGAGTCGAATCGTCTCTTCGTCTGCAGCTTTCGCCGGGATTACGTACCGCTCACCGCTGCCACGATCTGCGAGAATAAACACGGGGAGCTTGTCCTCAGCGTAAATTCGGGGGCCTTCGCTCAAAAACGCAATGATGGCACGATCTCGCTGCGGATTCCGTCCTTGGCTGGCCGCTTCAGCTCTTTTACTTCATCGGGGTGAAGACGTTCGTCTTCGTCTTGCCGCTCAACCGTCTGTTTCGGCGTTTTGATGTCGTCCCAAAATGGGAACGTTCCATACTCGTCGCGCTCGTTCATCCACTGAAAGAGGAGGCGCAGAACGCGTGTGTAATTGAACATTCCACCGCCGTCACGATCAAGTCCGTACCCACCATCTACCTTCGGGAACACCAACAGCGCCAAGAGGTCATCGACGTCCTCCGCCTGCATTTCTGTGAGCGGAACGGTCGCCCGTTCACTCGCGTTTCGCAGGGTGCTCAAATCTGTCGTGAGTGTATTTCTGCTCTTCCCGATCCCTTTTCGGTACTTGTGAAACGCCAAGATCGCTTTGCGGTCGGATTCTGGGATAGCCGCTTCGTGTACCTGTTGCAGTCGCCGGGCGTGTTTTTCCGCCGTTCTATTCGTATCGTTAACATCAACTATGCTACTTCTTCGCGACATCAGATTATAGGCTTATGGATTAGAAAATGCGCGAGATGTTCGGCGGTTGACGGACGAACGATCGACTCGTCTTTTCTCTTCGGTCGTCAGGTCTCGGTATCGACTCTGCTGACCACCTGACCGCTATCCGACCGACTGTTGCTCCATCATCGATCGCTGACCTGAGTGACTATCGTCATCCCGGATCGCGCCGTCCACAGTGGTTTCTATCGAACTGGCGACCACCGAGTCCGCCGGTCGAATTGAGGAATCGACGTGTCTTTTTATACGCACTCGGGCCGACGTCCCTGCATGAACCGGGAACGGGGATTCTTGTTGTTCCTGATAGCTGTTTTCGGTCTATTGACAGCACTGCTCGTCAGACCGTTTCTCCAGTACGTGCTGGCCGCGATACTATTGGGGTACGTCCTCTATCCGCTTCATAAGCGCCTCGCGCCGCGGGCTGGCCCGCGCATCTCCGCACTCTCGCTCGTCTCCCTGACCACGCTCGTCGTGGTCATCCCCATCGCCAGCCTGCTCGCCATCGCGGTTCGGCAGGCGATCTCCCTCTTCAGAGCGATCTTCGGTGGCGACTCGCCACTTCTGGAGGTTCTCGATCTCGTCGAACGTTACACGGGAATCGCCATCGAGGGGCAGACCTTGCGCGAGCTCATCCCCGCCGACAGCACGTCGCAGTTGGTGGAGAACGCGCTGAGCATCGTCGGCGGCATATCCGACGTACTGATCGGTATCACGATACTGGCGTTTCTCCTCTACTATCTCCTCGTGGACGGTGCTGCGTTCATCGGCTGGATTCGACGGATCACGCCGCTTCCGGCGGACGTGCAGGACGAACTGTACGCCGAGATGGATCAGGTGATGTGGGGCGTGCTGGTGGGTAACGGCCTCGTGGCACTCGTACAGGGGATGTTGACCGGTATCGGCCTCACAATCGCGGGTGTGCCGGGTGTGGTGTTCTGGACGGTCGTGACGACGCTCCTCTCGTTGCTCCCGCTCATCGGGGCCTCGGTCGTCTGGCTCCCCGCCTCAGTCTACCTGTTCGTCGTCGGTCGGCCACTCGCGGCGGCGTTTCTCTTTCTCTACGGAACCCTGGTCATCAGTCTCTCGGACAACTACCTCCGCCCGGTCGTCAGCGGTCACGAGGCACGGCTGAACCCCGGATTGCTCGTCGTCGGCATCTTCGGGGGGGTCTACGTGTTCGGATTCATGGGATTGTTCTTCGGCCCGGTCGTACTCGGCGCGTTCCGAGCACTGCTGACGGTGTTCGCCCGCGAGTATTCGACTGAGCTGTAGGCCGCAGGCCTCCAGTTACAGTTCTCGATCCTCCGCTGGTAAGTTTCGGTTCTCAGTCCTCAGATCGCAGATCTCAGTTCGACCGCTCGCCGACGGAGTTGTTTTCGAGGGTGTTTCCGGCCGATGTTCGTGAGACGACGATATCGCGTCGGTTCTCGCGTCCGCGGTTCCCGGCGACCCGGTTCTCGTCGCTCGATATGAGGAGTATTCCGGTGTCGCTGCTGTCGAGGATTCGGTTACGGAGGATGGCGTTTCCGTCGCTCGACCGCAGGCGAACGCCGACGGGATTCTCGCGGGCGACGTTCTCCACGATGGTGTTGTTCCGTGCACCGTCTGCGAGATAGACGCCGTAGAACCGATTCGAAACTCGATTCTCTCGTATCCGGTTGTCGCTGGCACCCGAGAGCCAGATGCCTGCGATCCGATTCTCGACCGCCACGCTGTCGCGCACCGTGTTCCCGTTCGCGCCGAACAGTGCGATACCGAACTCGTTGCGTCGAGCGTCGGTACCGACGACGGTGTTTTCGGTGGCTTCGACGAGTTGGATGCCGACCAGCGCGTTATCGGTCGCCGTGGTGTTCCGAAGTGCGTTGTTCCTGCTCGCACCGACGAGGAAGACGCCCGCTACCGCGTTCGACCGGGCGATGTTGTCCGCGACCGTCCCGTCTCGAAACGACACGAGCGAGAGACCGACGCGGTTTCGCATCGTCGTCGTGTTCCGAACGGTCGCGTTTCGGATGCCTGTGAGCCGAATCCCGTCGTCCCAGTCGCTCGCTGTGACGTTCTGGACGGTGACGTTCGACCCGCTCGTGACGAGGACGCCAGCAGAGCCGAACGCTCCGACACCGTCGACTCGGTGCCCCTCTCCGTCGAGCACCACATCGTTCGCCGTGATACGGAGACAGCGGCTCTCCGTCGTGTTCGTCAGGTCGTCCGTAAGCACGTAACGACCGGGATCCGAAATCTCTCGGCAGGAATCTACCGCCGTCTGGCTCGCTGAGATGCCGGAATCGGTTCCGGATGCGACTCCGATGACAGGATCGGGCGCACTCGACGCGCCCACGAGCGTGACGATGACCACGAACAGTACTGCGAGTCCATCGCGCATGGTTCGATTTCAGGCTCCCCGCAGTTCGTTATTCGCTGACCAGTCGGCGGGCAATCGACCATTTCCATCGAGTTGCGGAGGATGTCACGGTTGCAATCGCTGTAAAAGTGGTATCTCTTCTAGCTTCTCGTCCGGCAGGTCTCCCCAGCGAACGCCCGATGGCCGGTCGAACTCGGTTCCAGTGCGGACGACGCGCTCCGGTGTGACGACGACATCCATCGGCACGTCGTGTGCTTCGACGGCGATGTCGCGGTCCACGACCTGCCTCTCGTGTACCGTCGTCGCTATCGTCGTGTCCCCGTCCACCGCACCGAGTTCTCTGAGGACGGCATATTCGAGGTCGCTGTAACCCTCTCCCTTTCCGACTCGTGCCCCGGTTTCGGTGACCGCGACGCTCCCCGAGACGACGAAATCGACGTGTGGCATCTCGTCTGGGCCGACAGGTTCGGCGTACTGATCCATCTTCGAGACCGTGGCTGCGGCGTCGGTGTCGTCGATCGCCTCGGGGTCGAGTTTCATGAACGGCTTCTCGTCCCGGAGGCGCGGCTGGGCCATGTAGACTACCTTCCCTTCGCGGAGTGCGCGTCGCCGGACAGGAAGTTGGGGGGCGTCGGGATTGGCTTTCAGCACGTCGGCGTCCTGCCACTCCGGAAGGTCGGCGAGTCGTTCTGCGGCGTCTTTCGCACCTGCGAAGTTCGGGATGCGACCGTGTGGCGGGAACGGAAACCGGGCGATTCCATCCTGCTCCAGTTCGTCCCACACTCGCGGGCGGAGGTCTGATTTGTTCACGTCTGCTGGAGGGTGGCCGCGGACTAATTTCTCTTGACGAGACGACGACTCTCGTACAGGATATTTAGGGAATGACGATCCTCCCGACAGCGGGGCGACTGCGAACACTGGCCAGACCATGATTAAGTGCCGACGGTGAGATGTCACAGACAAGATGGAAACCAGATCCGGCGATGGCGTTCGATGGTCGGTCGACACTGGCTGGCGCGTGCTCGTCGTCGGTCTGGCGTTCGTGGGGGCGCAACTTCTCGTCGGCGACGTGCTCGAATCGCTACAGCTCCTCTCACCACCGGCGGTCGAGTCGTCGGGAACCAAACTCCCGCTCGTCGCCGGAGGTCTCGCCGTCGGTGTGACGGTCGCGGCGCTATCGAGGAAACTCGTCGGCTCGCGACGCTGGCAGGTCGTCGTCTGGAGCGCACTCCTGTTCCTCAACATGGCTGGCGTCCTGCTCGAAGGGACGTTCTTCGCACCCGAGCTGGCACCGATGGAGAACCTGCCTGCCGGTCTGGTGACCCAACTGCTGACGGCGGTCGTGACGGCTGGACTGGCGGCGTGGCTGTTCGTGCCCGCCACCGCGACCGGACGACCGAGCCTCCGGAATCGTTCGTGGCCGTCGTGGGTTGTGCGCCTGCTGGCTGGTGCACTAACCTACGCCGTGCTGTTCTGGGTCGTCGGCGCGGTGAACTAGCTGCTCGTGACGAAACCGTACTACGACGCACAGATGGGTGGCATCACCACGCCCGACACCAGCGTCATCCTGGTGCTGGAACTGGTTCGGGGACTCCTCATCGCGCTCTCCGTGGTTCCGTTCGTCCGGTCGGTTCGCGCCACGCGACGCGAGCGCGCGGTCGTGGCGGGGCTGGTCTTGTTCGTGTTCTCCGGACTCGTCCCACTCCTCTTCCAACTGGAGACGCTCCCCGCGTTCCTGCTGTTCGCAAGCGGGTACGAGATACTCCTGCAGGTCGGCCCGACCGGTGTCGTCGTCGCCTTGCTCCTCGGTTCCGAGGAACGTGACGGTCGGTGACGACTGGCGATCGTGACTGTCACCGACGACCGGAGGGCACGACGGTCGCCAACGATCACACGGTGAACTCGAACGACAGGCAACCGACGCGTCACCGATTCCACCAAAATGGCTTTGCTCGGCAACTGCATCGTCTCTGTGATGGCGAAATACGTCTCGATGGTGAAGGTTGGCGGGCAAGTGCAGAACGTGCAGAAATTGGCGTCGATCTGGGGTGACCTTCGAACCGAACTCCGCGATTACGGCGTCGAACTCGAACGGAGTTATGCGGTACTCGGCGAGTACGACTTCCTGGTCATCATGGACGCTCCCGACCGGAACGCCGTCTTCAAATCCTCCATCGCCCTCGAAAATCAGGGGCTCGACACGCAGACCATGGAGATCATTCCCGTCGAGGAGTTCGCGTCGCTCGTCGAAGAGTGATCGGTCGAATACACGGATGGGCTGTTCTCTACCTTTTTCGACTTCCTAGCGGGGTCGCATCGCCTGATGTCGCTTCGTCACTCGCCGGATTGTACTGAAATGTACTGAAACATACTGAAATGTACTGTACCAATCGTCGAGCGCATCAGCGGGGTGAAAGTCGGCTTCTCGAGGTGGGCGGTCACGGACTCGTATCGCTATCGCGGTGGGTACGACGTGACGTTCCCGCTCTCCGACCACTGCGATTTCGACGACCTCGACGCGGTGCCCTTGAAACAAGACCAGACCTCGCTCTCCGAGTTCGTCTGGGTAGGGATGGTCGTCACCCGGAACGAACAGACTGATTCGTATTAATCTGGAGTATCGAGACTATAGCGACCGGGAAAGCGTGGCTTGACGCGAGACAGGTAGTCGATAACAAAGCCCATATTCGGCGTTTTTCCGGGTCGTGTTCGGTTCCGGATTCGGTCTTCGCCGACTGCTGGCCCGTGCCGTCGTCGTCGCGCTCGTCGCCAGCTTGTGTTTCGTGGTGATGGTGGGGGTCTGGCCGCCAGCCTACACCGTCATCAGCGGAAGCATGGCGCCGAACGTCGAACGCACCGACGTGGTCGTGGTGATGGACGAACGTCGCGTCAATCCGCCGGGAAGCCGTGCAGGCGTCGTCTCCGCTCGCGCCGGAGAAGAAAACGGGTACCAGTCGCTCGGTGACTCCGGCGACGTCCTCGTCTTCCATCCGAACGGAGACGAATCCGCGATACCTATCCTGCATCGGAGTCGATTCTGGGTCGACGCTGGCGAGAACTGGTACGACGAGGCCAACCCCGCGTATCTCGCTGGGGCAACGAACTGTGCCGAACTCAGGAACTGCCCCGCACCCCACGCCGGATTCATCACGAAGGGTGACGCGAACCACTACTACGACCAGGCAGTCGGCATCTCGCGACCGGTGCGCCCGGCCTGGATAATCGGCGTCGCCATCGCTCGTGTCCCCGACATCGGCCAGATGTCACCCACGCTCGACGCTCACTCGCGGAGCAGGGCCACGCTGAGCAGTTTTCCTCCGCCGCAAACCGTCGATTCCCGCGTGAGTGCGTACAGCACACCGGCACGGTCGGTTTCGACCTCCTGTAGTACCTCGTACGTCGCCGGGTCGTACAGGGTGCCGACGCGCTCGCCTGCCGCCACGTGGTCACCGGTCTCGTGGTTCGATTCGACGACGAACAGTCCCGAGTCGATGGCGTCTACGCGTCCGAGGTGGTTGCGCGCGAGAACCGGGTCACCGTTTTCGACCGGCGATTCCACGAGCATGTCGAGCTGACGGCAGACGTTCAACAGGCCGTCCAGTCCGACCGTCACCGCGTCCTCGACGATCTGCTTGTTGTGTGCCAACTCCGGCGTTATCGAAGGGATTCCTTCGCGCGTGGCCGCGACGCGGAACTTTCCGCCGAAGTTTCGCTCCTCCCATTCCACGTCTGCGTCGTCGCCTGCCTCCTCCGAGAGCAGGAGATCGGTGCCGAACGCTTCCGCGAGAGCACGCGATTCGTCGTCGCCCTCCATGAACACGACGTGGGTGAGCATGTCCGGACTGCCGGTGTGGAGGTCGACGATGGCGTCTGCCTCGCTCGCGTACTCCCAGAGTGTTGCCGCCATGCGCTCGTGGAGCGTCCCCTCGCTATCGCCGGGCCAGACCCGATTCATGTTCGGATTTCGGCTGTCGAGTTGCTCGGGCGTGGTGTAGGACACGCGGTCGAACGTGAGGGGGTCTGCGACCGGGACTGCGACGATGCGCCCCGACAGTTCGGCAGGGTCTATCGCCTCGTGAAATCGTCGGAGCACCTCGGTTCCGTTTATCTCGCGCCCGTGTTGTGCGGCCTGCACGTACAGCGTCGGACCGTCCTCGTCACCTTCGTAGACGTGAACGGTCGTTTCGAGTTCGACGCCGGAGGGAAGTCGAGCGAGTGTGACCCGCTCTGCGGTGTGTCCTGCCATGGATTGGAGACGGTGCGGAGGGAAGTTGAACGTACCGCACCGAACACAACGAACCTTTTTACGTGATGGCGAGACCATCATCGACCGATGTACTCGCGGGAACACTTCGTCATCGGCGTGGGCGTGTCGGGACTCCTCCTCGTCCCCCTCTCGGGGCGATTTTCCACGCCACTGCTCGCAGTCCTGTTCGTCTACGGCGTTCTTCTGAGCGTCTTCATCGACCTGGATCACTTCGTCCTCACACGCTTCCGAACCGGCGATTGGCGACATCTCCGGGCCTGCCTCGCAAGCCCCGCCGATGCCTTCAGCGATCAGGATCAGGTGTTCGAGGACATAGACGACATGGAACCCGAGCGAATCCTCTCGCACATGATTCTGGGCGGCCTGCTGGTCGGCGGCCTGGCCGTCGTCTCGCAACCCGTCGCCGTGTTCACCGCCGTCGTCCTCTACGCCCACATACTGGCCGATCTACTACGGGATAACGGGTTCGCGTGAACTGACGGATGGGGGGTGAGAATCGACTGAACACGCGAATCGAATGCCAGAAACAAGCGGTGAATCGAACGCCGAGAAACCACCCGGCGCGCGCTGGCGTGGGGTCGAGGACGACGAGGTTTCGGAGGAACCTCGAAGGTGAGCGGTGCAACCGCGAGCAGGCGTCAAAGACCCCATCGCCAGCCTCCCGTGCGAGGTCTTCGTGGGCGAAGCGAGCGAGAGCCTCGAAGATCGAACCGCTCCTTCGTCGCTCACGAAGGCCTCGCACGACTTCACCCCGAGCCCCGGGCGGTCTCCCCTCCGACTCGGGCCAGCGTGCGCCGGGACTGTTTGTCCATCCGAGCCATTCCCACTACGCCAGCGCCTTCCAGCGATGACCGAGAGCGGCGATAACTGTGTATCCGTTCAGAGACTACACGATACGCGTCTCTGTCCCGGTGTCGGCAACAAATCTTTTCGGCGTTCCGGCGGAGGAAATCCTGATGACTGGTACCTATCAGCGACTGAAAACCGGGTTGGAGGAGAAAGGCGAGATAATGATCAAAACCGGCGGCGGGGAAGAACTCGAACTCCACACCCACAACGTCGAGTTCGAGGAAGAGCCGTTCATCCGGATCGAAGCAGACGACGAAGTCCACTGGGTCGACGTGAATCACGTCGCCCACTACTGGATTCACGAAGAGATCTGAGTCGCTGTGTCGAGATTACGACGATGACGAATCCGATCTCGGTTTTTTCGTTCTCGTTCGTCTGATCCTGCTGACCGTCCGGTACAGCGGGAACAGCAGGTCTTCCAGTCGCCCCGAGACGCCGGTTGGACTGGCGCAGACGATGACCGGGACGCCCGCCTTCTCGGCCAGCTCGACGACGCGATCCGGCGTGCTCCCGAACACCCATCGCTTCAGGAGGCGGGTTCGTGACGCACCGATGACGAGGACGCCGCCGTGGTCGTCCGCTGCGGTGACCAACCCTTCGGCGACCGTATCGGTGGCCATCTCGTGACTCTGTACCGAGACGGCGTCCGGCAGTTCCGACAGCGTCTCTTCGATGTTCTCGGCGGTTCCGCCTTCGCCGCCCGGCGTGACGTTGACGACGTGGACGTCCGTGCCACTCGCCCCGAGTCCGTTCGCCAGCGAGAGCGCCGACCGGTGGTGAGGGCCGCCACCAGCACCGACGGTGACGGTATCGAGGGTCGATTCGGTGGTGAACCCATCGGTGAAGAGCACGTCACACGGGGCTTCGTACTCCACCTCCTCGGCGATGTCTTCGTGGTCTTTCGGATAGCCCATCAGGACGAGGTCTGCATCGTCCTCGCGGGCGGTGTGGAGGATGTCGAAAGCCACGTCCCGGCAGATGTGTCCCTCGACGGTGTAGTCCACGTCGAGGTCGGCGTCTGCCATGATGTCGAGGAGGCGGTCGGCCCGCTGGCTGGCGGTGTCGGCCATGCTCTCGCTCGGCGTCTGTTCGGGAATCTGCGTGACGTTGACGATCTGGACGAGCGGGTTTTCGTCCTGGAGTTTTCCGAGTTTCTCCGCGAGGTGAACGTGGTCGGGCGCGCGGTGCATCCGCCCGACCGGTACGAGGATGCGATATCGCCCTTCGTCGGTTCCCTCTCCGTTCGTCGAGACCGTCGTCGCAGTCGTCGTTCCTCCCTCCGTCGCTGGAGCGCGCGGAGAGACGGCACGGTCGATCATCTCGTTTACGTCCGGCGCACCGCCCCACACCAGATACGCACCGACGAGCACTACTTCGAGGACGACACCAGCGACGATACCACGGGTGGGAAGGTTCGTGATGAGCGCAAGATTCGCCAGTATGCCGACGATCGGCACCCACGGAACGAAGGGTACTTCCAGCGGTCGCTCCATCTCGGGAAACCGCCGCCGAGAGAGGATAAGCGCCACGTTGACGACCGCGAGCGGCGCGAGCAGATTCAGGTTGGCGAAGCCGGTCAGGGCTTCGAGTCCGAGGTGGATGACCCCGATACCACCCTCAGCAGGAAAGAGACTGATGAAGGTCAACACGAGCGCGACGATGGTTCCCGTACAGGCCATGACACTCCAGAACGGCGTCCCGTGGTCGGGGTGGATACGCGAGAACCGCCGAGGTGCCTGTCCCTGTCGGCCCATCAGCGAGCCGATTCCGCTGGCGGCCAGTATCGACGCGTTCGAGGCGCTCACCATGCTGAAGATGGCTCCGGCGACGATGAGCCACTTCCCGAAGCTCCCGAGGAAGTCGGAAGCGACCTTCCCCATCGCCGTCTCGCCCTGGTTGGCGATGATCTGCGGGTCGGTCGGCGAGTTCATCATCGCCACGATGACGAGGATGTAGAGCACCGTGACGGTCAGGATACTCGCACCGATGGCTTTCGGCACCGTCTTACGCGGTTCGATGATCTCACCCGCGCTCGCCGCGATGGCCGAGAATCCGAAGAAGGTGATGAACGCGACCGCCGCGATGGAGATGATTCCGCCCGGACTCCCTTTTGAGAACCCGCCGACGAACGTGTCTACCGTCGCACTCGGTGCTTTGAACGCGAGTGCACCACCGATGAACGCGAGCAGGACGGCTACCTTCGCGCCCGTGACGAACACCTGGAACGTTCCGCTCTCCTCGGTGCCGCGAGCGTTCAACGTCCCGAGCAACAGTGCGGTCGCCACCGCGACCGTGCCGTGTGGAATCGGAATCCCGTGTGGAATGAGGAACTGGTGGAACCACTCTCCCATCGTCGCGAGATAGAACGCGGTCGTTGCCGAGTAGCCGATGAACAGCGAGACGCCGACCGCGAAGAGGAGGCGGTCGTCCTCGAACGTCTGCGACGAGAAGAGATAGCCGCCACCGTTCTCCGCGTAGATCGAGGCGAACTCCGAATAGGACGCTGCCGTCACCCCTGCGATCGCTGCCGCGATGATGAACGAGATTATCGCGTTACTTCCGATAGCTGCGACTGCAGTGCCCGAGAGAGAGAAGATACCCGCAGCGATCATCGTCCCCAGTCCCAACGCGAACGCCACACGGAATCCCAACGTGCGGGTATGCTCTACCATATACTCTAATCGTACCACACCGAGCCAATGAAAGGTGGGGCTGAATTTGCAAGCCCGATGGTGCAACCATCAAACCTTTTCGTTCGCTCTCCCTTTGCCTCGAACGATGGCTAGTGGTTCTGCCGAAACTGAGTCGGAGAGCGCCGGAATCCAGACCGAACTCGACCGTGATATCGGTCTCGTCGGTGCAGTCGCGCTCGGCGTCGGGACGATGATCGCCGCAGGTATCTTCGTCCTCTCCGGCTTAGCGGTCAGCAACGTCGGTGCAGCGGCGATCGTCGCGTTCCTGCTGGCCGCGCTCGTCGCCAGTTTCACGGCGTTCGCCTACGCCGAGTTCGCCTCGATCTACCCCGAGAGTGGGGGCGGCTACATGTACGTCGCCAACGTCTTCGACACCGACCTCACCTACATCGTCGGCTGGTCGATGATCCTGGGGTATCCAGCGAGTGCTGCGTTCTATCTCGCATCCTTCTCGGACTGGTTCTACCGGTTCATCTACCCCGCACTCTCGATTCCACAGGCGATCCCCTACTGGATCGTAGGTGTCGCCGTCCTTGCTCTCCTCGTCGGGGTGAACCTCAAAGGAACCGAGGAGACGGGGATGTTCCAGATCGTCATCACCGGGCTGAAAGTGGCGCTCATCATCCTCTTTCTCTACGGCGGTCTCCAGGGCTTCGACGCGTCGAAGGTGACGACGTCGTTCGGCGCAAACATCGGCAATTTCAGCCAGATCGCCGTCACCTCCGCGCTCGTGTTCATCACCTTCTTCGGCTTCGAGGCGATTGCGACCAACGCCGAGGAGATAGAGGAACCGGGAACGAACATCCCCCGTGCCATCTTCATCAGCATGGGGTTCGTCACGTTCGTCTACGCGCTCGTGGTCATCGTCATCGTGTTGGCGGTCAACACGCCCGACTTCCTCACGTTCCTCGCGAACCAGGCTGGTCTCTCCGGTGAGGAGGCTGCCAGACAGTTCGTCGGCGAGAACGGCGAGATATCGATGGGACGGGCCGCGCAGTTCTATCTCGGCGACTTCGGCTTCTACGTAATCATCGTCGGCGCGCTGTTCTCGATGCTGTCGGCGGCGAACGCGACGGTGCTCGCCGGATCGCGTGTTAAACTCGCCATGTCTCGCCGCAACCACCTGCCGAGTCGGTTCGAAGACCTCCACCCGGAGCTCAACACACCGTACAAGGCGGTTATACTCACCGGCGGTCTCATCCTCTTCTACATGTTGTTTTTCACGGTGCTGTTCGGCACGCCGCCGGGTGCAGGCGAGGGCGGGACGATGGGTGTCAACAGTCTGCTTTCGACTCTGGGTGTCGGCTTCGAGGTGCCACACGCCTTCCATCTCGGTCTGCACTCGGTGACCCACTTCGCGGACTTCATGCTCCTCGGTGGGCTCATCTTCGTCAATCTCGCGCTCGTCCAGTCGCGCCGAAAGCACCCCGACATCGACCGCGGATTCGAAGTGCCGTTCGTCCCGTGGGTGCCGATCATCGCCGTCATCGCCAACTTCGGTCTGCTCATCAACGTCGAGCCAACCGCGCTGGTCATCGGTCTCGCAGCAGAGGTGGTCGGAATCGGCTTCTGGTTCGCGTGGAAGTCGCAAGCTCCGGAGGAAGAGAAGTTCGAGCGCGAGACGCCGACGGTCGTGACCGAGACCGAACCGGTCAGCGACCGCGAATATCAGCTCGCGGTGCCGATCGCCAACCCCAACCACGTCGAGCAGATGATGCGGACGGCGGTCGACATCGCCGAGGACAAAGACGGCGAAATACTGGTGCTTTCCGCCGCGCTGGTGCCGGAACAGACGCCGATCTCCGAGGCGTATCGCTCCGTCGAGGACGAACGCGAGGTGCTCCAGCGGGCGATGGAGTTCGCCGAGGCCTCCGACGTGCCGGTCAACGGTATCGTCCGCATCGGCCACCGTGCCTCCGACACCATCCTCCACACGGTCGAACAACACGACAGCGACGCAGTACTCATCGGCTGGCGTGGTCGGGGGTCACATCGCCGCGAGGTCGTGCTGGGAAGCACCGTCGATAGGGTCGTTAAGGAGGCTCCCTGTGACGTGTTCGTCGAGAAGATCGGCGAGCGCGCGGACGGGGTGGAGTCCATCATGGTGCCCACTGCCGGCGGTCCGCACGCAGAACTGGCGACCGAGGTTGCCCGTGCCATCGCCCGCGCCGAGGATGCGACGGTCGAGATCAACCACGTCGTCTCCTCAGACGCATCCGAGGCCGACCGTGATGCGGCTCGTGGGATTCTGTCGGAGACGGCGGCCGGTCTGGAAGACCTCCCCGTAGAGCAGTCGCTTCTCGACGGCGAGGACGTGGCGGACACCATCGTCGCTCGAACCAGCGATCACGACATCACCATCATCGGCGCGACCCGCGAGAGCGGAATCCAACAACTGGTGTTCGGTGCGCTCCCCGAAACCGTGGGCCAGCGTGCCGATTCGACCGTCATCATGACCAAACGGAACCTCGGAATCACCTCTCGACTGTCACGTTGGCTTCCGTGACCGCTCTCCGTACTCCCAAAGAGAAATAATCTTACCCCAGGGATGGCAAAAGGAGACAGAGATGAGGAGGGGAACACATGCGAGTCATCATCATCGGCGCAGGTGAGGTCGGGTCGTCTATCGCCGGGAGTCTCGCCGACACGCACGAAGTCGTCGTGGTCGACCGGGATAGCGACCGCGTCGACTCGCTAACCTACTCCCACGACGTGTTGGCGATCCAGGGCGATGGCACCTCGCTTGCGACGCTACAGGAGGCCGGTATCGAGGAGGCAGACATGATCATCGCCAGCACCGACGACGACGAGACGAACCTCGTCATCTGTGGGACGGCAAAGACCGTCGACGACCCGTTCACCATCGCCCGCGTGAAGAAGGTCGATTACCTCGACACGTGGGAGCACGCCAAACAGAGCGCGTTCGGCGTCGATTTCATGGTCTGTACGAACTTGCTGACCGCGATGGACATCGTGCGCGTCATCGGCCTTCCCGCCGCCCGCGACGTCGACCCGTTCGCCGGTGGCGAAGTGCAGATGGCCGAGTTCGAGGTGCGCGATGACAGTCCCGTGGCGAGTCAGACGGTTCGGCAGGCAGACCGGTTCGACTCGCTCACGTTCGCGGCTATCATCCGAAACGGCGACGTTGCGATTCCGCGCGGGGAGACGGTGATCGAGGCGGACGACAAGGTCGTCGTCATCGGTAGTCCGGAGAGCGTCCAGCAGTTCGCCCTCGAAGTCGCACCGGACGAGACGCCGAGTGCGGACAAGGAACTCGTCGTCATCGGCGGGAGCGAGATCGGATTCCACACCTGTCGCCTGCTCGAAAACCGCGACCTGCGCCCGCGACTCATCGAGCAAGACCGGGAGCGTGCCCGGACGCTCGCAGAAGAGCTTCCGAACACGGTCGTCATGGCGAGCGACGCGACGGACGCCGAGTTCCTCGCCCGCGAGCACGTAGACGAAGCAGATGTCGTCGTCGCGGCACTGGAAAACGACGAGAAGAACCTGCTCGTCTCGGTGCTCGCAAAACAACTCGGTGCGGAACGTGCCATCGCGGTCGTCGAGGACGCCGAATACGTCTCGTTGTTCGAAGCGGTCGGGATCGACGTGGCCGTCAACCCACGCGAGGTGACCGCCGAGGAGATCACTCGGTTCACCCGCGAGGAACGCGCCGAGAACATCGCACTCATCGAGAACGATCGCGCGGAGGTGCTCGAGATCGAGATCGACGCCGATAGCGTCCTCACCGACCGCCCCATCCACGAAGGCGTCGCCGACCTCCCCGATGGCGTCGTCATCGGCGCGATAACTAGAGACGGTGAGTTCATCGTCCCACGAGGTGACACGGTAGTCAAACGACGAGACCACGTCGTCGTCTTCGTCGATACTGATGTCCTGTCGGAAGTGAGCGCCGCACTATGAATCTACGCGTCGATTGGCGGGCCAGTGTGAGTCTCGTCGGTTCGGTCGTCAAGTGGCTCTCGGTGCCACTGTTGTTTCCACTCCTCGTGGCACTCTACTACCGTGAGGGTATCCTGACGTTCGTCGTCACCATCGCCATCGCGCTCGTTCTCGGCTGGTGGCTCGAACGTCTCGACCCAGACCCCGACCTCGGTGCGCGCGAAGGGTTCTTGATGGTGGCCCTGACGTGGTTCGCGGTGTCCATCGTCGGCGGGATTCCGTACGTTATCGCCGGTAACGACATCTCGCTCGTCGGTCAGTACCCCTTCCTCGTCCTCCAGTCCGGCCCCTCGACGCTCGCCGACCCGGTGAACGCGCTGTTCGAGAGCATGAGCGGGTTCACGACGACGGGGGCGACCGTGATGGGCGACATCTCGTTCGACACCCACACCCACGCGCTCCTGATGTGGCGACAGTTGACCCAGTGGCTCGGCGGGATGGGTATCGTCGTCCTCGCGGTGGCGATCCTCCCCGAACTGTCGGTCGGTGGTGCCCAGTTGATGGACGCCGAAGCGCCGGGGCCGGGCATCCAGAAGCTCACGCCACGGATCGCGGAGACGGCGCGCGCACTCTGGCGGGCGTATCTCGGCATCACGGCGCTGGAGATCGTCCTGCTCTTCGGACTCCACCTCGGTGGACTCGCCCCCCAGATGACGTTCTACAACGCGGTCGCCCACGGGTTCACGACGATGGCGACCGGTGGGTTCTCGCCGGAAGCCCGGAGTATCGAAGCGTTCTCGGCGGCGGTACAGTGGCTCATAATCCCTTTCATGGTCGCAGCGGGGACGAACTTCGCGTTGTTCTGGCACGTCCTCAACGGTGAGCCGAAACATCTCGTCCGTGACGCGGAGTTTCGGTTCTACGTCGGCGTACTGGCCGTTCTCTCCGCGATCTTAACCGTGTTGCTCTTCACGCACCAGGGACTGGTCTTCGTCCCCGGCGGGGCACAGATCGCTGGCAACATCGAATCGTCGCTTCGCCACGCGGCCTTCCAGCTCGTCTCCATCGTCACGACGACGGGATACGCGAGCATGGACTTCAACACGTGGAACAGCCCTGCACAGTATCTCTTGCTCGTGGCGATGCTCATCGGTGGGAGCGCGGGGTCGACCGGCGGGGCGATCAAGATCGTCCGCTGGTACGTTATCCTGAAATCGTTCCGTCGAGAGCTGTTCACGACGGTTCACCCCGAGGCGGTTCGCCCGCTTCGGCTCGGTGGTCGCGCACTGGACGAACGAGCGGTTCGCGGTATCTACTCGTTCACCCTGCTCTACATCGTCATCTTCCTCGTCAGCGCGCTTCTCGTCTTCCTCGACGCGGAACGCGCAGGCGGGCCGAATTTGAACTCGGTGGAGGCGCTGAGTGCAGTGGCCGCCACCCTCGGCAACGTCGGTCCAGGCTTCCAGATTGTCGGGCCGATGAACAACTATCTCCCCTTCTCGGACACGTCGAAACTGCTCATGGTCGTGTTGATGTGGATCGGTCGGCTCGAAATCTTGCCCGTGTTGGTGCTGTTGACCCCTGCCTACTGGCGGTCGTAGTTGCACCATCGCTTTTACACTTGCCACCGTAGAGGAATCGATGATTCGCGCCTACACGACAGTCATCACGCACGCCGGAGCGTCCGAGGAAGTAGTCGAGGCGATCCGCGAACTGCCGAACGTGACGGACGCACACATCGTCGCTGGCGAGTTCGACGTGATCGCCGAGATCGAAGCCGACGACGTGTACGGTGTTCAGGAGACGGTCTCATCCGAGATCGGTTCGATGGAAGGGGTCGGGAGAACGCGGACGTACGTCCAGTTGGACTGAAAAAGGATACTCGACCGAACGAGGTCCGCCGAATTCGGCCGAATGGGATCAGCCGCATTCGACCGACCGAGATCAGCCGAACAGCCGTTCTTTGAGCGACCGCTTTCGTGCTTTTTCGGCGAGCAGGACGGAACAACTCACGTCATCCACGACTTGCAGTGCGAGCGCACCGCGAACGAGGCGTGAGAGGAGGCCCTCCTCTGTCGCCCCGATGATGAGCATCGAGCAATCCTCGGCCGAACGCTCGATGGCCGCCTCCACGTCGTCGTCCTCGGTGACGATCAGGTTCGCGTCTTCCAGACCGTGTCCGGCGGCCCAGTCGGTGAGGAAGCGTTCACCCTCCTCGCGCGAATCGTCGGTAACGTAGAGCAGGGAGACTTCCGAGTCGTACTCCACCCGGAGCATCCGCGCGATGGCGGCGCTGAGGTCGGAGTCCGGCCCGCCCGCGGTCGGAACGAGCACCCTGCTGGGGTCGAATCCGCGATTGCGGAAGACGACCACGTCGCACGGGAGGTCGTTCGTGAGTTCGTCGATGGCGCTCTCGGCGCGTCCCGGAGAGCCGTGACTGTCCTGGCCCCATCCCATGACGACGAGGTCGGCGGCGTGGGTTCGGGCCGCGTCGAAGATCTCCTCGAACGAGCGGTGTGAGAGGATGGTGTGGGTCTCGACGGGGACGCCGAACGTCTCGGCGTCCTCGCGGGCGCTGGCGAGGAGTTGCGCCGATTCGGCGTCGAGTTCCTCGACGTGTTGTGCTCCGCTGGCGAGTGGCGTCTGGTCCGGAACCTGGACGATGTGGGTAGCGACGACGGTTCCGCCTCGCTGGCTCGCTACCGCGCTGGCAAGCGAGATGAGGTCTTTCTCGTGTTTCGGGTTCGCCAGTGGCACCATCACGCGGTACTCTCCGCCATCGGGTTTCACGGAGGTCGCGGCGGAGACGGCTGGCTCGGGCATCCGCTCGGGTTGGCTGAGGACGTAGTCGGTGAGCACGCCCTGTTTCTCCGTCTTCCCGCGTGCGTAGAGGAAGTACCACGCGGCTGCAGCCACGACGAAGACGACGCTCAACGCGATCTCGATCGTCGCCATGAAGGCGATGAGACCGAACGAAGTGATGGCTCCGAGGATGGGCGTGATGGGATACAGCGGAACGCGATAGGCTGGCTCGTAGTCGGCAGGGTTCGACTCGCGCATCACGATGAGTGCGATGTTGAGCAGCCCGTAGATGACGAGGTGAAGGACGCTTCCGGCTTTCGCCAACGTCGCCACGTCACCGATGACGACGAACAGGAGGATGAGTCCGCCCGTGACCGCGATAGACCGGTAGGGTGTGGCGAATCGGTCGTGGATGTCGTTGAGCCAGTTGCTCACGAGTTTGTCCCGGCCCATGGCGAAGTTGATCCGTGAGGAGGCCAGGATGGAGGCGTTCGCGCTGGAGGCGGTCGCCAGTAGCCCACCGAACGTGAGTGCCGCCGCCCCGGCAGACCCCATCAGGAGGTTCGCCACGTCCACGACTGCGGTTTCGTTGTTCGCCACTACCTCGAGTTCGACCACCGAGAGAAGCACCAGCAACACCAGCGCGTAGATGGTCGTCACGATAAGGACGCTCCCGATGACGGCTCGTGGGAGGTTCCTTCCGGGGTTCTGGATCTCCTCACCGACCGAGGTGATCTGGACGAAGCCGAGGTAGGAGACGAAGATGAGTCCCGTCGTCGGGAGCATCGTTCCGACACCGTTGGGGGCGAAGGGGCGAAGCGTCGAGAGGTCGGCGTTGAACGCGCCGACGACCGAGAAGACGGTCAGGATGCCGACCAGCGTGACGACGATGATGTTCTGGAGTCGCCCCGTCTCCTTCGCACCGATGTAGTTGACGAGGACGAACACCGCCCCGGCGACCAGCCCACCGATCTGCGCAGGGGAGAGGAATCCGATCGACGGGATGGACAGAAACTCGTTGACGTACTGGCCGAATCCGAGCATGTAGAACGCCGAGGCGAACGCCAGTCCCATCCAGTTGCCCCACCCTGCGATGGAGCCAAACAGTGGGCCGAGCGCGTGGTTGATGTAGTAGTACGCGCCGCCCGCTTTCGGCATCGCGGTGCCGAGTTCGCTCGCGGAGAGCGCGGTCAACACCGCGACCATCCCGCCGACGACGAACGAGAGGATGACGAGTGGGCCAGCTTCGGCGGCAGCAGCACCGGGCAAGACGAAGATACCCGCACCGATCATCGTCCCGACACCGATGGTGAGCGCCGCGAGTGGGCCGAGGTCTTTGGCAAGTTCCTCGTCCGCCATCAGGCCTCCTCCGTGTCGGGAAGGACGACGACCGGTCGGTTCGTCTCGGTGACGAGCGAGAGCGTCACGTCGCCGGTGAGCAGTCGAAGCCACCGACTGCCACCGCGTGGCGTGAATGCGATGGCCGTCGCGTCCATCTCGTCGGCCACGTCGAAGATAGCCTCTGCTACGTCGGTTTCGAAGACAAGTTTCGTCTCGACGGGGACGCCAGCGTCGTCACAGTGCTCTCGGACGACGGCAAAGATCTCGTCGGCCCACTCCTCCCGCTGTTCGACCGAGGCCTTGTCGGGCGACCCCCCGCCTTTCTCGATCACGTGGATGGCGATGACCCGACCGCCAGCAGACTCCACGTACTCCATCATGGCGTCACAGGATGCTTCGGCGTCTTCCTCGCTTGCGACTGGGAGGATGACTCGTTCGAACAGTTCCGTCATGTAACGTACCACCCTGTGTCGATCACCTGCTGCGTGTATCGTCGCGTGGGATCGGTCCAGTGTTCGATGTCAGTCGAGTCTCTGATGGCGTGTCTGTGCGTCATGTGCCGGAGTAGTTGCTGTGGAGGATGATAATTGCTACGAAAATCGTGCCCCGTCCTTATACTTCGATGGCCCAGATGGTGGTCGCTTCTGGACATTCGTACACCTCCCTGAGCGTTCGTTCGACGAATTGTGCAATTCGGTTCGTATCGGCTTTCGCACTGATGCGAACGTTCGTCCCCTCGGCTTCCTCGGGGCTGTGGAGTTGTTCGATCTTGAACGCCGGGAACTCGCGCAGGAGCGCCTTGAGACGCTCGAGTTCCTCGTCCGTGCAGTCCAGATTGAGCGTCTGGTCGCCGAACTGGATCCACGGCGGGGCGTCTTCTAGCTTCCCTTCGCTCGCGTCGTCTTCCGATTCGCCTCGACCGTCACCGTCTATCGCTTCTTCTCCCCTTTCGGAGCCGAATTCGGCCTGGAGCGTACAGAAGGCGCTTCCGCGCTCGCGGTGGGCGGTGATGGTATCGGCGACGAGTTTCTGGCGCTCTTTCGGCGTATCTGCACTGAAACGGCTCATAGCTGCGTGTTCGTGGTCATGCGACAAAAAATGGCCGTCTCGCTGAAAGACTCGGAGCTGTTTCTTTAAGTCTTTATGCGAGGCCGATGCAGATGTGGATATGACCCCGAACATTCTGATTCTGGGTGCGCCGGGTGCCGGAAAAGGAACGCAGAGCGCTCGAATCGCCGAGGAGTTCGATGTCGAACACGTCACGACGGGCGACGCGCTCCGCGCAAACAAGCACATGGAGACGGAACACGGCACCCCGGCGAGTTTCATGGACGCGGGTGAACTCGTTCCCGACCCGGTAGTGAACGAGATCGTGCAGGCCGCTCTCTCCGAGGCCGACGGCTACGTCCTCGACGGTTATCCCCGCAACCTCTCGCAGGCGGAGTACCTGGACGACATCACCGACCTCGATGTCGTGCTCTACCTCGACGTGGCGAAAGACGAACTCGTCGAACGACTCACGGGCCGCCGGATCTGTTCGGAGTGCGGTGCGAACTACCACGTCGACTTCAGCCCGCCAGAGGAAGCGGGCGTCTGTGACGAATGTGGCGGTGAACTCATCCAGCGCGAGGACGACACGGAAGAGACCGTCCGCGAGCGAATCCGCGTCTACGAGGAGAACACCGAACCCGTCATCGAACACTACGAGGAACAGGGCGACCTCGTCCGCATCGACGGCGAGCAAACCCCCGACGAAGTGTGGGACGACATCCAGACGACCGTCGAAAACGAAGCGTAACTCCGACTCACTCCACCGACGATTCTTCTTCGCGCGGTTCGACCGATTCGGTTTCGAGAAGCGCGTCGAGTCGCCGCTCGAATTCGGCTTCGTCTATCTGACCGCCGCCGAGCACCCACACCAGTCAATCACGGGAGCGCCCCGCCCCGTCCGGACGATTCCTTGGCGGACTGAAAGGGCGAAGGGTGCGAGGCGAGACGCGCCTCGAGTACGAACGGTGAAACCGTGAGTGAGGTACGCGAAGCACGACTCCGCAAGCACCACAGGCGCGACTGCAAGGAGCGCCGAGGCGCACAGCGTGGCGCGCGCGAGGGTAGCACACGAGGGCTTTCTGGGACTCTGACTCTCTAACGGCTGAGTCGAAAAGTAAGAAGACTTTCTCGGATAACGAACCGACAGCAACTAGCTTACGAACCCGAGGGCGCCCACGTCGATGTACTGAAATCCCCTGAAATGTACTGAAATGTACTGCTTATATGGCTCGTGTCGATGGCGAAGGTTGATTAACGGCGGATTCCAAACCCGTGGTAATGGCACGGACAGCGCAGAAGGTAGAATCGCTCATCGCCGAGGATGCGGCGATGGCCGACGCTCTGTCGGTCGTGTACGAGCGTACCGACGAGGGGTCGGAGGAAGTCGAGTGGGGCGACGTGAGCGACGAACTCACCAGCGGTCAGTGGGGTCGATTGATCGAGAAGGGTATCCTCGTCGACGGCGACCGTGGGTTCGAACTCGCCGACGCCGACGCCGTAGAGAAGGGACTGAACGGGACGGGCGAGAGCACCACGTCCACTTCCACGACGACGAAAGCCGACGTGGACGACGTCGAAGGAACGACGTGGTCGAAGTGGGACAAACTCGCTGCGGTGGCGAGCATCGGCCTGTTCGCAGGCTACTCGATATCGTCGGTTCGAAACGTCGTCGGCGGTGCGGTCGACGTGTTCATCGGTCCGATCGAGTCGGCGCTCCCGTTCTACGTCGTCATCATGATCCTCGCCATGCTGACGGGTCTCTATTCGACGCTCTTACAGGACAACCTGATGGACATGGAGAAGATGAGCGTCTATCAGGAACGGATGAAGGACATCCAGAAGCGCCAGAAGGAGGCCAAAGAGAAGGGTGACGAGCAGGAGATGGAGCGCATCCGCGAAGAGCAGATGGAAGCCATGGGCGACCAGGCGGGGATGTTCAAAGAGCAGTTCCGCCCGATGGTGTGGACGATGTTCCTCACGATCCCCGTCTTCCTCTGGATGTACTGGCGGATCGGCGCTCAGACGGGGCCGGTCGTTCCACAGGAGATCATCCTCCCGCTTGCGGGTGGTCCATTCGGGTGGCAGAAGGGCGTCCTCGGCCCGATGCAGGCGTGGATCGTCTGGTACTTCCTCTGCTCGATGGCGTTCACCCAGCTCATCCGCAAGGCGCTGAACATCCAGACGACGCCGACGTAACAAAACCTCTTTCTTCGTCCTCGTTCGAGGACAGATATGCTACTGACAGTCTCCGGCCCGCCAGGGAGTGGGAAGAGTACGACCGCCGAGGGACTCGCCGAGATATTCGGATTGGAACACGTGAGCGGCGGCGATATCTTCCGCGAACTCGCCGCGGAGCGCGACCTGACGCCCCTCGAATTCAACAAACTCGCCGAGGAAGACGAGCAGATCGACCGCGATCTGGACAGGCGACTCCGCGAGATCGCCGTCGAACGCGACGACCTCGTGCTCGAATCCCGTCTCGCAGGCTGGCTGGCTGGCGAACACGCCGACTTCCGCATCTGGCTCGACGCGCCGCTCGACGTTCGCGCCGCCAGGATCTCCGACCGTGAAGACAAATCCGTCGACCAGGCCGCGACCGAAACCCGCGCTCGGGCGGGGAGTGAGGCCCAACGCTACGAGGAGTACTACGGTATCGAGATCGGCGACCTCACCATCTACGACCTCAGCATCAACACGGCGCGGTGGGATCCCGACGACGTGCTCGACATGCTGCGAACCGCCATCGAGGACTACGACCCCGAGGCGGACGAGGGCAAGTATCCGATCACCGGCGTCTCCTACGACTTCTGATGACTCTTCGCGGCCCACCAGACGAACGTCCGCCCGCAGATCTCCTCGAATTCGGCGTCGTCAATCTCGACAAGCCCCCCGGCCCGTCGGCCCATCAGGTCGCAGCATGGGTTCGTGACCTCTGCGAGGTCGAACAGGCGGCCCATTCCGGCACCCTCGACCCCAAGGTCACGGGCTGTCTTCCCATCCTGACCGGCACCGCGACTCGCCTCTCGCAGGTCTTCCTCGAAGGAGCGAAAGAGTACGTCTCCGTGCTCGAACTGCACGACGAACCGCCCATCGACATCGAGGCCATCGCACGCGAGTTCGAAGCACCGTTGTATCAGAAACCTCCCAGAAAGAGTGCCGTCTCGCGCCGGCTCCGCGTTCGAGAGATCTACGACCTCGATGTTCTGGAAGTGCGCGACAGGCAGGCTCTCCTTCGGATTCGCTGCGAGAGTGGCACCTACGTTAGAAAACTCTGTCACGACCTCGGGCTCGCGCTCGGGACGGGCGCACACATGGGGCACCTGCGTCGAACGGCGACCGACCCCTTCGATGACACCGACCTCGTGACGCTTCACGACCTCTCGGACGCGCTGGCCCATCTGGACGAAGAAGGCGAAGACGACTGGTTGCGCGAGGTCGTCCACCCGGCGGAACGTGCACTGACACACCTTCCGAACGTGACCATCGCCCCGAGTGCCGCAGAAGAAGTCGCACACGGCGCGCAGGTGTACGCACCTGGCGTCATCGAAGCGGACGAAGCAGACGACGGCCAACTCGTCGCCTGCTTCACGCCGAACGGTGCGGCAGTCTGTCTCGGCAGGATGGTCGGCGACGCCGAGGCGGAGCGGGGAGAAGTGGTGGAGTTGGAGCGCGTGTTGGTCTAACCCACGTCGAACCTCTCGGGGGCAATCGCCACCACTGCCGCTACACACGATTTTTTACCACCTGCCGAACACCTCCCGGTATGCAAGTCGGAACCGCAGAATCGACGCCCGGCGAACTGGTCACCGGGTGGCTGGACGTCACCGACCTCCCTACCGGAACCCCCGAACGACTCCCCGTACTCATCGCCGAGGGCGAGGAAGACGGCCCGACGCTCTGGATCACCGCGTCGATCCACGGCAACGAGGTGACCGCTATGGCCACCGCGCAGGACGTGATGAAAGGGAACCTCGAATCCGAGATTCGGGGTACCGTGGTCTGTCTACCGAATCTCAACCCGGCGGGGCTTCGCCGGACGAATCGCGCGTCCTACTACCACGGCGACGACCCGAACCGCTACTTTCCCGACCCGGATGCGGATCGCTCGCGCCCGCCGCGCGTGCAGGAACTCATCGACAGGCGGATCTACGACGCCTTCGAGGAGTCGGCGGACGTACTGGTCGATCTGCACACCGCACATGTCGGCTCGATCCCGTTCGTCATCCGCGATAGGGTGCTCTTCGGTGAGCAACGCGACGAAGACGAGGCCAACCAGCTCGCAAACGAACTCGAGCGTCTCGTGGACGCCTACGATTTCCCGGTCATCAACGAGTACGCCGCCGAGGAGTACGTCGAGCAGAACCTCCAGCGGTCGACCGCAGGTGCGGCGTTGAACAACGCCGGGATACCTGCCTTCACGGTTGAACTCGGCGGGTTCGAAGTCGTCGAGGAGGACACCCGCGCGAAGGGCGTGACGGGCCTGCTGAACGTCATGCGTGAACTCGACATGCTTCCCGACGACCCGGAACCGACAGGGCTCGAATCCCCCGTGGATTTCCCAGTCAAGCGTGCCGTCCACCCCCACACCGACACGCCGGGGATCGTTCGCCATCGCGCCGAGGCAGGGGACACCTTCGAGGAAGGTGACGTAATCGCGGACATCGTGACGCCTCACGGCGAGCAGAAGGCGACGGTCGAGAGCGAGCACGACGGCTACGTCGTGGGCAGATATCACGGCATCGCGGCGTACGAAAACGACCCCCTTGCCAGCCTGGCAGTGCGTGACGACGGCGACCTCGTCGTCCCCCGAGAACAGGAGTGAAACGAAGGGCTTAACTCAGGGACTCGCCTTTCTGGAAACGCCGCGGGACCGTGGGGTAGTGGTATCCTCTGCGGATGGGGTCCGTAGGACCCGAGTTCGACTCTCGGCGGTCCCATTATTTTGCGACGAACGGTGGTGAGGAGGATGATCATCCGACCACCGAGCGTCGCATCGGGGTGTAGACGAGAGACGTGTCACCGACTGCGCTCCATCTCGTTTCTCAGTTTGTAGCCGAACTCACAAAATCCAAATATACTTGCCACACGACGGTAGACACTTCTCCATGAGCCAGACCGTCGCCATCGCACATTATCCGGAGGGCGCAGGCCACGCAACCCGGATGCTTGCGGTGGCACAGGCACTGGAAGGCACGGAAACCGACGTCGTTCTCGCTGGTGGTGGTCCGGGGTCGCGGTTCATCGAGCGCAACGGATACGATGTGTATCGCCCTGCGACGGTCGACTACATCGGCGATTATCAGGATGGGTCGCTGTTCGACGTGCTCACCCGAAGTGTCCCCAATAGCGGCCGACGGGTCTTTGACCTCGCGCGCTGGTTACGTCGTGAAGACCCCGATGCGCTCGTCACCGACGATATGTTCGCGGCGATGGCTGCTCAGTGCACCGGTACACCGCTGTACGTGCTCACGCACAACGCCGCCTCCTACTATGACGCCGCCATCGAACAGGGGTTCACGTGGCTTCTCAACCACTATCAGCTCTCCGTCGCCCGTGCGTTCCTCTACCCCGCCGTCTGGCCGCCAGACCGGGGTGACCCGCCGGGCGTCGTCCACATCCCGCCCGTCGCACTCGAACCGAACGGTGAGACAGCACCGGACGACGTCGGCGTCCTCGTCGTCCCGAGCACCTACTCGACGAATTTCGACGAACTCGCGCGAACGCTCCGGCAGGACGGACACGCCGTCACGCTCGTCGGTGACGACGACTGGAAGTGTGCCGCCTCGCTCCTCCCGTGGATTCGAGCCGCAGACGTCGTGGTCTGCTCCGGCTACTCGACCGTGATGGAGGCTGCTGTGGCCGGAACGCCGTGTATCATCTATCCTTTCACCGACGAACAACACGGCGTCTCGCGGGTCATCGAGCGCCGAGGGTTACGGGGCTTTCAGGTCGAACACTCCATCCCGCACGTCGCGCGAGCAGTGCGCCACCCGCCCGCTTCGCCGAGCCACGAGAACGGCGCAGATCGAGCGGCGCAGTTCGTACTCGACAACCTGAGCTAATTGCCACTGCCGAAACCACCTTTCTTACTCCCCTCGAATCACCGGTATGGCACAGGTGTCGGTCGGTGCGCGACTCCACTTCGGCTTCCAGAATCTCTCGCTCGCACACGAGCGACTGTACGGAGGACTCGGAGTCGCACTCGAATCACCGACCGTCACGGTCGATGCGACACCCACCGACGAAGTTCGATGCGACGATTCCCGCGCTGCCGAGTACGTACGCAGAGCGACCGATCTGCTCGACGTCGGTGGCGCGTCGGTTCGAGTCCACGAGACGCTCCCCGGCCACGTCGGACTCGGGAGCGGAACGCAACTTGCACTGGCGGTGTTCACGGCGGTCGCCCGCGCATACGACCGCCCTGCGAACGTCCGCGAGTGTGCGCCCGCCCTCGACAGGGGTGGACGAAGCGGTATCGGCGTCTCGACGTTCGAACGAGGTGGATTCGTCGTCGATGCAGGACACCCCACCGAGCGGTTCACGACCGACCGCCCCGCCCGCGGCGAGTGGTCTGTCCCGCCGGTCGTTGCCCGCCACGACGTTCCCGAGGATTGGCGATTCGTCGTCGTCCTGCCGGACGTGGAGCCGGGCCGAAGCGGCGACGACGAGGACGAGAGTATGCGCGCCGTGGTCGAACGCGCAGACCCCGCTATCGCCGACGAGATCTCTGCGGTACTCCTTCGGCACATGCTTCCGGCCATCGCGGGCGACGACCCCGAGACGTTCGGTAGTGCAGTCGCCGAGGTCGGTCGGCTCAACGGCGCGTGGTACGCCGACGAGCAGGGGGGTGTCTACCGCCCGCCGGTCGGTGAACTCGTCACGTCGATGGAGGCGTCTCCAGCCATCTTCGGTGCTGGCCAATCCTCGTGGGGACCTGCGGTATACGGCGTGACGAAGCAAAACCGGGCCGATACCGCGGTCGAGGAGGCCGAGTTGGCGCTCGATTCGGCAGGCGTCGAGGGCGAGATTCAGCTCGTTCGACCCCGGAATCGAGGTGCGAGCGTTCGAGGTGCGAACGTCCGGGATTCGAGTGCTGACGGTTCGAGATGAACGGTGATCGTCCGGGACGAGCGATGGCCGTTCCGTGTACGAGCGTAAACTGTAAGACGTGTGACTGAGAGGGAATCCCATGAACTGGATCCCGTTCGGCGTCTCACAGTTCGACTCGGTCATCGGTGGGGGGGGTCTCCGCCGGGGAGCGTCGTCTTGCTGGCGGGCGACGCCGGGGCGGGTGCGCGCGAGTTCGCCTACACGAGCGCCACGATAAACGCCCTCGGACACGCCGATTCCGACCTGTTCGAACTCCACTACGGGTCGGTCGATTCGGGTGCTGCGCTCCCGGACGAGATCCACTACATCTCGTTTACCGCCAGCGAACCGGAGATATACGAGGAGATCACGCACACGATCGACGACGAGTTGGTCGCCCCCGTAGCGAGAACCATCCACTTCGAAGATTTTTCGAGCGAGTACTTCGGGTTGAGTCCCATCCCACGCGACTGGTACATCGAGAAACGCCGCACCATCGCCGACCTCGGGGAGAGCCACAGCCGTCAGGGAGTGCTCGAAGCACTCGGCGCGTACCTCACCGAGCACGCGCCTGGCAACCTCGTCGTCATCGATTCGCTCACCGATCTTGGCTCCCTGCCCGACGAGCAGGTGGATTGGAACGAAGTGACCATGCTCCTCAGGGGGATGAAGAAGGCGTCACAGGCCTGGGGTGGACTCATCCTCGTATTGGTCGACCAGGAGAGTCTTTTGGACACCCAGATGGGCGCGCTGATGGGTGCAACTGACGGTACCATCAGTTTCGAGTGGGAACGGGGTGGCAACGAGCGAGCACGCACCATGTTCGTCCGTGAGTTCCGTGGCGTTCTCGCGCGTATCGAAGAGGAGGATATCATTCGGTTCGAGACCGAGATCCAGGGCGATGGACTGGATATCAGTAACGTCCGAAAGATCCGGTAGCGAATTCGAGTCGGCAACCGACTCGGTGTGCTCTCTTCGCTGGGGTTAGTTGCTCGACGAGAAACTACTTCTGACCATCATATTTCTCAATCGTGTACTGTGGAATCAATAGACTTCTGAGTGATATTAGTAATCTATTTCAATTAAAATTTCGAATCACCGATTGGCAATGCAACGGCGTAACTTCCTCAAGACGCTCGCGGTTTCCTCGGTCGGTAGCCTCGCTATCGGCGGCGCATCGAACGTAGCGGCAGCATCGTGTGGGACGAACACGATTCCGTCGCTCGAATTCTACTCCTCGTCGAGCCTCCTCGACGCGAACTTCGGCGCGCTAACGGACGATTCGCTCGTCTCCGTCTGGGCCGAGGAGACGGCGACGAACAACGACGCGGACGGCAACGGTGACGCGTACCTCTACGGTGACGCGACACCGATCCCGCTCGTCGCGACCGATACTGGCGTCGTCGGATTCGGTTCCGTCCTCGTCAGTGACGCCGACGTCAGCTACGAGTACGGCAACGAAGAGTTCGTGCTGAACGTCTGGGACGACGAACTCGGTGGCTCCGGCACCGTCCTCTGGGACGAAGGCCACGGCCAGTACTACACCCTCGCCAAGAGCGCTGAGTTCGAGAGCTACGCGGAGAACAACGGCTACACCGTGACGGCGACCACGACGCTGGCGTCCGACCTCGGTTCGGCAGACGCCGCGGTCATCACGTCGCCAGCGGAAGCGTTCACGACCAGCGAACTGAACGACCTCGCCACCTTCGTCTCGAACGGCGGCACGCTGTTCCTGCACGACCAGTCCGACTACAACGATTACGACGGCACGTCGTACCTGAACGACGTCGTCGACGCGGTCGGTGGGGCGTTCCGCTTCAACGACGACGAAGTGCTCGACACGTCGAACAACGCGGGCGACGACTACAAGCCCATCACGGACGAGTTCAACACCTCGTTCCCTTACTTCACAGAACGAAGCGGTCTCGGTCTCGAAGCCGGAGAGGTGTACGACGTGACGATCACCTCGGTCACCGATGGTGACACGTTCGACGTGGAGTTCTCGGACGGAAGCACCGGCGAGGTGCGCGTTCTCGGTATCGACACGCCCGAGACGAAGCGCAACAGCAAGTACGAGCGAGTCTACGAGTGGGAAGGTATCGAGGACGACAGATACCTCTCCGACTGGGGCGGCAACGCCAAAGATTACGCGAAGGCGGAACTCGACGGGAAGAACGTCGACCTCTTCTTCGACGAGAACGAGCCTGTCCGCGACGCTTTCGGTCGGTTGCTCGCCTACGTCCGCTACGACGCGACCGGCGACGGCAACCGCGACACGCTCTACAACGAGGACATCGTTGCGAAAGGCTACGCTCGGGTGTACGACTCCGGCCTCTCGAAACACGCCCAGATCCTGCAGGCCGAACAGGACGCTCGTGCGAACGGTCGCCGCGTCTGGCAGCAGAGCGACCCGGCGAACTCCAGCGAGATCCGCGACCGCGCCGTGGACGACATCTTCTTCCCCGTCGTCTCCAGCATCCGTACCGACTCGGGTGCCGTCGCCGACTCGCGGGTGCCCGTCTACGCCGAATCGACGGCGACCCAGCAACTCGACGGCGGTGTCAGCTACTCCGACATCCCGCTCGTCGCCGTGGACGAGGGTGTCAACACCGCGATGGTCGGCGGTCTTGTCATCGACGAAGCGTACGAATCGGACGAAGGCTTCGGTGCCGACACCTCCGGCTTCGAGAACTTCGTCTTCCTGACGAACCTCATCGACTATCTGGCCGACCGCTCGGGCGACGTGCTCATCGACGGTGGCCACGGCCAGTTCGGCCACGAGTACTCGCTGTCCGCCGAGGACGCCGCCTACTATCTCCGCTACCTCGAAGGCCAGGGTGGCATCCCGTTCGAAGGCGTCAACACCATCTCCTCGTCGTCGCTCTCGAACGCGCGGGCGCTCATCGTCACGAGTCCGGTCGACTGCTACACGTCCACCGAACTCGACGCGCTCTCGTCGTTCAACAGCGACGGCGGTGCCGTCATCCTCATGGGCAGTGCCGAAACCGAGGATCTGGAAGACGCACCGCGAGCCCACTTCAACGACGTGGCCGCCGGAATCGGCTCCGACCTCCGTCTCAACGACGACCAGATCGTAGACGACTCGAACAACGTGAACAGCGATTCGGAGATTCCTTACACGACGACCTTTGACGGGTCGTTCCCGCTGTTCAACCGCTACAGCTGAACGGTCACTTGGCGATTCGACTGAACGGTCGCGGTTCGGCCTGCCGATCGATTCTATTTCGCTGGCACATCGGGGAGCACCGGCGATACTGAATTGTACTGGAATGTACTGAAATGTACTGGCAAGTATCGCTGTTATACCCGAAACTCGGCCGAGCACGACCTCTCCTGCCGAGACGAACACCGATATTCGTAACGAGAACCGGGTTCGGTTTCCAGTATCGGATCACCGTCATTTAGAACAAAAACCGAGTCCATCTGGAGGCGAAACGTTAAATCAGCCCTGTGAGAAATGGACATGCATCCGAATGGCGAGCGAAGATACGGGACGACAACAATCGCCGGATCTTCCCCCGGAGGTGAACCGATGGCTGGACGAGAAAGCCGACGAACGGGGTCTCTCGCGCCAGCAACTGCTCTCCGAACTGCTCGCCGCACACCGCGCCATCGACGAAGACGATGCGCTCGACGCGGAACTCGACGCACTGCGAGACAACTTCATGGAGAAGATAACCGACGTGCGCGAGCGCGTCGTCCAGGTCAAACTCGAAGCCGACGAGAAAGCACCCACCGACCACGGCCACCCCGAACTCGGGGAGCAACTGGACGCGATCGAACGTGCCGTGAAGGAACTCGACGCGCTCGACGAGCGCGTCGCAGCGAACCGCGAGCGCATGGACGCCGGTTTCGAGAACTTCGAATCGGTGCTCGACTACCTCACCGAATCGACCGACGAACTGGAAGACAGACTCGACGTGCTCGCACGCGCGCTCGTGTCCGTCCGCGACCAGACGCGTACGCTCGCTGCCCAGAACGCGCGTCGGGCCGCGACCGCCGAACTTGCCCGGACCGCGAACCGACACGGGATCAAGAGCGGCAAATGCGAGGAGTGTGAGACGAGCGTCACCATCGCGCTCCTCACCGAACCGGCCTGTCCCCACTGCGGCGCGTCGTTCACCGACATCGAGCCGAAACGAGGGTTCTTCGGCTCGAACACACTCGTCGTCGGCACCCCGCCTGCATTAGAAGGCGAAACCCTCGACCCCGAGGTGGACGACCTGCTAGACGAGGTGGCCGACGAATGACGGACGACCCGGACGAAACTGAAGACCGAACCGTGGCCGACGAACGGGATACGGCGACCGACCGAGCCGTCTCCGATAGCGACGCGACGACCGGACGGGCGGAACCGCTCGCCGACCTCGCCGCCGAAGTCGAGACACGTCGGAGCTACGAGAAGGAGTCGATCGACGATTCGTTCGTCGAGGTCGAGGTCGATGTTGACGATATCGACGCCGACGACCTGTGGGACGACCTTCTGGCCGAAGACAGCGGCGAACTGGTCGTCACCGCGCCCCGCGAGGAGAGCGAAGACGACCGTGACGTTCGTACCATCCCGAAGAGCACCTGTCACGGCTGTCCGCACTTCGGCGAGCCGCCGACACTCCATTGCACGCACGACGGCACCGACATCCTGGCACTGGACGATATGGAACACTTCCGTGTCGCCGACTTCCCGATGGTCGTCGACGAGGTCGATCCACTGGACGAATGAGCGGGCTCACCGAGACCGCTCTCTCGCTGATCGGCCAGTACGGCTTTCTCGCCGTGTTCGTCTTCGCGTTTCTGGAGTCTTCGATGCTGTTTCCGTTCCTGCCGAGCGAACTCGTCATCCCCTCGGCGGCGGGCCTGCTCATCGACAACCTGTTCGGATTCACCCTGTTCGTGCTGGCGACGACACTCGGAACGACGGTCGGTGCGCTCGTCCCCTACTTCGTCGGGCACGAAGGCCACAATGCGCTCGACCGCTACGGACGCTACCTTCGCGTCTCCGAGGACGACGCCGACCGGGCGAGTCGCTGGTTCAATCGGTGGGGCGAACACTCGGTGCTCTGGGGTCGATTTCTCCCCGTCCTCCGCTCGGTCATCTCGATCCCCGCCGGATTCGCGGCGATGCGACTGCGAAGGTTCGTCGTCTTCACGACGGTCGGGGCGTTCCTGTTCAACGCGACGGTCGCCGGACTGGTGTACGTCGGACGCGACGACCTGCTGCACGTCCTCTCGTTCTGAATCACGTTCTCCCGCTATGAGCCGCGTGCCTTCGACGATTCACGAACGAGCCTTCGCTACGAATCGTCCTCGACCCAACAGTTGAAGTCCACGACCATCTCGTCCGTTTCCTCACCGTCATCGTAGGAGACGACCCGGAACTGGCCGTGCGTTGGGCGTGCCCCGAGATGTTGGACATACGACCGACGGTCGTCGGTCGGAATCTCGTATTCGAGTTCGCCGGACGAGTCGAATACTCGAAGCCGACTCACCGATTTCTGCGCCCCGTCGAGAAAAACGATCCTGAGGAACGCGTCGTCACCGTCGGGCATGACCATCACCTCCTGAAGGACTTCAGGGTCACCGTGGCTGACCGCGCTGGTCTGGCAGTCGGCCTTCGAGGATTCGGCCTGCCCGGAACAGCCAGCGATCGCGGTGGTAGCGAGGGTCGCACCGGCGGCCAGCAACGCTCGTCTCGACACTTTGGAATGGCGAAGAGACATACGCCGGGTGACACGACCGCGCCGCATAAGTCTTCTCGGATAGCTGGTACGTGGTGCTTTTGAGGCTCCGCACACAACGAGTGGTATGCAATTTTGCGACGACTGCGGCTCCATGATGAAGTCCATGGGTTCGCAGATGATCTGCACGAACGACGACTGTCAGGCGACGACCGCGAAGGACGAAGAGCGTGCAAAGCAGTTCGTCTCCACCGAAGAACAGGGCGACTCCGAGGTCATCGAGACCGAGGAGGGCGCGGACTTCGAAGGTAAACCGACCGCGAAGGACATAGTCTGCGACAAATGCGGTCACGACGTGGCGTGGTACACCATCAAACAGACCGCCTCCGCCGACGAACCGCCGACGCGATTCTTCAAATGTAAAGAGTGTGGCTATCGCTGGCGGGAATATAATTGAACATCCACTGGCGTCGAAACCCGAGTCACGACGATCGATTTCCACCACAGATTCGAAACCCGACCACTCCCCCTCCGCACCGCCGATTCTCGCCGACTCCTCAGCCTTCGGCGACCATTCCGACCGTCCGGGTGTATCGCCGGATCATCTCCCCGTTCTCGTCACGGAGGACGACCTGAAACTGCTTCTGTCCGGTGACCTCGGTCAGTTCGTTCTCACGGATCGTGAAGTCGAACGGCGGCGACTCGTCGGTTCGAATCGTCTTGCCGCCGCTCTCGACGCTCACCGTGTCGATGCCTTCGGATTCGGTCAGGTGGCAGTGGATCGTCATCTGGCCGCTGTCCCCCGACTTCGTGCACAGCAGGTCGGGGTTGATGTCAGCCCCGCTGTCTTCGAGCGCACTGCCGAAGTCGAACAGCATCGGACTCGTCGGGAACGTCCCGACGATGATCACGGCGACGAGAAAGACCACGAGGCCGGTGTTCGGCAGTTTCCGACCGACCTTCGTCTTGGTTCCGCCCTGCTTTCGAAACCGGATGGCGAGTGGAATCACGACGAGGTGATGGAACGGACCGTAGAACAGGAGGATGAAGCCGTAGGCCATCACGTAGTGGAGGACGGTCCACGTCGGCTGATACGACAGCAACAGATTCGATGCTGACCACAGGAAGAAGCCGAAGAACACGAGCGCGCCGGTCTTCAACGCCCGCCAAGAGATGCTGTTGGCGTAGTAGATGGTCAACAACGTGTGCCAACCATCGACGGTCGCATGCTTCGTCCACTGGACTGGTGACTTGGAGGTAGTTCGGTCGCTCATATTGATACCTTCGTCGAAATGTTCGTCTACGTAACTGTTTCCGAGGCAGTAGGGGTGGGGTTTTCCCCGAACGTGTTCACCGGTAGTCGCTTACCGGTCGGTTCGCACCGAATCGCCGGTCGATTCGGCACGAGCCGCGCCGCCGAATACCTCGCGCGGGATGCGAAGCCACGTTCCGAGCCACGTCGAAGCTGTCCGCCACTCGCCGCCGACAGCACCGGAGACGCCCCGTAACTGGAGACGGCCGATCCACATCTTTACGAAGAGCCAGAACACGGCTGGTGCGAGAAGCACCACACCGGGATGGACTGCTTCCACGACTCCGTCGATACCCCACCCTACGAAGAGCACCGTCAGGAACAGGTTCGAGGTGAAGAACGCCCGAACCGCCGTCTCGTCCGACCCGACCCGCAGGTACTGGCGGTAGGCCAGCAGGAACGCCGGAACCCCACCGACGAACACCGTCGCGTAGGCGAGTCCGGACAGCGGGAGTATCACCGCCGCGACGACCACCGTCAGGAGCGCGAACGTGACCGATCGACGCTGGACGGTGACTCCGTCGGCGACGACCGAGAGCTTCGGGACGTCCGCCGAAGCGAAGTCGTCCCGGAAGACCTGCGCGAGCGCCCATGCGTGGGCGGGCGTCCACACGAACACCAGTGCTGCCATGACGAACGCCGCCGGTTCGAGCGGTCGAACCGCCGACCATCCGGCGAGCACGGGGAAGGCCCCTGCGGAACCGCCGAAGACCGTCGCACTCCAGTGGCGACGCTTGAGGACGACGGTGTAGAGACCGACGTACGAGGCGACACCGAGCCACATGTAGAGCACCGACTCCAGCGAGACGGCCGCCAGACCGACCACCGTAGCCGCGGCGAGCAAGCCAGCCGCGAACGCGAGCGCGACGTGCGGCGAGAGGTCGCCACGCGGCAGTGGTCGATTCGCCGTCCGCTCCATATATCGATCCAAGTCACGGTCGTACCAGCAGTTCAGCGCGGCGGCCCCGCCTGCCATCCCCACGCCCGCGAGGACGAATCCGACGAACGCAAGCGGTTCGAGGCCACCAGCGGCGAGTGCGCCGCTCACGCCAGTCAGGCAGAGGAGCGCGGCTATGCGCGGCTTCAGCAGGGAGAGCAGTTGTGAAGCGAGGCTGTCGTGTCTCACTTGGGAATCAGCTCCCGATCGTCCACAGCTGGCTGAGTAGATACCAGTTGAGCGCCCACATCACGACGAACGTGACGAAGAAGATGAGCGTCATCAGGAAGGTTCCCCGCATGCTCAGGAGGTGGGCAGCGGTGCTCTTGCTGCCACCGTCTGCCGCTGTAGTTTGGTCGGTTCCTTTCAGTGAACCGCCGTACTCCTTTCCGAACAGGAGCGAACCGACGGCGAGCACCAGGAACAGCGCGCCACCGATGATGGCCAGCAGCGCGCCGACCCCGAAGATGGCGAACAGCGGTTTGGCCGTCGCGAAGTTGAAGTTCGTCCCCGGAATGTCCATTACCGACGGGTGTCGGCGTGGGATACCGTAGAGGACGCCCAGATACATCATCATCAGTGAGGCGACACCCATCATACCGCCGTAGAAGTACGGCTGGATCGCGACGAGGGGTTCTGCGATCCACTCGCGGCGGAAGATCAGCTTGATGACGTAGAACGTGAGACCCATGAACGCGAGCGTCGTGCCGGTCACGACGGTTCCGTGGAAGTGGCCCGGCACCGCGAGCGTGTTGTGCCAGGTCATGTTGAGCTGCATCTGACCCATCATGACGCCCGTGATGCCCCCGAGGAATCCGAAGAGGATGATGCTCAGGATGGTCGCGGAGAAGCCGGGGTCTCGCCACGGCGCAGACCAGAGCCAGCCGAACGTACCGCCACCCTTGTTCTTCGCACGCCGACCGATCTCCAGCCCTGCCGGGATGGCGAATGCGTGGATCATCGACGCGATGACCGCACCGTAGGCCGCATAGGACGTGTTCCACATCCGCCACGCGGGCGAAACGACCGGGTCCGCCATCAGGTGGTGGGCCGCACCCATGTTGATGAAGAACAGGTACATGATGAACGCAGCGCGAGAGACCTTCTCGCTCGCGACGACTGCGCCACCGATCACGTGGGTCATGAAGTACCACACCGTGATCATCGCGAGGAGGTTGATCTGCTGGCTCCCGTGCCCGAGGATCCAGTACATCTGCCGGTACCATCCGGGGTCGAGGTACTCGATGATGCCGACGCGCCACAGGAACGTCGGGACGAACGTGATGAGACCGCCGATGATCGCCTCCGCCGCGACGATGGAGGTGATGAACGCACCGAACGCGATGAGTGGGAGCGTCCGGTTCGGGTTCTCACGCTTCTCTTTCCAGATCGTTGCGAGGAACGGAAGCGCCGCGACGAGCGCACCGAACAGGAAGAGCACGACGCCGAGGTAGAACTCGGCTGGCGACGGAAGCGGCACGTACGACGTCAGGAGTGGCGCCTGGTTCGGCTGTTCCGTCGTCCAGATGGCGTAGTTGATGAGCACTGCGGCACCCAACATGAGGGCGTACGCCGCCTTCGCTACCCGTTGTAACTCCAGCTTCCGTCCCAGAACGAACGGCCCACCCACGTACAGGATGGCGATCTCCATGAACACCATCCAGAAGATGAGCAGGTTCCACGCGTGCATGCTCAGGTATCGGTAGAAGTCGTTGGGCGAGACCAACCCGATGAGTTCCCACCGGGTCATCGCCACGAAGAACGCGAATATCCCACCGACGAGGAGTGCTATCACGCCCGTGAGACCGTGAAGCTTCACCATGTTCTCGGCCGACCGGTGGATCTGCAGTCCGGTCACCGAGCACGTCCGGAAGCCCTCTGCGTCGTAGTCGTTGTCGAAGAGCCCCAACATGTTCACTCCTCCACCGTGAACTTGCCGTGCATCGTTCGGTGACCGACGCCACAGAACTCGTTACAGACGACGTGGTAGGTGCCCGGTTCGTCGAACTCCATCTCGACGATCCACTCGTATCCGGGAAGCACCTGGAGCGACATCTGCTTGCTCAGCGTATCTTCCTTCCGGATGGAGAAGCCGTGTTGCACGTCGTACGAGCCCATGTGGAACTTGTACGTTTTGCCAGCTTCCAGAACTGCCGGAAGACCATCCCAACTGTATCGCATCGCACCGATGTACACGTCGTCTCCCGGCGGAATGAAGCCTCCGTCGGTCTCCGTGGCCGCCTCTTTGTAGGCAGCGATCTTCTCCTGGTACTGTTCCGTGGTGACGCGTTTCGTCGGTCCGACGGGGTTCTGGTCGCCGACCTGTCGCCATCCGACCATCCAACCGAACAGCACTGCCGCCCAGACGCCACTGATCCCGAGCCAGATCGACTCTCGACGGTTCACCTTTTCGTTCCACCAGTTGCCTTCTGGTGAGTCGAGTGGGGAATTCATGTGGTCACCCCATCTTGACCGCCATCAGGTCGATTAAGCCCCATACGATGTACGAAAGCGTAAAGTACACTAGTGCAGCCCCAGCCAGAAGCCAGATTCTGTCGAACATCCTCTGCCCCCATGGAATTGGCTCACCGTCCGAGTCTTCATTTGACATTGCTGTCATATCGGAACGGATATCGGGAGCATAGTGGGGTGAGTGTTCTCCCGAACATGTTTCGACACATTCTCATTCACTGAAGTTCGCCGACTGTTATTATCTCTCTAGCTATCTGTAGTGGTCAGTGGTAGCGGTACTGGTATCTGTATCCATCCACGACAGCGAATCCCGACCCATCGCAGATATTGACCTCGGGCAGACGTTTTAGGTACCGGGACGACGACTAGCTGGTATGCGATTGCATGCCAGAGACGTACGACAGGACGTCCGTGAACTCGCCGCCCTGTTGGGTGACGTACTCTCCCGGCAAGCATCGGCGGAGGCGTTCGAGACGGTCGAAACACTCCGGACGGGTGCTATCGAGTATCGGCGTGGTGATGCAGACTCGCGCGACCCGCTCCGAGCCGAGATAACCGACCTCTCGCCAGAACGCGCAGGCCACGTGGCGCGGGCGTTCGCCACCTACTTCGAACTCATCAATCTCGCGGAAGAGCGCCAGCGCGTGCGGGCCATCCGCGAGGGGACGCAGGCGGGAACGCTCGAAGATAGCCTCCGAACCACTGCCGAGACGCTCGCGGAGAACGACGCCGACCCGGAAACCGTTCAGCAAGTGCTAGACGACGTGAACGTCGTCCCGACGTTCACCGCACATCCGACCGAAGCCCGCCGGAAGACAGTGAAGGCGAAGCTCCGGTCGGTCGCAAGCCTGCTCGAAGAACTGGACGAACATCGACTCACCGACCGCGAACGCGAACGGATCGAACGTCGGTTGGATAGCGAGATAATGGGTCTCTGGGAGACGCGACAGGTCAGGAAACGTCGGCCCGAAGTGGCCGACGAGGCACGAAACGTCCTCTGGTACCTGGAGAACGTCCTCTTCGATATCGTCGGCGAGGTGTACGACGAACTCGACCAGACGGTCGGCGACGAATTCGACGCCGACGTGCCCGAACTGTTCGGCTTCCGGTCGTGGGCTGGAAGCGACCGTGACGGCAACCCACACGTCACCCCCGAAGTGACCGCAGAGACGCTCGCGCGACAGCGCGAGAGCGTGCTGGCGCGCTACCGCGACGAACTGAAACGTCTCTCGGGCGTCCTGAGTCAGGATGGCGGCCGTATCGAGACGAGCAGGCGATTCGACGAGAGCCTCGCCAGCGACCGAGAACGGTTTCCCACCATCGCCGAACGGGCGACCGAACGCTATCCGGACGAACCCTACCGCCAGAAACTCGCCCTGATGCGCGAGCGCATCGACCGGGTCGGAGACGTGCGACCCGGCGGCTACGAAGATGCGGACGAACTGCTGACGGACGTGAACGCCATCGTCGACAGTCTCCGAGCCGACGGTGCAGAGAGCGTCGCCGAGGCGGAGGTCGAACCGCTTCGACGGCGAGTCGAGACGTTCGGTTTCACCCTCGCATCGCTCGACCTGCGTGACCATCAGAAGAACCATACCCTCGCTATCACCGAGGCACTGGAGCGCGAGGGCATCGACTACGAGTCGATGGACGAAGACGAGCGCGTCGAACTGCTCACCGAGGCCATCTTGCAGGACGAGCGACTCATCGACCTCGATACGACCGGTCTCTCCGACACCGCTGACCGAGTGTTGACGCTGTTCTCGGAGACCGCAGACTGGCAGCGAGAGTACGGGGAGGCAGCCATCGACACTTACTGCATCAGCATGACCGAAGAGCCGAGCCACGTCCTCGAAGTGCTCTTTCTGGCCGACCAGGCTGGCATCGTCGACCTGCCGGGCTACTCCGGACTGGACGTGGTTCCCCTTCTCGAAACCGAGTACGCCCTCTCGGGTGCCCGGCGCATCGTCGGGACGCTGTTCGAAAACGACGCCTACGCCGCCGCACTCGACGCCCGCGGTGGGATCCGCGCGAGCGAGGCGAGTGCGAGCTCGGAGGACGAATCCTCCGGCGCGCAGGAGATCATGCTCGGCTACTCCGATTCCAACAAGGAGAACGGCTTTCTCGCCGCGAACTGGAGCCTCTATCGCAACCAGAAACGGCTCGCCGACATCGCGGACGAGTACGACGTGACGCTTCGACTGTTCCACGGTCGCGGCGGATCGATCTCTCGCGGGGGCGGCCCGATGAACGAGGCACTGCTGGCACTGCCTCGGGAGACCATCTCCGGGCAGGTGAAGTTCACCGAACAGGGCGAGGCTATCGCCGAGAAGTACGCCAATCCCGCGATCGCCGAGCGAAACGTCGAGCAGATGCTGGACGCCCAGATCCGTGCCCGCTACGACGCACTCCAGAAAGACAGCGAGACCATCCCCGACGAGTGGGTAGAGGTGATGGACACCGCCGCGGATGCCGCCCGTGAGGAGTACCGTGACCTGCTCGAAACCGATGGGTTCGTCGCCTACTTCGAGGAGGCAACGCCGATTCGAGTCATCGAAGACCTCAATCTCGGGTCGCGTCCCGCCTCCCGTTCCGGCGAGCGAACCGTCGAAGACCTCCGGGCGATCCCGTGGGTGTTCTCGTGGACCCAATCACGCTGTATCCTGCCGGGGTGGTACGCTCTCGCCGCGGGACTCGACGCCTACCTGGAAGCAGGCGACATGGATACGCTTCGGAAGATGTACGACGAGTGGCCCTTCTTCCGGTCGATGCTCGACAACGCGGCGATGGCACTCGCCCGAACCGATCTCGAGATCGCGGAGGAGTACGCGACCCTCGCGTCGGACGACCTGCGCGAGACGTTCTTCCCGCGACTGCGATCGGAGCACGACCGGTGTGTCGAACTCGTCACGGAGATAACGGGTCGCAGTGGTCTTCTCAGCCGCGAGTGGCTGCAAGAGAGCCTCTCACGCCGCAATCCATACGTCGATCCGCTCAATCTGCTCCAGGTGCAACTGCTTCGCCGGTCGCATCTCACGGAGACTGAACGTCGGGCGCTCCGGCTGACGGTGACCGGCGTCGCCGCCGGGATGAAGAACACCGGATAGCGGGCCGGGGAGGTTCACGACAAAGACTACGGACGTTCACGTCGTGTGACTGTCCGGGAAACGATGACAGAACTCGACAGGCGCAGATTTCTCAGACGGGCGGGGAGTTCGTTCGGACTCGTTGGCGCTGTCGGAGTGGGGAGCGCGGACCAACTCAACCGGCTGAACCGGCGGATGGTGTTCGAAGACCCGCCCGAGCTATCCGAGGAGTATCTGAACCGCATCGTCATCGTCACGGACAAGTCAGAACCCGACACGAACGTTCCGTCCGTCGGGGAATGCGGATTCGGCGACCCGTGGCCACCGGAAGGGGTGGACGTGTTTCAGGGTCTCGTCGTGGAGTGGCGAAATCGGGACACGGCACGCTTTCTCGGCACGGACAGGCGGGTTCAGGCGCAGAAGCTCGTCCGTCGCGACCTCTACGTCGAACGCCGCGACCCGCCGGTCGAGATAGGGACGCCATTCATCATC
The DNA here is from genome assembly GCF_054177585.1 of Haladaptatus rarus. NCBI lineage: Archaea > Methanobacteriati > Methanobacteriota > Halobacteria > Halobacteriales > Haladaptataceae > Haladaptatus > Haladaptatus rarus. The sequence goes on along the minus strand of NZ_JBPEHG010000001.1, from coordinate 742,939 downwards.
GGAAACGTCGTCCAGTGTCCGAACGGACTCGTCGGTGTGGAGGCGAGTCACGTTCCGGGGATTCGAATCGAGACCGGGTCGGGGAACGAAGGTGGCGTGGGATGACCCGATTACGACGCCAGATAGAGCAGTCGCAGTCGAACACAGAAACCGGGCCTCGAAACCGGGTGACCTTTCCGCACGCACGACCGACCATCGTCTGTGAGTGCTGACACCCCGGTTCGCGTCGAAGTGCATCCGGGTCGGGAGGCGGTCGTGGAGTTCGACCCCGACCTCACGTTCGAGTGTGTCGATAGCTGTACGTGGTGCTGTCATCACGGCGTCCTGCTGTACGACCGCGAGTTCTTCGAACTCGGCGAACGAGCGAACATCGACGCGGCGACGACGCAGTTCCGTGGCGAGGATTTCGTCCAGCGCGAGGAGAAAGACCACGAGCACACCGCCGAGGACGGGATGGCCTGTCACTTCCTGCGCGAAGACGGCCTCTGTGAACTCCACGCCGAACACGATTGGAAGCCAGCACGCTGTTCGGTCTACCCGCTCTCCGTTCGCCGCGAAGGGGGCGAGATCCACGTCGATATCCGCGACTCGGCGGGCGAACACTGCGAGGGGATGAACGTGAGCGACCGCAAGATCATCGACAATCTCGACGCCTTTTTACCCGAATATCTCTGGGAGTTGGAGAATCCGGATTCGGAGCGCGAACTTTAATCGTCGTCGGAGAGGGCTTCCTCGTAGAGTTCTCGCCCGCGTTCCGTCTCGATAGCGAGTTCTGGTACCGGCGTCGGGTTTCCGTCGTCGTCCACCGCGACGTAGACGAAATACGATTCGGTGGTCTGTTCGCGCTCGCCCGTCCGAGGTTCCTCGCGGTACGCGCACAGTTTCACCTTCACGCTCGTCCTCCCGGCGTCGTAGACGTAGGATTCGATGATCGTGGTGTCGCCGACCGGGATAGGCCGATGGAAATCCATCCGGTCGACACTGGCGGTGACGCAGGTCTCGCCCGCGAAGCGCATCGCCGACATCGCGCCGATCTCGTCCATCCACTTCATCACGATGCCACCGTGGGCGGTCTCGTAATTGTTCGCGTGGTTCGGTTGGACGCGCTCTCGATTCTCGATGTAGGTGTCCATCAACGTCGGCATGCGAAGAGCTACCGCTAGCGAGTGGATAGACCTTGTGCAGATGGCGTGTGCAGAATGATAGGGACGGACTCGGAGTGAATTCGGTGAACTATGGACGGACGATGGTCAGCCACGCAACGAAGACGACCATCCCGCCGAGGGCGGTGCTGGCGACCGCGTGGGTTCTGAGTTCGTCGAGGAGATGGTGGGCGTCGTCGCTCAGTTGCGCGACCTCGTACACCTCGCCGCCGAGTTCACAGCGCGGGAGGAAGTCCATCGCCACGTGGAGGAAGACACCTGCGGCGAAACCGAAGACGAGGCCGTTCACCGCGCCACTGGACGGTAACTGGAAGAGTGCCGATAGCGTCGCGGTGATTCCCACACCTGCCGCAGGCAAGAGGAGCATGGAAGCCGGCTTCCCCGCCCGTGTGAGTCGGTGGGCCGCGGCGTAGCCCGCAGGTCCTTTGTGCGAGACGATGGCGAGGCCGAGCAACAGTCCGAGGTCGGGCATGTTGCCGTAGACGAGTCCGATGATGGCCCCCGCTGCGAACGAGTGGGCGGTCAGTTCGATAGCGGCGTGGTCGAACGGGACGTCCATGTGCATCACTCGGTGGCCGATGGTGTGTGCGCTGAATCCGGTCAGGATACCGAACGCGATACCGAAGCCGCCGAACTTGGGATGGTGGCCGACGGCGTCAGGAACGAGGAAGATGGCGGCGCTGGTGATCATCGCACCGCTGGCGAGACCGAACGCCCAGACGAGTTTCCTCGCGTGCGTGGTCTCGCCCGCGCGTGCGCCGAGCGCGGCAGCGCCTGCCATCGCACCGAACGCGACCCACCCGATGGTGAGCACCTTATCGAGGCCCGCAGACACACCGATCCCTGAGAGAACGACCAGCGTGACGAATCCGGCGAGTCCGAGCCGGGATAGTCGTGGCATGGTTATTAATCGTGGCGCTAATGTTATTAAACCCGTCGCTTCTCGGCCACAAAATTATTTTACACTGACAGACTCGCCACGAGTGACGTGGTCGTCGTCCATGCGCGCACTCCAGTTTACGTGGCGGGATTGTCTGTTCGTCCACTGGCCGCTCGACCCCGACGCCCTCCGAATCGCCGTTCCGGATTCGCTGGCGATCGACACCCGCGACGGGCAGGCGTGGGTCAGCGTCCTCGCTTCGACCGTCGAGAACGCTCGCCCGCCGGGACTTCCGGCACAGCTCGGGATGACCTTCCCGCAGGTCAACTTTCGAACCTACGTTCGACTCGGTCAGACACGGGGCGTCTACTTCTTGAGCCTCGACACGACCAGTCGGTTGGCCACTCGCATCGCCCGGACGCTCTATCGCCTTCCCTATCACCACGCGAACATCGTCACGGAGTCTAACGACACGCGCCACGTTCGCAGTCAGCGTCTCCAGACCGACGCACCCCCTGCTGAGTTCGAGGTGACCTACCGCCCGGAGGGGTCGGCGACCACCCCTGAACCGGGATCACTCACCCACTTCCTCGCCGAACGATATCGCCTGTTCGTCCCGCGAACAGAGATGCTCACCACCCGCGTCGAACACGACCCGTGGTATCTCCACGACGTGGAAGGAGATGTGTCGGCGGATTCGCTGTTCGAGGCGGTCGGGTTCCCCGCGCCGGAGGCGAACCAGGAACCACGAATCCGGTACTGTCCTCGCATGGACTTCCGCGTTCACGCACCGAAGCGACTCGATCGGTGATGGCGATGTAAAACGCGAGTAGCGACTGGCTTGTACTGAAATGTACTAATATGTACTGATAACGGGTCGATGACACCTCTCTACCTTGTCGTCTGTCGCCACTGTTTCAGGCCGACGATCTCGCCGTCGATCTCGTCGGCCTCAGTCGCAGCCCAGGCGAACAGTCCGGTCACGTCCGTCGGTTCGCGCCCGTCTCCGGCCATCATCTCCGTAGCGACCACGCCGGGGTCGATGCCCGCGACGGTCTGGTCGAGTTCCGCCGAGAACCCGCGCACCAGCGCCTCTGCTCCGGCCTTCGACACCGCGTAGGAACCGTACCCGGCCTTCGCCATGTGACCGATTCCGCCGGTCGAAACCAGCACCCGACCGTTCGTCGCGAGGTGGGGGAGGGACTCTCGGATCGTGGCGTACACCCCCCGGCAGTTGGTTCGAACGGTGTCGTCGAAGGCGGTGTAGGATTCGCTCGTGAGCGGCGTTTCGCCGGGCGTTCCGTGGTAGACGCCCGCGTTCGCCACCACCACGTCGATACCGTCGCCGGGTCCGAATCTGGCCGCCGTCTCCATCAACCGCTCCACGTCGAACTCGTCTCGCACGTCGGCCCGGAGTCCGGTCGCGTTGCCCCCCGCGTCCTCGATGTCCGCGACGGTCGCTTCGACAGCGTCTCCGTCGCGCCCGCAGAGGGCTACGCTCGCACCCTCGTCCGCGAACGCGCGTGCGACCGCTTTCCCGATGCCTCGCGTGCCGCCCGTGACGACCACCGTCTTTTCGTCCATGCCAAGAGCAAGGAGGGGGTGCCTAAAACCGGTTTCCGTCCCGGGTTCTGTCGTGGTGTTTCGGTGGTGGATCTCCGTCGGCGTTATGCGCGTTCGGCCCTTCTCGAAACCATGTACCGTCCGGGCCACTACGGTGTCGCGCTCGCACTCTACGCCCCAGTTGGATTCGTGCTCGTCGTCGCAGGACTGGCCGACCGGGCCCTCGTCGGTGGGGTCGCACTCCTCGCACTGGCGATGTTGCCGGATCTCGATTCGAAGACGGAGCGACTCCGCCACCGAGGCGGAACGCATTCGCTCCTGTTCGCAGCAGTCGTCGGCATCCTCTCGGGCATCGTCGGCGGAGTCCTTGCCGGGCCGTGGTACGCTGTATTTGGGGTGCTCGTCGGGGTTCTCGCCGTCATCTCCCATCTCCTCGCGGACGTAATCACGCCGATGGGAATCCGCCCGTTTTGGCCGTTTTCCGATCGACATTACACACTCGACGTGACCCCCGCGAGCGACCGGACGGCGAACTATCTCCTCTTCGTCGCCGGCTCCACACTCACTGGCGGTGCGTGGCTTCTCGCGGGATTGTATTAGACACTCACGTCGTTCCTGTTGTTCGTATCGTGTCCGTCGTTCGTGTGGTCTCCGTCGACCCGCCGTGCCAGTTCCTCGTTTTCGGCCGCGTACTCGAGGTAGCGCTCGAACTGCGGACTGACGGAATCGAGTTCGACCGTTCCCGTCGTTCGGTCGTAGTGGACGAGACCCACCTCCTCGAGCTTCGGCAGGTGTGTGTTCGAGTGCGACGGCGATTCGATGTGGCTGGTCGACACCCGCCGTGTCGGCTGTTGCCGTCTCCACCGTTGCTACCGCCGCACTGAGGTCGTCTACTTCCATCTGTCCCGACCGTTCGTGAAGGAGGTACAGTACGGTTCGCCGACGCGGGGAGACGAGCACGTCGAAGATCTCGTCGAGCGAGAGCACCCCGTCTCGCCCGTCAGACGTTCTACTCATGTTCTAATGGATCAATAAAAACCACTACTGAATAAATCTAGGCGCATTTATTCATAAATGTCAATTTAGTAAAATACCTCAACGTAGATGTTCGTCGAGGAACGCCGTTTCGTACCCTAGTGCCACTTCTAACGCAGTGTCGTACACGTCGAAGTGACCTATCGGTAGTTCGATATACGTCCCATCGACACGCTCTGCGGCATCCGCTACGGTCGACGCAGGGACGATATTGTCGTCCCGTCCCGCTAGCAGAAGTATCGGGCACGGAACATCCTCGATGGCCGATATCGGCCGGTAGAACGGGATGTCGAGGAATCCCCGCGCTGGAATCTCGTTCTCCCACACCGGCGGGTCGGGGACGATGTTCATCATCCCGGCTTTCGCGCCCGGCGTGTTCATCACGGCGAACTCGTCCGGGTCGCCGACGACCGGCACAGTGTGTGGACTGCGGAACGTGTACTTTCGAACGAGATCGCGTAGGCCCGCAACCGTCCCTTGCAGCGTCTTCTTCAGCCCTGCGTTTCGGGCGACGGCACGGCCATCCAGGAACGGTACCTGTGCGACGACGGCGGAGACCCGATGGTCGCCTGCGGCCGCCTCGATGACGTGCCCGCCGCTGTAGGACGTCCCCCAGAGTGCGACCCTCCGGCGGTCGATGGCGTCGAGACCCCGGACGTGGTCGATGGCCGCCTCCCAGTCTTCGACGTGCCGGGCCGGTTTCACGAGATTTCGGGGTTCACCGTCGCTATCGCCGAAGTTCCGGTAGTCGAAGAGGAAGACGGCGAACTCGCGGGCGACGAACTGCTCGGCGATGGCTGGCAGCCCGAAGGTTCGCTCTCCGGCGAACCCGTGTGCCATCACGACGACGGGCGGATTCGAGACTCCCTCCGGCGTGTACAGCCATCCGGCACATCGCGTCCCCTCGCTCTCGAAATCGGCGTCGTTTTTCGCGTAGCGCAGACGTGACAGTCCGCGTGCCCGTATGTTCGTCATCGGGTTTCACAACGGCGACGAACGACATAAAACTCGGCGACCCTGCTACCGACTCGGCAGAGCGGATCGGCGGGTCGCAACTCACCAGTCCATGAACGACAGTTCCTCTTTCTTGCCGGTCACGGCTCGCATCATACACCCCCGGCACACCCACAACTCGTCGGTTCGCCCGATCAGTTTCGTTCCCTTCGACTTCCGTGTTTCGCAGATGTCACAGACCCCCATAACCGTCCTCTCAACCCCCGTGAATTTCAATCTCCTGCCCGGCTGACGTCGGGCTTTTGTCCCCGTGGTTCGTTTGCCAGCGTGACCCTGGACAATGGTGGAAGACCTTTTCGTCAGACTGGTGGGGGAAAACCGCGTCGTGTGGGGGCTTGCTGGCGGTATCATCATCGCAGCGCTCAACACCCTCGGTGCGCTCCTCATCCTCGTCTGGACCGACCCATCCGAGCGCGCTCTCGACACGGCACTGGGCTTTGCTGCCGGGGTGATGCTCTCTGCGAGTTTCACCAGTCTCATCCTCCCCGGAATCGACGCTGGTGGTGTCGTCCCCGTCGTCGTCGGATTCGCCCTCGGCGTCCTCGTCCTGGACCAGGCTGACCAGTGGGTACCCCACGTTCACGTCCTCATCACCGGCAACGTCCGAGAGGATGGTGAAGTCGGAGTCGACAGCGCGAGAGCCGCGTCCGTCCTCCTCTTCATCGTCGCCATCACGCTCCACAACATGCCCGAGGGCCTCGCGGTCGGAGTCAGTTTCGGGGCGGGGCGGGACAGTCTCGGTGACGCACTCGCGTTGACGCTCGCCATCGGTATCCAGAACATTCCGGAAGGACTCGCCGTCTCCATCGCGGCACGAAATGCCGGACTCGGATCGCTCTTCTACGCTTCGATCGCTGGTATCAGGGCCGGATTGGTCGAGATTCCACTCGCCGTCTTCGGCGCGCTCGCAGTGCAGGTGGCGACGCCGCTGCTCCCCTATGCGATGGGCTTTGCGGCGGGCGGCATGCTGTTCGTCATCAGCGACGAGATCGTCCCCGAGACCCACGCCCGCGGAAACGAACGCGAGGCGACCCTCGGGATGATGCTCGGCGTCGTCGTCATGCTGTATCTCGACGTGACGCTCGGATAGCGAATGTGGGTGATCGGTTTTTTCGTCGATGAATCTCGACGTCGAGATGTCGTTTGCTGACGCTGGGGCACAGTCACGTCCTTACGCTTCCATTTCACCGTTTCCACCCTGTTCCACCGTAACGATCCGTGTATCACAGGCTCGAAGCTGACGAAACGAACGAACGTGGTTTTATTCACTCGACCGTCGTAGATGCCGCCGGATATGTCAGGGGGGCACAGAGCACAGCGGACGTTCTCCGAGGAGGGATTTCCATGACACAGTTAGACGAATGGTTCGTGCGCGATACGGGGATGAACGCTGCATTGTCGTGGTTTCTGGTCGGTGTCGTTCTCTCGGTCGCACTGGCGGGAATCGTATCGGAACAGTTCGTGACGGCGGGGTTCGCCTTCGCCATCGCCGCAGTGGGAATCGCACCCGCGGTCGCCAGCGGGTCGTGGCGCGAGACGCTTCCGTTTCCGTTCTTGCTGGTCGCGGCGCTCCCACTGGTACTCGGAGTCTACCGACCGGACTTCGCCAGCGACTTCGTGGACGCGCTCTCCATCGCCACGCTGGCACTACTCGTCGTGGTCGATCTCCACCTGCTGACAGCGGTTCGGATGACTCCTTCGTTCGCGGTCTTCTTCGTCGTCATCACCACGATGGCGGTCGCCGGATTCTGGGCGGTGGGTGCCGGATTCGCCCACACCACGTGGGGCACGTCGTTCGTGCAGACGAACCACCAGCTGATGTACGTCTTCATCGCGGCGACCGCTGGGGGTCTCGTCGCTGGCGGCGTCTTCCGGTGGTACTTTCGGCGGCGCGAGCGAGCCGATACCCGCTCCGTCGAGGAGGCCGAGTACGCATGAAACTCCGTGAACGTCTTCACATCTCGAAGGAACGACAGGCGCAACTCGTTCGCGTGATGCAGGTCGGACTGGTCGGCATCCTCGTTGCTGGTCTCTGGCAGTGGAACACCGGCATCATCGTCAACGCCTTCGTCGGTCTCGTCGTCACGCAACTCCCCGCGCTCCTCGAACGAGACTACGATATCACGATGGATGTCGGTCTCGTCCTCTGGATCACGACGGCGATGTTCCTGCACGCATTTGGCACGCTCCAGATTCCGGGCGTCATCGACCTCAGCGCGTACAAATCGGTGTGGTGGTGGGACCACATGACCCACGCACTGTCGTCGTCGCTCGTCGCCGCGACCGCCTACGCGACCGCGCGGGCCATCGACGAACACACCGAGGGGCTGAATCTCACGCCGCGGTTCATGTTCGTCTACCTGTTGTTGTTCGTCATGGCGTTCGGCGTCGTCTGGGAACTCGTCGAGTTCTTCACCAGCGAAACCGCACGGCTTCTGGGCGTCGGTGGTATCCTCACCCAGTACGGACTTGACGATACCGTACTCGACCTCTTCTACAACACGATGGGGGCACTCATCGTCGCCATTTGGGGGACGGCGTATCTCTCGGGCGTGACCGAACAGCTCGTCGCTCAGCTATCGACGGAGACGACCGACCGGTGATATCACCCACCGACGAAGGTGTCGGATTTCACATCCCAATATCTGGTTCATTATGGCACCCGACTTATACTCTCCCCCGTCGTACTCCGAGGTATGGAACACGTCGAGTACGTCTACACGTTCGGCATGGACGAGACCGAACTCGAACGAAAGCTGCGTGAGACCGAGACGGGTATCCTCTCGCTCGCGCAGGACGACGATGCATACGCCATCCCGGTCGGATTTCATTACGATGGGAAACGACTGTTGCTCCGGTTCGGCGTCAAAGACGACGGTGAGAAGATGGCGTTCGTGAAGACGACCGACACGGCCAGTTTCGTCATCTACGACACGAAGAGCAACGAATCGTGGAGCATTCTCATGACGGGGACGCTCCACCCGTTCGAGGGGTCGTTCGACGAGACCGAGATAAACGAACTGTTCGCGCCACTCCGCGTGTTCGACGAGGATGTCGACGACGTGGAACCGGTCATCTACGCATTCGAGATCGAGCACGTGACGGGGCGAAAGACCGGGATCGAGTGATGGACGAGGCGACCGACCCACGAAATATGTGACGGACGGGACTAAACGAGTGGGAACCGAGACTACTTCTGCCCGCGTGCAGCGAGTTGATACGCGAGTACCGTTCGCATCCCGTCGACGAGCGAATCGATATCGACGCTCTTCGCTCGGGTGTTTCGGCTCGTGACAGCGTCGTACCGTCGCTGCCATTCGGCGATGAACCGCTCTTCGATACCGTGCTCTTTTATCGTAGCCGCCACCCGAGCGATGGCATCCTCGTCGTTCGGGTCGAGGTCGTCCGTCGAGATGATGCCGTTCTCCAGTCCGTAGATGATCGGTCCGGCGGTGTAATCGCCTTCTAGGAGTTCGCGCTCCCACGTGGTCGTCCAGTTGCCGATTCTCGCCATCGGCTGGAGTTCCCAGATGACCGAGCGCACCGTCGCGAGGTCGTCGGTGTCGAAGGAGGGTGAGAAGAGCAGATCCACGTCTGCGTAGGGGAACATGAGCATGTTGTGCGGGTCGTAATGCTCGATCCCGGTCATATTGGCGATCTCGACGTGTTCGTTGACGACGTACGAGTAATCGATGGCAGTGAGCGTTTGTCGGAGGTCACAGTCGAAGATGTCACGGTACTCGTCGTGGTTCGGTGCGGTTTCGATTTCGCGTTCGAAAACGTCCCACACTCGCTGGATGAACTGGAGTTGTTCGACGTTCACGCCCTCGCGGTCGAGGTTCACCGAGTCGGAGCGATACGGTACCTGACACGCCTCGTCGAACGTCTCCCGGTCGTGTCCCATCTCCACGAGATCGTCCAGGAGCGTCACGAACATCGTAAGGATCGTCTTCTGCGTTCGAGCGGTTTCTGCGTGCTCCATCGGCACGCACGACAACGTAAACGACGGAAACAGCGTGTATATCCACTCCCAGAGGAAACGATCACGTTCTCCGACGACTTCTTCGTACTCGTCCGCCAGTTCTGCAACTGGATTGGGCAGTGTCGTCACCTCGATGTGAGCGAGATGATCTGGAGGGATCGGGAGGTTCTCGATTGATTGCTGGCGAGCCATTCCCTTGTTTTACACTATGATATAGATAATAAAAGCATTCTGCTACCTTTACTCACGGACAACTAAAAAGATATTTACTAATGGTGTACATACCGACCTAGAATAGAGGTTACGTTCGAGAATATGGGAAGTATCGATCCGGCGGTTTACAAGACGGCGTTCCGCGAGACGAGAACTCCGGCTATCATCACCGATCAGAACTTCGTTATCGAGGACGTAAACAAGGCGTGCGTCGATTTTACCGGCTATCGACGGGACGAACTCATCGGTGATACACCTCTCGAACTGTTCAACCAACCAGAAATTTATGAAGAGATGATCTCGGTGCTCGCACGCGGTGAACCCTGGGTCGGTGGGTTCGAGACGACGACGAAAGACGGTCGGATGGTTCACGGTCGCGGGTCGTGCACGCCGATGTACGTCGACGATACCTTACGCGGTTACGCTGGCTTCTTCACCGACCTCACCGAGCGTCGGCAGTACGAACAGAGTCTTCGTATCTTGAACCGCGTTCTTCGTCACAACTTGCGAAACGATGCGAACGTCGTGCTCGGTCACGTCGACATCGTCGCCGACGAACTGGAAGACGGGGAATTGAACCGATCTCTCTCGACCGCCCGCCAGCGCGTCCATTCTATCATCAAATACGCCGAGACAGCCCGCAATCTGGACGAACTCCTCTCAGAGCGAACGACGCCGTCACTGTTCCCCGTCCGTATCGACGACGTGCTCTTCCGAGAACTCCGTGCCATCCGTGAACGCTTTCCCGATGCCGCGTTCGTCGCCGAGTTCCAGTCTGATTCCATCTTCGTCGCAGCCGACGATGCCGTCGGCGTCGCGTTCGAAGCCGTGTTTGCGAATGCGGTCGAACACAACGATTCGTCGGTACCCCGCGTCCACGTCCGTCTCGAATCCGACGATACCCACACCACGGTGATGGTCGAAGACAACGGCCCAGGTATCCCCGAAGACGAACACGATCTCATCTTCGGTCGAGAGGAGGTCAGCCCTCTCCATCACGGGCAGGGGCTCGATCTCTTCTTCGTCGACCGCTTGATGGAGAAGTACGGCGGGAGTGTCTGGGTCGAGAACAGCGAGGATGGCGCGGTGTTCAAACTACGGTTCCGGTCGGTCGAACCAGCAGACGACCGAAAACAGTAACGGAGCTCGAAACCGATAGCTGCGTTCGACACACTTTTTCCCGTTACTCATCATTTCGTTCACGTGTCCGAAGAACACGACAAACTCGTCCGCGACCGAATTCCCGAGATCATCGTGGAGAACGGCGATCGCCCGACGACTCACGTTGTCGCGTCGACGGAGTTCGACCGACGACTCACCGAGAAACTGGACGAGGAGGTCGCCGAGTTCCACGAATCCGGCGATCCGGAGGAACTGGCCGACGTACTGGAAGTCGTCTACGCGCTCGCCGCCCGTGCGGGCGTCTCACGCGACGAACTGGAGCGATTGCGAGCCGAGAAAGCCGACGAACGCGGTGGGTTCGAAGACGGAATCGTGTTGGAACGCGTCGAATAAAAACGGCCTGCGCGCGCAACCCCGGCGTGAATACACCTTCGTGATGAATCGCCTGTATGTCACTCACAACGTACACGCTCGTCGTTCGTGAAAACGAGAGTGAAGAAGGGATCGTCGCAGAGCTTCGTGGCGATGGAACCATCGAGAACTCCACCAGAATCTCGTACGGCGACTACGGCCTGATGGCTGTGCGCGACGACTGGACACCGGACGAACAGCGTACCGAGATCACTGCCGACGTGCGGACGACTCGACTGCAGACGCAACGAAACGGCGGCGAATTCCAGTTCCGAGTGCTCGGTGACGGCGAGACCCTCACCGAACAGCGCATCACGGACGACGAGTGGCGAGTCGCGACGGCCGAGTAAGGTCAGAGAAAGAGAGCCGGAACCGTCTTCGAGAATATTTTCAGCGAGATAACGAGCAGGATTGCGACGACGAGCCAGTTGAATCGCTGCTCGTCGATCTCCATCCGTCGGAGATACGTCCCGGCGAACAGTCCGACGAGGGTGATGACGGCGATGGTCGAACCCAACCAGAGGTGATAGGGCGTCATCACTCCGGTCGCAAGCATCTGGACGATTCGTGCCGTGAACACGAGTCCGAGCACCATCGAGAGACCACCGACGTATCGTTCCGTATCTCGCTCGAACGTGTGGAGATAGGCGGGGAGGAGCGGGCCGAGGTTGGCTGCACCGAGGAGAAACCCTTCCAGTAGCCCCACGACTCCGAGCGCGAGTGGATGGTGAGTTCGCTCGACGGCCACGAAACTCCGGGCGACCTGGAAGAGGACGTAGCCGAACAACACGACGCCGATGAGGAAGACGATCAGCGCACTGGTCTTGAACGCCGAGAAGAAGAGGACGCCAGCGACACTACCGACCAGTGCAAGTCCGACCAACGACCACTCGCGGCGAACGTACTCGAATCCTGTGTCCGTCTCACCCACCTGAAAGACGTTCAGCATCCACGGTGGGACGGCGAGGACGATGACGGCGAGTTCGACGCTCATGACTGATGCGGCGAGTGGGGTGGCGATAAGCGCGAACCCGAATCCGACCATCCCTTTCACCATCGCGGCGAGGACGACCATGGCGAGAAAGAGCACCATATCTGTCGTCGTCGCGTTCGTTTTCAGCCCTTGCGTGATGCTCTCCGTGCCCGGAAAGAGTCCGATGGCGACCGTGACGACGGCGACCGTCGCAACCGCCATCAACAGCTCTCGATATCGAAGCCGGTACAGATTCTGGAGGAACTGGTCGGGGTGGAGCGTCGATTCGCTCGACATCAACGACCCCTCCGTGAAAGTGGTGGCTCGGCTCTCATCGTCGGTCGTACTCGTTCCGGACAAATAGGAGAACGCCCTCGGGAAACGGTCGCCGGGAGTGTGGACAGCCCATCTCCTGCAAACCCTGACGCTCGGTTTCGAAGCGCTCGAAAGACCCGAAATCGTCGTCGTAGGTCCGTCGCAGGAAGACGTAATACTTGCCAGTAGAGATGGCGAGTAAGCACGAGTTGTCGTCGTGAGATTCGATTTCAGACCGAGAGACGAACGACTTCGTCGGTGATATCTGCGATGTACCGACCAGGAAGTCGGTGAACCGACTGATGAACGATCCCCGTCCACCCGAGTTCGTCCAGTGTCTTCGGGTTTGCGTCCGGGCCGACCTCGACGTGTAGCGTCCCTCGCCGAACCGCTTTCACGACGCCGATGTCGGTTCCGTTGGCCCCGACGACGCGTTTTCCGATCTGTTCATCCGTGAATTCGGAGTCCATCGCTGTTCGTTTGATATCGACGAAGGAATCGTCGTCGGCCACCGCGAACCGGAAGTCATACTGTCACCTGCTGAGAACGTGCCGGAAATGTACGATGCAGTGCTGTTCGACAACGACGGCGTGCTCGTCGAACCCCCGGCGAGTTCCATCCTGCGCGAGGCCGCGCAGACCGCGTTCGCCGACTTCGACACCGATCCCACCGACGACCACCTCGATGCCGTCACTCGGAGCGTGACCCCCGACGATCTCCACCGCGTGTGTGACGCCTACGATTTCGACCCTCTCGAGTTCTGGAAGGCACGCGATAGCGCCGCGTCGGCGGCGCAACTATGCGAACTCCGGGCAGGTCGCACGACGACCTACGACGACGTGGGGACGCTCGAATCGTTCGACCGCCCGCTCGGAATCGTCAGCTCCAACCAACACGCGACCATCGAGTTCATGCTCGACCACTTCGACCTCGGCCACCACTTCGAGACGTTCTACGGTCGTCCCCCGACCCTCGAAGCGTTCCATCGAAAGAAACCCGAACCGTACTACGTCGAACAGGCACTCGCGGATCTGGGCGTCGAAGACGCCCTGTTCGTCGGAGACAGCGAGAGCGACGTACTGGCCGCCGACAACGCGGGCCTCGACTCTGCGTTCATCCGCCGCCCCCACCGAACTGACTACGCGCTCTCCGTCGAACCGACGTACGAGATCGAGAGACTGCGCGACATCCTCCCGCTTCACCGGTAGTCTCTATCCTCCGGCAAGCGTCGAGGCGTCGGCGTCTTCGGCGCACGCCCGACCGTTTTTCACTTTCGTGGCCGACATGCAGTCCAGACAGTCGACCACCTCGTCGTCGTTGTTGCCGAAGACGCGGGCGAACTCCTGCGTTACGAACGATTCGCAATTTTGACAGCGATACTCATTGGGCTGGAACTCCCCTCGTGGTTGCATCGATTCGCTCATACGGTGGAAAACCCGTTTCAGATGTCGTTCATCCGCTGTTGGGATGACCGACCACACTGCGTACATTCCGTGACGCGATACGGTTCACGCGAGAACTCCGCGTTCTCCTCTTCGTCGCTCTCCGTGATGATCTCGACCGAGACGCGATGCTGCGTCTTTGTGGTACAGTTTTCGCACTGTTCGACCGTTTCTTCGAGGCCAGGTTGGGCTGTTGACATGGTGACAATATGGTGTCGAATCGTCCGGCTTGATTCTACGAACGTAAACGAGAATCGTTTCTCGCTACTGGGGAGTCGTCTCTCTACCGCAATCGTCGTTGCATTTGCATTGGCAAGCCCATCTTCTGTGACCGCTTTTCACCGACAAAATCCCGCACGATGGTCTACGTACTCCCCACGTTTCTCGCTCTCATCTGGCTGATGAGTCGGCGTGAGTTTCGAAGTTGCCGGGAGCAATTTACCGATTCGAACGGAGTGAGTACCCATGAGTGACCCACCGACCGACCCACCCACTGATCAGACGAGCGGCGAACCGAGTGACTCGACAAGGGACTCGAAGACGGACGAGCCAATGACCGAGAACGCTTTTTTCGCGGGAAAACCGTGGCACGACGTGGTTGCATACGATGCGATGGGTGACGGGACGACGGATAACGCGGCGGCGATCCAGGACGCCGTGGACGCGGCCTCGAACGACGGTGGCACCGTCTACCTTCCTCCTGGAACCTACCGCGTCGGGTCGCCGGTGACGCTTCGTTCTGGCGTCCGATTTAGCGGCGAAGGGATGGGTGCGACGACGGTGGTGGCGGACGGCGACGACTATGCAGCGATCGAAGGGTTTGGAACTCGAGACGATCCCTTGACCGATTTCTCTGTCGAGGCGCTGACCGTCGACTGCTCGTCTCTCGGCGACGGGAAAACGTACTCGACGGGCGAGAAATGCATCTACTTTCAGAACGTCCGACGGTGTCGAATTCTCGGGGTTTACGCCTACGGTGCCCCTGCAACCGGCATCGGGACGGACTTCATGGTGGATAGCCTCGTCCACGGCTGTATCGCCGAGCGAAGCGGGCGGCTCTGGTCGCCCGGCGACATCGGTTCGAACGGAATCGGAATCGGCGCAGGTCGCTTCTCGGCAGAGACGGTCGTCGTTTCCGACTGCCACACCATCGACAACGGGAACAACGGCGTGATGTTCGAAGCGCAAGGCCCCGACGACGAAAACGTTCACTCCGGTTTCATGACCGCTGTCGGCTGTACTGCACGAGGAAATCGCATCGGCTTCCGCGACTCGGCGGATCGAGCCGTGAAGTTCATCGGCTGTTCCGCAACCGAGAACGAGGAACACGGATTCGTCGTCAGTGACAAAGACGACACGTCACCGCCCGCGACCGAACACCGCATCGCCGACTGCCACGCGGTCGATAACGGAGAACACGGTATCGCGGTGCTCGATGGCGCAGGGCCCGTCCTCGATGTGACAGACTGCCAACTTTCGGGGAACGAGGCATGCGGTGTCCAGGTCGCGGCATCCGTCGATGGAACGGTGTCCCTCTCGGATTCGACGGTGTTCGAAAACGGGTGGTCTGGCGTTCGATTCGAGAACGGTGGCGACCATTTGCGAGTCGCCGACTGCTCTGTGTTCCGTAACGGCGAAAGCGATGGCGCGGCCGCAGGAATTCGATTCGTTATAGGAGAAGATCCGTACAGATATTCGACAATTTCGGATACCGACTGCTACGATGACCGAGACGTACCTACCCAGCGGGTCGGCATCGATATCGAAGGCGAACATGAGGGAATGAAGGTGGTCGGCAACACCTTCTCCGGTCACGACGAGGCGGCGCTTCAGTTCACCACAACGCCGACCCTCGTCCGTGATAACGTGGGGTACGTAACCGAAAACGGCGGTCGAACGAGCCTTACGGACGGCGAGGAGGTTCGCCATGGACTAGCCGAACCGCCGACGAGTGTCATTCTCCAGACCGAATCAGAAAATCGAGCTTACCCGACCGAGGTCGGTGACGATACGTTCACTGCTGCCGTGGTCGGAATCGACGGCGAACGCGTCGATTCGACGGAGACAGTACACTGGGAGGCGCGAGTTCGCTAACTAAGCAACTCGATCCTTCGTTTCGGTTGCTATCCGGTAGCCGAATCTTATCCGTCGGTCGTTGTTATGGTGGTCGTCGTCGTGGTTTCCGTGGTCTGGGCCGTCGTTGGTTCGTCGCTCGTCGTGACCGCCGTACTGGTATCACTGGTCGTCACTGTCCCGTTCGCCGACGCGGCCTGCTGGCTCCCTCCGGCAACCGTCGAGGTAGCTGTCATGCTTCCGGCTTCGATCTCACCCGCTCCGAGTGATTCGGAATCGGAGAACAGGCCCAGTGACATGTTGACCGTGGCCGCTCCGAATGCTAGTAACATCACTACCGCGAGGACGACTAATTTGTTTCTTGCTGATCTCATCCTTGACTTCCCTCCGTGGATTCCGCTTCGAGTTCCTTGACTGTACTTTCCGTCCCGACCCCATCGTCGTCGTTCGGGTCATCCATCGCCGCCTTCGCAAGCGAGTAGACCTCCGTGACGACGAGCAGTACCAAGGGAACGACGACGAGCGTGAGGATGCCCATCTTCGACTGTGCGAAGGTCAGGAGATAGCCGAGATACGGGATGTGGAACCAGACCTGCCCGATGAGCCGGTTCGCCGGAACCAGCTTAGGGTCTGGTTCCTCGTTCGCGTCGCCTTTCGTCCGGAACTGCAACTCACCGTCGGTTCGAACCACTTCGACCACGCGGTGGGTGATTCGACTTGGACGGCTGTCGGTCGTCTCAAAGGTGATGACGTCCCCTTCTTCGATGGCGTTCGCCGGGGTATCACGAACCACGACGACGTCGCCCGCCTTAATCGTCGGGCTCATGCTCCCCGAGATGACCACGTAGCTCTGCTCCGCACCGATGAGTTGCGGAAACACGACGACGCCCATCAATACCACCGCTGTTAGCAGGATCGTCACCCCGGCGAGTCGTCCGATCCGCCCCAGTGACGGGTTCGATAGAAGACTCATACCGGCGGTTTCCCCTCCTGTCCGAGCTGGTTTCGCTGATCGTGATGTCTGTGCGCGAGTGCGGACGCGAGGAACATCGTCGTGACGACGAGTCCCCACGCAATGTCCGGGAGCAGGTTGAAGGGAAACAGCCCGACCCACGCGATCGTTACGAGCGCGGCAGATAGTCCGCCGAGACCGATATAGTAACTACTCCACGGAATCCCGTCGTGCGGGACGATGTCCAGATACACTTCGAGTTTCGTAGCCTCGTCGGTGAGTCGCACTTCGCCCGCGTTCGAGTCGAACTCGACGATGCCACCATCGTCCATCTTCGGCAGGTGTGACTGCCGAATCGCCGTGTAGACGCGCATCCGCTGTTTGTACGTGACCTCGTCGAACGGAACGTCGTTCTCCCACGCTGCGAGCTGTTTCGACAGCTCGTGGAGCGTGACAGGACCATCCTGCTGGAGGAGATAATGCATGACGTGTCGTCGTCGCCGACAGCTCAGCATCTTGAACGCGACGTCCTGCGTGAGCTCGTTCGACCCGCCCCCATCGAGCGGCGAAGACCGAGATTGTTGAACAGCGGCCGCGCTCATGATTCGATGCGACAGTACAGTCGTGTTTCCTGGTTGAATTTCTCTCTCATGCAGTCCATCGAGAATCACTATGCAATCTATCCGGTTAATTATAGAATTTATAACACGTTTTCTTGCAGTACCCGACCACCTTTCTGTGTCTCCCCGAAGCGAATCTTCGAACGCTTGGACGACAGTAATGGCCGTATATCGGCTTTATGGAGTGTGTTATTAACGGTGAGAACCAGGCTTTCGGGGCATGAGAGAGCGCTATCCGGTGTATATCGCTTCCTGATACGCTGTCTATGAATCCATCATCGAGCGTATATATACGGAGGTATCTGTGGAACGTCAGTTTGCCGTTCCCGGCCACCTCGGTCTGCCACGGAAGAGACGGCGACACTCAGGCCGAGAACAGACTACCAACTATGTCAGACAAACGATTCAACTTGACGCGACGGAAGGCATTGCTCGGTCTCGGTGGTATCGGTGCTGGTGCCGCGCTCGGCGGCGCGGGGACGATGGCGTTCCTGAACGACCCTGAATCGATAACCGGCAATGCAGTCACCGACGGGAATCTCGATCTGAAACTCGACTGGTGGACCTTCTACAAGGGCCGTCAGGTCGAGACGGACGAACAGGAACCGGCGGACAATCCGGGACCGATGATCGACCTCGACGACGTCAAGCCCGGCGACTACGGCAGCGGCTGCATCAGTCTCCACCTCTACGACAACCCCGCGTGGGTGTGGGCGGGCGGGGAGATCCACTCCAACGCCGAGAACGGGCAGAACGAACCCGAGCGAGAGACCGAGGGCAAAGACGAAGACGGGATGGGCGAACTCGCGGACGCTCTCCGGTTCATCATCCTCCCGCTCGGGTACTGTGACCGGTGTGATGGGAACACGGAACGAGAGGCGCGGGAGTACGTTCGCAGTTTGAACCCGACTGCCAACCCGTTCAACCCTGAATTCGAGCCGTTCGCCCAGGGAACGTTCCGGGAAGCGTTCGGTGCGATGCAGTCCGGCTACCTGCTCGACGGCTGGCCACAGAACACCACTGACACGCACTGTCTCCAGCCGCTGTCCACGTACTACCTCGGATTCCTCTGGTGGCTCCCGAAAGATGTCGGCAACGAGGTGCAGGGTGACTCCCTGACCTTCGATTTCGACTTCTATGCCGAGCAGTGCCGCCACAACGCCGAGCCGAAGAACCCCTACGAGGACTGAGGGACGGTCGACTCGGCCCCTAGTTTTTCGGAGCTGGAGGAAAAACAACCCAACATGGGTTATACGTGGCAGTACTACGATCTCGTCCTGTTCGGCATCGCCGCCAGCATGTCCCTCGGCGCTGGCGTCGGCCTGCTAACCACGGTCTCGTTACCGATAGCGATCATCTCGGCCGGTGTCGTCGCGAGTGCCATCATCGGACACGGCCTGTTCGTCAACGGTCCCGTGGACGAACCTACCGACCTGACGAACGAAGTCGATACGCTGAACGAAGTCGACGTGTTGAGCTGAGTCGGTTGGCTGTTTTCGATTCCTGATCTTCGTTTCGTTTCCCGTTACGCCTCGGATTCGGCGACCGGGACGAAGTAGTCGAACTTGGAGGCTGGGTCGTCCGGGTCGAACTCGCTTCCGTACCGTTCGAACTCCGGCCCATCTGTACGGCGGTACTCCGACGCCGGGAGCCACTGTTCGTAGATCTCGTCTATCGTCGCTTCAAGCGTGTCGAGTGTCGTCGTGAAAATCGCGTACGTCTGCTCAGGTACCGTGATAGCGGTCATCCCCTCCGGAATCGTCGCGTCCGAGTCGGTCACGACGCCAGCGACGTATCCCAACTCTCCGGTTTCGTCGTCGTGGTCGTAACACACACCCAACGTCTCGTTCGAGAGCGCGAGGTCGAGAAACTCGTGGATTCGCTTTCCGTACGCCTCCCACAACTGCGGAATCTCGTCGTTCTCGTTCGGTCCACGATAGTTCAGACCGACGACGGTAAACGGCTCTCGTGACTCGAACTCAGGTGTGTTCATGATTCGTAGACGCACCGACTGACCATAATTATTGCTTTATTCTCATATACTATCTGTAACTTCCGCCGGGATTCTTCCAGACCGTCACTCTCAGAATTCGACGACGAAGACGGAATGGGATGCACAGCCCCACGAGGTAAACTCTACCAACCCGGTCTTCGTGGGTGACAGTATGACCTCGCCGACCCTCCTGGTCACGCATCGAATCGCGTCCGAAACCGCCTCCGATCTCACGGCTTGCCTCGCGGCTGACCTTCCGGAAGGGAGTCTCGTCCACGCACGAACGCCCGACGAGACGTTCGAATCACTCCCCGACGCTGACGGAATCGTCACGGCAGGACTCACGGAAGAGATGCTCGAAACCGCCGAGAACCTTCGTTGGGTGCAGGTACTCAGTGCTGGCGTCGACCGGTACGACCTCGACGCCCTGCGAACACGCGATATCGCCCTCACGAACGCCTCCGGAGTTCACGCAGAACCCATCGCCGAACAGGTGTTGTGGTATCTCTTGACCTTCGAACGGCGGCTCCATGTCGGCGTCCGCCAGCAGGCACGTGGTGTCTGGGAACGGTTCGAGGGTGGCGAACTTCGCGGCAAGACGCTCGGTGTCATCGGTGTCGGTGCTATCGGGACGCGCGTCGCCGAGTTGGGAGCCGGACTCGGGATGCGAGTCGTCGGCACCAAACGAGACATCGAGGACGCGCCAGCGGTTCTCGACGACATCTATCCCGCCGACGAGTACGCCGAGGTGCTCCAGCAGGCGGAGTACGTCGTCCTCGCCTGTCCGTTGACAGACGAGACGCAGGGACTGATCGGCGCGGAGGAGTTCCGGCTCATGTCGAGCGACACAGTCCTCGTCAACATCGCTCGCGGGGACGTGATAGACGAGGAGGCACTGATCCGTGCCCTCCAGTATCACCAGATCCGCGGTGCCGGACTCGACGTGTTCTCGACCGAACCACTTCCGGCGGACTCACCCCTCTGGGAGTTATCGAACGCGGTGCTCACGCCCCACATGGCTGGCTCGACACCACACAAGACCGACCGCTGGCGCGAGATCGTCGTCGAAAATTACGACGCCCTCGCGGCGGACGACCGCGACGAGATGGTCAATCGAATCGTGTAGACGGAGTACGTCGGCGGTGAAATGCCAGAATGACGGCCCAGTTCTTGATGGCGCTGGGCGTCGACTCGGTCGTGGGGAAAACGATGACACCAGAAGAAAACAAGCGACTCGTCCGACGTGACATCAACGAGATATGGACGGAGGGAAACGTGGCTGTGATCGACGAGATCTACGACGAGAACTTCGTCCTCCACGACCCGTCGGCACCCGGCGAGACACGGGGCCGGGACGACTACCGGGAGTACGTCGACACGTATCGTACCGCCTTCCCTGACTCCGAGTACACCGCCGAGGAGATTGTCGCCGAAGCCGACATCGTAGTTCTCCGATACACTGCACACGGCACCCACGAAGGCGAACTCATGGGTATCGAACCGACTGGCGAGGAGGCGACGGTGTCCGGAATGGAGATGTATCGTGTCGAGGGTGAGAAGATCGTCGAGATGTGGACGAACTACGACGCGCTGGGCGTGTTCCAGCAACTCGACATCGTGCCACCGTTCGACGAACTGGGTCGCAAAAAGTCAAACCGGTCGCGTCAGTAGACGGCGTCTCTGATGTCCGAATCGAGGTCGTCGAACGTATCGAGGTGTACCTGCCGCTCGGTACGCAACTCAGCTAGTTTCTGCTCGTAATCGGAGACGTGGTCGGCCACGGCAAACTCCTCGATGTTCAAGCCGGGCACCGTGCTGGGTACCGTGAGTCCGGTCGCCTCGTCGTCCGTCCACTCGACGGTGTCGCGGGCGATCTCGCGGAGGATGGTCACCGACTCCGTGACGCCGATGTCCTTCGATTTCGCGCCGAGGTGGCCGGTATTGAGGACGAAACAGTCCACCCCGAGGTCGTCGATGAGTTCACGGAATCGATTGCCTTCATCGCCTTTCGACCCGACGATGAAGGGGTTCGTACCGACGACGCGGATGGACTCGCCAGCCTTCGAGGGGTCGCCTGCACTGGTCTGGATGGACTCGCCGAGCATGAACGCGACTGCGGCCTCTTTGGGGGAGAGCTTCGCAACCGGGGGCATCGCCGGGTTGCGCGTGATGAAGAACACCTGATCGACACTTTCGAGGTCGATGTCCTCGCCCGCCGACGAGAGTTGATCACGGGCGATGACCGCCCGGCCATTGGAGGTGTGTTCGTCACTATCGAAGTCGACCAACCCGTCCTCGTCGACGTCGACGTTCTCGATGACAGCAGACTCGTGAGTCACGGCCTCGTACATCGCGGGTTGTTCGTCGGCGTCGAGTCCGATGGTCTTGACGTACAGCCCCTTGCCTTCGCTTCCGGCGATGGTACCGTCGGGGAGCAGAGCGCAGACGTCGTCTTGAAGCATCGTCGCTTCCTCGCCCTCGTCCTCCAGCCAGAGGCCGTGGGCCGTCAGCGTCGATTTTCCGGTCGCGGAGAGACCGAGGAATGCCTGTCCGACGTCCTGGAGGTCGCCGTCCTCGTCCCGAAGTGTGACACGCTTGCTTCCGGCGTGGAGGCCGAGCCCACCCTTGCGCTTTGCGTGGAACATGAACAGCCGGAGGAACGACTTCTTCGCTTCGCCGGTGTAGTCGCTGCCGAGAACCGCGGTCACACCCTCCTCAGGGAGGATACGGATGGCGGTCTCGTCCCACTCGGGCACCTGGATCGTGACGAAATCAGGCTCGCCCTCGCCCTCTGCTGGCTCGAACAGGCTCGCCCATCCCAGGGCGATGCGTCCGTAGCGCTTGGGGACGTACAACCGGCATCGGTAGGAGTGGTCGGGGTGTCGGCCCATCTGCCGGTCGAGACAGACCATCTCGTGCTTCTGTGCGTATTCGGTGGCGTCTTCTATGTGTCCGTAGTCGCGCGCGCCGAAATCGTCGTCGATCGCGTTCTTCGTCTTGTCGGCATTGCGCGAGCGCTGGTCGCTGACGTACGACGGAGAGCCGAACTCCGTCGTCGTCTCGAACTCCTTCGAGAACTCGCGGAGTTGGTCCAAGGACGGATTGTAGATGATGTTGTCCGCCTCGACGGGATTAGGGAGTACCGTCTTCGGCGTTCTGACTGACTGCCCAGAGTCTGACATCGTAGTGGAGACAGGAACGTCCCGACGTATAATTATGCACGGTTTATCGCCGTCTTAGTGGTGTCATAACACGATTCCCGATCGAATGGGGATTCGAAAATGAGTAAAAAATTTATCTAGCAATTTTGAGAGATATTGCTTCCGAGATCGGCGACTTCACCCATTTCCGTCGAACTCCTATCGGCGCGAGTCGAACTCCTGATAGATGACGTGTCCACAGGCTTTGCAGTGTGAGGCGTCCCGGTCGTGATAGGACAGTCCGCAGTTCGGACAGGTGACGTTGACCTTCTCTTTCGACCCCCATTCTCTGACGATCTTGCTCGCTTGCCACGGGATGATGATGATCCCCGCCAGGATCGTTGCCACCGTCACCCACCGCCCCGCAGCGGTGACCGGCAGGATGTCGCCGAATCCGACGGTCGAGAGCGTTACCACGGTGTAGTAGAAGGCGTCGCCGAACGTGTTGACAGCGGGGTTCGCCGCGAACTCGACACTGTAGAACAGTCCAGCGGAGATGAAAAAGAGGACCAGCACCGTCAACACCAGTTTCAGCGCGCGCAGGGCGTTGTCCGACACGGTTCCGAAGAAGAAATCGGCGTCTCGCGTGAATCGGTAGAATCGAAGCACGCGGATGACCCGAACCACGCGCAAGAAGCCGATGTTCAGCGCGACGGCTGACAGCGGCAGCACGGCCACCGCGAAGGTCGGGAGCAATGCGACCAGATCTATCATCGTGTAGACGTTGAAAAACTCTGCCACTCGATTCCGGGCGCCGTACAACCGCAGGAGGTACTCCACCAGAAATATCATGGCGATGCCGAACTCCAGATTCCAGAGCGTGTCCTGGACACTGGGACGAACCGGGTAGGTCTCGACGACGAAGACACCGACGAATACGAGGTTCAACACCAGTAGTGCGATATCTATCGCCTTCCCCAGCGGTGTCTTGTGGTCTAACAGGTAGAAGCGCACGACCTCCTGCGTACCACGGTCGTAGGGGGGTGAAGCGGTCGTCATTCCATACAGTCTCTCCGTCGTGGACGAAGGTAGGTTCTCGGATTTCGTGATCGATAACGGATCGTTCGCTCGGCGATCTGCTCACGGTGACGACCGCATCTCAGCGCTCTGTTCTTCGTGATTTCTCGTCCCGGAGCTAACGCTCTCGGAGACAGTCTACTGAAAGAAATGAAGTCACGCTGTGTCGCCGTGTGGCGACCGTGCGAAAACCTGGTTATGCGCGAACGACGTTCGTTGCGCGCGGGCCCTTGGGGGCCTGTTCGATGTCGAATTCGATCTCGGTACCTTCCGTCAGATCCTCACCGCCAACGTCCTCCATGTGGAAGAAAACGTCGTCGTCAGCATCGTCCGTCGAAATGAAACCGTAGCCGCCTGTGTCGTTGAAGAAATCAACTTTACCGTTTGCCATTACGACTAAACAAATACCGGGTATATGGTTAAGTGTTCCGTATTCGTCTTCAAAATCTCGGATTTTCTCGACAAATATATTCTTTAGAAGAGGTACCGTGGTCATTTGACCACGAACATGGGGTTCTGTGTCGATACGGTACCTGATTCGTCACAACGAGCAGGGACTTTCGTGGTATCCGCACTTCTTAAATAGTGTGTCGTGTTCTCGTTTCCCATTATTCGCCCGTGTTAACTGGCATTACCCGATCTGCTACATCATCCAGTGCAAGATGCTTCCACAACGTGAACCTCGTAGCGACGAAATCTACAAGGAGGCTGCTGTTCGAATAGAACTGATCTCAGAAAATGCGATTCGGGTTCTCGGTAAGAGGTCGGCCTCGGCACTCATAGGGGGCAAATATGACACCAAATTGATGTTAAAGAGTTTGCTTCTAGCTAGGCTAGCGCCGACTTTCCTACCGGTGACCTGCCATGAACGAGGAGACACAAGCCGACTGGGCCGCGAACACCGGCCTGCGCGAACAGACCACGAAAATCCAAGTGTACTGCAACGCTGACGATCCTGCGGAC
The DNA here is from genome assembly GCF_054177585.1 of Haladaptatus rarus. NCBI lineage: Archaea > Methanobacteriati > Methanobacteriota > Halobacteria > Halobacteriales > Haladaptataceae > Haladaptatus > Haladaptatus rarus. Next base: position 718,008 of record NZ_JBPEHG010000001.1, on the reverse strand, counting down.
TGGGACGCGGAAGCCGCCCAGCAGGGATTCACCAGCCGGAGCAAACACCTGTACCACCTCATTCAAGAAGCCCGCGCGTACCGCGCTGACGGGTTGCACGGCCCCCAGCACATCGAGAACCGGATTGAAGAGCTGCACGCGGAATGCGACCGGTTGAGCGCGCAACTGACGAATGAGCGACAGGCCGGGGCCGCCACCGCCAGTGTCGATGACCCACAGTTCGTGAAACGGTTTGTCACCAATACGCACAGCGACAGTTCCGAGATTGTCGAGCGGATGGTCGCGTCCGGTGAGGTGAACGAGGTGCTGTGGAAGCCCGTCGAAGAGCAACTGTACTTCCTGGTCGCACAGGGCGAGTTAGTGTACGACCGGCGGTTCGGATTCAAAGTGGCCGAGGGTGAGCAGTGATGGCTTCCAAATACGAGGTGTTGATTGACGGGCCGACCTGGGAGCAACGCGTGTTCAAGAACAAGCATACGTGCATTAGTGATTGGTTGAAACGCAAGCACTCGCATGGCCGGTGTGGATTGCGGACGCTGAACGAGTATAGTCGGACGACTCACCGGTTTTTCCATGAGTGGTTCCCTGAGACTGCACTGGCGGCGGTCTCGGTGGATGATATTGAGGAGTACGTGATGAACCAGCACGACCGGGCGGTGGCGCAGAATACGAAGCGCAAGTACGTGGAGAATCTCTCCAGTTTCTACACGTGGGCGTTGTTCCGGCCGTCGTACCCGGAGATTACCGGGAACCCGGCGAAAGTGGTGTTAGAGAAGATTCCGAAGGAAAAGCGGCCGCGACCGGAGACGGCGACATGGGAGAACGGCAAGCAAATTGTGTGGCACTTGCCGGATTTGCGGAACAAGACGGTGGCTGTGTTGTTGGCGAAGACCGGGGCGCGGGTGCAGGAAGTGTTGAATGTGCGCGTGGAGGATCTGGATTTGGAAGCCGGGTTTATCCGGTTCCGTGATCGGAAGGGTGGGACGGAAACGGTGAATCCAGTGGATCAAGAGACCGGGAGTTTGCTTCAGCGGTTGCTGGCGGTTGAGCGGATTGAGACGGGGTATGTGTTCCGGAAAACAGGGAACAAGCCGATGCAACGCGAGCAGGTGCGGCGGAAGGTGCGTGAGGCGTATTTAGCGCGGATGAAACCGTTGAATGTGTGAGTGTGGAGGTGATGAGAATAGCACAGGAGAAAGTGACGCCATTTCGTGGCCGTGATGGTCAGGTAGCGGGTGCGTTGTACGTGCTGGATGCCGACCAAGTGGCGGAATTACGGGAGTCTGGAAGCGTCACGATTGAAGCGCGTGTCGAGTAAGCCGTACTGTTTGAATCGGAGACAGGCAGGCCGATGAGTGAGCCAGTATGTGGGTAGCACTCATCGGTATGTCCTCAGTGGTTCAGTCGCTATCGGTATGCGAGTTCCACGCGGTCGTAGATCGGTTCCAGTTTCCAGCCAGCGGATAAGATTGACATACTGATAAAAAGATGCGTTGATACTGTGTGTAGACGGTGATACGTTAGGATTTCATGACTCAGTAGCACAGACGTTCGACGAAGAGAGTATTCAAAACGCGACGTTCGACCATCTGATACAGGTTGACTCTGTTGGTGTTGAATGGGGAACGTGCGGGATTGATACGGATGCATGGGATCGGTGGACGAAACACGGCAAGGACAGACTGTATATTAATGACCGGCGGCTTGACGGGTTTTTCTCCTTACGCCGGGGGCAGTGTTCAGACAAGTCACAGGACGAACTCCGTGCGCATGACCAGTACCGGCTTGTGCGGTCGAAAGGCGGCACGCTGATAACGCGGAAATGGTACGGCACGTGGCGCGTCGTGCTGGTCTATATCCCGTAAATTGTGCGTTGGTGCGAACGTGGCCCGTGTGCTATGCGTGCTGGTGGTATACAGGTAGTATAGTAGTCGGTAGCGTGCGAACGCTGTATTGACCGGTGGGACGAGGGCTATGCGTTCGTGACGGGTGCGGGAACGAGTGCTGAGTGAGTTGATCTGTGTTTCACTGCGGGTGCTGTGGCGAACGCTGGGCGGTGGTACACAGGGGCGGGTTCTGAATCGAGTCTTGTATCCGAGGTATGCTAGTATTATATAAATATTGATTTCCTAATAGGCATTAGATGTTTGATTGACATGAAAACGATTTGCAGAATTTTAGACGCGAGGGGAACGACCCCCGACGAGATGGACGTAGAAGAAACCTATACGATTGAAAACGACGGCTACATGGACTTGGTGATTGAGAAAATCGGTGAGTCCCGGCTCAGTGTCGCCCATTATTACACGCAGTATGATGACCTGATGAGTGACCCTGAAATCGTGTTCGAGGTCGAAGACGATGAGCTGGTGCCAGTGCGGTACACCCAGCATCCGCATGTCCACCAGTACGATGAAACCGGGTTAGGCCGGAGTGTGCAGGACTTTTGTATGCAGTGGCGTCAGAACCTTGAGAAACAGGGTTTTGTCGAAGCCGCACGAGGAGGTGCGGCCCGATGAGCTTGTCAGCCATCTCATTCAGGAGGACACCTCGGTGACCCCTGACGATACGACGTGGGTCAAACTCGAATTGCACCACAAACACCTTCCGAAGCTGGCTGCGGCCGGCGTCATTGACTATGACCGGCGGGATGAAACCGTTCGGTATCACGGTGGAAAGACGCTTGAAGACGCTGTGGCGTTCGCAGCAAACATAGAACACTCACAATAGTGATAACAACGTGGTCAGGGGAAGCATGCCACGAGAACCCCACCGCAAAAGAACACGGATGGACGGTTCAAACCCGTTCGTATTCGATACGTATCCGGGCGTCACCGACGAGTGTTGCCGTGGATTGCCTCGCGATGGGTCGTCTTCAGTCACTGGTTCTCGTGGGTCGATATCGAACTCGTAGAGACCGTGCGTGTAGCGACGAATCTGCCATCTCATTCGCGGCTTGCTGTCTTCAACCACGTTCGCGGCCACAGCGATTCCAGTCGGCGTCTCTCTGCGTGCGGTTCGTGTTGTTTTCTTTTCCAGTTATTTTTCGAGTAGGTACCGCATAACAATACTCAATGCGGTCTTTGGAACAACTGCGAGCGTGGCAGGAAACCCGCTGGCCTATCCCTGCACCGTTCGAGCACAGTGAGCGAACCAACGCCTGTCAAACCGCCATGTCGTCCGTCTGGTCGTGTTGCATCGTCCCTGGCACGACCAGACAACTCGCCTCACGGGGATTTCCGGGATGAGAACGGGTTGCTTGTTGGTAGAAGCACCATCGATGTCCTACCTTGGGTCGTCGATGGCGGCCACCTCGTGGCCTCGGTGGTTCGATTCCACCCCCGTTCGTGCTTTTCGCACCCTTGCTGTTCTTCATAGTGGGTACTGTCGCTGCCGACACCCCCCGTGCTCCAGCGTGAACGCCAGGCGTTCGAGTGCGAGGTCACGCAAGTGGGGGAACGTCCGTTACAGCGCCCCGACTGGCCAGTTGTCTTCTGGTCTTCAGACAGCAACCAACAGGGGAACCCTCTACTCCTCACCCAGTGACGCTCGCGTCGGGATCTTCCTGCTTGTCCTCAGACAAAACCTGCAATCGTAAGATGCCTCTCCTATTCTGGTTTCATCGACCCTTAGCTAGCCGCTAAAGCAACAAATTTAAAGAATTCATCTCTCAACGTCTAGCTCCCGAATCAGTACTTGAATATCTCACTACTGTAGGAAACTCTCGCCAAAAACGATGGAACGAAGGGGATGCCGTCAGGCTACCCACAGGAAGTCCAGGAACGTGCTCAGCGACAGGTCGCTGTGCTTAGTCCCACTTTTTCCACACTTCTTTTTCTTTTTCTTGCACTTCTTTCCTTTCTTGCCGTGGTGGTGGCCCTTCTTTTTCTTCTTGCCGTGGTGGTGGCCCTTCTTTTTCTTCTTGCCGTGGTGGTGGCCCTTCTTTTTCTTCTTGCCGTGGTGGTGGCCCTTCTTTTTCTTCTTGCCGTGGTGGTGGCCCTTCTTACCTTCGTGGTCTTTCTCTCCGTTCTCACTACCACTTTCGTTGACTGCGGTTACTTCGGCCGCCTGGATGTTCTCGTTCACCTGGTAATTAAGCTGTTCTGCCGTTGCATTGCCGTGGTTCACAGCGAATGCAACTGCACTGAACTGCTCGTTGACGTTCAACTGCTGAATAACCTGCGTCTGCGTAATATCGACACTGGCCGTCTGCTGGGTCCCCTCATCGTAAGCAACCGCCCAGGATCCGTCGCCCTTCGCGTCCGTGCCGCTCATCACCTTGCACGCCTCGTGATGGCTATTATCGACGTTCACTGCGGTTGCTTCGGCGACCTGCGCGTTGAAGTTCGCCTGGTAGCTGGCCTGCGTAGCCGTCGCCTCACTGTCCTGGAGCGCAACGGCGACGGCCGCATTCTGCATGTTGATGTTTTCTTGACCAACCCTCTGCACCTGCGTGATGTCCGCTGATGCAACCTGGTTGGACTGGCCGTCCCCGTCCTTCGAATGCGTTATCTCGACATCCGAGACATCAGCCTCGATCTTAGCGCTCGCTGTGACCTCTTCAATCGACTTCGGGTCGACGTTTATCGCGGTGGCATCGGCAATCTGCTGGTTCACGTTGTACTGGCAGCTGATCTGCCAAGCTTTTGCGACACTGCCGCTGCCGACGGCGATCGCAACGGCGACACCCTGTTCGTTGACGTTGACCTGTGTAACGTCCTGGGACTGGATAACCGACGACGAGGCGGTCTGGGAATCACCGTCACCACTGTTTGCCGCCAACGCTTCAGCAGACTGGTAGTTGTTGTTTTCCTGGTAGCTCCGCTGGTACGCTCGCGAATAGCTACTGTCCTCCGCGATCGCGACAGCAGTACTCTGACTATTGTAGTTGAATTGCTCGACCTCTTGGTCTTGCTCAATCGTCGCCTCAGCAGACTGTTCGCTCTCGTATGTATCGTCGCTGACGACCCACCCAGCGAACTCCCGGCATTCTGTCTCTTCAGCGAAGACGATGTAGACGTTCTTGACGCCCTCGAACTTCTGCTTCTCCGTCTCCGTGCCTGCGTTTATTGACTGGGCACTACCAGCCTGCGTGTTTTCGTTGTTCTGGTACGTGCGCTGGATGGCTTCTGCCTGACCGCCGTTGATGGAGATTGAGACAGCGTTACTCTGCTGGTTGACGTTCAGCTGGGAGACGTTCTGGTACTGGATGACTTCTGACGACGCCTGCTGTGACTTCGCGTTGAGGTTGCCTTTGTTGTCCTCAACCCACGACTCAAGGTCGGTCGACGATGTGTCCAGGCCAAATAGCAGGTAGACACTGTCCCCGTCCACATCCATTACGTCGTTCGACTGCGCGCTCGCACGGCCGGCAAAGTTGGTAAGAACACCAGCACCCATTCCGGCTGCGGCGACTCCTTTGAGATAGCCTCTTCGTTTAAGCTTACTGCTACGGTTATTGGTTTCTTCCATGGTGCGGTATAGTAGAAGGCGCATTCATATTTTGTTATAAGCCGTCTGCTCTCAATACTACTGTAGTAGGCGTTAGCTATACTATCATATGTAGCAAAAAAATAGTGATCTGACTGTAATTCTATCTCCTCAGGTAGTTTCCTGTGGATGGAAACCGCTGTTAAAAATGCGTCACCGGCGACGCCTTTCGATGCCGACCGACCGGGGAGAGAAACATTGATCCAAGCCCACGTACTCCATCCATGATGAAATCCCGGGCATCCGCGCTATTTCCGCTGTAACCAGTGATTACTGGCCAGTAACCACCTTAGTGTCTGCTTCGATGAAGGATAAGCAGGTGCGTATAAAAACCACTTCTCCCCATACTGGGTAGCGGACGAGGCGATGCGGGCGGCGCGGCGGTCGTTCCGCCGGGAGCGCAACGAAGTGCGTCAGGAGTTGATTACGGTTCAGCAGGAGTTGCAGGCGATTCGGGATGAGTCGCAGAGTTTAGCGCAGGTCGTCGAGGCGGTGTTGGAGGGTGAGCGGTAGTTGTGGCTCTGTGGACAGAGGGATCGGCACGCCGCGGGTCGCTGAAACAGGGGAGTGTGCTAACTGGTGGGTGGAGAGTGTCCAGTTTTTGGGCGGTGAATCGGTTGTTTTTTTGTTTTTTGGGAAATAGCTGACGTCAGAAAGTCGGCCTCGGCACTCATAGGGTTCCTCACAACCAGCCGCCACGCCGGTTCAGAACACGTGTCTCGTCATCGGCCACCTCGAACTACACATCGGAGCACAAAAAGACCCACAGTACACGAAGACACTTCCTTCCGGCCATCGTTCCTCCTCACATGACGAACCCACTCCCCGATGAAGCCGAAACCCTCCTCTCCGAGGAGTCGGTCATGGCCCATCTGGCATCGAGTTCCGACGACCGCCCGCACGTCGCGCCGGTCTGGTACCATTACGACGACGGAACGATCTCGGTTCTCACAGGCGGGCGGAAATTGGCGAACATCCGGAAGAACCCCCGCGTCGCCGTCTCTATCCAGCAGGACACCGACGGGAAAGCGGAGTGGATGGTCACGGTGCAGGGGATGGCCACGGCCGTCGAGGACGACGAAGAGACGCTGGCGGCCGCCGCCCAAATCAATCCCCGATATGGTGCGAGCGAAACCGAGTACCCAGAGAACACGCTGGTTCGAATCGAGGTCGGGTCGGGGACGTTCACCAGATACTGAGCCGCTCGCCAGCGGCGAACCGCTGGCGAGCGGCCCATCGACTCACTCGATCCGCTCTCGCGCCGCCGCGACGACCAGCGGAAGCGTGATCGTCGCGTCGGCATACACACTCACGTTCCGCGCCGCCTTCTCCAGTTTGCCCCACGAGCGCGCTTCGTCCAGCGTGGCTCCCGAGAGGCCACCCGTTTCGGGCGGATCCATCGTCAACTGGACGCCGTAATCGTAGGCAGAGGGTGAGACGAGCATCGTCTGGAGGACGTAGTTCTTGGGGACGCCACCGCCGACGACCATCGCGCCGGATTTCTCGGCCTCGAACGCGAGGTCGGTAAGGTGGGTCATGTCCTTCAGGGCGTCCAGGGTGAAATCGGAGGTCTGGGAGTACATCCACGCCTGTAGGCCCAGCACCGAATCCTGCACTGCAGGACAGTAGATGGGGACGTCGTTCTCGTAGGCTGCCGCCGCGATTCCAGCACCCTCTTCGATGCCCTCGCGGTCGTTGACCTCGCTGTTGGCCCGCCCGAGTTCTTCGGTCATGCGCTGGATGCTCACGGTCTCCTCGATGTTCGGGAAGACCTCCGAGCGAAGGTGGGATTCGAACAGCGCGAAATGTTCCTGTGGCAGGTAGACGTTGTAGATACGGTCTACCTCCTCGTCTCGCAACTGTTCGTCGTGCTCGCGCATCGACTTATCGTGCTGCTCGTCCCTCCCATGATGGTGCTTGCCGCCGATGGCTTCGATGGCGTCGTGGGTGAGGTTCGCGCCTGTGGTCACCAGCGCGTCGATGTAGCCGTCTCGGATGAGGTCGGCGACGATTCGTCGCATCCCGGTCGGAACCATCGCGCCCGCGAGCCCGAAGAAATTGGTCACGTCGTCGCCAAGCATCTCGGCATAGATGTCCACGGCTTCGTGGAGATTCGCCGCGCCCACGCCCGCCGAACCGTACTCATCAGCCAGTTCGCCGACGGTCATTCCTGCCCGCACTTCCGCGTGGGCGATGGGGTCGTGATGGAACTCCTCCCGGTGGACGTGATGCTCGTCTGCGTTATTCCCACCATGCTCGTCGTGGCCTGCCTCGTCGTGATCGTCGTTCATACGCCACTCTGTCGTGTGCAGGTGGTTCAATGCCCCGATTAGAAACTGTGTTGCCGACTGCCACGAGGGCGCGCGTGACGCGGGGTCAGACGCCAGAGACGCTTCGATCAGCCGCAACCCGAGGGTTCGGCTATCGGGGGCCGGTCGGCGACGGCCCGTGTCCTGCGAGACTGGGACGTGACCCAGATGGTCCCGGCGGCCCTCTCGGGCCGTTGATACCCGCAGGACACGTCCGAACTCTCGTCGCCGCCCCTTTTAATACCTCCTCTTTCGACGAAATCGTATGACGAAATCGGAAAATTCAGTGACAGTAGTGCGGTATTTCAGGACTGACAAAAGGGTACTTACAGTCCGGTTGGCGCGTCGATGAACGTCGTTTCCAGTCCCCACTCCTCGGCGAGCGACTGAAGCGAACGCACACCGAATGTCTCCGTGGCGTAGTGACCCGCCAAGAAGACGTTGATACCCGCCTCACGCGCTTCGTGGTAGACCTTCTGTTTGCCTTCTCCGGTGACCAGTGCGTCCGCACCGACGTCGATGGCTTCGTCCAGCCAGTCGACGCCGCTTCCGGTGACGATGGTTACGTCTTCGACCGTCGTGGGGCCGAAATCGAGTGATCGAACTCTCTGTCCGCCCGTATCGAGGTGGTCTGCGAGAACGTCGTGCAGTTCTTCGACCGTGAACTCGCCGCGCCCTCGTTGGCCGATGTGTTCCGGCCCCATCTGACCGAAGGGTTCCCGGGCGTCGAGGTCGAGCAGTTCTGCGACTCCCGCCGCATTGCCGAGTTCGGGATGTGCATCCAACGGGAGATGTGAAACGTACAGTGCAACGTCGTTCTCGACGAGCGGTGCGATTCTGCGGTACTGTCGACCGGTCACGCGTTCGATGCCACCCCACGAGAGTCCGTGGTGGACGACCAACACGTCCGCTTCCCACGCTATCGCTTCCTCGATGGTCTGTTCTGCGGCGTCTACTGCTACCGCGATACGCTCCACGTCTCGGTCGTCGGAACCGACCTGAAGACCGTTCACGCTGGCGTCTACGTCCGCGAAGTCGCTCGTCCGGAGGCGGTCGTCGTACCGTTCCGTGAGTTCGGCGAGGTTCATACCTCGTAGTGGGCACGCTGGCCGCTTGTATCCCCGCCTTTCTTTCCGCTACTGTCGTGGTTCCATGTCCGTTCTGCCACTACTGTTAAACGGCGCGATTCTCTATCTTCATTCCCCGTTATGGGGGACGAGCGGTACTGAGGTGTCTTACCATGGGCAAATTCCGAAAGGCTATGTTCGCGTGGCGACGCCTGCCACGTCGATTCAGGCGACGTATCGTGAGCAAACTTCGGCGCGTGTTCTGATGGTGACCCCGCGCCGCTCGGATTTCAGACGGCTGAAAATGCCGCGAAACGCCAAGCTTTCCACTACGGATTTTTTCGTCTTACTCCAACGTCTTCACTTCTAGTGTCGGGTATCCAAAGCATTGATCACCCCGAGCAACGATCGAATAATCCCCGTAAGCGCGACACACCGAACCCCGTCGCCGAATCAACGTGACCCTTCGAAAGTACGGCCCCCTTACGTCGTTCGTCAGGGGAAAAACCATATCTTCAAAGCTCTCGTCCAATCTTTGATGCCATCGACGGTCGTTCACGTCGCGGTGGCAGGCTTACTCGCCACGTCGCTGCTCGCCGACCACTTCGATGGGCGTGCGGCACTGGTGGTGTTGGCCGCCGCCGCGTTCCCAGACCTCGACACGCTGGTGGGGTTGTGGGTTCCGGGGGGACACAGGGCGGTGTTACACACCTTGCTTCTTCCAGCAGGGGTCGGCGCATTCCTGCTCGCGGACAGAGCAGGGCGAAACTGGATTCGCAGGCGGTGGGGGGAGTACGGTGTAAGGGTCGCGTGGGTCAGTCTCGTCTCGCTCCTCGTCGCGGGTATCGGTCTTGACCTGTTCACGAACGGTGTGAACGCGTTCTATCCGGTTCACGATCAGTTCTACAGCGTCTCCGGTGAGGTCAGCGTCTCGAACGAACGCGGACTCGTCCAGACGTTCGTAGAATCGAAGGCACGCGGATCGACGGAGACGACACACTACCGAACCGGGTTCGATCTCGCACGCGGCCCCGACCCGAAGGCGAAAGAGCGCGTCTTCCCGATCGTCCAGAGCGGGCGACAGCTTCTGTTCGGCGTGATGAGCTTCGGCATCCTCGGCTTTCGGGTCTGGGAATCGCGCAAGAAGTAAGCCCCCGTCGCACAGAGTGCAGGCATGGAGACTGGAGGCACGGAGATTCGACCCTACGACTCGACAGATGCAGAACAGTTGTGGGAGCTCAAACGCGGTTTCGAACTCGGACTCGGTGAGGGAACCGGTGGTGACGACAAGGCGGAACTGTATTCGGGAAAGATGACAGAGACGTACCGCGAGCAGTATCTCGCCTGGGTCGAACGATGTGTGGGCGACGACGAACGCTGTGTCACGGTCGCGGACACCGGCGACGGATTGGTTGGTTACGTCTTCGTCCTTCCAGACCGCCTCTCGTTCATCTGGGACGCCGCCGTTTTGAACGAACTCTTCGTTCACCCCGACCACCGTGGAACCGGCGTCGCAGACGACCTGATGGACGCTGCCGTCTCGTTTGCACGTGACCAGACTCTCCCGCTCGACCGGCTAGTGCTCGACGTCGACCGCGAAAACGACCGTGCACAGGCGTTTTACGACCGCCACGGCTTCGAACACTGGGGTGAGATGGTCGCCCGAAAGCTGTGATGTGGCCCGACCGATGGCCGCCTATCCGGTCGTTTTTTCCCGAACCGTGACCGTCACGATTTCTTTTCTTTCGACAGTCACCTCGTAACCACAGTATGGAAACGTTAGGGATCCAGTCGCCGGTGCTCGATCCCCTGTCGTCCGAAAGAGGGTATCGAGTGCATCCGGATTTATCCAGTCGGAGAGAGGTTCGAGCGCCTCGCTCCGGTCGTCGGTTATGCTGTTCGGAATCGCATCTCGTCCTGAGAGCGTCGCTACTGCGGCTAGTACCGCTTCACTCGGCGTTTCGTCCGGTTTCGATCGATAGCAGAACTGGTTCCCATCGTCGACATCTCGTGATGAACTCCCGGCGGACATATTGCTGATTCAACGTTCCGGTTCGACTGGGGAAGTCAGCACCGTTGGTCACTCAACACCTTAAGTACTCGAGCGAGAGGCGAGCGTGTGGCGGAGCAGGTTGGCCTGTCCACGCCGGAAGAGCGTCGAGAGGGCCTGGTCTGAGATGTCGAACTCGGCGGCCAACTCCTCCAGCGACGTTCGTCGCGGGACGTCGAAATACCCTGCGTCGAGGGCGAACAGCAAGACCTCACGCTGACGGTCGGTGAGTCCGTACGGTCGGTCGCTGACCGTATCTGCCCGATAGATGCGCTTGAGTCGAAACGAGAAGTCCCGTTCTTTGAGTTCCGTATGGAAGGAGAACAACGCTTCGCGGTCGGGAATCCGGGCGCTGATCTGAGTTCCCCGATCCGAACCTCTCACTTCGAGAAACGTGATATCGTGCTCGACTGCCACTGGATACATGAGTTCGTCTCTTCCAGCTTCGGAGAGCGTCACGCGGTACAGACGCCGGTCGGAACTCGTGGCGAGGACTTCGATGCTTTCGACGGTCGAGTCAGTCGGTAACACATCTTCGAAGGTATCGAAGTCATCGCTACTCACCCAGCAGATGAGTTTCGGCAGTTGTCCGGCAGGGAGTTGGACGTCTTCGATCTCGGTCTCTAACCCATCGATCGCTTGCCGGGTCTCCTCGAATATCGGCGTTCGAACGTCGAATTCTGCGATGAGGTTCATTATCGTCGTTGTCTTTCAGCTTTGGAAACAGACCGTTCGAGGTAGTTCGTCGCTGTCGGTGTAGACGTGGGAGTGTATTCAGTACTCCGATTCATATAATAGATTTTATATATCTGCGGAGGTAGGACCGATGTGCTTGACCCGTTGGATGTCAGTTATGCGTGAGGAGTAGCGTTCGATCATCTTCTCGAACCACACAAAACCGCATCGACCCGGTGGGGCTGAAGCTGTGTTCGCGCTTCTCGGTCACGAAAAGATCTCCGAATGGCTCACCACAGGCTGGGCAGGCCACCGAATCCCGATTCTCGAACAGCGTGGAGTGCCCGGCGTCCTTCTTCAGCTTCAGCCGGTGACGGATCGCGTGGATATCCATCCCGGTCATATCCCCGTATCACGATTGGTCTTCCACTGCTCGCGCGAGATTGTGTAGCGATGCGAATCGAACGTCGTCCCATCTGGTCGAGTACCTGCGTTTCGGAACAGGACGTCGTGCTGGCCGCCAAATCGTTCGACGTACTTCTCGATGGCCCGGCGCGATTTCTCGTTTCCACCTTCGTGGGTCACGGCTACGAGTTCGAGGTCGAGGCGTTCGAAGGCGAGTTCCAGGAGCGCGGCGGCGCGCTCACCCGAGTAACCCCGACCCCAGAATCGCTTGCGAAGCCAGATTCCGAGACTCCCCGTTTGTCGTTCCCAATTGACTTTCAGGCCAGTGTTCCCCGCGAACTCACCAGCACCGTCTTCACCTTTCCGTGGGCGGAGGACGTAGCCTGTAGTCTCGCCCGCATCCCACGCTTCCTCGCTGTCAGTAATGAAATCGAACGTTTCTTTCGGCGTGGCGTGGGGTTTCCACGAGAGATACTCCGTCTCCTCGTCGATGGCTTCGCGGTGCGAGCAGAGCCGATAGTATTCGAAAATATCGACGTTCTCGTGGCATAGTCGTTCGAGCACCAGTCGCTCGGTTTCGATTTGCTCGGGAAAGAGGTCGGTCACGGTTGGTCACCCTTACAGCTCGATTCATCCTCACGGCTCGTCTTCCACTGCTCGCGCGTGACGGTGAACCGGTGTGAGTCGAGCACCTCGTCACCGTCCGGGCGCCAGTTGCGGAGGATACCGTCGTACTGCCCGCCGTGGTATTCGACGTACTTCTCGATGGCACGGTGGGATTTCTCGTTTCCATCGAGATGCTCGACCGCGACCAGTTCGAGGTCGAGTCGGTCGAAGGCCAGTTCCATCAACGCAGTCGCGCGCTCGCCCGAGTAGCCGCGGCCCCAGAACGGTTTGCGGAGCCACAGGCCGAGGGTACCCGTCCGGCGCTCCCAGTCGATGCCGAGACCCGTCGTGCCAGCGATCTCACCCGCCTCCGGTTCGCTCTCTCGCAGGCGAATCACGAACTCTGCACCCTTCGCTTCCTCCCACCGCTTCTCCGCCCAGTCGATGAACTCTTTCGTCTGCTTCGGCGTCGTATGCGGCTCCCACGAGAGGTATTCCGTGATCTCGTCGATGTTCGGCGCATCGTGTGCCGTGTGTCGGTAGAGCTCGAACACATCGACGTTCTCGTGGGTTATCGCTTCCAGTACGAGACGTTCCGTCTCGATGCGCTCGGGGAACATACTCCGGACGACACATCACGAGGCTAAAAATTTACTGACAGTTTGTGACCGATCCGCAAGCAGATCGCATCCTGGGGTTGGACAGAATTCCAGCGCGGAATCTCTCAGAAATCGGGATGGTTCACGTTCACAGCCCTCACAGAGTGCCTAATCGTCTCCGAACCCTACTCGGATAAGATGGCCCCCCACCGAACACACCGGGACGAGACCGTCGAACTCGAATTTTCTCTCCACGACCAGCGGTGTTTCTTCGTCGCCGCGTCCGACCGGGCGGAGTGCGAACTCGTGGGTGAGGAGGCGCTTCATCGGACGGACGGCAACGTCCTCGAATATTTCAGTGTTCGGGGAGCCTCCCCTGAAACCGTTCTCGATATCGCCGAGGAGTTGCCGACCGCGAATCACGGGAGAACCGTCACCCGGAGACAGGACGAGGATCTGATGGAGTTCGTCGTCACCGGGCCGTGCGTTGCGGCGACGCTGGCTGACACCGAAGCCGTGATAAAGCGAGCACGAGCCGTCGACGGCCGCGCCACGGTCGTCGCCGACGTACCACCACACGGAACGGTTCGAGAAGTCGTCGAAACGTTCGAGACGAAACATCCCGATTCCTCGCTCGTCGCTAAACGAACGCTCGGTGAGAGTGTCCCGGCCCTTTCAGATGGGGAGCAGACTGCCCATCTGCTGGAGGATCTGACCGAGAAACAGCGTGCTGCGGTCGAGACTGCAGTACAGTGTGGCTACCTCGCGTGGCCGCGCGAGAGTACCGCAACCGAGTGTGCTGAGGTGCTCGGTGTGTCGCAACCTACGTTCAGCCAGCACCTCTGGACGGGGGTCGAGAAGCTATCCACCGCGATGTTCGACGAAACTGGCGTCGAAAACGACGGTGTGTCGAATGACGAATCGTCCGGTGCGGACGATGGAACCGAGTGACGAACCGTTCGACATAGGCAGTACTGTCAGGGTCGTCAGGTCGTAACCTCGAACGTCGAACCAGAGAGTCACGCATGACGGATAACGATCGAGCGACAGAAACGAGGTATCGAATCCCTGTTGGTGAATCCATGACCCACCGAGTTGTCGCCGCAGTCGCCGACGAAGCGGATACTCGAACCACCGAACTGCCGCCGCTGTACCATAGCATCGATCCGGATGCACTCAACGAGATGGTCGAACGTGGCGGAAACGACTTCACCATCTCGTTTTCCTTCGCTGGATACGAGGTGCTCGTCGATGGTGACGGGTCGATCGAGATCGGTTAGGAGTCGTCCGAAGGGGTCTCTTTTCGACTTGTCATCTCGTCGGGGTCGAGATGGAAGAACTGGAAGGAGACTTCCCTCGAACTACGGTCGAACACGTCCACGAGCGGAATCTCGATACGGCGCATCCCTTGCGTCACGTCCGAGTCGATGTCTTGTTCGGCCACGTCTGCCAGTTTCCCAGTGACGACGACACTACGCCACCCGCTTTCCGTCTGGTCGTAGGTGACGAACGTAACCGGGCGGTCGATGATGTCCGCTTTCGCGCTGTCTGGGCCGAGTGCGAGTCGGAAGTAGAAGTGCTCGCCGGTCGCGTCGTACCCATACGATACCGGCAGCGAGTACGGTGACTCGTCGGTTCCCGCTGAAAACGAGACGACTCCCGTCCCTCCTCGCCCCAGAAACTCGCTTCGTTCCTCGTCGGACATTTGAACCGTGCTGACATTACCCATGAGATAGTATACCACTCGACGGGGGAAAAAGATATGGTGGGGTTTCCCCGACGAGGGATGCGATTTTCTCGAACCGAACACTCTCTTTTCCGAGATATAACTCCCTGCGAATCAGTTTAGAACGATTCGTTCGGTACTGGTTCTTCGGAAGTGGTAGTCATCGTCTGGACTCACGTTCACGGGAGGCGAATCTCTACTCGGTGAACAGCGATGACTGAACTAACGGCCTACGAAGGGGCCACCGGGACGATACGTGAAACGGTAGCCGACAGCCGACAGCTTGCAGGGATATTCTTCTTCGCGCTCGCGGCGCAGTTCATGACCGTCATCATGCTCGCGGCAGCGACGATTCCCGGATACGACTTCAATGCGGCTGCCATCAGCGACCTCGGCGTGTTCAGTGCAACCGCGCTGTTGTTCAACACCTCGCTGGTCGTCGTCGGTATCTTCAACATCCTGGGCGGCTACTTCTTCTACCGCTCACACGGCAACCGCTGGCTGATGGCCATCTTCGCGCTCGCCGGTATCGGAGCCATCGGTGCGGGTGTCTTCACGCTCGACAATCCGACCGGGGTTCACGGCCTCTTCGCGCTCCTGGCGTTCCTGTTCTTCAACGTCCAGGCGATCGGCAGCGGCACCCGACTGACCGGGCCGATGAAGGCGATTTCGATACTCGCAGGGCTGCTCGGAATCGTCTTCGTGGTGCTCATGGCGCTCGGTGATGGCGGCAACACGGCACTCTTCGGTCCCATCGGCCACGGCGGCACCGAACGGATGATCGTCTACCCGCCGATGATGTGGCTGCTGGCCTTCGGTGGCTACCTCCTCGGCAGCCGCGAAGCTGAACCGGGACGAGCGCACGGTGAATCTGCTGACTAGTGCGGAGACGACCCCAGTGCCCAACCGCTCTCCGCAATCACTAAACGCACCACATTCTTACATCGAGTCAATGGTAGACTGGACGGAGAAGTATCGTCCGAGCACGCTCTCGGAGGTGCGCGGGAACAACAAGGCCCGAGACAAACTGCACGAGTGGGCCAAGACGTGGGACGAACACGGTGACGCCGTCATCCTCCACGGCAGTCCCGGCGTCGGGAAGACGTCGGCAGCCCACGCGCTGGCGAACGATATGGGCTGGGCGACCATCGAGTTGAACGCCAGCGACCAGCGTACCGGTGACGTCATCAAGCGCGTCGCGGGTGAAGCCGCGAAAAGCGGCACCCTGACCGGTGGCACGGCAGGCAGGCGACTCGTGATAATGGACGAAGCGGACAACCTGACACACAACGCCGACAGAGGTGGCTCCCGAGCCATCACGGAGGTCGTAAAATCCGCGAGTCAACCCCTCATCCTCATCGCGAACGAGTTCTACGACATGTCGAACTCCCTGCGGAACGCGTGCGAGACTATCGAGTTTCGTGACGTATCGGCCCGCAGTATCACGCCCGTTCTCCGCGATATCTGCCGCCAGGAGAACATCGAGTTCGAACCCGCCGCGCTGGAGGCCATCGCAGAGAACGACAGCGGCGACCTGCGCTCGGCGGTGAACGATCTCCAGGCGGCCGCCGAAACGGACGGCCACCTCACCGAAGACGACGTGGTGACGGGCCAGCGCGACACGACGAGTGGTATCTTCGACTTCCTGGACGACCTCATCAAGAAACAGGACGCGGAGGGTGCGCTGAAAGCCTCCTACGACGTGGACGAGACGCCGGATAACCTCCTCAACTGGATCGAGGACAACGTTCCGAAGGACTACGATGGTGGCGAACTCGCCGACGCCTACGGCTACATGGCGAACGCAGACCGCTGGCTCGGGCGGGTGCGCGCCACGCAGAACTACCGGTTCTGGCGCTACGCAAGCGACAACGCGACCGCCGGAGTCGCCGCGTCACGCCGCGGGAAGAAGAGCGGGTGGACGCGCTACGGCCCGCCGAGTTACTGGCAAAAGCTCGGGAGTTCGCGGGGCAAACGAAACACCCGCGACTACATCGCCCGGAAGATCGCCGAGCAGGGCGGCGTCAGCATGAGCACAGCACGCCGAGAGGTCATCCCCTACCTCGCGGAGATGACCCACCACTGCAAGAATCGGGAGTTGACGGTGGCGATGGCGGCGCGCTACGATATGGAGGAAAAGCACGTCGCGTTCGTCACCGGCAGCGGAAAGGACACGAAGAAAGTCCAGCAGATCGTCGAAGACGCCGAGGAACTGAAGGAGAAAGCCGCTGTCGAGCACTCTGGTGGAGCCTTCGAAGGCGGGTTCACGTCCGACGAGTCGGGCGATGGAGAATCAGGTGACGATGAATCGGACGACGAACCGGAGATCGAAGAAACGGAACCCGACGAACCGGAAACCGCGAAAGCTGAAGACGAAGCTCAGTCGGACGACGGCCAGTCCGGTCTCGGCGACTTCATGTGAGGCGAGCGGCGTTTTGTACTGAAACGTACTGATTTGTACTATCTTGTACTGGGGACGTGGTCGGAGTTGATGGATGACTTTCGACGGTGACCGAGTGAGGGCCGGGCGAAATCGAAGATCTCCTCGGCCACGGAAGAGCACCGCTCTTCCGCAGGTATGACTTTGCTCAAGCAGCAGTAGTCACAGCGAATCCACCCCCAGATCGAAAACGAACCTCGAATTCAGTACGGGAAGACGCGGAAGCCTTCCGGAAGCACGAATCCGAGCAGGAGGAACAGCGTTCCCGCGATGGTCGCACAGATGATCGCGTAGGGAATCTGGGTTCTGACGTGAACGAGGTGGTCGCTGCCACTCGTCGAGGAGGCCAGCACGGTCGTGTCGCTGATGGGTGAACTGTGGTCGCCGAAGATACCGCCGCTAAACACCGCCCCGAGGACGAGCGGGAGGTTCGCACCGGTCGAGAAGGCCACCGGGATGGCGATGGGGAACATGATGCCGTAGGTCGCCCACGAACTGCCGTCGGAGAAGCTCACGCCGCTGGTGACGAGGAACAGCGCGACGGGGACGAGGGCGGGGGGAACGCCAGCGAACCAGTCGGTGACGAAGTTGGCGATGCCGAGCACCGTCACCGCGTTCTGGATGGAACTGGCGAACATCAGGATGACTGCCGCGAGCAGGATGCCCTTGAATCCGCGAACCATCGCGTCCGTCGCATCCTTGTTGCTCGGGATGTCGCCCTTCAGGCGATAGAGGACGAACGCGACGATGAGCGCCGCGAAGGAGGCGAGACCGAGTTTGACGCCGCCGATGTTGAACGACCACTTGCCGCCCGCCGGGAGGATGAGTTCGTAGCCACCGAGCGAGAATAGTGTGCTCATCTGCGGCGCGGAGATGACGGGACTGCCGCGCCAGAACATCGCGCCGAGACCGACGAGGATCATCGTCCCGATGGGGATCGCGAAGTTGCGCCAGTCGGCGGTCGCCGTCTCCGACATCTCGTACTCGTCCATCTCGCGGGAGATCATCGGGTCGTCGTCCTCGCCGACCACGCCGCCGCCGCTGCGTGCTCGCGTCTCTTCTTCTCCCATGTCGAAGATGTTGGGGAAGACCTGCCACGCGACCAGTCCCGCGATGATGAGCGCCGTCCAGGAGTAGAAGCCGAAGACGAGGCTGTTGAAGAACAGCGGCCAGATCTGGTCGGTCGCGGCCGTCACTTCCTGCCCGCCCGTGTTGACGAAGCCGCTCATATGGGCGGGGAGGATCTGCTGTTTCGCGGCCTGTTCGAGACCGCCGCCGATGAAGCCGATGAGTGCGACACCCCACGTCGAGTAGAACGCGAGGCGGGCCGCCGGGCTGCCGGCGCTGTCCACGTAGTAGGCGAGTTTCGCCCGCGAAACGTTGTACCGGTCGGTCAACGGGCGCATCATCGAGCCGACCACGAGACAGTTGAAGTAGTCGTCGATGTGGATGGCGATTCCGGCGAGGAAAGCCGCCTTCTCCGCGTCTTCAGGGGAGTCGGCGCGCGCCGCGAGTGCTTCGAGCACGCCCTGGATCGCGCCGGAACGGATCATCAGCCCGATCATGCCACCGATAGCGAAGATGGCGAGAAGGACGTTTTCGACGTACCAGGAATCGGAAAAGAGGGGAGCGGTTGCGATGAGCGTCGGGACGTGTTTCAGCCCGAATATCGCCCCGAGTACGGTTCCACTTACACTCCCTATCAGATCCTTCGGCACACCCGCGGACGCGGGCTTCAACGCACCATAGACGACGCCGGCGCTGGCGACGCCGACGAATAGACCGATTATCGCATCGCGCGTATGCCACGCGAGACTGATCGCCAGTAGGGCCGGGATAATAGACCATACGCCAGCATTGATGCCTTCGAGTGCCATACCATGTTTCCAAAGTAGACCTATATATTGGTTATGTAAGTTTCGAAACTAACTGGTTGACATGAAAAACTCATAATATGGCATTAGTTAGCTAACGACACAGGTACTCGATGTTCCATCGAACACCGAGTTAGTGTACCCGTGCGAGAAACTGCCTCGCACGATTCGTCTCAGGATGCGCGAAGAAGTCTGCTGGCGGTCCCGACTCGACGATCTTTCCCTCCGACATCAGCACGACGCGGTCGCCCACCTCGCGGGCGAAGCCCATCTCGTGGGTGACGACGAGCATGGTCATCCCTTCGTCCGCCAGGTCGCGCATCACTTCGAGCACCTCGCCGACCAGTTCCGGGTCCAACGCGCTCGTCACCTCGTCGAACAGCATGACGCTCGGATCCATCGCCAGCGCCCGCGCGATGGCGACCCGCTGTTGCTGGCCGCCGGACAACTGATTCGGGTACTGGTCGGCCTGGTCGGAAAGCCCCACGCGGTCTAACATTGCTTTCGCCCACTTCTGGGCCTTCTCCTTCGGAATCCCCTTGACGACCTGCGGACCGAGCGCGACGTTCTCCAGCGCCGTCTTGTGCGGGAAGAGGTTGAAGCTCTGGAACACCATCCCGATGCGCTGGCGAAGTTGGTTCACGTCTACCTCCGGGTCGGCGATGGACTCACCCTCGATCCGGATGTCGCCGTCTTGAATCTCTTCGAGTCGGTTCGCACATCGGAGGAGCGTCGATTTCCCGCTTCCGCTCGGGCCGATGACGACGACCACTTCGCCGTCTTCGACCGCCAGCGACACGTCTTTCAGGACGTGTGTCTCGCCGAAGTACTTGTCCACACCGTCGAATTCGACCTCCGGGACGCTCACTGGTTCGACCCCCACATGGTTCGCTCTTCCATCGTCCGGACGAGCTTGCCGAGCGGCAGCGTGATGACGAGATACGCGACCGAGACGACGACGATGGGCGTCCACGGGTCGAAGGTCGTGCTGTTGACGTTGCGGAAGACGCTGATGAGTTCGGGGATCGCCAGCACGGTCAACAGCGAGGTGTCCTTGACGAGGATGACGAGGTCGTTCCCGATGGCCGCCAGCGCATTCCGCGACGCCTGCGGCAGGATGACGAACCGCATCGAGTCGATGTACGACATCCCGAGCGACCGCGCCGCCTCCGACTGACCTTCCGGCACCGCGTTGATACCGCCTTTGACCGCTTCACCGATGTAGGCGGTGTGATTGAGCGTCAGTCCGATGATGGCTGCCGCGAAACTCCAGTTCGTCAGCGGAAACTCTCCCGGCGGCCAGAACGCCGGAATCCCGAGATAGATGACGAACAGCTGGAAGAGCAGTGGCGTTCCGCGGAAGAACTCCACGTACATCGTCGCGATAGCGTTGGTAAAGCCCGTCTGCGAGACGCGTCCCAATCCGACGAGAACGCCGAAGAACAGTGAGAGCGCCCCTGCGATGAGGATTATCTGGAGAACGAGAAAGAGCGCCTCGACGAATCGCGGCAGTATCTCGACGAGTAGCTCGTAATCGACGAACTGCGTCAGGATGAGAAAGAGGAAGGTTGCGACTGCTGCCGTGAAGACGCCCGTGACGAGGATTCCGATCCACCTGACGCGCCGATCCGTCAACACTCCCTCATCGCCCTCCGCAGGTCGTTCGATACCTCTCTCGGTGTACGTCTCAGCCATCACGTTCTCCTGTGGCGCTTAGCCACTGGTGGTCGTTCCCCCTGCCGTGGTCGTTCCCTCCGATTGCTCGAAGTACTTCGCGTAGATCTCGTCGTAGGTTCCGTTCTCACGGATCGCCGCCAGCGCTTCGTTGACCTGCTGTCTGAACTGGTCGTCGTTCTTCCGGAAGGCGATACCGTACTCCTCGACCGTGAGTGTGAGATACGGCGGTGCGTCCTGGTCTCCTTGCTCCGCCGCTACCCCTTCGCCTTCGAGGAAGACGACGTTCTCGTTCTGGCGGGCGAACTCGGCGTTGACCGTGTTGTCGTTGATGACTGCGGCTGCCTGGTTGTTGCCGAGCGCCGAGAACGCACCGGTGATCTGGTCGTAGCTGTCGATGGTGAGGTCGCCGTTGAACTGCTGCTTCAGTTCTTCTGCTGCCGCTTCACCCGTCGTCCCCTTCTGGACTGCGACCGTCTTCCCCTTCAAGTCTTGCAGGTTCGAGATACCGCTGTTCTCCAGGACGATGACCGTCTGGTAGGCCGTGAAGTACGGGTCGGAGAAGTCGACCTTCTGCGCCCGCTCTTCGTTGATGGTCATCGCGCTCATGATGATGCGGAAGTTCCCGTTGTTGAGACTCGGGATGATGGTGTCGAAGCTTGTCTGGACGAACTCGTACTCCCGATTCAACTGTCCGCTGAAGATCGCGTCGGCGATCTCCACGTCGAACCCGACGAGTTCCCCACCCGTGGTTCTGTACTCGAACGGCCGATACGGGATGTCAGAGCCGATCCTGATGACGCCGCCATCTTGTGCATTTACGGTTCCGGCGACCGTCAGGCCAGCGATAGCTCCGGCACTCCCCCTGAGAAAGCTCCGTCTGTGCATTGTGATTCTCCCCCGGTACTACATGGTCAATCATCGTATAGAAAGCTACTATCGGTTGCTCGTGGCGTTTCGCTAAAAATTTCACCGGATCGTGTCAGTCGTCAGATGGATAGGCGCTCGTCGAATCAGTCGCACCCGTCGTCGTCTCGTGTGGTTCTTCGTAGGCCCACAGGGTCGTCGCCATCAGGGCGGCGAATATCGTCATCGCGGCGGCGTGATGGGCCACCTGCACGACGGGGCCGTAGACCAGCACGGTCGCGCCACCGAGCAAGATCTGAACCGGGAGGACGACCAGTGCAATGGTCGCCGCCCATCGGATACGCTTGCTGTCGTAGTATTTCCACGCGCCGTAGGTCGTTCCGAGGATGAAGAAGCCGGTCACCATCGCCACGAGGCGGTGGAACCACTCGATGAAGCTCGGGATCGTCTTGGGAAACAGCCCCCCGTCACAGAACGGCCACTGTGCGCTACAGGAGAGTCCTGCACCTGCTGCTGCGGTGTAGACGCCGAGCAGGATGAGAGCGAACGTCAGGCTCGTCGTGAAGGCCGCGAATCGGCGGAATCGACCGCTCATCAGGCGGCCACCTCGATTTCGGAGTGTCGTGTCATACTAATCCCTTTTCCGGGGATTGGGAGGCGCCGTATTTAGGTCTGTCCGACTTTCTCAGGAACCGAGACAGGGCGGGTTGCAGTCGGTGCCGCATCCTGTGGGGCGCCCATACAGCGGGATACAGGGTGGGAACCGCGCGCAGGGCGGGGAGCCGAATTCTGCGGGGACCGTGCAGTACTGCGATACCACCAGTGGGCGAAACTGGGTGGGTAGCCATCGATACTTGTTGACGAATTATAAATTTTGCGGAACGTGAATGAATCCCGGAATCCACGGTGGCAGATATCGATCGAAACACGCCCTTCAAGGGCGACGAGACCGACGCTCGAAGCATGACGAAACTGGAACGCCTCGACGCCCTCCTCGACGCCCGTGACCTCCAGTCCGTCTGGTTCGCACGCCCGAATTCGTTCGCGTGGCTCACAGGTGGGGACAACGTCGTCGACCGAGAGGGAGATATTGGCGTCGCGGCAGTGGGGTACGACGGGAACGCACTTCGCGTCGTCACCGACACCATCGAGGCTCCACGCCTCCGAGACGAACAACTCCCCGAAGGGGTGGCTGTAACCGAGTACGACTGGTACGAGAGGTCGCTCGGCGACGCGGTCGCAGAGTACGCTGACACACCTGCTGGTGCGGATTTCGACGTGCCGGGATTCGAGTCGATAGCCGCATCGCCACTGCGCTACCCCCTCACCGACGAGGACATCGCGACCTACAGAGAACTCGGCACCGAAACGGCGGCGGCGGTCGAAGCCGTCTGCCGCGAGTTGACGCCGACCGATACGGAGCGCGAGGTCGCGGCAGCAGTTCGCGGCGCACTCGACTCGAAGGGGATCGAGACGCCGGTGGCGCTCGTCGGCGGAAGCGACCGCGCGCCGCAGTATCGTCACTACACGCCGACGGACGCCGAACTGGGTGATTACGCGCTTGTGTCGGTCACCGCGGAGCGCGCCGGACTCCACGCCAGTCTCACCCGAACCGTCGCGTTCGACTTGCCGGAGTGGCTCGAAGCTCACCACCACGCGGCGACCACAGTCGAGACGACGGCACTCGCAGCGACGCAGCAGGTTGGAAGCGAGGGTGGGACGGGCGGCGCGGTGTTCGTGGAGATCCAGTCCGCCTACGAGCAAGTGGGGTTTTCCGGCGAGTGGAAACGTCACCATCAGGGAGGTGCGGCGGGCTACGCCGGGCGCGAGTGGATCGCCACGCCGACGACGGACGACGAAATCCGACTCCCGATGGCGTTCGCGTGGAATCCGACGGTTCAGGGTGCGAAAAGCGAGGACACGGTTCTCGTCAGCGAGGGTGGGATGGAAGTGCTCACCTCGACTGGGCGATGGCCGACGAACGCAGTGAACGCGATAGGTTACGAGACGGCGACATCGCGCCCCGCCATCCTCGAACCCTGATTTCGACATTCGTCGAACGCAAATTCGACGTGTTCGGATACCTTTTTACAGGAGGGCGGGAACGTTCTGAACATGGGACTCGAAGAGGATTCACTCGACTACCACCGGAGCGACCCGCCGGGGAAGATCGAGATCTCCACGACGAAACCGACGAATACACAGCGAGACCTGAGTCTCGCGTACTCGCCCGGCGTGGCAGCGCCGTGCGAGGAGATCGCAGACGACGATGGGAAGGCGTACTCCTACACCGCGAAAGGCAATCTCGTCGGTGTGGTGTCGAACGGTAGCGCCGTCCTCGGCCTCGGTGACATCGGCGCGCAGGCGTCGAAACCCGTCATGGAAGGCAAAGGCGTGTTGTTCAAGCGATTCGCCGACATCGACGTGTTCGACATCGAACTCGACCAGGACGACCCCGACGACCTGATTCGAACCGTCAGCGCGATGGAACCCACCTTCGGCGGCATCAATCTGGAAGACATCAAAGCGCCGGAGTGTTTCGAGATCGAAGATCGACTGGGCGATGAGATGGACATCCCTGTCTTCCACGACGACCAGCACGGAACTGCCATCATCAGCGGTGCGGCCCTCCTCAACGCCACGGAGATCAACGACAAATCGCTGGAAGACCTGAAGATTGTCTTCTCCGGCGCGGGTGCGAGCGCCATCGCAACCGCCCGGTTCTACGTCTCGCTCGGCGCGCGCAAGGAGAACATCATCATGTGCGACTCCTCGGGCATCATCACCGAGAACCGCGCCCAGCACGGCGAACTGAACGAGTTCAAAAAGGAGTTCGCCCGCGACGTTCCCGAGGGTGACCTCGCAACCGCGATGGAGGGCGCAGACGTGTTCGTCGGCCTATCTATCGGAGGCATCGTCAACCAAGAGATGGTTCGCTCGATGGCGGCCGATCCGATCATCTTCGCCATGGCGAACCCCGACCCGGAGATCGGCTACGAGGACGCCAAAGCCGCCCGTGACGATACGGTCATCATGGCGACTGGACGCTCCGACTATCCCAACATGGTCAACAACGTCCTCGGCTTCCCGTTCATCTTTCGGGGGGCACTCGACGTGCGAGCAAGCGACATCAACGAGGAGATGAAGATCGCCTCCGCGCGGGCGCTCGCCGACCTCGCCAAGAAGGACGTGCCAGACGCCGTAGTCAAAGCCTACGGCGACCAGCCGCTCCAGTTCGGTCCGGAGTACATCATCCCGAAACCACTCGACCCCCGCGTCCTGTTCGAGGTCGCACCCGCGGTCGCGGAGGCGGCCATGGAGACCGGGGTGGCCCGAAGCGAACTCGACACGGACGAGTACGTCGAGACGCTCGAAGCCCGACTCGGCAAATCCCGCGAGATGATGCGCGTCGTCCTGAACAAGGCGAAAAACGACCCCAAGCGCGTGGCACTCGCGGAAGGCGCGGACAAGAAGATGATCCGCGCGGCCTACCAGCTGCGCGAACAGGGTATCGCAGAGCCGGTGCTCATCGGCGAGCGCGACGAGGTCGATGCGACGGCGGCAGATCTCGGACTCGACTTCGACCCCGAGGTCGTCGATCCGAAGAACGGGGACTACGAGGACTACGCCGAACGCCTGTACGAACTCCGCAAACGGAAGGGTCTCACCCGGAGCGAGGCGGTCGACCGCATCGAGAAGGATACGAACTACTTCGGGAGCGTGATGGTCGAACAGGGTGACGCGGATGCGATGCTCACCGGCCTCACCCATCACTACCCCTCTGCACTCCGCCCACCCCTGCAGGTCATCGGCACCGCGCCGGACGTGGACTACGCCGCCGGCGTCTACCTGCTCACGTTCAAGAATCGCGTCGTCTTCATCGCCGACGCGACCGTGAATCAGGCCCCCGACGAAGACGTGCTGGCGGAAGTGACTCAGCAGACCGCCAAACTCGCCCGGCGATTCAACGTCGAACCGCGTGCCGCGCTCCTCTCGTACTCGAACTTCGGAAGCGTGGACAACGAAGGGACGCGGAAGCCGCGTGATGCGGCCAAGATGCTCCGCAACGACCCCGAGACCGACTTCCCGGTGGACGGCGAGATGCAGGCAGACACCGCCGTCGTCGAGGAAATCCTGCACGGAACCTACGAGTTTTCCGATCTCAACGAACCCGCGAACGTCCTGGTCTTCCCGAATCTGGAAGCGGGCAACATCGGCTACAAACTCCTCCAGCGCCTCGGCGGCGCGGAGGCCATCGGCCCGATGCTCGTCGGCATGGACAAACCCGTCCACGTCCTCCAGCGCGGTGACGAGGTCAAAGATATCGTGAATCTGGCGGGCGTCGCGGTCGTGGACGCCCAACAGAACGAGTAGTCTTGCGACCGCCCGGCGGGAGCGAGCTATCTCTCAATCTCTGTTTTTTGCGTGCGCGAAGACGAACTCACGGAGTAGTTTCCCACCCAGTGAGGCAGCCTGACCATCGTCGCGGTCGTTCACCTCGACGACGTCGTAGCCGACGACATCCGTGGTTTCGGCCACGTCGCGCACCACGTCACGCATCTCCCGTGGCGTGAGTCCGAAGGGTTCCATCGTCCCGGTTCCGGGTACGAAACCGGGGTCAGCGCCGTCGATGTCCACGCTGAGGTACGTGGTGCCGTCGAAGTCGGGTTCCCAGTCGGCCACGTCCTCGGGTGGGACGACGGTCACGTCAGATTCGGCGGCGCGCTCCCACTCGTCTTCGCTTCCGGTTCGAGCGCCGAGGATGACGGCGCGATCGGCGACGTCGAGGACGTGCCGGGTGACGGTCGCGTGGCTCAGGGGGTTGCCGTCGTACTCCTCCCGGAGGTCGAGGTGGGCGTCGAGACAGACGAAGGTGTCCGGCTCGGTCGCCCGCACGCCCGCCAGCGTGACGGTGTGTTCGCCGCCGAGCAGGAGCGGGACGGCACCGTCCCAGACGATGTCGGTCAGCACTCCCGTGAGGTACTCGAGATATTCGTCAGCGTCGTCCCACGCGTGCACGTCGCCGTGGTCGTGTATTGCAAGGTTGGAAAAGAACTGCCCGGTGCGGTGGTCGTAGTCGTCGAACGTCCGGGCGAAACGCCGGATTCGTTCGGGACCGAATCGCGTGCCGGGCTGAAACGTGGTGGACACGTCGAGCGGCGCGCCCACCACCACAAAGTCCGCTCGCTCGCGGTCGGAGGACGCACCGGGGAACATCTAACGAACGATCTTTCGCTGGTCGTCCATCTCGAGGTACTCGATCTCGTCGTCGGGCGAGAGACCCATTCCCTCGGGCGTCTTGATGGTGATGGTCTCGTACGTGTCGAGGTCCATGACCTGCGCCACGGTGTCGCTCTCGACGCTGACGACCTGTCCCTGTTTGCGGTTGATGATCGGCACCCAGATCTTCGCGTCGACAGGCTGGCTGAGACTTCGCTTCTTGTCGTCGAACACGCCCTTCCCCTCGATTCGAGCCTTGGCACTGCCGTGTTTGCCCGGCTTTGCCGTACTGTAGGATTTGATGACACACGCGGCGTCGTCCATCATCACGTAGTTGCCTTCCTTCAGTTCACGGACTTCCTTTTGCTCTTTCGCCATACCGCGGATTTGCGTTCGCTGTAGTATAAACCGTTTGGAAACGCCGCGCTGCGGCTCACGAAATTTGAAACCGAGAATGGTGCAAGAGCCGCGATTAGAACCCGGACGAGAGACGTTTTCCACGACTCGTACGACCGTGGCTGGCGTTTCGCCAGTTTCACGAACGCCGTTTTCACGTCGTCCGTTACTTGGTCTTCACGACCGTCCGTATCGACGGTTTGTGAGTCGCTTCGGTTCTCTGTCGGAGCGTTGACCTCGATACCGTGTTATCGGCAGCTTGGTTTTTGCTCCGCGTCTACGCCTATATATCGACGTAGGCCGTCCGGTTGGTTCTCACGGCTCCCGCGACAACGGAACCTACGTCATGGTTAATGATGAATGTTTCGCAGGGGTTCCGACAGGTGGTGTGTGAACAAATGTCGTGGGTGGTTTTCACATACGAGAACTTTTGTCATCTCGCACGAATCGGAAACCATGCCGGAACATCCGCTCAAACAGCGGTTCGTCCTCGATACGTCTGTCTTTCTCACGGAGGAGATACGCGACGAGGACGAAGAGCTGGAATCGGCCATCGATCGCCTCCTCGATTCTATCGCCACGGCGAAGCTCTCGCTCAACATCTCCTGTTACATCCCGCCCTCGGTTCATGACGAACTGACCACCATCCTTCGGGAGCGCGACGTCGCAGAATCCGTCCTCACGAAACTCGAAACGTGGGTAATCAAGAAGAATCCCGCTCGCTTCGAGGTGATGATTCCCGCCGAACTCGTCTATCGCTTCATCGACGAGATGAGCAGTCGCGTCGACCGCGGCCTGCGCGTCTCCGAGAATGCGGTTCGGGAAGCATTCGACGATGGGGAGGCCGAGGTCGGGTCGGTCATCTCCGACCTGCGAAGTGAGTACCGATCCACGCTCCGCCGGGGCGTCCTCGATTCCCGCGAAGATTTCGACCTGCTCATCCTCGCTCGTGAGCTCGATGCGGGCGTCGTCACCGAGGACACGGGCATCATCAACTGGGCCGAGGACTTCGGTCTGCGCTACCTTCGTGGACGCGACTTGCCATCTCTCCTCGAAGAGTACATCGAAGCCAGTAAAGAGACGTGAGTCCTCTCACCCTTGTCGGTCGAGGAACGCGGAGACCCGCGAGAGGCCGTCTTCCAACTCGTCGGCCGGAAGTCCGAAACCGATCCGGAAATACTGGTCGTAGTCGAACAGGTTCCCCGGTGCGAGGACGACGCTCTCCTCCTCGACCACGCCGCGACAGAACGCCTCGCCGTCCTCGAACGAGTCCGGAATCCGGACGAAGCCGTTCACGCCGACCGGGTCGTACCAGTCGAGACCGTACGATTCGACGAACTCGCGTACCCTGTCTCGATTCCGTTTCGCCAGTTCACGATTCTCGGTGAGGATCGCGTCTTCGTGCTCGCCGAGTGCTTGCCGGGCGACGTGCTGGCCGACGATACCTGGCGAGATGGTCGTGTAGTCTTTCCACTGCCACGCGCTCTCGACGATCTCCTCCGCACCGACCAGCCAGCCGAATCGCAGCCCTGCGAGTCCGTAAGCTTTCGTCAGACTCGTCGTGCTGATGCCGTGTTCGCCCATGCTGGCCACCGTGGGCAGGGGGTCGTCCGCGAGCAGGCGGTACACCTCGTCACAGAGCAGGTAGGCGCCGGCGTCCTCCGCGAGGTCGTAGAGGGCTTGGACCTTCTCCTGTGGGTGATAGCGCCCTGTCGGATTGTTTGGGTTGTTCAGTACGATGACGCGGGTGTCGTCCCGCATCGCGTCGGCCACGGCGTCCACGTTGAGTTCCCACTCCGGCGGTTCGAGCCCCACCCGACTCACTTCACCCATCGACTCCGGTACTGCGTGGAGCGCCTGATAGGTGGGCGTAACTACCACTGTGTGGCCGCCATCGCCGAGCAGACTCAGAAACGCCAGAAAGTTCGCCTCCTGCGTGCCGCAGGTGAAGAGCACTTCGTCGGCAGTTCTGTCGTAGCGGTCGCCCACCTCGGCGCGGAACTCGGGGTCGCCGTTCGTCGGGATAACGTATCCCAGTTTCCCGGGATCGAGATCGAAGCGGTCGGCGTCGAGACTCCGAATGCCACTCTCGGCGAGCATGATGTCCGCCTCGTGTTCGTACTCGGCGAACCAGCGTTCGAGACCGAAGGGTTCGATGTGCATACCGAGCGTTGGTCGCGGTCGGTGGAAAAACTACGGAACGTGGCAATCAGGGCGCGCCGACGCGCCTGTATCTGTACGTGTCTACTTCACTCCCGCTCACGTCGCTCCCGCAGATTCTGTCGCGTGAACTGCGGTGTCGCCCGAATCCCGCGTCGCTTGCGGAACGACCGATAGAGAAGACCCGTGATGACGAGCGAAATGAAGCCCGAAATCGCGGCTGCGGGAAACGCTTCGGCGGCGTACAGCACCGCCGTCGTTAGGCCGCCGAAGGCGAGCAGGATGCCGTAGATAAGTCGTTTCGCCAGCAGGTCGAACACGTCGTTGTCGTCCTGGATGCTGACGCGGGCGTAGAGGTCGTCCCTGTCGATACGATCCAACGCTCGCTCCAGTTTCGGGGGCGTCCGGACGATGGACTGGGCCGACGCTTGCAGTTGGTCGCTAGTCTCGGAGACGTACTTCTTGATGGACTCCTCACGATACCCCTGCTCGGTCAGATATTCCGTCGCCACCGCGATGAAGTCGAACTCGGGATCCAGGGTGACACAGACGCCCTCCACGACTGTCGCCACCCGCAAGACGAGTGCGAGATTCGAGGGAAGCCGAAGTGGGAACTCGTAGATGGTGTCCTCGACCTGGCCGACGATCTGTTGGACGCGATAGGTTTCGATGTCCTCACCGCGAGCGTCCTCGATGGCGAGTTCCATCACTTTCCCCATCGTTGCACGGTCGGCGTCCGGGCTGAGGGTGCCCATCTCGATAAGTGCGTCCAGGATGCCATCGATGTCCTGGTTCGCAACCGCGACGTAGAAGTCTACGATCTTACGTTGAATGAACTCGTCTACCCGGCCACTCATCCCGAAATCGTAGAAGATGATCGTGCCGTCGTCCTCCACCGCGAGGTTGCCGGGATGCGGGTCGGCGTGGAACACGCCGTCGTCGATTATCATCTTGAGGTACGCGCGCTGGAGCGTCTTGGCCAGCTCGTGGCGGTCGAGTCCTTTTTGATCCAGGTCGGCCACCCGGTTGATCTTCGTCCCGCCGATGTACTCCATCGTGAGCACGCGCGGGCCGGAGTGACTGTCGATGACCTGCGGAATCTCGATGTCCTCGTCGTCGGCGAAGTTCGACCGAATCTCGGCGAGCATCGACGCTTCTCGGTTGTAGTCCATCTCCTGTCGAATCGTGCGGGCGAACTCGTCGGCGAGATTTTCCAGCGAGAACGCTCGCGCCTGGCCGATGAACCGCATGAGGATGGGAAGCGACCAGCGAATGACTCGCAGGTCGGCTTCGACCAACTCCTCGATTCCGGGCCGGCGAACCTTCACGGCCACTCGCTTGCCATCGATGGTGGCGGCATACACCTGCCCGAGGCTCGCACCGCTTATCGCCTCGGTATCGAATTCGTCGAAATGCTCCGTCACCGGCCCGAGTTCGGCTTCGACGACCCGTTCGGCGTCACTCCACGGAGCAGGTGGCACCTCGTCCTGGAGTTTCGACAGCTCGTCTACGTACTCCGGTGGGAGGATGTCCGGGCGCGTCGAGAGCAGTTGTCCGAGTTTGATGAACGTCGGCCCGAGCGTCAACAGCGATTCGAGGAGCGTGTCGGCTCGCTCGATCCGCGTCTCTCGGGTCACCTGTCGGGACGGCCCGAAGAGGAAGAATCGATGTCGGTCACGCGCGTAGCTCAGCAGGAGCGGCAGGAAGTGCCACGCGACGATGAAGAACCGACGATACGCGCGAAGAGATGCCAGTGTGACCACCCGCGTCTATCGACCTTCGATCGGAATCGATTGCTCCGGTGGCGACGACTGCTTCGGGAGCACGATCTCCAGCACACCACGGGCGATGGTGGCCTCCGCGCCCGACCCAGTCGCGTCCGGCGGGAGGGGGAGTTCGGCGTCGAGGAACAGAGAACGCTCCTCGCTCAGGTAATCGAACTCCCGTGGAACGTCCTTCTCACGCCGCGCTTCGATCTGGAGGCGGCCATTCGTCACGTCGATGTCGATAGTTTCCTCGGTGACGCCGGGCATGTCGAGGACGAGGAGATACTCGTCGTCGCTTTCCAGCAGGTCTGCGAACACGGCGTCCGGAAGCTCTCGCAACGCATCACGCAGCGCTGACATGGATGGGATTTGGGGGGGAGGCCCGAAAAAGGGTGCGGTCTGGGAGATGCACTCTCTTTCGCATCTCCGTATGAGCGGTGAAACCGCGAACTGCGTGGTTCGGGAGGAACCACGATGTGGACGGGGTGCGATGGTCTCTGCGGAGCGATGTTCTCGTGAGCGACCGACGGGAGCGATACGTGCATTTTTCCCACAGCCATCCCCTACGTGGGCCTATGGAGAACGACCAGTGCTATCGCGTCCTCGCGGCCCCTGAGTCGGACGAGGCTAGCGAGGCGGGCTCACTTCGACTGCTCGACCGAGAGACCTACGAACCAGTCGCCACCGCTCCCGGGGGGCACAGTGCACCAGTCGCCGACCTCCGACCCGGATACCTCGTCGATGCCGACCTCGACTGGTCGGCAGCCGAGCCGACGGTTCGGGAGTTCTCGGTGCGCCGCCCGACGCTGTACGCTTTCGCCGATGGAATCGAACCGGTCTTCGACGTCGCACAGGAGACGTGGGCAGACGCGCGAGCAGCGGGCGATTCTATGAACAGCCGTGTGACTCGTAATACCGACAACGAGGTCAACGGTGTCCTCTACGTCTTCGGCGAGAACGAGACGAATGGCATGTTTGATGCGTTCCGCGACGGTGCCCGCCCCCTCGAACCGCTGGTCGACAGGGTCAACGACCGCGAGGGCGACGCTCCTCGGGAGGTGTTCGTTCTCCGACCCGCCGCCAGGCAGTTCGTCATCGTCACGATAGCACTCCGGAAGGGCGGACGGTTCGCCGACACGCTCCGGGACACCTACGACTGTCCGCAGCCGTCGGAGCCACTGGCGTAGTCCAACACCCGTGGCGGGGTGCCGAAATCCGCCGAATCAGTCGAAAAGCCTGCCGAACCAAAGATACCACGTTACAATGATCCAACGAACAGAAGACCGGCGATGGTGAGGAGAAGAAGACCGGCCAACACGTACGGCAGGCCACTCCACGCGACCCGCCACGCCGCTCCTCGTTCGTCCGTATCGGAGATGAGGAATCGCGGGACGCTCTCACCGCGTTCGATGACGACGTTCACCTCCCCGCCTCTCCGCCCGGCGCTGGTATCGTAGCGTGCTTCGCCGAGGACGTGTATCGGTTCGCCCGGATCGAGTCGTCGTTCGATATACTTGCGGTCGCTACCGGTCTTCAGTTCGAACAGTTTGAGGTCGAGCGTGCGGTCTTCCGAGTCAACGTCCTCGTTCGATTCGATGAAGCTCACGATCCGCTCGGGTGGTCGGTCACCGCCATGGACGTTGATGGAGCGTTCGGCGCTGAACCGGAATTCCGCACCTTGGGGATCGACGAGCACGCTGGCGGTGTCGTCTTCGACGCGAAAGGGAACGTGGTACCGCCCCGAGTCGATGGTTCGCCAATGCTGGCCGTGTTGGGTGTGTTCTTCCTCTTTCACCTCGTACTCGAAGGCGAGACACTCGGTTCCGGTGAACGGCGCGGTGGTCGTTCCGTCCTGGGGACGGGCGACGCCCTCCACCTCGACGGGGGCTCCGTCGGCAAGTGACGCGGCGTCCGTCGGGTCGGTCGTCAGGATTCGATAGGCGAGGAGGAGGTCACGACCGCCGTACCAGAGCATGGCGAGGCCGACGAGCGACGAACCACCGAAAAAAAGCAACAACAACGGGGCGTCGAGAAGGGCCATATCCGAACTGCTGTCTGGCTGACGATAAGTGTTCCCCGCTTCCTTTTTGCCCGCCGTCACGAACGACTGTGTATGAGCGACCAGCAACCGGACAGAAAACAGTCCGGATTCAAGGAGACGACGCGCGTGGCGGCGGCCCGCGACCGACTTCAGGTGGCGATCTCCGGACACGAGCGAACCGAATCCGTCTCACTCGATGCGGCGGATGGTCGGGTGCTCGCAGAGGAGGTCGTCGCTCCGCGAAACGTCCCTCACTTCCCACGGGCGGCGATGGATGGCTACGCGGTACGAGCGCAGGACACCTTCGGGGCGAGCGACCGGTCGCCCGAGATTCTTCGTCGGGGCGAGGAGATGGCCCCAGGTGCGGCAGTTCGGGTTCACACCGGAAGCGACGTTCCTGCGGCCGCGGACGCAGTCGTGATGATAGAGCACACCGACGAGTTCGGCGAGGAGGTCGAGGTGTTCGACGCGGTCGCGGAAGGGGAGAACGTCGCCCCGGTCGGCGAAGACGTGGAGGCCGGGCAGTCGCTCTACGACCCCGGCCACCGACTTCGTCCGTCCGACCTCGGGATGTTGAAATCGGTCGGCGTCAGCGAGGTCACCGTGTACGACCGCCCCCGAGTTGCCGTGATTCCAACCGGGGAGGAGCTGGTTCAATTCGACCCCGAACCCGGCGAGGCGATCGAGACGAACGGACTGACCGTCTCGCGCTACGTGGAACGATGGGGTGGCGACGCCACCTATCACGATGTCGTGACCGACGACGAAGACGCTCTACGCGAAGCAATCGAGTCACACCTCGACCACGACGTCGTCGTCACGACCGGCGGTTCCTCGGTCGGCGAGCGCGATCTGCTCCCCGAAGTCGTCTCCGAGATAGGCGAGGTCCTCGTCCACGGCGTGGCACTGAAACCGGGCCACCCGGTCGCACTCGGGATGGTAGACGAGACGCCCGTGGTGATGCTTCCCGGCTATCCGGTCGCGTGCATCGTCAACGCGATGCAGTTCCTTCGCCCCGCGATGAAGTGGGTCGGCCACCTGCCACTCGATTCGATGCCGACGACGACTGCACGACTCGGGCGCAAGATTCGGAGCGAACCCGGCATTCGGTCGTTCGTTCGCGTCACGCTGGACGACGATGAGGCGACCCCCACCCGTGCCAGTGGCTCGGGCGTCCTCTCCAGCGTCGCGCTCGCCGACGGGTGGGTCGAGGTACCGGAAGAACGCGAGGGGATACCCGAAGGCGAGACGGTCGACGTGGCGAACTGGGAGTGGTCTGCATGACCGAGCGCAAGGAGTTCCGCGACCTCGCCGAACCGGAAGCGGCGCACGAAGCTATCGAGTCGCTTGACCTCGCGCCCGACACGGAGCACGTCTCGCTGGCCAACGCTCGCGGGCGGGTGCTGGCCGAACGACTGGACGCCGACCGCGACGTTCCCGGTTTCGACCGGGCGAGTATGGACGGTTACGCGGTGCAGGCGCGGGACACCTTCGGCGCGGACGAAGCCGCCCCCGAGATCCTCGACCTCGTCGGGACGGTTCACGCGGGCGAAAAACCTGCCGTCGAAGTCGGCGCTGGCGAAGCGGTCGAGATATCGACGGGAGCCGTGATGCCCCCTGGTTCGGACGCGGTGGTGATGGTAGAGAGGACGACGGAAGTCGAAGGCGAGTCGCCACCTGACTCGGAACGAGCGAGCGGAGAAACCGTGAGCAGCGTCGAAATCCGAACCGGCGTTGCACCCGGCGATCACGTCATGCTCGCGGGAGCGGACGTAGCGGCTGGTCAGCGCACGCTCGGCCCCGGAACGCGACTCACTTCGCGCGAGATCGGCCTGCTCTCCGCGCTCGGCGTCGAGGAGGTTCCCGTCCGTAGGAAACCTCGCATCGGCATCATCTCGACGGGTGACGAACTCGTGCGTCCCGGCAATCCGCTGGACGACGCTGCCGGCCAGATATACGACGTGAACAGCTACACCATCGCCACGGCGGTCGAAGAGGCGGGCGGTGAACCGGTGCTCTACCCCCACGCGGGCGACGATTACGACGAGATGGAGCGCCTGCTACTGGAGGCCGCAGACAAGTGTGACCTCGTGCTCTCCTCCGGTTCCACGAGTGCGAGCGCAGTGGACGTCATCTATCGCGTCATCGAATCGAAGGGCGAACTCCTGCTTCACGGCGTGTCCGTCAAACCCGGCAAACCGATGCTCGTCGGTCGTTTCCCGGCATCGGCGTACGTCGGCCTGCCCGGCTATCCCGTCTCCGCGCTCACCATCTTCCGAACGTTCGTCGCCCCAGCCATTCGAGACGCGGCGGGGGTTCCGGAACCCACGACGGCCACCGTCGAGGCTCGGATGGCGGTCGAAGAACGCTACGGTGAGGGTCGGATGCGACTCATGCCGACCGGACTGGTCGAGGATGCGCAGGGCCGGACGCTCGCGTATCCCGTCGACAAGGGAAGCGGAGCCACGACCAGCCTCGTGGAGGCAGACGGCGTGGTGACGGTACAGCCGGATACCGCCTACCTCGCGGCGGGCGAGTCCGTCGAAGTGCGCCTGTTCTCGCCCGACGTGCGCCCGCCGTCCGTCTTCGGCGTCGGCGAGGACGACCCCGCCTTCTCGCGCCTACTCGACCGCCTCGACTCGCCGCGCTATCTAGCGATCGGCGGTCGAGAAGGCCTGCGGCGACTCCGAAACGGCGTGCCGGATTTCGCGGTCGCAACTGGCGAAGCCGCGAGCACGGACACGACCGCGGACGCGAGTGAGGGAACCGAACTCGCGTCCTACTCCCGCGAATGGGGGCTGGTCGTCCCCGCCGGAAACCCCGACGACATCGAGGCCCTATCCGACCTGGTTGACCGCGACCTGCGCTTCGTCAACCGAGGTACGGACTCCGGCCTGCGGACGACGCTAGGGAACGCCCTCGCAGCCCTCGCCGACGAGCGCGGGACGACCCGCCACGAACTCGTCGAATCCATCTCGGGCTTCGAACTCGCGGCGAAAGCCCACGAGAGTCCGGCCCGGAAGGTCGCTGGCGGAGAAGCGGACGCCGGACTCGGTCTGCGTTCGACGGCGGAGAAGCTCGGACTCGGATTCGTCTCGCTCGGCGACGAACGGGTTCGCGTGCTGGCGAATCCGGAGCGCAAAGACAAAGCGGGTGTCGAAGAACTCGCTGCCGTGCTCGATTCAGAGCTAGTCGGTGTACTCGAAAACCTGGCCGGCGTTCGACCATAGTTCGTCGAACGTGTTCACGCGGTAATCACCGAGCACGCACTGGTTCCGGTGATGGGGGTCATGACGTTCGACGTGAACCGCATCGAGTCCGGCGTTCCACGCTGCACCGATATCGTTCGCGCCGTCTCCTGCGAGGATGCCACGTTCGTCGCGTGTGACACCCAAATCGGCCATCGCGTGCTCTACCGGTGCCGGGTCGGGTTTCCATCCTAACTGCTCGTCACAGCAGACGACGGTGTCGAACCAGTCGCGGATGCCGAGCGCGTCGATGACTGGTTCGGCGAGGAACTCCTGACAGTGAGTGACGAGTCCGACCGGGCAGTCGAGGTCGGCGACGAACGCGGCGTCGTCGTAGAGGAACGTGTGCTCTGCGCGGCGCTGTGGGTCTTCGATGGAGTGGAAGACGTCCCAGAACTCCGGCGGATCGATACCCCACTCGCGCAGTTGGGCGTCGCGTGCTCCACCCAGTCCATGCCAGATGACCTCGGATTCGTAATCGGTGAACTCCCGACCGAGACGGTCGCTCACCCGGTCGAACACCGATCGAATGTACGTCTGTTCGATGTCGATGAGTGTGCCGTCTAAGTCGAGCAACCAGAAGTCGTACTCACGGGCGACCATCGGGATTCATCTAGTAATGCTTCTTCGCTTATAAATGTTCGTTTGGAAAGGTGTTCGGAGTCGAAAGGGAGTTCGGACTCGGAACGGCGGTCAGTCTGCCGAGGACTCCATTTCCCGCTCCGCCTCCGGAGGGTTCTCCGGTTGGTCGTAGAGGTGACACGCCGCCGGATGCTCTCGATCCTGCAGCACCGGGCGCTGGCGCTCGCAGATGCTCTCGAACCGCTCGCGCATGACCGCGATAGCGCCCTCGCGGTCGCCGGAGACGAACCGGTCGAACGACTCCGCGACGGTCGCGCGGTTCTCGCCATCGAGTGGGTGGTCGAACAGCTCCTCCCACAACTCGGCTTTCAGCGTCTCGTCGTCGAGTCCACGGGGGTCGTCGTCCGGCCCGGCAGCCAACTCGCGGATGCCGTCCAGGTGGAGCTCGTTCGACTCGAGGCGTTCGCGGTAATCCATCACCTCGCGGTACGCGGATTGTGCGATGTCCACGTCCGCGGGTGGGATGACCTTTGGACACCGCGTCCGGAAATGACAACCCGAGGGCGGATTTCGGGGTGAGGGAACGTCACCTGCGAGCGTCCGTACGTCGCGCTCTTGCTCGTCCGTGTCCGCGCGCGGGACGCTCTCCAACAGAGCTTGTGTGTAGGGATGCTGCGGATCGGTGAATATCTCGTCCACCGGCCCAACCTCGACGATTTCGCCGAGGTACATCACCGCCACCCGATCGGAGCTGTGGCGCACGACGGAGAGGTCGTGTGCGATGAACAGGTAGGTCAGGTCGAACTCGTCCTGGAGGTCTTGCAACAGGTTCAACACCTGTGCCTGCACCGACACGTCCAGTGCCGACACCGGCTCGTCCAGCACGATAAAATCCGGCTCCAGTGCGAGTGCCCGTGCGATGCCGATACGCTGGCGCTGGCCCCCCGAGAACTCGTGTGGATAGCGGTCGATCTGTTCTGCCGAGAGGCCGACGCGCTCCATGAGTTCCTGTGCGCGCTCCCGGCGGACTTCGCGTGAATCGATGCTGTGGACGTCCAGCGGTTCGCGGATTATCTCTCCCGCCGTCATCCGCGGGTCGAGACTGGAGAAGGGATCCTGAAAGACCACCTGCGCTCGCTTGCGGAACTCGGTCAGGTCGTCCATCTCGTAGATATTTCGCCCGTCGAACTCGACGCGCCCGTCGGTCGGGTCGCGCAAGCCGAGCAGGGTCTCTCCGGTCGTCGATTTGCCACAGCCGGATTCGCCGACCAGCCCAAGTGTCTCGCCCTCTTCGATGTCGAAGCTCACACCGTCGACGGCTTTCACGCTCTGGGGTTCACGCCTGAGCAGGCGGTCGGTGAGCGTGTCTTGTTCGAAGTAGTACTTCTGGAGCTCTTCGACGCGGACGAGTGGTTCAGTCATGTTGCACCTCCTGTTCGCGGCTCGCCGTCCCCGTTCGCGTATCGTCCGGAGCACTTCGAGTCTCGTCCTCGAAGAAGCCCTCCGGAAGCGCACGCGTTTCGTCGTACTCCATCTCGGTCAGCACACAGCGTGCCACGTGCTCGTCGCTGCCCTGGGCGTCCTGCATCGAGGGATGGGACAGACACTCTTCCATCGCTTTCGGACAGCGGTCGGCGAAGTAACACCGGTCTTCCATCTCCGAATCCAGCAAGTCTGGGACGTTCCCCTCGATCGGTTGGAGTCGCGGTGCCGGATCTTCCAGATCGGGAATCGACCCGAGTAAGCCCTGCGTGTAGGGATGAACCGGCGCGTCGAACACGTCTTCGAGCGTGCCGCGTTCGACCAACTCTCCGGCGTACATCACGCCGACACGGTCGCACATCCGGGCGATGACGCCGAGGTTGTGCGTGATGAGCATGATGCTCATCCCCGTCTCCGATTGCAGGTCGCGCAGGAGGTCGAGAATCTGCGCCTGGATCGTCACGTCGAGTGCCGTCGTCGGCTCGTCCGCGATGAGCAGGTCGGGTTCGCCGGCGAGTGCCTGTGCTATCATCGCCCGCTGGAGCATCCCGCCCGAGAAC
The DNA here is from genome assembly GCF_054177585.1 of Haladaptatus rarus. Classification (NCBI taxonomy): domain Archaea; kingdom Methanobacteriati; phylum Methanobacteriota; class Halobacteria; order Halobacteriales; family Haladaptataceae; genus Haladaptatus; species Haladaptatus rarus. Next base: position 678,771 of record NZ_JBPEHG010000001.1, on the reverse strand, counting down.
TGGTGTGGATACTCCTCGGCGCGCTCCGCCGGGTCGGGGATGCCGACCTGTTCCAGCAGTTCGATCGCCTTCGCGTGACTCGCCTCGCTGACGTACTCCTGCGACGGTAGAACCGTGCTGGAGATGAACTGCGCCAACCCGTAGCCCTGCGTCCGCGAGCGCGTCGAACGCGGGTTCGAACTCGCCCGTCGCTGGACTTCGACTGCCTCCGCGATCTGCTCGCCCACCGTTATCGACGGGTTCAGGCTGCTCATCGGATCCTGGAATATCATGCTGAATGACGGGCCGCGCAGGGCACGACGTTCGCGCGTCGTCAACTGCCGGATATCGACGAACTCGCCATCGACTGCGTCTGGGCGGTCGTCTCTCGTCTCCTCGGCGAGTGTGGGTTTCCGATACCACACTTCGCCGGACGTGATCTTGCCGGGCGACTCAACGAGGTCGATGATGGAGAGCGCGGCGACGCTCTTGCCGGATCCCGACTCGCCGACGACGCCGAACACCTCCTCCTCTCGCACGTCGAAGTTGATGGATTCGCAGGCGTTGACCTGCCCTTTCTCGGTGTAGAAACGGGTCGAGAGGTCGCGCACGCGAAGCAGGTCGCTCATACGCCACCTCCTTCGCCCTCGATACCGGGGTCTAACGCGTCGCGCAACCAGTCACCGACGAGGTTGATGCCGATGACGGTCAACACGATGGCGATTCCGGGCACCGTCGAGATCCACCACGAGGTGGCGAGATAGTTGCGCCCTTGCGCGATGTCGAAACCCCACGAGAGGTTCACTCCCGAGAAGCCGAGATACGACAGCGCGCTTTCGAGCAGGATGATGGCAGCGATCTGGATGGTCGCCAGCACGATGATGGGCGTCACGCTGTTCGGCAAGATGTGTTTCCAGAGGATGAACGGGTCGCTCGCGCCGACAGAGCGAGACGCCTTGACGTACTCTTCGCCCGTCACGGTGAGTGCTTCACCGCGAGAGACGCGAGCGAACCACACCCAGTTGACGAGTGCGACGACGAGGATGACCGTCCCCGGAAGCGCGATCTGCTCGGGCATTCCGGAGACGACACCCACCGCCACGAGTGGGTCGGGGAATTTGATCACCGCCCGTTTGAACAGCCCTACCAGCGCGATCGCTAACACGAGCGACGGGAACGCCAGCATGATGTCGGCACCCCGCATCAGCGCGTCGTCGACGATTCTCCCGTAGTAGCCTGCGACCAGGCCGACCGTCACGCCGATGAGCGCGGCCAACACCGTCCCGAAGAGACCGACGAGGAGCGACGTTCGCGCGCCGTAGATGACCCGCGAGAGCATGTCGCGCCCGAGATTGTCAGTTCCGAACGGATGAGACGGCTGTGCGCTGACGTAGCTCGTGTTGTTGACGATCTTCACGCTTCCGTTGACCAACTCCGACGACGTGCTGGTCGTCTTCTTACTGAATCCCAGCGGTGGGAGGTTCGAATCATCCAGATTCTGTCGGTAGGGATTGTGCGGTGCTAACAGCGGTGCGAACATCGCGACGAGGACGATAGCGATGACGATGACGATTCCGACCTTCGCCAGCGCGCTCTGTCGCAGTTCGCGTTTGAGGTTCCGAAGCGTGCGCGGCGATATCATTCGTACACCACCTGCGGGTTGATGTAGGCGTACAGCGCGTCCACGAAGATGTTCAACACGACGAACCCGGTACCCACGACGATGAGCGAGCCCTGGATGAGCGGCCAGTCACGGGCGTTGATGGCGTTGATTATCAGCGTTCCGAGGCCCGGCCACGCGAACACCTGTTCCGTGATGACCGCGCCACCGATGAGCGTCCCCAACTGCAAGCCGAGGACGGTGATCACTGGGATGAGCGTGTTTCGCAACGCGTGTTTGTACCGCACCAGCGTCTCCGGCAGGCCCTTCGCCCGCGAAGCGCGGATGTAGGTTTTGCCGAGTTCGTCCAACATCCCGCTTCTCGTCAGCCGTGTGATGAGCGCGGTGAAGTACGTCCCGAGCGTGATGGCCGGGAGGATGATGTGTTTCGTCCAGGTGATCAGACCGCCGATGCTTCCCTGGGTGAACAGCATCTCCAGCGCGGGTACGAGACCGATGCCACGATTGCTCGTCGGAAGCGGCCCCGCGACGGCCAGCAGCAACACCAGCATGATGCCGAGCCAGAAGTTCGGCGTGCTGATGCCGACCAGCGAGAACGTCGTCGCCGCGTAGTCCGCCGGTTCGTGTCGCCGGGTCGCGCTGATGACGCCCAGCGGGATCGAGATGACGACGGCGACGAAACTCGCCGCGACGGCGAGTTCGAGCGTCGCTGGCAAGCGATTGAAGATGCGTGTGCTCGCCTGCGTCCCCGAGATGTACGAGTAGCCCATGTCGCCTTGCAACAGACCCCAGAGGTAGTCGAGATACTGGATGTACATCGGTTTGTTCAACCCGAGTTCTGCCGCGATCCGTTGTTTCAACTGCGGACTGGCATCCAACGGTGCGATGAACGTGATCGGACTGCCGGGCGTGATGAACCGAAGGAGGAACACTACCGTCACGACGCCCCAGATCACGAAGATACCCTGGACGCTCCGTCGGAGCAGGAATCGACCCATCGACATCTAAAAACACCTCCTCGATACCACAGACATTCTATTTCGGCGAGATGGCGTAGGCTACGATGCGTTCGTCGCGGCGAGCCTCCCACTTGAGGCGCTGACTGACGCCATAGACACTGTACTGCTGGTTGAGGTAGATCCACGGCGCCTGGTCGTGGAGTAGCTTGTTCACCTCCTTCAGTTTCTGGTTGCGCTTGTTGCCGTCCGGCATGTTCTGTGCCTCCTTCATTAGTGTGTCCACCTGTTCGTTGCTGTAGGACGTGAGTGCACCGTCCGTCGTCAGCAGCGGAATGATAGTCTGGCTGGCGTCGAACGTCGCGTTCCCCCAGCCGATGAGGTAGAACTTCGGACTCGATTTGAGGTTTCCGTCGGTCAACTGTTTCGCGAGAGCGTTGAAATCGCGCTGTTGCACCGAGCAGTTGACGTTCTTCAGTTGGTCTATCTGCTGGGCGACGGCCTGTGCGATCTCCACGTCCTTCAGGTAGCGACCGACCGGCGTGTGAAGCTTGATGGTCGCTCCGGCGTTGCCGCTCTCTTCGACCAGTCTTTCTGCTTTCTGCTTGTTCTTTCCGTAGGGCTTGACGTTCGAGTTGTACCCTGTGAAGCCCTCCAACGTGGGCTGGCCGGTCTGATCGGCGAAGCCGGACAGGACGTTCTTGATGATGCTCGGCAGGTCGATAGCGAGGTTCATCGCCTGCCTGAACTTGGGGCTGGAGAACGGTTTCACGTCGTAGCGCATCGCGTTGTAGATGATGCGTGTGCTCGGCACCGCGGCGAGACGAGAGTTCTTCGAGCTTTTCACGCGCCCTGCATCCTGTGGCGGGACGTTGACGATGATGTCGGTCTCACCGTTGATGAGCTGATTCACCCGCGTGCTCGACGATTTCGCCGCCTTGAACGTGAGCTTCGACACCGCCGCCGGGTCGCGCCAGTAGTTCTCGTTGCGACTCAAGACGACCTGCACGTCTTCCTGGTAGTTCTGAAGCTTGAACGGGCCAGTTCCGTTCATCTTCTTTGCGATCTTGTTGTCGTTGCTCTCGACCCACGACTTCTGGACGATGTCACAGTAGGACGCGAACAGCGAGAACACGATAGGGTTGACGCCGTCCGAGTTGACCTGTACGGCACCATCGACCACTTCCGCACCCGTCACACCCGAAAGCTGATCGCTCTGGGAACTTTCGATGCCGACTTTCGGTTTGACGATCCGGTTGATGCTGTACGCCACGTCTTCGGGCTTCAGCGTCCCACCCGCGTGGAACTTCACACCTTCGCGGATGGTGAACTTCACCGTCCCTTTCTCGACGCGCTCGTAATTTGTCGCCAACTTATTGATGACCTTCCCCTTCGCGTCACGGGCGAGCAGTCCCTCGTACACCTGCAAGACGACGTTGTCGGTGGTCGTCTCTCGATGGTCGTGGGGATCGAGCGTCGTGGGCATCTGCCCCTGCGTGATGGTGACCGGGAAGTTCTCCGGCGTCTTGCCGCCACCGCCATCACTACTGGTAGTCGTGCTGGTCGTTCCAGTCTGGTTTTGGTTCTGGTTTCCGTCACCATCACCACCAGTGCAACCTGCAATCGTGGCTGTTGCTGCTGCGCTTCCTGCAAATTTCAGATACGTCCGCCGATCGAGTGCCTCACCTGGCATACCCTCATATGGCGGGGAGGGGCATATATATCTGTGGTGGTAGATAACATTCAACACATTTATTTGTATCATGATACATTATGAGTGAGATATATTGCCGGGTATGACCGCAGATTTAAGTAATCAGAAACCGAGAACGTAAGTATGGCCGTTAACGGCCGCCATCCCGCATTGCGAGACCTGTTCGACGAGTCGCCCACGCCGCATATCGCCCACCCACCCCACACACATCATCGTGATTTCTACGTCGCCACCGACGGTTCGTTCAGTCACGACTGTGGTGCGGGTGGCCTCGGCGTTATCATCGAAACGCGAGACGGCAAGCGCGTCGCCCGCCTCTCCGTGCCCGACGACGATATCCCCGACAACAACGTCGCGGAGTATCGGGCACTCCATCTCGGCCTCGACGTGCTGGCCGTCCGCGCGCCCGCAGACTCGCGGGTCGGTGTGCTGGTAGACCACGACCAGCTCGCAGCCAACGTCAACAACGCGGTGCTCGCCGCCAATCGGACGGACTGGCGTCCGCCGAAACCTTTCTGTGTGCCACCCGCAGGGAAGTATCACTGGCGCGGCATCCGCGCTCGGATCGCCGGATTCGGTGAACTCCGCTCCGCACGCATCCGGAGCGACCAGAATCCAGCCCATCCACTGGCGAACGCCCCGGACGAGTACGCCCACGTGAACCGCGAACCTGCGCGGTGTCTGCTCCCCGACGCACCCCAGTCGAGCGAGACGCAGATTCCGCCGCCGTCGCGCGCCGACAGGCACGCGAGCGGGTAGACGCGAGTGTAACCCTCACCAGCTACGACCGCGGTTCGCCGCACGGCCACAGTTCAGCCCTTGCCAGCGGTTCGGCCCACTCAGTCCACAAGCCCTTGCTCGCGCATGTGTTTCACGAGGTCGTCTCTGGAGTCGAACACCTTCTTGCAGGCCGGGCAGTTATATTCATCGGAGTGGTCGCCGTGCTCGTGGTCCTCGTTCGTGGCTCGGTCTGCACCTTCCGCAGGTCTGTCGGTCACGGTGACCGAGAAACGACGTCCAGTTTCGTAAACACTTGGTCTCCTGTTAGCTGATGATGCAAAACACCTACTACCCCGCTCTGTGAGGAGAGCACCTACGGGTGGCACGCGAATGGGCACACGGATACTCGACACGCTTTCTCGGTACTGGAAGCGCCGCATCGACCGACCGGATTACAGACAGGCGTACGTCAAACTCCCGCTCGACACCGACCTTCCCGCACTGGCACACGAGTTCGAACTCGTCTGCGAGGGGCAACTCGACAGGGTCCCACGCCGGAACGCGCTCCTCGTGAAAACCGACTACGTTCCCGCGGATCGATTCGACTCGAAGCGATTCGAGGTGCTGGTCAGCGATCTTCGACGGCAGTGTCCCGACCGGTACGTCCTCCACGAATCGACGAAGTGGCGACCGCACGACGACGGGGTGGCGAAGACGCACACCATCGTTCCCGTGAGGCCGCTGTACTCGGTGGCGGAGCGGGCAGGTGAGTCGGAACGAGCGGTCTCGGTACGAAGGCGACCGCGATAGGGACGGTTTTGGTATGGACGAGTTTTCGACCGTCTTGCAGGGGAACAACCACCCCCGGCGCGATCGGGCGGAGGCTTTCGAGGACTGATTCCCGGTAGTTGCAAACACGCGGAAACGAACTGGTCTCGTACGACCGATCAGGACTATCGAGAACTCCGTCACGTCACTCTCGGGTCTTCGAATCTGTGTACTGAAAACAACTATTTTGTACTGAAATGTACTGACCGGATCATCGATTCTGTCATAGTTCGCCTTCTCACACGGGATTCGGCGCTGATCTCCACGCGAACTTCGACGGGTGTCGAAACTCGGTTTCGATATGCTTTTCCGTGACAGCGCCACACGCGAATGCATGACAGACGCGCGCCGGACGCTCGCCGAACAGATCGCGGGCGAGATCACCCTGAGCGACGACCCCGGAGCGACCTTGCGGAAGTGGCGCACCGACTTCGACGTATCTCAGACCGCACTCGCGGAGTATCTCGACGTCTCCTCGTCGGTCATCTCCGACTACGAGAGTGGGCGGCGCGAGAATCCAGGCATCGGCGTGGTTCGCCGGACTGTCGAGGCCCTGCTCGACATCGACGAACAGCGTGGTGGCGGGCGGATCCGCCAGTACGCCCGCGTGCTCTCGGCGGGGTTCGACAGCGACATCGTCAGCGACCTGCGCGAGTATCCGACCGGCGTGCCCCTCTCGCGGTTCTACGACGCCATCGACGCTACCGAACTCGCGTCGGGGAAGCAGACGCGCATCACCGGCCACACCGTCATCGACAGCATCGAAGCCATCACGCGCCTCTCCAGCGAGGAGTTCTACCGCCTCTACGGCCAGAGCACGAGTCGCGCACTCGTCTTCACCAACGTCACGCGCGGGGAATCTCCACTGGTCGCCATGCGCGTCGTCAACCCCACGCCGAACGCCGTCGTCCTTCACGGGATCGAACCGGAGGATCTCTGGGAGCACGCACCCAAGCTCGCCCAACTCGATGGCTTCTCGCTCGCCGTCACCGGCTGCGAGCAAGAGGCGATGCTGGACGCGATGCGCGACCTCGCGCCGTGACGCTCCGCTGCCGCCACTATCTCGATACCTGACATTTGCTAAAATATATTTTAGCTAACACCTTTCCGAACGGAACCCCTCTCGTCTTCCATGTCCGATTCGATAACGAAGACCGGGACGACCACGGTTGCCCTGACGACGGACGACGGCGTTCTGCTCGCTGCAGACCGTCGCGCCAGTATCGGTGGTCGGTTCGTCACGAACAAGAACGTCCAGAAAGTGCAGGAAGTCCACCCGACTGCTGCGATGACCATCGCTGGCGGTGTCGGTGATCTCCAGTCGTTCGTCCGAACCCTCCGGGCCGAAGCCAGCCTCTACGAGACGCGCCGGGGTGACCCCATCGAGATGTCCGCCCTCTCGACGCTCGCCGGAAACCTCCTTCGCAACGGGCCGTACCGCGCCGCCCAACCGACGCTCGGCGGCGTCGATTCGACCGGCCCGCACGTCTACGATCTCGACATCGGCGGTGGCGTCATGGAAGCAAATTACGTCGCCAGCGGAAGCGGGATGCAACTCGCCTACGGCGTCCTCGAACGCGAGTACGAACCCGGTCTGCCGACCGACTCTGCCCGTCGCATCGCGGCCCAGTCCATCGAGAGTGCCACCGAACGCGATACTGCGAGCGGCAACGGATTCACGATCGCGACCATTTCGGGCGACGGCGTCGAGATCCGCGGCTACGACGAGCGCGAGGAGGTGGCGGCATGAACGGACAGCGCCAGCAGGCATACGACCGCGGGACGAACATCTTCTCGCCCGATGGTCGCCTCTATCAGGTCGAATACGCCCGCGAAGCAGTCCGGCGCGGAAGCGTCAGCGTGGGTGTCCGCGCACGCGACGGCGTCGTGTTGGCCGCGAGCAAGCGCCTGCGTTCTCCCCTGCTCGAAGCCGATGGCGTCGAGAAACTCCACAAGATCGACGACCATCTCGGCGTCAGCAGTGCAGGCCACGTCGCCGACGCCCGCCAACTCGTCGACTTCGGACGCCGCCGCGCCCAGACCGACCGCCTGCGCTACGACGAACCGATGGCCGTCGAACCGTTCACCAAGGCCGTGACCGACCACGTCCAGGAGTTCACGCAGCAGGGCGGCGCACGGCCGTTCGGTGCGGCCCTCCTCGTGGGCGGTGTCGATTCCAGACCGGGTAACGACTCCACGATTCACTCCTCTTCTCGCCCGCGCCTCTTCGAAACCGACCCCTCCGGGACACCTTACGAGTGGCAGGCGACGGCCATCGGCGCGAACGACGACACCGTGCGCGAGTATCTCGAAGGGAACTACGACCCCGACTGCTCGGTCGATTCGGGCATCGAACTCGCTCTCTCCGCACTCGCCGAGTCGCGGGGTGGCCCCCTCGAACCCGAGGAAGTCGAGGTGGCGACCATCGACCCGACGTACCGAGAACTCGACACCGACAGTCGTCGCTCGACGCTCGATTCCCTCGACCTGCTCGCAGAAGGCGCGTCGTAGCCCGACGGTTCTGTCGAGTCTGTCGAGCTACGGTTCTCGCCTCACGACGCCGACGGCGAAGCGGTCGTCTGCTGTACCGTCACGACGTCGAGGCTCTTGGCGACGAACAGCGCCAACAGTTCGCCGTCGAGCTCCGCCGACACCCGGACACACCACGGGTCCTCCGATACGACCTGTTCTCGCCACTCCCCGCCGACGTTCCACAGCGGGCGCTCCCGCACGTCGATGTCGTGCTGGTGATAGAACGAGATGACTGCGGGGTGTTCGAGCACCGCGAGCGTCACGGGCGAGCGAAGACGACAGCCACAGCGGTCGCAGTCGAACCGCACCTGCGGACGGCGCTGCTCGTTCGACACGTCGTCCGGCAGGTGGTCGGCGTCGGGGTAGCCGACGTGAGCTTCTGCTGGCGCACTGCACTCCGGACAGACGCCGTCGGCCATGAGCGAGAGTCGATGGCGGTGATGGCGGTCGAACGCCGTCAGCAGTCCCTCCGGGTCGTGTGCGCGCTGGCCCCCGGGTGGAAACGGAAGCGTGAGCGTCGGTCTGCCGCACGCCCCACACTCGATTGCCACGTAGTTGTCCTCACCGTGGGCTTCGAGGGCTTCTTCCCGGCAGAACGGACAGGGGTCGTCCACCGCGATGGGGTCGAAATCCACGCTATCGGTGTAGGTTCCGGCGCGAATCGCTCGGGCGATCTCGCGCCCGGCGTAGGTGAGTGCGTACCCACGGTCGGTCTTTCGGACGAAGTGGTCGGTCAACTGTCGGAGATGGTAGGAGAATCCGGCGGTGTTGTCGGCCGTCGTCGCCTCGAACAGCTCCGAAAACGCGAGGGTATCGTCGCCCTCGGTTTCCGCATCCACGAGCTTCCGGAGCACGGCCATTCGAACTTCGTTGCCGAGGACGCCGAAGGCGTCGGTCGGGTCGGTTCGCTCCGTTTCTGGCTCGATCGTCGCTGATCGCTCGGGTTCGGTTGCTTCCAGCTCTTCACTCTCGGTCGGTTCCGGGAGTTCCGTTTCGTCCACCGACTGCGTCTCTGGCTCAGTTTCGGTCATCTCTGATCTGGCTGTGATCGCGTGATCGGTCGTGTATTGTTTGCATGAACGGGTGACGTACGGATAAAACGTTTGACGAAATTCGGATCGAAGATGTCGAAGTGGACTGGAGTAGAAATCGGCTACTGGCGGTGGATCTCGTCTGTTCGACGGTAGTTATCGCTATCGTCAGCAAAGCGCCCCTTCTGTAAGACAAAAATCGCCATCCACCAACATCTCCGGATAGAATTCGGAAGTTCACGAGCGGCAAACCCTCGAAAGACCGAAATCAACCGCGCGGAATCTGTGCGAATCCCTTATTCTACGTACTCGTAGGTTCGCTCGTTCATCTCCCCGCGACCGACGAAGACGAACTCGTCTTCGGCCTGCGTGAAGTCGTCCAGTTCGACGCGCTTGTCGTGGTTGTGGCGGTCGTGAACGTCTTCGTACTCCTCGAAGGTGAGGTCGTGGCGGGCGCGGATCTGGTCGTCGATGGAGAGTTCACCGATCTCGTCTTCCCATCCTGGTTGGACCGTCTCGGCGTGGATCTCCGCCTGTGCACCGCTGCCGTAGGAACCGACGAGCAGTTTCTTCCCCGTCATGTCGAGGTCGTTCTCGGCGGCGTGCTGAAGCGCCGAGGCGCGGGCGATGTGAACCGACCCGGTGTACCAGTTGCCGACCTCGCGGGAGATGCTGAGCGTCGGATCGATGGTGTTTCCGTACCACTCGCGGTACTGGTCGGTCGATTTGAGATCGTCCATGTACGCTCGGATAGCCTCCTCGTAGGCTTCACGGTCGTCGTACTCCGACTCGCGGGGTTGGCGACCGATCTCCTCGACCAACTCTTCTTCGACTTCGGTATCGCGGATCATGTGCCGGAATCCGAGGAGGCCCGCCTTTCGAACCATGCCGGGGAACGGGGTGTGGAACGGGATGTACTCGTAATCGTCGGGGTGGGTGTCGCCCGCGACGCTCTCGAAGTCCTCCAGTGCCTCGCGCATCCGGGCGAGGTAGACCTGCATCGACCGCTTGCCGTCCACGCTGGGGAACTGCTGGTTGGGTTTCAGGAAGTCAGTCTCGTCGGCGCTGCCGTACCCCTGGTCGGTCGAGAGTTCCACGAGACCTGGGTCTTCGCTGATGAGCATTGCGACAGCACCTGCTCCCTGCGTCGCCTCACCGGGGTCGCCACGCGCGTAGAGCGCGGTGTCGGTGGCGATGACGAGCGCGCTCCGACCGCGATTCCGGCCCGCCTTGATCCAGTTGTAGGCGTCGTCGAGACTCTGTGTTCCCGCGATGCAGGCGAACTTTCGCTCACCCTTGTTCGCGTGGTGGAAGTCGCTGTCGTACACCTGTTCGAGACAGCCCGCGATGTACGTCGAGACGGGCTTGGAGTTGTCGAACGCGGACTCCGTCGCCACGTCGATGCGACCGATGTCGTCCGGTGTCAGTCCCTTCCGCTCCATCAGTCGGTAGGCCGCGTTCGCGCCCATCGTCACGATGTCTTCGTGAGCATCGGGGAACGAACTGGCGAATAGTCCCAGGCCTTTCGTGTAGTAGTCCGGATCTTTGTCCTTTACTGGTGCGACCGTCTCCGGCAGGTCGAGTTTTAGCTTCCCTGTCCAGATCTCGATGGCGTCGATACCCACGGCTGTCATTCTTGCTTCCACTTTGCATAACGTGGTATAAGGATTTGTCGATGGAAGTATCGACGGTTGTCGAAAAAGTCAGTTGTTCGGGGTTTCAGCGACGAACTCGAACGTTTTCGACGATCCATCGGCGAAGTGGATGGTCACGAGTATCGTCTTTTCAGACATCTCTACGACCTTCTTTTTCTTCTTGAACTCGTAGATATACACAGTCGTCTCCGAACCACCAGCGATCGTCGCGTTATCCGTGGGCGATTCGGTCGTATCCATCACGTACTGGCTTTCCGTGTCATCGCCCATCTCCAGCCAGCCGTCTTCGGTCGCATCGACGAAGACCTCGTGTTGACCATCGGCTCCCTTCCCGCCGTTCGTTTCGTTGACGTACTTCGCCGAGTTATCTTTCTCTACGTTAACGGTGATATCGGTCATCGTCACGTTCTCAGTCCCCGTGTTGTTCAACGAGAACTGGACGCCCGTCGTTTCACTCCCGTTCGCCTTCGCCAGTCCACTGCCAGTCACGTACTCGACGTTCGCGGCCGAGCCATTGCCGCCATCTCCGCCGTCACCTCCACCGTCACCGCCGCCATTGCCGCCGTTCTGACCGACCAGATTAAGGAAGAACGCGAGGGTCTCCTTTCGATCTGCGTCGAACGTCGCGCCTCCCGGTGGAACGTCGTCGATACTGACCTGAACTTCGGCCTCACCACCGTTCGCCGGGGGGGTTTCGGGGGAGTAGGTGACCGAGGCCCGACCGTCCGCCCCGGTCGTCACCCGCACTTTCTTACCGGTTGTCGTTCCGTTGTCGAGAGACCCTTGATCTCCATCGACGAGCGTGAAGTTCACGGTCGCACCCGAGACTGGGTTGTTGTATTCGTCTCTGACCTCGACGTCCAGCTTTTGCCGACCACCCTCGGCCACGCTCGTCCCGTTGCCGGAGACTTCCGTGACGTAGTGCGGTTCCACGCTCGACGCTCCAGACCCGACTTCGACCTTGGCTAGTCGAAGGTTGTAGGTCACCAGTTCGTCGTTTTCCTTTGCCTGCAGTTCCACCATGAGGATTCCGTCGGTCGGCATGCCGACCGATTCGACGTACTTCTGATCTTCGAGCAGTTCTTTCCACTTCTCCTCGCTGAGACCGGTCGACACGCGAATCGTGAGGTTCCCGCCCTCGTTCGACCGGACGGGAATCGTTCGAATCTCCGTGGTCGAGGGGCTGACCGCGTGCGGGTCGATGCTCATCGTTCCAGACCGAGACTGCGATACCGCTCCGTCGAGCGTGACGAGCGTGATGCTCTTCCCCCGAACGAGTTGCTGGTCGGTCAGTGTCGCGTTGCCCGTATCGGCGTGGTTGTAGACGATCGTGTTCTCGTACACCGTCTCGGGCGCGTTCCCGTACTGGTCGTAGTGTGGCGCGTACACCAGTGCGTTCGTGCCGAACGAAAGAGTATCACTTACGTAGTCCGCCGTGTGCTGGTCGCGCGCCGTGACGTTATCGACGTCGATGTCCCCCAGTTTGACGGTTCGTACCGTTCCCGTGGGTGGTGGTGGATTGATGAAGAATACGCGCTCCGGATACTGCGTTCCGAGCGTTACCGACGTTGGCTGGCCCGCGCCGGTCGCCCCCGTTCGGATGATGGTGTTCCGAACGTCGTGCATCTGGCCCTGCACTTTCTCGCTGTGGTGAAACTCCACCTCCGCGTTCTGGTTCGGAACGGCGGTCGCCTGATACAGTGACATTGCGATGACGAGCGTGGCCAACATGAGGATCGCCCCACTTGCACCGTCACCCCGCGGTCGTCCGCCCAGAACGTCATGGATGGGACAGAAACAGCAGGGCAATAAAAACCCTTGTACTCGCTTACTCGTCGTCTTCCTCGACGACTTCGGGGTCGCTCATCGCGCTCTGGAGGCTGTCGAGGCCATTCACCCACTCCGTCACCAGTCCGTACTCCAGTTCCTCGGTCACCGACATGTCGAGTTCGTCACCCGCGATGATGCGCGTTCCACCCGCCGCGACGAGACCGAGCGCCGAGTCCAGATCCTCCGCTTCCTCGGCTTTCGACGCTTCGGTGATGTACTCCCGGACGCTCGCCTCTTCCGCAGGCCCGCGAGCCACGTACTCTTCGGAGGCGTAGAAGACACAGAGGAGGCTCGTCTGCACACCGTCGATGAGCATCGCTTTCTCTTCGTCTTCGAACTCGACCTCCGCGAGAACCGTCTCACGGATGTCTGCGAGTTCGGAGAGCGCCGTCTCCTCGTCGATGTCCTCGTCGTCGTACGCCGTGACGATCTTGGCGACGGCGATAGCGACGTCGTCCTGCAGATTGAGGAGCAGGCGCGCCGAATCCTCGTTCTCCGGGTCGATCTCTTCGTCCTTGATTCTGTCCAACCAGTTTTGCCAGCGTTCTTCGGAGTAGAACTCCTCTGGAGGTGCGCTCATATCTCTCTCGTGCGTAGCACGATAAATAGGCCTTTCCTTCGGTCCCTGATTATCTACATAACGTTTTCCGCGTATCGAGACCGTACACGTTCTCAGGCGTCGATACGTGGGCGATTCGAATCGCCTCGTCGTATCCCTGTTCTTGCATCCATTTGACCCGGCGTGGAACCGTCTTCGGTCCCAACACAGCGCCGGGCCGGTCGGGGTCGTCGACGAAATCGGTCTCCATCAAGAACGGTTCGCCACGTTCGGCGGCGACTTCGAGGCGGTCTTTCTCGCTCATCACGCTCGGTGTCACGCCAGCCAACTCGCCGCCCGCGTAATGCTTGACGACACGTTCGGGTGAGAGTCCGGCATCCTCCGCCCACGCCGCGACCTCCGTGAGATCCTCGGTCGCTTCGGTGTGTAGTTGGACGGCACAGTCCGCTTCCGCGCCGAGTTCGAGTGCTCGCCGGAGGACGGCGTTCGAAGCGTCCCACACGTCTTCGGGCACGTCGTAATGTGGCCGCCCCGATTTCAGGGCGACTGCAGAACCGTCCGCGACGTACTCTGTGGCGACTTCCAGTCCGGATTGCATCAGTTCTCTCGCGTCCGCGGGCGCGTACCCGCGATCATCCACGAGTTTCGAGACGAGTCCGGGGTGGACACCGAGAACGGGCCACGCTTTCCCTGGTAATATTTCGTTTGCGCGCGCAACGACTTCGACGGTCGTGTCGAACACCGCGCGGAAATCGTCGCCGGTCTCGACTTCGACGCCGAGCAACCAGGAGGGTTTGTTGACGACGAGCAGATGTGTGCCGCCGCTCCGAGCGAAGTCCTTGACGGCTTCGATTCCGCGTCCGTGTTCCGGGTCGAGATGAAGATGATCGTCGAGTACCGGCGTGCCGAGGTCGTCCATATGCGACTCGTGGTGCCCCGAGGAAAAAACGCCTACTCTTCGATGACGAACGCTTCGTGGGCCGCATTCTGAAGCGCGTCCGAACGTCCGTACTCGCCGGGTGCGATGGCGACCGTCCGGACACCGTTGCGCGCCGCCTTTTCGAGGACGGGTTTGAAATCCGTATCTCTGGAGGCGATTGCTAACACGTCTACCTGTTCGTCCAATGCCAGTTCTGTCGCGTCGATAGCGAGTTTCACGTCGACGTCACCACTCGTCATGAGAACCTCGAACCCACGCGCTTCCGCGGCCTGGATCAGGCCGGGTGTGGCGTGTTCGTCGAGATAGAGGCGTGAGACGACGAGCTGGCCGAGGTGGGCGCCTGCCGCGCGGATATCGTCCAGATCGACGTCGAACTCGTCGCGGAGCACGTTCGGACCATCGACGAACAGCGCGATGGTTCGGTCGTCATCGTCGGGTTCACTACCGAGTAGTGACCGCAAACCGCCGGTCATGCACCGAGCTAAACGGCACCGAGACAAAGCCGTGGCGATTTACCCGTCATCTCACAAAATTCCTTCAACATCTTCAACAGGTGGTTCTTTAGTCTACTATCATCCTGTATCGATCGATTGATACCTTATAATTTCGCATTCATTTATCGGTCTATAGTTACAGATTTCAGGATTCTAAATGAATAAAATTTATATACGTACATCCTGTTCGTTAACCCGCTGCATGGCAGACGACAACACATCGCGGTTTGACAGGCGGACATTCCTGAAAGCAACCGGAGCGGCTGGTGCGGCAGCGGCAATGGGTGGCATTACTGCGGCTACCCCCGGGCGTGAGCCAGGTGCAAAAGAGGACGAAGTGCTAGTCGGTGTTTCGGCTGGCAAAGGCGACATCCAGCAGACTGTCGCTCAGTATGTCCCAGGCGATGCTGAGATCGTTCACAAGAACGAAACGCTGCGCTACGTCGCAGTCAAGTTCCCGAGCGCGGCAGGCGACCGTGCACGCGAGAACTTCATCAGCGCCGTCACGAAGAAAGACGGTATCAAATACGCTGAGAAGAACGCGACGTACACGACGCAACTGACGCCGAACGATCCGAAGTTCGATCAGCAGTACGCGCCCCAGCAGGTCGGTTCCGACCAGGCGTGGGACACGACGCTCGGTGACTCTTCGGTGACCATCGCGGTCGTCGACACCGGTGCTCAGTACGACCACCCCGACCTCGCAGGGAACTACAAATCCGATCCTGGATACGACTTCGTTGACAGCGATTCCGACCCGTACCCGGACGTTCCGCAGGACGAGTACCACGGCACGCACGTTTCGGGCTGTGCCGCAGCAGTCGTCGATAACGGCACGGGCGTTGCAGGCCAGGGTAACTCCTCACTCATCAACGGTCGCGCACTCGACGAGAACGGCAGTGGCTCCACGTCCGACATCGCCGACGCTGTCGAATGGGCAACTGACCAGGGTGCGGACATCATCAACATGTCCCTCGGTGGCGGTGGATACACGAGCACGATGAAGAACGGCGTCTCGTACGCACAGAACAACGGCGTCCTCACCATCTGTGCTGCTGGTAACGACGGAACCAGCAGCGTCTCCTACCCGGCAGCTTACAGCGAGTGTATGGCTATCTCTGCCGTGGACGACAACGAGAACCTTGCTTCGTTCTCGAACTACGGCAGCGAGATCGAACTCGCAGCGCCCGGTGTCAACGTGCTCTCGACGACCACCGAGACCCGCGGTTCCTACGAGGAGCTCTCCGGTACGTCGATGGCGACGCCGGTCACGTCCGGTGTCGCCGGGTTGACTCTCGCCCAGTGGAGTAGCCTCACCAACTCCGAACTCCGAAACCATCTCAAGAACACGGCGGAGGACATCGGCCTCTCCTCGGACCAGCAAGGTAGCGGCCAGGTCAACGCCTACACGGCAGTCACTACCGACCCGTCCGGCGACGGTGGCGGTGGTGGCGGTGGCGACGGCGATTCCACGTCCGAGACCGTCAGTGACTCCCTCTCCGGCTACTGGGACTACGACGACTGGTCGTGGAACTGGGAGTACAGCAGTCCGAGCCAGGTCGTCGTCGAGCTCGACGGACCGAGCGACGCCGACTTCGACCTCTACATCAACACGGGCACGACGACCAACGCGAGCCCGAGCAACTACGACTACGCGTCCTACACCGCGGACAGTCAGGAATCCATCACCATCGACAACCCTGACACCTCGACGGCGATGCAGATCGACGTCGACTCGTACAGTGGATCGGGTAGCTACGACCTGACCATCACCGAGTACCAGTAATTCCTGAGCCGATTGGTCCCCATCCTCTCTCGTTCGACGCCGACCAGTGGCAACGTTCTTTCTGCGAGCTGTTCTCGAATACTAACCCGAACAACGCGGCTTTATCCGTCGTCACGACAAACCGTCGCCTATGGCCGAGACGGGAATCACAACTGGACTCATCAATCTGCTCGCCGTCTTCATCATCGCCGGGGGAGTTGGTATCTTCGTCGCCAAGGTCGGACGGTTTCCGTACACTATCGCTCTCTTGCTCGCAGGTATCGCCGTCTCGGTTCTCGGAATCGACATCGACATCACACTCACACACGACCTCATCCTGCTCGTGCTCCTGCCGCCACTCCTGTTCGAAGGCGCGGCGACGACCGACCTCGAACGTTTTCGGGAGAACATCGTCCCGATTCTCGTCCTCGCCGTCCCCGGACTCATCGTCTCTATCCTCGTTCTCGGGTGGCTCGGAAGCTACGCATTCGGCTATCCCATCCTCCTCGCCACGCTCTTTGCCGCCATGGTTCTGCCGACCGACCCCGTCTCGGTGCTGGCACTGTTCGAAGAACTCGGCGCACCGGATCGACTGTCGGTTCTCGTCGAGGGCGAGAGCCTGATAAACGACGGCGTCGGCGTCGTCGTCTTCTCGACGCTGTTCGGACTGGTCGTCACGTCACAGGAAAAGAACACCGAACTCTCGGAACTCATCACACCGCAAGTCGTCGGCGATGCGGGGGTCGAAATCGTCACCGCCAGTCTCGGAGGACTCATCGTCGGTCTCGCCGCGGGATACGCCATCTATCGCGTGATGGCCAACCTGGACGAGCACATGACGGAGATCGTGCTTACGCTCATCCTCGCGTACGGCAGTTTCCTGCTCGCCGAACACTACCTCCACGTCAGCGGTGTCATCGCCACCGTCACCGCTGGACTGTTCATCGGTAACCGGGGTGCGGAGTACGCGATGAGTCCCCAGACGAAGATTTCCATCTTCAACACGTGGGAGACCGGCGCGTTCCTCGTCAACACGCTCATCTTCGTCCTCATCGGCGCGAAGACACCCCTCGCACAGATACTCGACAACTGGCAACTCATCGCTATCGCGATCGTCCTCACCCTGCTCGTCCGTTCGCTCGTCGTCTATCCCTTCACGGGCATCGTCAACCGGTTCAGCAACCGAAACGTGCCGCTCACCTACCAGCACGTGATGATCTGGGGTGGGCTGCACGCCTCGATTCCCATCGCACTGGTGCTCGGTCTCCCGGACGACTTCCCGCGCGTGGTGGAACTGCGTGCGATGGTGTTCGGCGTCGCCGCCTTCAGTCTCGTCGTTCAGGGATTGACGATGGGCAACCTGCTCGACCGCCTCGGTGTCGTCACGCGTACCGAGACGGAAGAGCTGTACGAACTTCTCCTCGGGCGTGCGCGTGCGGTCGACTCCGCACTCGATGCTGCAGAGCGACTCTACGACAGGGGCGACCTCCCCAACGACGTGTACAGCGATTTCCACGGCGAGTACGAACAGGAGAAAGAAGACCTGAGTCAGGCGATCTCTCGAATCCTCAGTGAAAACCCCGACCTGCGCCGGGAGGAACTGCTCGTCGGCGAGCGCCGCGTCCTGAAACAGGAAAAGAGCGCCATCATGAGCGCGATGCGTTCGGGGGTCATCTCCGACGATATCGGGGAGAAACTGCTAGAGGAAGTCGACCTCAAACTCGACCGAGTGGACGCAGGTGACAGCACCGTTCGCAAAGACCCCGAGAAAGAGGGCTACGAAGAGTTCTGGCGCTCGCGTATCGACGAGTATGGGATCGACATCTCCGCTGGAGACGACTGACCGAAACTTCATATACCGGGGCGGAACCAATCCGGGGTGACCGACATCGTGAATTCACCGGTCGGTCTGACCAAGGATGACCTGCCAGAACTGCGGACACACGGACTCGTTCGTCTTGCTCGTCGATCTCGCTACCCACGTTACGGAGACGGATACCACACCACTCGACTGGTCGCTCGCCGTCCAGTGCCCTTCGTGTGAGAGTACCGGCGTGGCTATCGACCCGCCCGACCTGCTCGCTCGCATCTAGGGGCCGACCACGCGATCGTAAACCGACTCGTTCGCTGGAGTCGTCTCACCAGTCCACGTCACGAACGTCGTCCCCATCTTGCCAGCGACCTGCGACACCCGTGTTTCGAGTGTTCCGACCGACAGCGGAGAGAGAAAATCGACGAGTCGTTCGTGGTCTCGAAGCCACACGCCGTCGGGTGTGTGTTCACGGAGCATCTGCTCCGTGTGGCTGATCGCGTCCGCGAAAGACTGCGCTTCGAACTGTCGTCTGGTTCGCTCCGTCGCCTGTACCGTGACGTACAGTGGCAACTGCCAGTGGTCTCCACGGCATGCGGCGACGATGCCCGCGTCGAAGGTCACGACGTTCTCGTCAGTGGCAGGTGCCGACTGCCCGCGGACGAGGATGCTTCGTGCCTCGTGGTCGTGTAATCGCTGTGTGAGTTCCGGTGTCGAAATAGTCATTTATGACTATAGAGTCGAAATAGCTAAGAATCCATAATGGTACCGATTCCAATGGTGGGGATAGATGTCTTCCGAGCAGATCCTCGGCACGACGACCGTAACCCAGCGCTGGCGAATCAGTCTCATCAAAGCCGTCCGCGAAGAGTTCGCCGAAGCAGGCGAGGAAGTCGAAGAGGGAGACCGACTCGTCTACAAGAAACGCGATGGGCAGATCGTCATCGAACCGGCCTGAATGGATAGCCCCGAGAGAGAAAACAAAGCATTACTTACCTCGCTTCGACTGGACAGGTATGCCCCTTCGGAAACCGCCGTTGCGCGACCGACACGACGAGCGGGGTGCGACGTTCACCGAGTTCGGTGGGTGGGACATGCCCGTCGAGTTCGATTCGATAAAAGAAGAGCACCAGAGCGTTCGGGAGTCTGCCGGTATCTTCGACGTCTCTCACATGGGGGAGATCGAAGTCAGCGGGCCGGACGCCGAGCAGCTCATGCAACGCCTGACGACGAACGACGTGACGAACTTGTCTCCGGGTGATTCCCAGTATGCGATGATAACCGACGAAGACGGTTCGATCATCGACGACACCGTCGTCTACCGACTTCCGGAAGACGACGATGCCGCGTACCTGTTCATCCCGAACGCCGGTCACGACGAGCAGATGCACGACCGCTGGAAGCGGTTCCGCAACGAGTTCGACCTCGACGCGGAGATCCGGAACGCCACCGACGATTACGCGATGTACGCGGTACAGGGGCCGGACGCCCCGGACATCGTGGCCGACGCAACCGAGGAGTCACTCTCCGACCTCTCGAAGTTTGAGGCGAAGTACGCGACCATCGATGGCGTTCGATGCTGGGTCGCGCGCACGGGCTACACGGGCGAAGATGGGTTCGAACTCATCTGTCCGTGGAACGAGGCCGAAACCGTCTGGGACGCTATCGAATGTCAGCCCTGTGGTCTCGGCGCGCGCGACACGCTCAGAACCGAGATGGGATTCCTGCTGTCGGGGCAGGACTTCGACCACGAGAACGACCCACGGAACCCGTACGAGGCGCGCGTCAGTTTCACCGTGAAACTCGACACGGAGTTCGTCGGTCGTGATGCACTCGAACGAGTGAAGGAGGAGGGTGTCGAAGAGACGTTCGTCGGCTTCCGACTCATCGACCGGGGTGTCCCTCGACACGGATACGACATCACCAACACGAAAGACACCATCATCGGAACCGTCACGAGCGGGACGATGAGTCCGACCCTCGGCGAGCCCATCGGTCTCGGTTACGTCCCGACCGACTACGCAGACCCCGGCACCGTCGTCCGCGTGATGGTGCGAGGACAGTCGAAAAAAGCAAAGATTGAGAGCACACCGTTTCTGAAAGACAAATAATGAGCTTCGAAGTACCTGAAGACCGGAACTACCTTGAATCGCACGAGTGGGTCGAAGTGACCGACGGAACTGGCCGAATCGGCATCTCCGACTTCGCACAGGACGAACTGGGCGACGTCGTCTTCGTCGAACTCCCGGAAGTGGGTGACGAGCTAGAACAGGGCGACGAGTTCGGTGTCGTCGAGAGCATCAAAGCGGTTTCAGACCTCTACACGCCCGTTTCGGGCACGGTAACGGCAGTCAACGATGAACTGGAGAGCACGCCCGAACTCGTCAACGACGACCCGTTCGGCGACGGATGGATGCTCGAAGTCGAACTGACCGACGAGAGCGACCTCGATGAACTCCTTTCCGCAGAGGAGTACCGAGACCAGATCGAATGAGTGGGGGAGACGCGAGTGCGGGCAGTCCGTACGCACCGCACACAGCAGACGAGACGCAGGCGATGCTCGACGCCATCGGTGTCGAGAACGTCGAAGACCTCTTCGACATCCCCGAGCCGGTGCGGTTCGACGGCGAGTTCGGCATCGAAAAGCAGTCCGAGCAAGCGACTCGCCAGGAGCTAGAGCGAATGCTCGGCAAGAATCAGACGCTGACGGAGTTCCTGGGGCGAGGCCACTACAGCCACTACGTTCCATCCCTCGTTGACCACATCGCAGACCGGTCGGAGTTCTTGACCTCGTACACGCAGTACCAGCCGGAGGTCACGCAGGGATTCCTCCAGGCTCTGTTCGAGTACCAGTCGATGCTGGTCGAGCTGACCGGTCTCGAAATCGCCAACGCCTCGATGTACGACCACGCGACGGCACTGGCAGAGGCAGCACTACTGGCTAGCCGCGTCCGGAAGACGAGCGGAAACCGAGTGCTCGTCCCCGACATCCTGTTGCCCGAACGAAAGAGCGTCCTCGAAAACTATGCCGACGGGCCGGGACTCGTCGTGGAGGAGTACGCGACCGACGACGCGAACGCGGACGTGGCTGCACTCGAAGATGCGATGGGCGAAGACGTGGTGATGGTGTACGCCGAGAATCCGACGACGCGAGGCACCATCGAGGAGAACCTCGAAGCTATCGGCGACCTCGCGCACGACTACGACGCACTGTTCTGCCTCGGCTCCGACCCCGTCGCCCTCTCGCTATTACAGGAACCCGCCTCGGTGGGTGCGGACGTGGTCGTGGGTGACGCCGCGGCCCTCGGCCTGCCGACGAGTTACGGGATGGGTCTCGGACTGTTCGCCACGCGCGATGAGTTCGTCCGGCAGGTTCCCGGGAGATTGGTGGGCGTCAGTGAGGACGACGACGAGAATCGCGCCTTCACGCTCACGCTCCAGACGCGCGAACAACACATCCGGCGGGAGCGTGCGACGAGCAACATCTGCACGAATCAGGCGTGGGTCGCGCTCCGAACCGCGATGCATATCGCGTACCTCGGCTCGTCCGGACTGGTCGAGTTGGCAGAAGATTGTGTCACGCAGGCCCGCGACCTGGCTGAGCGATTGGACGACATCAGTGGTGTCCAGGCTCCGGTTCACGACCGACACCACTTCCGGGAGTTCGTCGCGCACACTGATCAGCCTGCACCGCCCATCGTCGCCGATCTGGAAGAACGCGGTTTCGCCGTCCACGAGGTCGGCGAACACCACGTGCAGGTCTGCGTGACCGACGTGAACGAGCATATGGCAGACGAATTGGTCACCATGTTCGAGGAGGTGGCACGATGATCTACACGCAAGCCAAGTGGGAACGCACAGACGACGACCTGTACGAACCGCTCCTCTCGGAGAAAGACGGCAAGGAAGTCGAGATCGATTCGTCGCTCCCCGACGAGTTGACCCGCGACTCCCTCGAACTCCCCGAACTCTCCGAACCCGAACTGGCACGCCACTACACGCGACTCAGCCAGATGAACTACGGCATCGAGAGCGGGCCGTACCCCCTCGGCTCCTGTACGATGAAGTACAATCCCAAGTTCACCGAGGACGTGGCCGCACTCCCCGGCGCGAGCGTTCACCCCGACCGCCCCGCAGAGTCCGTGCAGGGGACGCTCGAACTCATGTACGGCCTGCAAGAGTATCTCGCTCGAATCGGCGGGATGGACGCCGTGAGTCTCCAACCTCCCGCAGGTGCGGCGGGCGAGTTCACGGGTATCCTCGTCGCCGAGGCGTTCCACGAAGCGAACGGCGAGGGCGACCAGCGCGACGAGATCATCGTCCCGGACAGTGCTCACGGCACCAACCCCGCCAGTGCAGCACTCGGCGGGTACGACGTGGTCGAACTGCCGAGCGCGGACGACGGACGAGTCGACCTCGAAGCACTCGAAGCCGCCGTCAGCGGGAACACCGCGCTGTTCATGCTCACGAATCCGAACACGCTCGGGTTGTTCGAGCGCGACATCGAGCAGATCGCGAGCATCGTCCACGAGGCTGGCGGTCTGCTCTACTACGACGGGGCCAACCTGAACGCCCTGCTCGGACGCGCCCGCCCCGGCGACATGGGCTTCGACATCATGCACTACAACGTCCACAAGACGTTCGCCACGCCTCACGGCGGCGGCGGTCCCGGTGCTGGCCCGGTCGGCGTGGTCGATTCACTGACCGAGTTCTTGCCCGCGCCGCGCGTGCGAAAGCTCGACGGTCGCTACGAGCGATTCGACCCCGAACAGACCATCGGCAAGGTTCACGGGTTCGAAGGCAATTGGCTCGTGCTCGTCAAGACGTACGCCTACATCGCCCGTCTCGGTGACGAAGGACTGTCGGATGCCAGCGCGAAGGCCGTGCTCAACGCGAACTACCTCGCATCGCAGATCGAGTACGAAGTTCCGTTCCGCCCCTTCCACCACGAGTTCGTCGCCAGCGCGGGCGACCAGGACGCTGCGGACGTAGCAAAGCGGATGCTCGATTACGGCGTCCACCCGCCGACGACGAAGTGGCCCGAGATCGTCTCGGAGGCACTGATGACCGAGCCGACCGAGATCGAGAACCGCGAGACGCTAGATCAGCTCGCAGGGGCGTTCAACGCGGTCGTCGGCGAAGACGACGAGACGCTCGAAGCCGCACCCCGCCGCACGACTGCGCGACGCATCGACCAGGCGAGTGCCGCCCGGAACCTGCGGCTTTCGTGGCAGTCGCTGGACGAGTAATCCAGTCTTCCTTTTCCGACCGATTCTCGCGCCGAACGCTTATCCGATGGTCTGTGGAAACGGGTGTGGGGAAACATGAGACGAACACGAATGGGGGGTTCTAGACGCCGGTTTCTACGTACTGTAACGATGGGTGGCACTGCTGTTTTCGGTGCGGTCGTCTCGAATCGGAGCGAGGCGACCCGCCCACCACTGATTCCGACCGGTGCCGACATCGGATTACGAGAAGTGGCAGCGAAGCCGCTCACGCAACCGGTCGCGTTCGAAACTGTGGATGGGGTCGAATACCGATACGTCGTCGACCAGATCGGTCGAATCTACGTTCTCGACGAGGATGGAATCAGAGACGAACCGTTTCTCGACCTGCGCGATCGGCTAACGATGCAACCGGGTTCCACGGACGAGCGCGGGCTGCTGGGACTCGCCTTCCATCCCACGTTTCGCACGAACCGCCGATTCTACGTCCGGTACAGCGCGCCACCGAAACCGTCGATGCCCGCCAAATTCGACCACGCTGCCGTACTCTCCGAGTTTCGCGCGAACGATGACCGACGTACTGCCGACCCGAACTCCGAGCGTCGGATTTTGGAAGTTCCCGAGCCGCAGGCGAACCACAACGCTGGAGATGTCGCGTTCGGCCCGGATGGGTACCTCTACGTCCCACTCGGCGACGGTGGTGGCGCGAGAGACACCGGGCGCGGTCACGTGAGCGACTGGTATTCGCGTAATCGGGGCGGCAACGGACAGGACGTGACCCGAAATCTCCTCGGGAGTATCCTCCGGATCGACGTGGACGACTGGGGAGGTGGCAAATCGTACGCCATCCCCGACGACAACCCACTCGTCGGCAGGAATGGACGAGACGAGCTATGGGCGTGGGGCTTTCGTAATCCGTGGCGAATCTCGTTCGACAGTGACGACCTCTTCGTGGCGGACGTCGGCCAACTGCGGTTCGAGGAGGTGAATCTGGTTTGGAAGGGGGGCAACTACGGGTGGAACGTCAGAGAGGGAACGCACTGCTTCGACGCTCGAAATCCGAAACGGTCACCGAAACGGTGTCCCGATACCGCATCTGGGCGAGCGCCACACGATGGAACCACACTGCGGGAGCCCATCATCGAGTATCCACACCGGAGTCGTGGCCGGTCGGTCGGACTCGCTGTCATCGGTGGACACGTGTATCGAGGGTCCGCGGTTCCCGAACTTTACGGGGCGTACGTCTTCGGCGACTGGAGCCGATCGTTTCGTTCTCCGCGCGGGCGATTGTTCTTCGCCACCAGGCCGAACTCCGAAGCCGACCAGTGGCAGCTTCGTGAACTGGCTATCGAAGGGAGCGAGAACGGAGACCTCGCACGGTTCGTTCTGGCATTCGGTCGTGACCGAGAGGGGGAGTTGTACGTCTCGACGAGCGAGACGGCCAGCGTCCGCGGTCAGGGTGCTGTCTACAAACTCGTTCCACCCGAGGAGGGCGACCGCGTTGCAACGCCGACTACGACGACTGAGACGACCAGTGGGACGAGGTGGCAGATTTAATATATCGGGATGTGGTTTATATATTCGATACAAAGCGTCGCTGGACGTCGTCACTGGGGGCTGAGATGCCTGCAGAATACGGATTCGCAAAAAAGTCGTGCTTACGCCGCGGAGTCGATGTCGCCGTCGATGCGAACCAGTCCGTAGTCACATTCGGCACAGCGCCACTTCGTCTTCTCGCCGAGATGCAGGGTCGTACTCGCACTGCGCCAGAATGTCTCTTTGTCGCCACACTCTGGACAGTCGTGTTCCATTTCGAGACTCATACGTCCCACTCTGAATCACGTGGATTTCAAGATACTGGTTTCGAACGGGGTTACCCTGCTTCGCGTTCGAGATGAAGCGCGTCGAAAAATCGGTGCAAGACTCGCCGAGATGCGAACTCGACGAGTTCGCTGTCGTCCGCGTTCGTATCGGCAAACAGTCCCAGAGGAATCTGTGCACCAGCCATGTCGGCGTGCCCACCCGCACTTCCGACGTCGTCGAACGCCTCTTTGAGAACGTTGCCTGCGTGAACCCGAGGGTCGATGGAGCGCGCACTCATCTCCACCGCACTATCGACGATCCCGAACACGAGTACCGTGTTCACGCCTTCGACGTTCAGAAGATAATCGGCGGCTTGCGCGAGCGCGTCGCGCTCGCTCGTCCGACCCGCTGACGTGGCGAGGGTCGCACCTCGCTGAACCCGATTTTGAATCGCTTCGCCGATGGCATCGACCGTTGCCGGGGAGAACGCGGCTCCGTACAGTTCTTCGAGTAGTTCGAGGTCTGCCTGGCGACAGATGTGCAGTGCCGCTGCGTACTCGTTGGGTGTCGGCTCGCGGATGAAGTCGATCCGCTCGCGGTGGAGGGCGAACAGCAGTGCAGACCCAAGTTGGACGTTCACTTCGATGTCGAGTTCCTGGAGATACTCCACGAGGATAGTCGCCGTCGCCCCGTAATCTTTGCGGAGGTCGACGAACTCCCCTTTCGGTTTCTCGGTCGAGTGGTGGTCGATGACGATGTCGGGGGTGACGGCGTCGAGTTCTGTGTGGCCGGACGGTGTTGCGTGGTCGACGAATGCGACGCTGTCGAAATCGTCCCGGTCGAACGCGTCGGCGTGCTTCATGTTCACGTGCAAGAGATTGATGAACGCCCGATTCTGCTGGTGTGAGACCGTCCCGCCGTAGAACAGCTCCACGTCTTCGACGTCGTACTCCTCGGCGATGATCGACAGCGCGAGCGCGCTAGCGATACAGTCCGGATCGGGGTTGTCGTGGCAAACGATCGCGATCGAATCGACCCCCGCGAGGTACTCGACCAACTCCTGTGCGCGGGTCATGTTATCAGTTCGTCCTGCGGGAGTATCAACCCGTGGCTGGAAATCGCCACCCTGCGCCGGGAAATAAACCGTATCCGACTATATCGAATTCGCCATCCAACGCTATCACGTCCGGTCGAACTGCCATCGAGTTGCATCGTTCGGGTAGTCGCTCCACGCGAACACGACGTGTGGTCGAACCGCGAAAAAGGGCGTTCCGTGCTGGATACCGTACTTTCCTTCGTAGGCTGCATCGACCCGCGCCACGAGCGCGGGGTCGGCTGTCTCCGTGACGCGCTCTGCGACTCCTTCGATGATGACGACCGTTTCGCCGCTCTCTCGATGGACGGTGAGTTCCGGGTCGGTCGCCAGATTTCGAACCCAGCGCGTCTTCTCGCCACCGCCACAGTAGAACGTGTCGTCGACCCAGACACCCCAGACCGGACGAGCGTGCGGTCGGCCATCAGGTCGCGTCGTCGAAACCCAGTAGTTCTGGTCGTCCGCCATCTTCTCTCTGACGAACTCCCAGGAGAGCATCCCGTCGGAGCTTTCGGGGATTCCATAGCTTCGTTCGGTTTCCGGGCGGCTTCGCCGCACATCGCTGTGGCTATCGTCCCCTTCCATACCTGTTGATACGACGCGAGAGGCCAAAAGATGTGCTCTACCCGCCAGACAGCCAATTCTATCTAAGTACAAGAGTCCGACTCGAAAGCCGGGACGATAGCTTACTTTACTATCGCGTCCCATCGTCCAGATATGAGTTCGTTAACACTGTACTCGCTCGACGGCTGTCCGTACTGCGAGAAAGTCCACGATGCCCTGGACGATGCTGGCATCGAGTACGATACTGAGTGGGTCGAAGCACTGCACTCGAAGCGCGACGAAGTGCGACGCGTCAGCGGTCAGCGCGGCGTCCCCGTACTCGTGGACGAGGACAGTGGCGTCACGATGGCAGAGAGCGAGAACATCGTCGAGTACGTGGAGCAGTCGCTCGCATGAAGATCTACACCGGACGCGGTGACGCGGGCCAGACCGACCTGCAGGACATGTCGCGCGTCTCGAAGGCGAGTCCGCGCATCGAAGCCTACGGCACGGTGGACGAGGTGAACGCCCTCATCGGTCGATGCCGACCCACGGGTCACGACGACGTGGACGACCACCTCCGCGAGATCCAGAACCATCTCCACGTCGTGCAGGCCGACTTCGCCAACCCCGACCCCGACGAGGACGACCCGCAGATCGACGAATCGCACGCCGAACTGCTCGAATCGTGGATGGACAGTTACGACGAGGAACTCGACCCCCTCACCTCCTTCATCCTCCCCGGCGGGAGCGAAGCGGGCGCGAATCTCCACCACGCCCGAACCGTCTGTCGTCGGGCCGAGCGCCGTGCGGTCGCGCTCGCGAGCGAGGAAGACATCAACGACGACGCCGTGACCTACCTGAATCGGCTGTCGGATGCGCTGTTCGTCTTCGGGCGCGTGGTGAACAAGCGCGACGAGGAGCGAGAAGAGAGTCCGACGTACTGACAGCGTTCGATTTTTACAGTCCCAGTTCCCGCCCGATAACCAAGTGCTGAATCTCGCTCGTCCCCTCGCCGATCTCCATCAGCTTCGCGTCACGGAGGAATCGCTGCGGGGCGAAATCCTCGGTGTAGCCGTAGCCGCCGAGCACCTGCACGGCGTCTTCCGAGACCTTTCGGGCGGACTCGCTGGCGTCGAGTTTCGCTAGCGCGCTCTCGTGGGAGACGGAGTGGCCTTCGTCGTACTTGCAGGCCGCCTTGTGGGTGAGCAGGCGCGAGCGTTCGATCTTCCGGTCCATGTCCACGATCTTGTTGCGGATGGCGTCGAACTGCGAGATGGGCTGGCCGAACTGCTCGCGCTCTTTGCTGTACTTCTTGGCGGCCTCGAACGCGCCCTGCGCGATGCCGGTCGAGAGCGCGGCGATGGAGATGCGACCGCCGTCGAGGGTCTTCTTCGTCTGCTCCCAGCCGTCGCCTTTCTCGCCGAGCAAGCGGTCTTCGGGAATGCGCACGTCGTCCAGTTGAATCTCGCATGTCGGCGAGGCGTTGAGGCCGAGTTTGTCCCAGACCGTCGTGACCTCGTAACCGTCGTCCTCCTCGGGGTCGACGATGAACGTCGAGATGCCGTCGTAGCCCGCGCCGGGGTCGGTGACGGCCTTGACGAGCACGCTTCCGGCGACGTTGGCGTTGGTGATGAACTGCTTCGTTCCGTTCAGCACCCACTCGTCGCCTTCCTTCTCCGCGGTGGTGTCCATGTCGCTGGCGTCCGACCCTGAACCGGGTTCGGTGAGCGCCCACGAGCCGAGATACTCGCCCTCCGCGAGTGGGATAAGCCAGCGTTCTTTCTGTTCGTCCGTGCCGAACAGCTCGATGGGTTTCGAGGCGAGCGAGATGTGTGCGGCGTAGGAGAGGCCGATAGAGCCGGAGACGCGCCCCAGTTCCTCCGTGACGAGGGCGTACATCAACTGGTCGCCGCCGAGACCGCCGTACTCCTCGCTGACGGGGACGCCCATCATGTCGAGGTCAGCGAGTTGGTCGAAGATCTCCTCGGGGAATCGGTGTTCGGTCTCGATCTCCTGTGCGATCGGTTCGATCTCCTCGTCGCAGAACTGCCGGACGGTGTCCCGTACCATCCTGTGCTCGTCAGGAAGGTTGAAATCCATGGTGGATTTTTACGCGGGTTGGGCTATAAAGACAGCGAAGCCCGCTATGGGCCGGGAACGATTTATGTGCCCTCGGCGTTTTAAATCGGTGATGGGAATCCGGCAACTGGTGCGTGGCACTATCGAGTGGCCACGACTCGAAACGGTACTCCGCGAACTCGCAGAGCGGTACGACCGTGAAGAGATCCGCGTCGAGTTCATCGATGCGGACAACTGGCTCTCGACGCCCTGTGTCGTGGACGACCAGTGGTTCGTCAAGATCACGTCGGGCCAAAACTCGCTCGTCCACGCACTTTTCACCAGCGTGCGAAACCTGGGTGCGTTCTCCAGCGGGACGGAGGGTTTTTTCGAACATTTTGCCGGGCCACAGGAGATGGCGGAACACGAACTCGAAGCGACGAGAAAGATGCGCGAGGTCGGGGTGAACGTCCCCGCACCGATCGAAGCGTTCGAAGCCGACGGACTCGGTGTGCTGGTGATGGAGTACCTTCCCGAGTTCGAGACGTTCGAGGAGATGCCCGAAGACGAGGTGGGCGAGTACGCGCCGGCGCTGTTCGAATCACTGTCGCGGATGCACCAGAACCACCTCGCTCACGGCGACCTGCGCGGAGAGAACGTCCTGGTCGCGAACGGCGAGATCTACTTCATCGACGCGACAAGCGTCAACGAAGAGCGGATCGACGAAGCCCGGTCGTACGACCTCGCGTGTGCGCTGGCGTCGCTCGCACCCCTCATCGGCGCTCGTGACTCGGTGGTGGCCGCCCGCGAACATTACACCGCAGAAGAACTGCTCGCCGCCCGCGAGTTCCTCGATTTCGTGAACATGCGCCCCGATCACGACTTCGATGCGGCGAGCGTGAAAGGCGAGATCGAGAAGCTGGCGGAGACGGAAGAACAGGAAGGAAAGAAGAATTCGAGCTGAGAATCTAGCGTCGAACAGTCAGTTCGCGATTCCGAACGACCACTCCGGCGAGCGATAATTGGGAGACTTTTTTAGCGTACCCGTCCCAGTTCTTGTCGAAGATATGAGCCAGCAATCCAGCCAGCAGGTATACGGCCACTACATCGGCGGCGAGTGGCACGAGGGCGAGGGCGACGAGACGTTCGAGAGCGTCAACCCGGCGACGAAGGAGACGCTGGGGGAGTTCCACCGCGGCACCCCCGCGGACGTCGACGCAGCTCTCGCGGCGGCCGAGGAGGCCGAAGACGAGTGGGCGAGCCTCTCGTACATCGACCGTGCCGAGCACCTGTGGGACATCTACCACGAACTGAAAGAGCGAACCGACGAACTCGGTGAGATCATCACGAAAGAGTGCGGCAAAGAGATCTCCGAGGGGAAAGCCGACGTGGTCGAGGCCGCGCACATGGTCGAGTGGGCTGCGGGCAACGCCCGCCATCCGCACGGCGACGTCGTCCCGAGCGAGATCGGGGCGAAGGACGCTTACATGCGCCGGAAGCCGCGAGGCATCGTCGGCTGCATCACCCCGTGGAACTTCCCGGTCGCCATCCCGTTCTGGCACATGGCGCTCGCGCTCGTCGAGGGCAACACAGTCGTCTGGAAGCCCGCCGAGCAGACGCCGTGGTGTGGCCAGATCATCGCCGAGATGTTCGAGGATGCGGGCGTTCCCGAGGGCGTATTCAACATGGTGCAGGGCTTCGGTGACGCCGGTAACGCCATCGTCGAAGACGAGCGCGTGGACACCGTCCTGTTCACGGGTTCCTCGGAAGTCGGTCACAAGATCGCGGGCAAGGTCGGCGGCGAACCCGGCAAACTCGCGGCCTGTGAGATGGGTGGGAAGAACGGTATCGTCATCACCGAGAACGCCGACCTCGACATCGCTGTTCACAGCGCCATCATGTCCTCGTTCAAGACGACGGGCCAGCGCTGTGTCTCCAGTGAGCGACTCATCGTCCACGAGGACGTGTACGACGAGTTCAAAGAGCGGTACGTCGAACTCGCCCAGAACGTCTCCGTCGGTGACCCGCTCTCCGAAGACACGTTCATGGGGCCGATGGTCAACGAAGAACAGGTCGAGAAGTTCGGCAAGTACAATGAACTCGCCCGCAAGGAGGGCGCGAACGTGCTCGTCGACCGCGAAGAACTCGACGACGACGAGATTCCCGAGGGTCACGAGGACGGTTACTGGGTCGGTCCGTTCGTCTACGAGATCGACTACGACACCGACCTTCGCTGTATCAAAGAAGAGGTATTCGGTCCGCACGTCGCCCTGCTCAAGTACTCGGGTGACATCGAGGAAGCGGTCGAGATCCACAACGACACGCCTTACGGACTGGCCGGAGCCATCGTCAGTGAGGACTACCGCCAGATCAACTACTTCCGCGACAACGCCGATATCGGTCTCGCGTACGCCAACCTGCCGTGTATCGGTGCGGAAGTCCAGCTCCCGTTCGGCGGCGTGAAGAAGTCCGGCAACGGTTACCCGAGTGCCCGCGAAGCCATCGAAGCCGTCACCGAACGCACGGCGTGGACGATGAACAACTCGAAGGAAATCCAGATGGCACAGGGGCTGTCCGCAGATATCAAGATCGAGGACGACGACTAAGAGACGCCGAGCACTGCAGGCAACTCTCCATCGTGTTCGACCGCCTTCAGGTGAGCATATTTTTATTAGCGGGAGGGAGCGACTACGTACATGAATCGAGACGATGCGGTTACCTTCAGTCTCGCCATCGTAGCCGCCCTGCTCACGTTCCTCGTCGTCAGCCGATCGCATCTGGAAGGCCCCTCGTCGATCGCCCTCGCCTTCGTCGTCTTTGGAGCCTTTCTCTTCGTCAAGTCGTTCACCGACACACTTCGCGAGTGAGAGGAATCTAGAGAACTCGAAGTAGTCGATTCGGAGACGAAGGGTGGAAGACGAGGCGAGACGACGAGGTTGGATGTGGCCTCCGGAAGCCGGTGGGTCCCGACCAAACCCACGTGATGGCGCACAGTCCTGATGCCGACACACGACGAGAAAAGCGTCGTACCTCGGCATATTCCCATTCTGCCTTCTCCTTGATAAACCTGTGCAACGCGGCCAGCCGGGTATGTTCTGGCGAAGCTCAGTTTAAATAGGTTGCGTGTGCAGCACCGTCGCTTACTGAAATCGCGGTCATCGGTTTAGTTGCCATGAGTGGAGACACGCTCGACGATCTGTTCGAAGAAGGGCTGAAAGAGATGTACTACGTCGAAAACGAACTCCTCGACGTGCTCGACGAACTCAGCAACGATGTCGATCACGACGACATCGAGCACGCCTTCCGCCAGCATCGAGAGGAGACGGAAGAGCACGTCGACCGCCTCGAAGAGGTGTTCGACCACATCGGCGAGTCGCCCGAGAAGAAGACGGTACACGGACTCGACGGTCTCGTCCAGGATCATCGGGAGTTCACCGACAACGACCCCGAACAGAACGTCCACAACCTGTTCGACGTGGCTGCCGCCGAGAAGACCGAGCATCTGGAGATCGCCGCCTACGGCAACCTCACGTTCATCGCCGACAAACTCGGCCACGACGAGGCCGCCGACCTCCTCGAAGCCAATCTGCGCGAGGAAGAAGAGGCCCTCGACGAACTCAAGTCGCTCACGGAAGACTACGACGTCGAAGCCGTCCCTGCCCAGGGTTGAGGTGAGTCGATCTTTGCGGGTTCAGTACGATCTTTCGGAAACGTGGTTCGGGGTGTCGAGGATTCGAATAGGATTCCGGACACCCATCGGTGGACGACTCTTCCTACACGCGCTTGCTGACGTAGGGGCCGTCCTGATGGTAGTCGAGTTTGTTTCGGTAGTACTCCCGCGCGCCGATACCGGAGATGACGCTTAGCTTCTCGAATCCAGCATCTGCGGCGAGTTCCTCGGCTTTCTCCATCAGGCGGCGACCGTAGCCGCGGTGTTGGTGCTGGGTGTCCTCGCTGGCCGCGCCGACCGACACCTCGCTCCCGTAGACGTGGAGTTCCCGGATGAGGGCCGCGTTGTCGAGTTCGCGGCGTACCGGGTCGCCGGGGAAGCGTAGCCGGGCGAAGCCGACGAGCAGGTCGTTGTCGAAATCCTCGAAGCTGATGAAGTGCTCGGTGCCCCCGGCGGCGTCGTAGGTCATCACGTCCAGTTCGACCGATTCGGGATCTTGGTCGTTCATGCCGACTTCACGACAACGGATGCAGTCACAGGTCCAGCCGTGCTCGTCCATCTTCTGGCGCGCGAGCTGGCGAAGGTTGGACTTCCACACCCCGGCGTCGATGAAATCGGCGGGAATGTCGCGCTGGACGCGCTGGAGGCGGACGTACCTCGGTATCATCGATTTGATCTCCGCGACGAGTTCGGCAGCCTCCTCGTTGCGGAGGGGTTCGTACTCGTCTTTGTACCACCAGTCGTAGGTCGCGGTGCCGCGAACCACGAGCGTCGGGTAGATCTTGAGGTAGTCGGGTTTCCACTTCTCGTCCGCGAAGATGCGCCGGAAGTCCTCCAGACACATCTCCTTCGACATACCGGGCTGGCCGGGCATCATGTGGAAGCCGACCTTGAACGCCGAGTCCCGAAGACGCTGGTTGGCTTCGATGGAGGCTTGCGCGCCGTGCCCGCGGTGCATCTCGCGGTTGATGCGCTCGAAGGTGGTCTGCACCCCGACTTCGACCTTCGTTCCGCCCAGGTCGAGCATCCGGTTTATCTGTTCGGGATCACACCAGTCGGGTTTCGTCTCGAACGTCGTGCCGATGTTGCGCACGCTGCCCGTCTCGTTCTCGGCGATGACGTCCTCCAGATAGCGGAACTCGTACTCTTCCGAACTTTGAGCGAAGCTCACGCCCTCCGCCGGTTCCGGTTCCTTGTTCACGTCGTAGTCGTTCATCGCTTCGAGCGCGCGCTTGACGAACCACTCCTGGTAGTCGTGGCTCCGGGCGGTCATCGTCCCGCCCATCAGGATGAGTTCGACCTTGTCGACGGGGTGGCCGATCTCGCGGAGTTGTTCGAGTCGCAGCGTGACCTGTCCGTAGGGGTCGTAATCGTTCTGCACGCCCCGCGCTGCCGCCGGTTCGTGGCCTGTGTAGCTCTGGGACGAGGAGAACTCCGACGATGGCCCACCGGGGCAGTAGAGACACTTCCCGTGCGGGCACTGGTGCGGGCTGGTCATGATGGCGACCGGCGAGACGCCCGACGCGGTGCGAACCGGTTTCCGCTGGAGCACCGCTTCCAATTCCTCGCGGCGCTCGTTCGGTGCGAAATCGAGTATCTCGGAGTTCTTCGGCACTTTCGGTGCCGAGAACTCCGAGCAGGCGTCGAGTTTCGCACGCTCCACGTCATCTCGTTCGATCTCGCCCGCGAGGATGCGCTCGACGAGCGCCTCGCAGACTTGCTCGAACGCCTCCGTCTCCGTGGCGTCCGGCGTCTCGGTACTCATTACGTCGTATTTGGTTGGTTCTGCCGGATAAGCGTGTCGTCTACGAACGATTTGGAGTCGAACTCGTCATCTGGAACAGTTTCCTGATAAGCGAGTGGTGACGAAGGTGAGGCCGCCGTGACGCTCGAGCAAAGCCACACTTTCGCCCAGTCAGTCACTCGTGGCTTCGTCACTCGTTTCTTCCTTCACTCGCCCGTTGCCACCAGGCACCGCAGGCCGGGCCTGCCAGCGGCAGGCCCGGCCAATCCTGAGCCGACCACCCGCTTTCGGCGGTTGACCGTCTTCCGGTTCTGCGGAAGGCCAAACAGCCGCTTGCTGTCCTGGTGTCCTGAAAACGCGTCGCGTTTTCAGTAGTAGGGAAGAGCTTTGTTCTTCCGTAGGCGTGGCTTTGCTCGAGCGTCAGCTAGCGCTACAGTCACCAAACTTCCAGTTTCGTTCAACGATCGTGATTCCGTTTGCTCGTCGTAACTCCATTCATTCCTCATCGGTCGTAATCACGCTCGGACGGTAGCGACCGTGACAACGCAGCTATGCACAGCTACCAGTACAGATCAGTACGTTTCAGTACATAAGAAGAGAACGAGCGACTTCGTTTCCTAGTTCACGTGTTCGCTGACCGACTCGATGACCGCATCCAGAGCCGCCTCGCGCTCGCCGCGGAGGAATTCGAATTTCCCGTCGCGGGTGCCGACGGGAACGATTCCGGCGTTGGGTGCACGTTCTCGAACCGCGTCGGCGATGTCGCGGACGTTGACTCCTGCGTCGCTTCGGATGTGGATCTCGTCCTCTGCGAGGCCGAGCGTGACGTTCGGGCCACCCGGTTGGCCCGTGATGTCGTGCCGGTGGAGCGCATCGAGGAGGACGGGTGTCGATGGGAAGTCGAAACGGTGCGTGTAGGCGTCCGTGTCGAGGACGGTGAAGGTGACGCCGTTCGCGCCGCGCACCGAGAGGTTCGGCTCCGCGGTGTCGAGTTCGTCGTCGAGTTTCTTCCGGAACTGCTCGCTGACGTGCTCCGCGAGGTCACGCTTCGCGTGCTCGAAGAGCAGGTCGGTGATGAGTTCGCGCTTGTCCTCGTAGGATTGGTAGTACGCCTCCAGCGCGACTGCTTCGCGCAGGGCGGTGACGTGTGCCTCGTCGTAGCCCGCTGTTTCCGCCAGTTCGACGTACTCCGAGGGCGTGTCCTCCCAGTAGCTGACCGCGGGGAGGTGGGCCACGTCCTCACGAACGTCGGTGTTGATGTGGGCGGCGACGTTCGCGCCGAGGACGCCTGCCGTCACGTCCGTACCCGACTCGCCGAGGAAGGGGTTGACGACCACGTCTGCGTTCTCGGCGACGTCTTCGTCCGGATACTGCGTATCGATGACGACGTGGGGTGCGTCGTAGATGTCGAGCAGGTCGAGACCATCGCTCGATTCGACTGTGCTTCCGGCGTCCACGAGCACGAAGAGGGGGAGTTTCTCGTCGTGGCGCGCGCGGTTATCGAGCATGGTCGTCGCGTCTTTCGTCGCGTCTTCCATATCGTAGAAGCCGTCTTCGAGCGGTCGGCGGTCGAAGAAATGGTACTGTGCGTCACTTCGAGCGTGCTCGTCGCGTACCAGCGGGAGGACGGCGCGTTCCACTGCCGCCCCGGCCACGTAGCCCTCTGCGGTCGCGTTGTGCCGAACGATGACGGGGCGAGATTCGATGACTGCTCGGCGGATGGCTCCTGCGGCGTCCTTGATGTCGTCGTGGATCGACTCGACCTTCGAATCGTCGGCGAGCAGGTCGACGTCGGCCGGACGTGCTTCGCTCTCAAGCGCCTCGGTCAGTCGCGTGTGGACGGTGGCCTCTTCCTCTTCTGCGAGGGCATCCAGATGCTCCGTCTCGACCTGCAGTTCGTTGTTCCGCAGTTCGACCTCTCCGGTCAGTCGAACCACGTCGCCAGTGTCGACTTCCGGGTAGGCCCGGACGCCAGCCTCTTTGAAGGCCGCACAGTCGACGACGGCGGTCTCGTCGCGCACTTCGAACACCGTCGGGCCGCTCGTCTGGCTCGCACCGACGATCTCGCCCTCGATCAGGACGCGGTCGCCGACGCGCTCACCGAGTGTCTCGATGGTGACGCGCTCTGGTGGCTCCTCGTGTTCTGGAATCGTCGCGCTACCGACTGCATTTCCCGAGCCGTCGGTCGTGGGAGCCGACCGTTCCTCGGCATTTGATTGCCCGGCGTTCGACCGGCTGGAACTCGACTGCTTGGCGTTGGACTGCTCGGCGCCGGACTGGTTGGAACTCGATCGGCTTCTGTTCGACTGCACTTCGGTTTCCGACTTCTCGTCGGCCAGGTACGTGTTTTCGCTGTCCTGGATGAGTTTGCCACGGAACTCCCGTTCCGACTGGCGGATCGACCAACCGAGGTCGACGTTTCCATTGTCACGGACGCCGAGCACTTCGACGTACACCGTGTCGCCTTGGTTCCAGTCGAGACTTTCGAGTCGCTTGTCTAGCTCGCTCTTGTGGAGAAGGCCGGTGACGCTGTCACCGATGTCGATGAAGACGCCGAAGTCGGCGAAGCCGTCTACGGTACCTCTGTAGTATCGCCCCGCGGTGAGTTGTTCAGGTCGGTTACCTTCGAATTCGAAGAGGACGTCCTGCTCGTGACTGGCGCAAATTTCGTCGTCGGCAGACGTCCCGCAAATGACGCAGTTACCCATTTATACTGGCATAGAATAGTCCCGGCCTAAAACGGTTGTCGAAATCCCGACGCGGATTTTCCCGCGTCGAATCGAACGAATGGGGAGTTAGTAGTAATAAAAGGAGAAGTCGTCACCGCAGTGGTGACAGTTCACCCGTCTCCCTTTCAGCCGGTCCTCGTCCGGGAGGCTTACGTCCCCATCGTTGCTCGCAATATCGACCGTCGAGGCCGTCCCGCAGTGGGGACAACCGACGGTCATCGCTGCTTGGGACATACCTTTTCCTCATCCGTGAAAAGCTATAGTTATAGCGTCACTAAAGGAAGATATGTGGTGCATGTTAACTCGCAACTAATAGATTAGTGGCGGGTTAAACACCCGCTCAGTGCCGTCTGCCAACCAGTAGGGCGACCAGATTCAACACCAACAGTACGAGGAAGATCTGGCGCTGGCCGGTCGTTTCCAGCCCGGTCGCCAACAGCGGCAGATAGAGAAATGGTAGCGCGATCGCGGCCCAGAAGCCGACGAGCCGGATCGGGGCCGAAAGCGAAGCTGCGGGTAGTTCGTTTTCCTCCTCTTCGGAAGGAGGTTCCGGTGCATCAGGGTCGGTTATCGTGGACATGCTCTCCGAATCATGCTACAACGTACCATGGTATTATTATTGTGTCCCTAACGAATCGAACAAAGAGTGACCGACGAACTGCAACCGAATGATGACAACTGTCTTTCAGCTACTCGAAGACCGGGCTGTCGTCTTCTAATGATTCGATATCTGATGCGATCTTCCGGACGTATTCCGGGAACAATGCCACCTGCACCTCGTTCCCCTCATCGTCCTCGAACACCAGTTTCACGCGCTTGTCGCCGAACTCTCGTGCTTCCGCTGACTCCACGTTGAACAGCTTCGCCGATCCACTCTTGTTCGATGGGCCAACATTCTTGATCGCGCCATCTTTCAGCTCGATCATGAAATCGTCGATGCGCAAGTTGAGCATACCTTCGATACGGTGTCCCTGCCTTAATTACCACGGGACGACGTCGGCGAGTGCCGGGAACACTGCGACGAGTGCGCCGAACCCGCGGAAGCCGTAGCCGAACACCACTGCCGAAGGCAACGCGGTCACGACCGCGGCCCGGAACAGCGACGTGCCGTGAATCTCACTCACGCCGACCGCGAGCAACACCGCGCCGTACAACGTACAGACGACGCGAAGCTCGGGGATGGGCAGTCCCGTGAACAGACACGGCGCGACCGAGTAGCCGATGACCTGTACCGTCTCGCTGATGCCCGCCCGATTCGGAACAAAGATCATCAGGAGAACCGTCTGAAGCGCCGCAGTGAGGTGGAGGACGGCGGGCGCGATGAACAACCCGACCAGCCCCAGCGCGAGAAGTTTCGTGAGAAGCGGCCCGCCTGCGATGTCTCCGACAGCCACCCCACCGAACGCCATCCGAGAGGCGACCTCGACGAGCGTCACCAGCACGCCGAACACCATCCCCGGTGCCTGGTCGCCGGGCGCGACCCCAGTATTGAAGAATCGCCGAGGGCGCACGATCACTTCGATCCACGCGCGAGCGATCGCCTGCGGCCCGCGGTCGCGCCCGCCCGTCGGATTTTCGACCCACTGTGTCACGGTTCTATTAGTCGGTGCGGAGGGTATGACAGTTCCGACAGCGCGCTTCGTAGGACTCCTGTGCGCCGACGAGGATCGTCGGATCGTCGACGTGTGCTGGCTCCCCGTCGATGAGCCGCTGGTTGCGCGTCGCCGGTTCGCCACAGGTCGCACAGATCGCCTGTAGCTTCTCGACGTACTCCGACAGCGAGATGAGTTGCGGTAGGGGGTCGAACGGTTCGCCACGGAACGTCTGGTCGGTACCGCTGACGATGACGCGCCTGCCGTCTTCCGCGAGCTGTTCGCAGACCGCGACTAGTTTCGCGGAGAAGAAGTTCGCCTCGTCG
Source organism: Haladaptatus rarus (assembly GCF_054177585.1). Taxonomy (NCBI): domain Archaea; kingdom Methanobacteriati; phylum Methanobacteriota; class Halobacteria; order Halobacteriales; family Haladaptataceae; genus Haladaptatus; species Haladaptatus rarus. The sequence goes on along the minus strand of NZ_JBPEHG010000001.1, from coordinate 639,551 downwards.
ATGGCGACGACCTTCTCGCCGTTCAGTTGCTCGAGGATCTCCCAGACGCCCTCGTCGTCAGGTTCTACGACGGTCGCTTCCCACGACGCGCCGTTGTGTGAGCCGACAGTGTCCTCGCCGTAGCGGTCGTCCAGCGCAGGTTTGAACACGGCTACCTCCTGACCAGCGATCTCCGCGCGTCGGAGGCGACGCAGCAGTTCTTCGGTCTTCCCGGAGAACATACAGCCGGTGATGACCTCGACCCACCCACTGTTCGTGATTTTGTGCATACCTGAACTGCGCTCAATCCGGCATCAAAAGAATTGCTTATTCGAGTTACCCACTGCGAACGAGGAGTCGGGATGATATTCGGACGAACGATCACTCGAACGTAACCTCCTTTCCGATAGCTCCGGAATCATCACGAACGAAAGGTATATCGCCGAACGTCAGGGTTCTGATGTATGGTGCTGGTAGAGCGAGATCGTCCGCCTGTCGAACGAACCACTGTGTCGCAAGCGTGGAACCGATACGGGAGGAAAACCCTCGTTTTCGATGTCGCGTTGCTCTCGCTCGTCCCAACCATCCTGGTTCTGATACACTATCTCACCTCGCAACCTTTGCAGAACTCGCTCGCGTTGAACCACCGAAACGTCGAATGGTACACGCTCTGGACACACGTGTACGTTCACCAACCACTGCCGAACGACGGCCATCTCGTCGGGAACGTGCGAAGTTACCTGTTGGTCGCCTCGCTCGGATGGCTGCTCTCGGTTGTTCGGTCTCGCCGTCGCCAGTTCTGGGGTGCGACCTGTTTCTTTCTCCTCGTCGCCCCACCGCTGATAGCCGGATTCAGCTATCTCGTTCTGGATATCGTCATCGGTGTCGCTCCACGGTTCGACCGTGGATTCTCCGGTATCGTCGGCGCGTTCGGTGGCTATCTACTGCTCACCGTCCTCGGATACGTCGAAGCGAACTTCGAAACGCGCGATACGTACTATCTCGCCGGGCTGTTCCTCATCCTGGTTGCAGGTGGCTTCGGAGCCACTCGAACCGGCACCCTCGGCGTCGTTTTCATCCTTTCGGCTGTTCTCCTGACGCTCGGGTTCTTGCTCGGCGTGTACAACGGAGCGATTTCGGATGGAACGGAGATATTCGATTGGGGACGAAACGAACCGGCGACCGGTCTGCTCGTCTGTGCGGGACTGTTCGCTTCCGCCCTCACGATCGTCGGCTCGTTCCCTGCGGAGACGGTTCGAAACGGTGGTTTCGTGAACATCTTCGCACACGCGGCAGGGATATTCGTCGGATTCGTCGGTGCGTCCCTCCCCGTCGAACGGTAGGGTCGAGCAGTCGAACGGCACCCGACCCTAGTCCACCGCGCCGACGTTCTCCTCGCTCTCGAAGCTCGCCGGACACGGTTCGATCTTGGCGTATCGAACCGTCTGCCGTCCGAGTGCCACGACCCGGTTTTCCAGTTCCTCGTCAGTGAACTCGCCGTTCATCACCGCGCTGTGTGACCGCGGCACGGCGGCCTCGTAGGGGAGCACCCACGCGTCTAGCGACCGGCAGACAGACCGCAGGTGGTCCATCGCGGTGATCGGAAAGCGCCCACCTGCGACCGCGAGCAGGCCGACCGTCTTGTGCTCGAACTCGTCGAAACCACAGTAGTCGAGGGCAGTCTTCAGCACCGAAGAGTACGACCCGTGGTACATCGGCGTCCCGAGGATGACAGCGTCCGCCTCGCGCACGCGACGTTTCAGTTCAGGGGCGTCCCCTGTCTCTCGAACGTCCGGGTCGAACAGCGGAAGGTCGAACTCGCGCAGATCGAGGAGTTCGCCGGTTCCGCCCGCTTCCTCGACACCTGCGAGGGCGTGTTCGAGCGAAAATCGAGTGGTGCTCTCGTCCCCGAGACTGCCGCAGATTGCGACGACGTGTGGCTGGCCGGTCATGGAGAACGATAGGGCTGAGAAGACGAAATAGATTGTAGTCGTTCTTCACTGCGAGGTTTTTCGAGCTATCTACCGCTTTAGCCCCACGATCCATTCCCCACCTTCGTCGTCCTCCTCGTTCCCCATCTCCACTAACCCATCGTCTGCCAGATCAGAGCACAGTTCACGAAGCCACTCCTCACCATGTTCTCCGCCGTAGTCCACCCTGATTCTGGGCCCGAGTTTCGAGAGGGGGAGTTCGTCGTACTCTCTGAGCACCGAGACGACGCGCCCGCGGAACTGCCTGCGCGAGCCGTCGAATTTCGGTTGCGTGGGTACGTCGGGCGCGGTGAAGTCACCCACTTCGTAGGCGTGACACCACTCGCGCCAGGGACACCCCGCCGCGTCACAGGCGGGCGTCTTCTCGCAGGCGACGCCGCCAAGTTCCATGATGGCGTTGTTCCAGACACGCGATTCGCCCTCGGGCATGAGCTCGCTCGCGGCCTCCTCGAAGGCTGTGTCGTCGTCCGGCACGTCGAACGCCCGGTAGAGGACGCGTTTGACGTTCGTGTCCACCACAGCGTTGCCAGTATTGAACGCGAAGGAAGCGACCGCGTTCGCGGTGTACGGGCCGACACCCTGCAAGTTCTTGAGTTCCTCGGGTGCCTCGGGGAACTGGCCGTCGTACTCGGTGGTGACTTGCTTTGCGGCTTCGTGGAGATATTTCGCGCGATTGTTGTAGCCGAGGCTGTGACTCGTCCAGAAGCCGACCACGTCGGAGCGGTCGGCTTCCGCGAGGGCGGTGGCGGTCGGCCAGTGGTCGAGGAACGCTTCCCACGCCTGGACGACGCGCCCGAGTTGCGTCTGCTGGCTCATCACCTCGGAGACGAGGATGGTGTAGGGGTCGTCCGTCTCGCGCCACGGGAACGACCGGTGGTCGTCCTCGTACCACGAGACCAGAGCATCACGTACTGCGTCGGAATCGTCCGGCAGCGACCACGCCGTATCGGTCATCATCGGCGTTTTGGTCGGGGTCGGTTTACCGATAGCGGTTCGCAGACGACGAGAAAACTTATTCCCGTCTGCCGAGTGCCCAGTCTATGCGCCCACGAACGTTCGTCCTCCTCGGTGCCGCCTTCGCTCTCGGGCCGTACGCCATCCCGTTCTACCTGCGTGCTGGCCCGTGGCTCTGGTTCACATCGGGGCTAGCCTGTCTTGGCTACGCGCTGGTGTTGACGGTCACCGACCGCAACGCTCCTTCGCTTGCCTCTGCCGAATGACCTGCCGTGAAGCAGGCCAGGGTCACGGCCACTGGCTGCACTGTTCGCCTAGTGATACCGAATGACGTACCGAATTCGATAACCTGAAGGCTTATTGTACGGTCGTCGCAATCCTTCGAGGATGCACGTACAGCCCTCCACGCTGATTCTCATCGGCGTCGTGATCATCGTTGCCCCGATTGCGCCGCTCGTCTTCGCGCGCAATCCCGCAGCGTGGTTCACGTTGGGTGGAGCGTTCGTCCTTGCCGGGCTGGGGATGGCGCTCCACCGACGCCGGGGTGGTCGGTCGGCGCGCGAGTCGAGTCCGGAATCTCAGCATTTCATCGTCTGCCCGCACTGTGACGTTCGCAACTACGCCAGCAGGGACGAATGCAGATACTGCGGCGAGGAGTTCTAGAGCGAAAGCGGTATGCCGACGCCGTCCGACTTCCCGGCCATGAGTTTAGACGACCTGACGGACGACGTCGAAGCCGCCTACTCCACCCTCGACGAGGAACTCGCCGTGTCCCTCGACCGCCAGACGCGCAACGAACTCGCCATGCTCAGTGCCGCGCTCGACCCCGACGACCCCGACGAACTCGTTCGGCGCGCTATCCACACGCTGTTCCAATCGACGGTTGAGCGCGGAAACCTCGATTTCCACCTTCGAGGAACCTACGACGTGACATACGACGAGTATCTCTCCGGGATGACGTTCGAGGAGATGACGGGAGCAGATCAGTTCCCCCAGCGCGACGACGAGCGACGATATCAGTTCTGACCACTACTCGACCGTCAACGAAACCATCCCGTTCCGACGCCACTCGATGAGGTCGGTGTCGTCGAGCTTGGGAAGGTGGGTGTGGTGTAGGGCGATCCGAGCGCTCCGTCGGTCGGGTTCGACATCGGTCGTGACGAGATGCTCGGTCAGTTCGGGGACGCTTACTCGTCCACCGGTACTATCGAGATAAGCGAGTACGGCCTGTCGCGACTCGTTCGCCAGAGCCGCGTGGAGTTCCGGCGGCACGTCGAGAAGGGTTTCCAGTCCGTTCGTCTGTACCGCATCGTGAAACGACGATTTATCTGGATTCGACGCGGCGGCTTCGTTGGTGTTCGACGCGGTTGTCTCGTTGTTGGATGGCAATCGATTCCCCATTGGTTGTCGTCTGTCACAAGCAGTGTGTTCCGGATAGTGGTAGTGCCTGTTATTACAGACATTCTTATATTCTACTCGTCAACGTCGAAGAGCACGGTTCGAAGGACGTTCCCAGCAGCGCGACGGACACGCTCCGAGAGTGCCTGCTGTGAGATATCGAACTCGTCGGCGAGGTCACCCAGCGTCACGCCCCGAGGAACGTCGAAGTAGCCGCGTTCGACGGCGAGCACCAGCGCCTCTCGCTGTTCGTCCGTCAACCCGAACTCCTGATGGTCTACGTCCGTATCCGTCAACACTCGGTCGAGGCGATACTGGATATCGTGGTCGTCGCAGTAGTCATTGAAATCGGAGAGATCTTCGTGGTCGTCGAATCGAAGGCGGAAGCGCCACTCGTCGTTGCTGTGCGCTTCGAGGATGGTTGCACCGACCGCCACGATACCGTGGATGAAACTCTCCACCTCCGACCCCCACTCTGCTCGGTAGAGTATCCGGTCGCCGACCTGGTCGAGCAGGACGAGATTTTCGACGTGTGGACTCGTCTCTACTTCTCGCTCGAACGACTCGAACTCGGTGCCGGTGGCCCAGAAGAACGGAAGTACCTGTTGTGACGCGGGGACGACGCGTTCCAGTTCGACGTGAACGTCCGTGTCGGTGAGCAACGCTGTGCCGAGAGCGAACTGTTCTCCGGAGATAGTCAGGTCAGCCGTGACGCTCATGCAATCTAAACGCCACGAACGGGTATAGCGTCTACGCCGCGTCCTCGATGGCGTCGAGAAGGAGGTTGATACCGAGGTCGATCTCGCGTTCGGTCACGTCGAGTGGCGGGAGGATACGGAGGGTCTTGTAGCCACAGCCGAGCGTGAGCAGGCCACGCGAGAGGGCGGTGTCCACGACCGCCTCGCGGCGATCTTTCGTGTCGAACTCGACGGCGAGCATCAGACCGCGACCGCGCACGTCTACGACGGGTTCGGGGTCTGCATCTTCGATGATCTCTCGGGCCTGCCGACCGCGTTCGGCGACGTTCGAGAGCAGGTCGTGCTCCTGGATGGCGTCGATGGTGAGCACACCTTGAAGCGAGGAGAGGATGTCGCCAGCGCCCCACGTCGAGGAGAGTCGGCCCTTCTCCTCGGGGAACGTCTCCGAACAGGAGATGGTCGCGCCGACACGGAGCGCCTTCGCGCTGGTGATGACGTCGGGTTCGAGGTCGAGGTGGTCGATTGCCCACATCTCACCCGTGCGACCCAGGCCGGACTGGATCTCGTCGGCAATGACCTTGATGTCGAATCGCTCCCGTATCTCGGCGACGTCGGCGACGAAATCGTCGTTCGGGACGCGGTAGCCCCCTTCGCCCTGAACGGGTTCGAGGATGAGGTAGGAGACCTCTTCGGGAGCGACGATGCCTTGCTCGGGGTCGAGTTTGTCGGCGATGACGTTGCCACCCGGTCCGTTCGTCTTCCAGCCACACTCACATTCGCCCTCACAGGAGCAGTAGGGGACGCTCACGATTCCCGGAATCTCGGGGTAGCTCTTTCGGTGGGCGACTTTCGAGCGATTGAGCGAAAGTGCACCGAGCGTACGACCGTGGAACGCGCCGTCGAAGTTGAACGCACGGTGACCGCCGTGGGCGTAACAGATCTTGATGGCGTTCTCGACGGCTTCAGCACCGGAGTTCGACAGGAAGATCGTGTCCATGTCGTAGTGGCTGGTGATGTCGATGAGTCGATCCATCAACTGCGACGGGCCGGGGAACTCGGGGTCTTCCGGCGGCCAGCCTCCAGATGCGTAGAAGTCCTGTCCCGCGATCTTCGTCGGATCGACGAGATCTAACTCGCCGAGTTTGTCCATCACTTTGGGGTTGTTGTAGCCGAGCGGGGCGGCAGCGACGTGGCTCGTGAAATCGAGGAGAACGTTTCCGTCGACGTCAGTACAGAACGGTCCTTCCGCATCTTCGGTGATATCCCAGACGAAATCGTAGACGTAGGTGGTCGGTGCAGCGAACTGGTGGTGGTAGTCAGCCCATTGTCGAGCTTTCTTGCCGGGCATCTCCTGAACCCGTGGTTCCGCCGTGTCGCGGTTCATGCACCCGCGTACGGAAAGCCCCATTTTAAAAAGTTCGTTGTGCAGATTTAGACAACTGCGACGATGGCAGCGATCGCCGACCCCGCGAGCAACACCGTACTCCAGACGGCCACCCGATAGGCGAACTTCCGGTTCGGGGCCGAGATGGTCAACGCGGCCTTCACCATGATGCTCGACGCAGTGGCGAGCAGGATGCCGAACACGGCGGTCTGCTGGCTCAGGTTCCCACCGACGTAAAGTGTGACTGCCGAGGCGGTCACGCCAGCACTGGAAACCAACCCCGACAGCAGGGCCGTGATGTAGAACCCAGTCTGGCCGAACTGACTCTTCGCCACCGCACCACCGACCACGACGAGCAGGAAGATGACGCCGAATCCGAGCACGTTTTGGAGCGAGAACGGACTGTCCAGGTCGATGTCCATCTTCTGTGACCAGTCGGCGGAGTAGGCCGCGATGGCGACGCTTCCGACGATGATGGTTCCGAGCGGGAGGATAGCGCCGTACAGCGTCTTGTCCGGATCCCCGATGGTAAACGCCAGTGCGATGACGAGGTTGCGGAGCGCCATCGCCGCATCTGCGAGCAAGATGGCCGCCACGCCGTAGGAAGCCGCTTCCGGGCGCTGGCGGACGTGGTCGAGCATGGTTCCGACGACGGCCGTCGAGGAGGCCAGTCCGCCGAAGAAGCCCGTCACGGCGATACCACGACCGCCGTATATCTCGACGACGGCGTAGTTTGCGATGCCGATGCCCGCGACGGTGACGACCATCAGCCAGATGAGACGGGGACTGACGGTGATTCCCCCGAGTGCGACTTCGCCCGGTGGCAAGAGCGGATAGATGACGAACGCGAGTATGGCGAACTCCGCCGCAGAACGCAGTTCTTCTCGTGAGAGTCCCCACGCGAAGCTATGGAGTTCTCGTTTCAGCACGAGCAGGAGCGACGAGACGACGGCGACGGTGACGCCGACGAGGATGAGTCCCTCCGCGACCAACACGCCGACGCCGAACGTCACGAGCATCGAGACGGACGTGGTGAGCGAGAGTCCGGTATCTTCGTCGTCGTCCATCAACCCCTGCACGGCGAGAAGGATTCCCTGGACGATGACGAGAAGGCCCCCCAGGGCGAGTAGCACGTCTTTGTCGATGATGGTGAACGCCGCACCCAGGAGACTGATGAGCGTGAACGTTCGGATTCCGGCTGATTTCTGCGACCACTCACGCTCCAGTCCGAGGAAGAGACCGAGTGCTCCTGCGATGGCGATCCTGACGACTTCGCTGTCCAACGTCGCCGTCGCGAACACGTCTTCGAATCCAGGCACTCCCCGAACTACGACCCCACCTGCCTAAAAGGGTTGTTGCTACAGCGGTGGCGTGCGCGAAATCTTTATGCGCTCCGGGCAAACTTCCCTCGTATGGGCAGCCGATGGAATATTGACAAATCCCGTGCCGCATGGTGGGCCGCAGGTGGGGTGCTGGGTCTCGCGACGCTCTTCGTCATCTACTCGTTCATCGGAACGTTCGTCTTCGGTCTCTTCCTCTACTACGCGACCAGACCGGTGTACCGTCGGCTCAGGCGGGTCGTTCGGCCACCGAGTCTCGCTGCAGCCGTCGCGCTGCTGGCGCTCGCACTCCCCGCCATCCTGCTCGTCGTCTACACCTTGGCCATCGGGCTGCAAGAGCTCTCGACGGTGGTACAGAACACGCCCGTCGAGTCGCTTCCGGAGTCGGTTCGTCAGTACGCGAACGTCTCCACGGTCGCACAGCATCCCGAGCAGTTCCTGATGAACGGAAACAACACGAAGATCATCGAGGAGGCGTTCGGCTCGACGCTCAAGTACGTCGGCTTCGTCGGGACTGCTGCGCTCCATCTGTTCGTGATGATCGCCATCGCGTTCTACCTCCTCCGCGACGACCACAAACTCTCGCGGTGGTTCCGCCGGACGTTCGGGGACACCGAGGGCGTCCTCGAAGCGTACGTCCAGCGCGTCGATACCGACTTCAACAGCATCTTCTTCGGGAACATCCTGAACGCATTTTTGACGGGCACGATCGGTGCGATCTCCTATAACGTCATCAACATGGTCGCCCCACCCGGACTGGCCATCCCGTATCCGACGGTCGTGGGGCTATTGACAGGTGTCGCCAGCCTCATTCCCGTCGTCGGGATGAAACTCGTCTACTTCCCGGTTACTGCGGTCATCGGCGTCGACGCGCTGATGATGCGCGATCCCGGTGTACTGTGGTTCCCGGCGGTGTTCGCCCTCGTCTCGTTCGTCATCGTCGATTCGATTCCCGACCTCGTCTTACGCCCCTACGTCTCCGGGCGGAACCTCCACGTCGGGATGGTGATGTTCGCGTACATCTTCGGCCCGTTGCTGTTCGGCTGGTACGGTATCTTCCTCGGGCCGATGTTGCTCGTCCTCGTCGTCCACTTCGTGGAAGTCGTCCTGCCGGAACTCATCGCGGGCAAACCGATCCAGCCGTGGGCAGTCGATCCGACCTACCTGCAGGGTGGGCAGTCCATCCCACAGCCACCGCGTGATCCGGTGGAATCGGCGGATATCGGTACTACGGGGATGGAAACCACCGAGACAGGGACCGACGAATCCGACGTGGCGGACGAACCGCCGGAGATGACGCCGACAGACGGCGACGAATCGGACGACTGATGGCGCCTCGGCCCATCGCGGGTCTGCGATTCGGCGCACTCTGATCACTCAGCGTACCATTATCTCGGTCGAGAACTTCCTGTCCGGTATGGGGAAAGTCAGCGAAGGTTCACTCGACTGGACGACGCTCGAACGTGGCGAGACGGTCTTCAAACGAAAGGAATTGGGTGAGGCAGCAGACGGCCACCGACTCGGCTGTAGTCTGTACGAGATTCCACCGGGCCGACGGTCGTGGCCCTATCACTATCACACGCGGAACGAGGAGGCGATCTTCGTCCTCTCGGGGTCGGGACGCCTCCGACTCGACGGCGAGATGCTGTCGCTGACCGAGGGTGACTACGTCGCTCTGCCCGCCGACGAGAGTGGTGCCCATCGGGTCATCAACGACTCTGACGAGCCACTGACGTATCTCGCTGTTTCGACGATGGACGACCCGGAGGTGACGGTGTATCCCGACTCGGAGAAATTCGGAGTGTTCGTCGGGTCGCCACCGGGCGGGCGTGACGATCGAAGCCTCCACGGCTACTACCACCGCGACGATTCCGTGGACTACTGGGCCGGGGAAGAAGAGACCGGCAGCGAATAGAACAGCTATTCAGAACGTGAAAGACGGGTGGCGTGGCGATATCGGTGGAGAGAAACGAAAAGCACGAAGCTGGTGACCCGACGAGAGCGTTCACTGCGTGACACTGACGGCAACGGCTTTCGAGCGCCGACGGCGCTTCGTTTCAGTGCTCGACGAACTGTTGTTCCCACTTCCTGCGCGCTTCGATCTCTGATTCTCCGTCGTCGGTGAGCGCGTAGTAGTTCGTCCGCTGGTCGCGTTCACCCTTCTCGACCATCCCTGCATCGACCAGCGTGTCGAGGTTGGGATACAACCGCCCATGGTGGACGTCCACGTCGTAATACTTCTCCAGGTCTTCTTTGATAGCCAGTCCATGCGGCTCGCCGTGGCCAGCGATAACATACAGAATATCTCGCTGGAATCCCGTCAACTCGTGCATCGTCGATATCGCCGATATGTATATGAATAAAATAAATATATCTGTTCACTCAATTCGGGATTGGATTTCAATCGTTGTCACGTCACCGTTGGGCACGGTGGGATTGCACTTATGACCATGGGCGACCTCTGTAGATGTATGCCAGAAGAAGTGCTCTTCGAGACCGAAACGACCCAGAGCCGAAGCGATATCGCCGCCTACCTCCGGACCGTCGCGGACAAACTCGATAGCGGCGAGCCGATCACCCTGAATGCGGGGAGCCAGTCGGTCACGCTCGACCCGCCGACCCGTCCGGTGTTCGAAGTGAAAGCCGAGCGCGAAACGTCGGCGACCGGTCGAGCCGAGACGAGCGTCGAGTTCGAACTCGAATGGAAAGAGGGCGAAGACGGCAGTAGCGGGTCGCTGGAGATCGAATAACGATCTGAAACGCTGCGACGTAGTGATTTTTCGCTGATCGTGGTTCAGACCTGTGAGTCGATACTGTCGAGAGATGTGTCGGTAGTATCGAGTAAAGAGGCGTGAGTGGAGAGGTGTCGAGCGGTGGGTTGTAGGTAAGGCTGTCGAGAGGCGTATCAGCAGTATCGAATGGCGAATCTGTGGTTCGAAATGCAGAGTCGGTACTCTCCCGTCGTTAGTTATCTGCAGTAGAGAGTGCTGTCGCTCGGTGATTAGCTTCGAAAGGAAAGCGGAACACGCGGGGGTGAAAAGACCCCGCGAACCGCTTGCCGCCCTGAATTGGTCCCCGCTGACGCTTCGGCCCTCCAAAGCGAAGCGTCACTTGCAACAATACGGTGTAATAACTTAAAGGTAACGATTTCCATGAGGGTGGGAAACATATCTGAAGAAAGTCATATGTGCTCCTCTTCAAGCACCCACCCCAACGCCCGCTTGTAATATGTGAACATCTGGCGGACGCTTTCGTGGTTCATCTCGTCGCTGTCTAGGTGTTCTTTGAGGAACTCGTACTGTTCGCGGATCTCCTCTTCGTCTCTCATATGGAATCAATTTAAGTTCGTGTGGGTTATCAGTGTCGGCGTCTACGAGACGGCGTTTTTGTACGTTTATATACTGCTCGTCGTGCTTTTGATCAGTATATTTAGTACAAAATAGTATGTTTCAGTGCATTTCAGTACATGACCATGTGAACGTCGTGGGCTAGAACGGTTGTGGTCGCTCACTTCGAAAGTACGAAAAGCGCGCTAACTCGTCCGAGCGATTCCCTGGTGTCCTCGTGAGCAACGCGAGCGAGGTGAGGTGCGAAGCGCGGGACGCGAGGATAGCCCACGAGGGCTTTCTGGGACAACGTGATTGCGGTCTTCACTCGATGAAGGTGTGAGAAGACGTCGAAGAGATCTGCTTCTAGCCGTCACTTCCGTTCGAGCCGCGACAACCCGTGCCAGATGGCATCGACCATACGCGCTTCACCGTCGCCGTCGGCGTCGTCCCACCCACGGGCCAGCGCGTCCTCCAGCACGGCCAACGAGTGGTTCTCGAAGTTGTTCACCCCGCGGAAATCTTCGAGGGCGTCGCGTTCTTCGTCGCCGAAGCTCTCAGTGGGCGTTCCGTCGAAGAAATTGAGGTCGGCGAGCGTCTCGGCGACCGCTTCGGCGGTTGCCCCCGATAACTCGCTGGTCTCCTCCGGTTCCGCACGTTCGAGGAGCGTCACGTCGTAGATCTTGAACACCCGCTCTAACTCGTCGATGGGGGTTTCGTGGTCGTCTACGCGTACGTCCACCCAGCGGTCGTTGCGGCCGTCGTACCCGCCCTCTGGTTTGACGACGTACAGTGCCGCGCTCTGTTCGCCGCGTTTGTCGCCGCCCGCTTCGTTGCCCGCGTGGAGTGCGGCGATGAGTCGCTCCGGAAGCCCACCCTCGGTCTCCTCGAACGTCTCGGCCATCGCCTCTATCGTCTCGCGGTTCTCCAGGATGTTCCCCTGGACGGTATAGTGGTCGCCCTGGATGTCGCCCGCGTAGTCGAAACATTCGTCGCCGGTGAACGCGGCGACCGAGTCGTCCTGCCCGACGACGCCGAGCTGGCGCGATTCGAACTCGGGGTCGGCTCCGGTTAGTTCCATCACGACTTTGTCGGCGGGGCGTCCCGACCGAAGTAGGTCGAGACCGTCCGGCCCGTAGGCGACGTTGGCGAAGCTCTGCGTGGCGATGGCACCCGCGTCTGCGCTGGCGAACGGGACGACGGAGCCGACGCTGACGAATTTCGACTGGACGGCGATGCCGACAGCGTTCTGCTCGGGGTCTCGCGCGACGATGGAGAACGTCGAGGGACGTGGCATACGCGGGACGAGGCAGTCCACCCCGAAAAGCGTTCACCTCGACGGTTCTCGTTCCCGCTTCGATGTCACCCCTTCCGCGCCGTGAGCGGTTGGCGCGAGACCAGTTCACAGTCGAATCCGGGGTGTTCCGCGAAGTGGTGGACGAGCATGTGTCGTCGCCCACCGGTCAATCCGCGTTCGCCCACCTCGTCGGCGGTGAACTCCGCCGGAAGCCGGTCGTACAGTCGGGCCAGCATCTCGAATCGCTCGAACACCTTCCGGTGGCCAGCCGAGTCCGCACCTCTGCGCGAGACGACGTAGCTCCCGTCCTCGCGGTGTTCGCCGACCGTGTTGAAAAACTCCCGGCGCTCCGTCAGTGCCCGACCGAGAGCGTCTCGCAACTGGTTGGCCTCACGTCTGGTGAGTTCGTGCGTCTCGCCGAAGATGTCCACCGAGACGCCGTTATCCGTGCTCGAATCCGAGACTGGCGTCTGGTCGGGAATGGGCGCGCTCTCAGAATGGGTTGCACTACACGTGGTCGAGAATTTCTCGACCAGTCGCATCGAAGCGACTTACTCTATCCTCCGCCGTCGATGTCGAATCAGGTGACGACATACCTGTTTTTTGTTGGACATCCCTCATAAACCTGTCCGTCGTTCTTCCCGGCCCCCGTTCACGAGAGTTTTCACTTCGGCACTCCAAGTGAGGAACATGAAAGTTCGTGGAACCCGCGAGTGTCAGGACTGTGGGGCGCAGTGGTCGTACTACGAGACGGGGAGCGTCGCCTGCCCGGAGTGTGGCAGCATGCGAAGCGTCGGCGTCGAAGAAGATCGCGTCCAGCACACGGATAGTGCCGCGACGCTCGAACTGGCCGAAGCACGCGAGGCGATGGATGCCCGACCGCTCCGAGAGGTCGCCGACCTCGCAGAAGATGCAGCACGCGAGTACGTCAGAAAACGTGGGTTCATCAAGGGTGGCGAACTTCGCCTACTGGACGACACCTACCTCGCAGCACAGGAACTCCGCCACGTCGCCGACGTGGTGGGTCGCGCGTTCGACGTGACCGACGACGAGGAGATCTACTTCGTCTCCCTCCTTCGGGGGGCCGACGAGGGAGAACGTCCCGCCTCCACAGACGTCCCCAAGTCCATGTACGACGTTCGGGGCCTCGCCTACTCGGAGGCGCTCTCCGACTACCACCGTGACATGAACGAGTGGGTCAGAGAACACGACGTGGACAGGGAAGGACGAAAAACGCTCGAAACGCTGGGCGAACACATCCGTCGTGCCCGCGCACTCGAACGTGGTCTCGACATCGACACGGCAGATGGCCTCGTCTCGTCAGCCCGTAATCTCGCCCGGTACCTCCGGGACGGCGACGAAGAGGCACTCATCAGCACGCGGGAGACGCTCTCCCGACTGGGGTAGGGTTCCAACTCTGGTTGATTCGGACTGAAGGAGGTTTCAGTTACGATGGGTTCCTGTTACGGCAGTTCGACCTCGACTTCCTCTTGCTGACCGGCGGCTTTCACGGTGTTGTAAAGTAACATCGCGCGAGTCATCGGCCCGACGCCGCCGGGGACCGGTGTGATCGCTCCTGCTTTCTCTTTCGCGCTCTCGAATTCCACGTCGCCGACGAGTTCGTACCCCTTTTCTGTGTCCGCATCGACGCGATTGACGCCGACGTCGATGACGGTCACACCCTCGGAGAGCATCGACCCGTCGATGAGTTCGGGAACGCCACAGGCTGCGATGACGATGTCCGCTGCGCGTGTCTTCGCGGCGAGATCGGCGGTGCGGGAGTGACAGACCGTCACGGTCGCGTTGCCACCGTCCGCCTTCTGGATGAGCAGGTTGGCGAGGGGTTTACCGACGATGTTCGACCGGCCGACGATGACCACGTCCTTCCCTTCCGGGTCGACGTCCACCCAAGCCAGCAGTTTCTGAACGCCGTGGGGCGTACAGGGTTTGAAACGCGCGTCTCCGGCGACGAGCATCCCGACGTTTTCGGGGTGGAAGCCATCCACGTCTTTCATTGGGTCGATGGCTCGGATGACGCGGCGAGAATCGACGTGGTCGGGGACGGGCATCTGGACGAGCATCCCGTGAACGTCGGGGTCGTCGTTCAGATCGTCGATGGTGTCGTACAGCTCTTCGGCAGGCGCGTCGGGGTCGATCTCGACGTGGATACCTTCGATACCGACCTCCTCACAGTCGCGCTGTTTCATCGAGACGTAGGTCTCACTCGCAGGGTCGTCGCTCATGAGCACCGTCGCCAGTCCGGGTGTTACGCCCGCATCTTCCAACGTCTCGATGCTCGCTCCGAGGTCGGCTCGAATCTGCTCGGCGACTGCCTTCCCGTCGATGATGTCTACCATTGGTGAGTCGTGGGTTTCGAAGCCCCTTCAACATTCGGGTTCGTGCTCATTTCGAGAATTCACAAGACGATTCTATACATATGGGTGTATATCTCGGCAGAACCTACTCGGTATCCCGACTCGATTGTATTCGGTCTATCTGCTCGCGCGGGTGGAACTGATTCGCGGTTTCGGTCTGGATTCGTATCCACCCCGGATAGATGGCGACACGGACGTCGGTGAGCGTTCGGCCATCGGTGAAGACGATATCGGCGTTCGTGAAACCGGCTAACTGTTCTAGCATAGTTCGAACTCCAATCGTGAGCAGTTACGTCTACCGTGTTCCGCGAGAAAAAAGGGTCGTGGACGTTACTCGTACAGCGGGTTCGCGTCACAGAGGTTCTGGACTCGCTCTGCAACCTCCGCCTTCACGTCTTCGTCATCTAGATGGTTCACTGTGCGCGCGATGAGGTCGCCGACGACCGTGATATCCTCGGTGTCGAAGCCCCGCGTCGTGAGTGCAGGTGTCCCTGCGCGGATTCCGCTGGTGACGAACGGCGAGCGCGTCTCACCTGGGACGGTGTTCGCGTTGAGGACGATCCCGACCTCTTCGAGTGCTTCCTCCGCATCCTTGCCGGTCACGTCTTCGTGCGATTCGCGCAGATCCACGAGCACGAGATGGGTGTCCGTGCCGCCGGAGACGAGACTGAAGCCGTGATCCTGGAGCGTTTCACCGAGAACTTTCGCGTTCTCGACGGTCTGGGCGACGTACTCGTCGAACTCCGGTTCGAGTGCTTCCTTGAAGCCAACAGCTTTGCCAGCGACGTTGTGCATGAGGGGACCACCCTGCATTCCGGGGATGACGGCAGAATCGACGGCGTCTGCGTGCTCTTCGTCGCACATGATGATGCCACCACGACCCGAACGGATCGTCTTGTGGGTGGAACCCGTGACGAAGTCGGTGATGCCGACCGGCGAGGGGTGTTCGCCCGCTGCGACGAGGCCAGTGATGTGTGCGATGTCCGCGAGGTGGTACGCGCCAACTTCGTCGGCAGCCTCCTGGATCCGCTCCCATTCGACCTGCCGGGGGTAGGCGGAGTAGCCGGAGACGATGATGTCTGGTTCGAACTCGACAGCGTGGTCGTACAGCGTGTCGTAGTCGAGATAGCCCGTCTCGGCGTCCACCTTGTACTGCTCGACTTCGTACAGCTTTCCGGCGAAGTTGACGTGGTGACCGTGACTCAGGTGGCCACCGTGGGTCAGGTCGAGCGAGAGGATCTTATCGCCCGGTTCGAGCGCCGCGAGGTAGACACCCATGTTCGCCTGCGAACCGCTGTGTGGTTGGACGTTGACGTGCTCTGCGCCCCAGAGTTCCTTCGCGCGCTCGATGGCGAGTTCTTCGACAGTGTCGATATGCTCACAACCGCCGTAGTATCGCTCGCCGGGATACCCCTCTGCGTACTTGTTCGTCAGTGTGCTTCCCTGTGCTTCGAGTATTGCTTCACTGACGAAGTTCTCGCTTGCGATCATCTCCAGCGTGTCGCGTTCGCGTTCGACTTCGGCTTCGAGTGCGTCGGCGACTTCCGGATCGACCGCCCGAACGTGGTCGTACTCCATGTGCAAATCCCGGTCACCACGGCCTATAAGTTTACCTTTCGGACAGCACGCTTCACTCCCCCCGATAGAAATATAAACTAACAGTGAGTTAACGATTTTATTACCGGCATGATCGAGTGGGAGGAGACGGAAACCGGAATTCGGGCGTTCGACCGCGCGAAGACCGAGATTTCGATCGGTGCGCTCGACTGGAAAACTCGTGGTGAGCCACGAGACATCGAGAGACCCATCGACGAAACCGTCGCCGGTCACGCCTCGAAACTCCGATTCCCACCGAACTTGGTGAGCATCACCGAGATGGAAACTGAAGAACGGTTTCATCACGGAAGTGACACCGAGGTACTCACCCTTCCAGACGGTGAGTATCTGGCCAACATCCACGGCAACATCAAGACGTACATCAGATTTTCGGGCTCCGCGACGATTCGGAAGACCTCGGATTACGACGAGTTAATCATCTCTTTCCACGACTGCATTCCGATAACGCTCGGCTTTCGTAGCCACCACAAGATGCCAGTCGACACGATAACGATTCCACCGACGACCGAGGGGTTGGCGACGGCACTCACCTACGCATCCTCGTCGCATAAGACGACCGGGCCCGATCGGTCGTATCCCTCGCTCCGTGGCCATCCACCGCGATTCGAACTGGGCGGAGAGATAGACATTCCACAGCAGGTGCGAGACGAGAAGAAAGAGACTGGAATCGAACTGCGTGTCCCCGACGATTTCGACAGTCTGTTCGTTACGGCTCCACTGGCGTACTACTTACAGGCCGATGTGACGGTCGAACGGCGCTCTGCGCCGGTTCTTCGTGCTCCGTCGGTCAACTTCACGTATCGTTTCAGTCCGCTTCCGGACTACCAGCACGAAGTAGCTTCGCTACTTCGACAGGTGTTCTTCCTCGACTGCCTCGTTCGAAACGCAGGGCCACACTACTGGAACCTCGCGGAGATGCCGCTTCTCGACGAGGCCGACATCGACGCAGAGACTGTCTACGACTCGACACCTGCCGAACAGCTCGTCACCTACGACCTCTGCGATTTCGACAGTATCGACAACGAGTTGCCGGACTGGCATCTGTCGATGTACGTCGAGCCGAGCGTCGAAAACATCTCGACGCTACCGTATCTCCTGTCGAACCTCGGTCTCATCTATCTCCCGGAGTCGTCCGATCTCAATCGGAACGAACTGTTGGATGCCTCGCTTGGTGACTTCTATCGCAGCGTACCGAGCGCGTCGTACTTCGGGCAACAGGCAATCGCGGCCGGGGATTCGTACCGAGTCAGGCGCGCCGAGAACGTCAATTCCGTCGATAGAGTAAAGCCCGAATTGCATCGTGGGCGTGTCCACGGCTGGCTCGCCGAGGGCGTTCCCATCGACGTGTTCAAAGTCGAGCCGAAGACGTACAAGAACCGGTTCAAGTACTTCAACCGTGAGGAAGGAGATATCGAGGTCGTTCTCATTTTGAACGACGGAGAGATGGGCGACGAAAGAGAAAGCGCGGCGGACATCTACCTGGATCGTGCCAAAGACCTTCCGATCAACATTACGATTCGCGAGCACTTGACCCGTGGTGAACTCGCCGAGGTGTTCGAGTCACAGTACGACTTCGTTCACTACATCGGGCACTGTGAAGAGAGTGGCTTACGGTGTATCGATGGTAATCTCGCTATCAATGATATCGAAGAAAGTCAGGTTCAGACGTTCTTCCTGAACGCCTGTGGTTCGTACTACGAAGGGCTGGAACTCGTACGAAAAGGAAGTGTGGCTGGCGCAGTGACGTTCAACAAAGTGCTGAACAAGCAGGCCGCGAAAGTCGGGGTCTCGTTTGCGCGGCTACTGATAAACGGGTTCAGCATCCAACACGCTCTCCAACTTGCGCGTCGGCGCATCATGATGAACAAGGATTACTCGGTCGTCGGTGATGGGACGCACACATTAACGCAATCGAAGAACTACCTGCCTGTCTGGGGTCAGATCGAACCCAGTGGGAACGACTTCGTTCTCACCTACAAATCGCTCTCCGTTTCGGTGTCGATGGTCGGCGGTTGTTATCAACCGTATATCGATGATAACGATAAGCTGTATCTACACGGAAATAACGCGGCCTTCTCGTTGAACACAGACGAACTCTGTTCGTTCCTCATGAGAGCCGAAATGCCGATACTCTACGATGGTGAACTGTACTGGTCAGAAGAAAATGATTTGTTCGCCCAAATTAAGGCTGATTAAGGTCCTGCGGTTCCACCGGATGCCGCTAGAGGATCGACAGTACTTCCTTGTATGTACGAGTAACCGATCATCAGACTGAATGCTGCATTCAACGCCACTGGGTGTTCTGCAAGCCACTGCTGAATTTTACCTTGCATGTCATATGTTGGTTGTTCACATCTATACTTCATTCTTTCGGACTGTTCACGCAAAATGCAATTGGTAATTAACGATTACCATCCGGATTTATATCGAGAGACCCGTTCAACAACGGCTGAACTGCCCGAAATATGCACATTGCTGTATATCACTTCAGCGCCCAACGGCGGTCTTCGAAATTCAAATTTCTTGAATGCTCATGCCGATTCAGGGTGGTATTATACTAATTGGGAGATTATAATTACGACATTGACTAATTGTTCACGGTACATAACCCATGATTTCCGTCGTAGGCGAACGTTAAAATTAAATAGCTGAATATCGTCCCTACCTGTATGGAAACAAAATCGAACCTCTTGAACCAAAGCGTCCACGAAATCCTCCGGGCGGTCATCGACGAAGCCCCCGAAGCCATGCTCGTCGTCGACCCGTCGGCGAACGCCATCGAAGAACTCATCGATGCAGCCACCGAGTACGAGGGTGACCTCCCCGAGATGCGTATGCTCGCGGACGAGACGACCCTCAAAGACGTGATGGAAGACTTCATCATCGCCAGCAACACCGCAGACCTCATCGACGAGGGTGCACTCTCACTGCGTACCACGAACGATTCGTCCGGCAACTCCCTGCTCGTCACCGACGACCTCGTCATCGCGCTCGTCACCGCAGGCGACCGTGTGGGTGGGCTGACCTCCGACGACGAGGAGTTCGTCGATGCGGCCTACAGCACGTACATGACCGAGTGGGACGATGCCGCAGACTTCACCCTGCGCACACCCCCGATCTCGCGCGTCCGCGAGACGCTTCGCGACGAGATCAGTGCCGACGCCGAGAGCGACTTCAACAGCGTCCTCTCGTCGCTCGAAACCGCACGTGGTGACGGCGATGGTCTGGACGAAGTGACCATCAGTCTCCTCGTCGCAGCGAAGAACGAAGCCCTGCTCTACGACATCAGCAAGTGGGGCGAGGACGTCGGCATCGCCAGCAAGGCGACGTTCTCCCGCACGAAGACCAAGCTCGAAGACATGGGTCTCATCGGCACGGAGAAGGTTCCCATCGACGTTGGTCGCCCGCGCCTGCGCCTGAAGCTCGCCAACGACGACCTCCAGAGCGCCGACACCGACCAGCTCGCCAGTGTCGCACAGGGCATCCTTCACTAAGCTCGAACTTTTCCATTTTCTTGCAGCCTCCAGCGATAGCTTCTGAATTCTATCCGCCGCGTTTTTGCCACCTGCCCGTCTCGTTTCGTACATGAGCAACGCGCTGGGCGTCGTCGGAGTTGGCCCCGCAGCCGAGGCTGTCGTGGCGGCACTCGGGGATGTCGATGGCACCGTCACCGAAATCGAACCGGACGACGTCGCCGACGTCGATCTCGCTGTCGTCGTTGACGACGTCGGGTCGACCACCTTCGCACAGGTAAACCGATCTGGAACTCCCTGGCTGGCCGTCGAACTCGGTGGTGTCGGCGGTCACGCGATTCCCGGTGTCGACGCGGCCATCTCCGGATTCGCCCCTGCGACGGCGTGTTTCGAGTGTCTGTCCACCCGAGTCGCGTCGAACGCGGAAGGGATGGATGGCGAAGAGAGGGATGGTAAAGGGAAGGTCGCAGAAGGGAGGGGTGGCGACGAGGGTACCGTCGCCACCACGACGGCGCGCTTTGCTGGAGCACTCGCCGGGCGCGAGGCGGTGACGCTTCTGTCCGGTGGCGAGTCGGCAGTGCTCGGCGGTGTGATGGAACTCCCCCACGCAGA
Source organism: Haladaptatus rarus (assembly GCF_054177585.1). Taxonomy (NCBI): domain Archaea; kingdom Methanobacteriati; phylum Methanobacteriota; class Halobacteria; order Halobacteriales; family Haladaptataceae; genus Haladaptatus; species Haladaptatus rarus. The sequence goes on along the minus strand of NZ_JBPEHG010000001.1, from coordinate 619,107 downwards.
GCGACGACTCCTACCGGTTCCCGGATGTCCAGTCTGTGGCGACCCCCGAGACCGAACGCTCGGAATCGGCCACAGGGAGCGCTCGCTGGAGGATGCGGTCGCACACGCCGAGGGAGCGCTCGACGACCGCGTCGGTATCGTCCGGTCGCTCGGGGAGGTCGCTTCGTTTCCTGTACCCTACTATCTCGCGGAGACCTGCGACACCACGGGGTTCAGCGACGCACGTGCCGCGGAGAAGGCGGCCGGTGTCTCTGCAGAGTGGAACGAAGCGTTGATGAAGGCGCTCGGCGAGGCGATAGAGCGATACTGTGCGGGCATCTACCGCGAATCGTCGTTCGGAGTGGCACGACCATCCGACCTGACGGATGCCGTCTCGCCAGCTGAGTTCGTGCGACCGACGGGGTGGCCAGACCCTGGAAACGAAGAACTCGCCTGGGTTCCCGGTCGTGATCTCGCGACGGGCGACCCGGTGCATCTCCCTGCGGAGTTCGTCCACTTCCCGCCGCCAGCCGCGCAGTTCAAGCCCCCGATAACGACGGGATTGGGGTTGGGTAACTCGACGGCAGAAGCCCTGTTGTCGGGGTTGTACGAGGTGATCGAACGCGACGCGACGATGCTCGCGTGGTACGCCACATTCGAACCGCTCGGGCTGGCTATCGACGACTCTGGCTTCGAGACGCTGGTGAAGCGGGCACGGGCGGAATCGCTCGACGTGACCGCCCTGCTGGTGACCCAGGACGTAGACGTCCCGGTGGTCGCTGTGGCAGTGCATCGAGAGGACGAGTGGCCGAAGTTCGCGCTCGGTTCCGGTGCCGACCTCGACCCGGATGCTGCCGCCCGGTCTGCGCTCGCCGAGGCGCTCCAGAACTGGACGGAACTGAAGCTGATGGGCCAGGAAGAAGCGGCGGATGCAGAGGGTGCTATCGCACACTACGCCGATTTTCCGGAGCCAGTCCGTGAGTTCGTTACGCCGAAGACGACGGTTCCCAGTGCGAACGTCGGTGACTCGGTTCCGGCGGGGAAAGAAGAGTTAGAGACCGTCGTCACTCGGGCGAGTGACGCCTTCGACGTGTACGGTGCACGCCTCACGACCCGTGATGTGGAGTCTCTCGGCTTCGAGGCGATTCGTGTGCTCGCTCCAGCGGCACAGCCGTTGTTCACTGGTGAGCCGTTCTTCGGCGAGCGCGCACGGTCGGTCCCGGACGAACTCGGATTTGAGCCACGGCTCGACCGAGAGCCGCACGCGTATCCGTAGTGTCGTCGATCGGTGTATTCGCAGAGTCGCCAATCGTGATCGTCGCAGTGGGTTGAAGTAGTGTATTCGTACTGCGTCTGGGCGTATTTCCGTCGTGTGCTGGAGTGGTAATGTGCTAGTGATGTACATAGGATTTATACTAATGAGTGTCCTATCTCACAGAGTGGTGAATAATTAATCATGCATAAACAGGATTACACATCGGCTGTGGTGATAGTATGACGACCGAATATGATCTATCCTGTGCGACCTGTGGCTCACCGCTATCCAAAGAAAGCGTCTCCGCCGACCATCTGGGTCTGGCTGTCACCGAGCCGGTCGAGGTTGCGACGTGTCAAAATTGCGGTAAGCAATACTTCCCCGAATCGACGTTGGAGCGGCTGTCCTAGATTCCGAACGTCGCTCGAAGCATATCACGCGTTCCTGGCCCGAGACCGACCGCGAGGATAGCGATTAGCAACAGGATGGCGTACCGTGGACTCTCTTCGAAGATCTGTTCGTCGAACACCCAGACGACCGCGAGCGCGGCGGCGATCTTGACGAGCAAGAACGGCCACGCAGTCCCGATAACTCCCGTGATGGATTCGGGAAGAACGCCCGACGTGATGTCGATGATCGCCCGGTTCACCGGGTGTTTCGCGCCGTACTCTCCGGCGAGTCCGAGCGCACCGGCCCAGTCGAGCACCGCGACGTTCGCGACACCATCGACCGCGTGGCCCCAGATGACGACTGCACCGATGAACCCCGTCCCGGCGTTGATCTCCGGAGCGAACGTCTCGATTCCTTTCCACGTGACCGCCGTGACCAATGTGGCACCGACGAGGACGACGATGAGCACCTGTGGGTAGAGACCGACACGCTGGGTGGTGGCCGCCAGCACGAACAGATATCCGATCGTGACTGCGAGGACAAGCGTGCCGACGCTTGCGAGGGGATACTCGTAATCCTCGAAGACCCCTCGTCGTGCGAGTGAGACGCTCACGACGAGTGTTGCGAGCGTGATGGCGAAGACGGTGAAGTAGATGATGGGGCTGATGATGAGCGTGTTCAAGGGGAACGGAATCGCCTCGGCCCCTGCCTGTCGGAGCGCGTCGTTCGCGTCTTCCACCACCCGGAGTGCCCCCCCGAAGAACATGAACGGGAACAGGGCGTAGAAGAGGCTCCTGTCCTGTCCGACGTCGAGTCGGCGAAGGAGGAAGACGACGCCGAGCAGTGCGACGATGAGCGTGACGGCGTAGCCGACCTCGGAGACGAGCGTGTATCCCGGAACGGCGACGGGTTCCGGCGCGGTCGCACAGGTTCCGGCGTCGTAGATGTACTTCGTCGTTCCGCCGTCGCGGACGGCACACGACGCACCTTTCGCGTCAGCAGCCACCGGTCCCCAGAAGTAGTGCCAGATAAAGCCGTCGTACACCTGTTTCGGGAAGACCAGTGCGCCACCGACCAGCGCGACGATGGCGGCGACGACACCGCCGATCCACGTGCGTTCGTTGTCGAGACCCTCGCTTGCGGTATCCATATCCCACGAACCGGAGCGAGCGGGTTTTACGTTTCCGGTCTCTCTATTCTTCGATAGCTCCGCCGAGCGGAAGCTCTTCGCTCTCGTATGGCGAGCCGAGGACGACCATGGTCTGCGACCGGGAGAAGCCATCCATCTGGGCGATCGTGTCGAACATCAACTCGCGGAGGCTGTCAGCGTCCTCCGCATAGACGCGGGCCATCACGTCCCAGGAACCGGTCGTGAGGTGGACTTCCTGGATGCCGTTTATCGATTCGAGTTTCTTGAGCGTATCCTTCTCGCGACCCTGCTCGACGCGGAGACCGACGAATGCGGAGATACCGAGAGAGACCTTCTTCGGGTCGAGTTTCGCGTGATACCCGGTGATGACGCCCGCTTCTTCCATTCGGTTGACTCGGTCGTGTACCGTCGCACTGGACATGTCGATGCGACGGGCGATCTCGCTGAACGGGGTTCGGGCGTCTGCTTGGAGTGCTTCTAAAATAGCGCGATCCGTTTCATCCAACTTCATATCGCTACCGAAATGCCCCAGTGCTAAATATCCTTACACACTCGTCGGAGTCCTGTTGCAGTATTCCGAATCAGAAATGACGGTCACCCTAATTTCCACAATACGCGTTTCGCGCCTGTTCACGGTATGTACGCTACTCTCCACGACACATCTGCCACTCTTCTCGATACGTCCGCAACTCCCCACGACACATCTTTTATTCTCGCCAGTGTGCTTCCGCGGCGCGTGCGGCGGCGAGCACTTCGTCGTGTGCTCGCCCGTTAGAGGCGACCAGACCCCTGCTCTCGGTCGTCCACGGTTCGCCGTGGATGTCGGTGACCGTCCCACCCGCCTGTCGAACCAGGAAGACCCCTGCCACCGTGTCCCACGGGTTCGGAACGACGTTCGTCACCGTACCGTCCAGCGCACCACTGGCGACCATCCCGAGGACGATCTGTGCGCAGCCGAACCGTCGCATGTCGCCGAATCGGTCGAGGATGGCCTGTGCCGTCGCACCGTACTCGTCTCGGCGGTCGAAATCCCACCAGATGGTCGGGCAGACGGTGAACGTCTCGGGGTCGGTGCGGTCGCTGACCGCGATCTGCTCACCGTTCAGGAATGCGCCGTTCGGCCCGGCGGTGTAGGTGTCGCCGAGTGCGGGGCAGACGTTCGCGGCGGCGACCGCTTCGCCGTCGCGGACTGCGGCGACACTCGTCGTCCAGATCGGAATCCCGCGGACGAAGTTGTTCGTGCCGTCGATGGGGTCGATGACCCACACGTCGCCCTCCGGCGGTACCGCTTTGAGTTCGTCTTCCTCCTCGCCGACGATGGCGTCCTCGGGGTACTCCTCGCGGATGACGTCGATGACGCGGCGCTGGCTCTGGCGGTCAGCCTCGGTCACCACGTCAGTCTTGTTCGATTTCGTCTCCACGTCGAGACCCCCACGGAATCCTTCGGCGGCGATCTCGCTTCCCGCTCTCGCGGCGCGCTCCGCGAGTTCGACTCGGTTGGCTTCGTCGGTCATGATTCGACAGGTGCAGTGGGATAGAAAAGGAGTGTCGGTTTTCCGATTCGGAACGTTTTAACTTACCCGGCGTGGAGTAGGAGTTGCGTGCGAGGGTAGCCAAGCTCGGCCAACGGCGGCGGACTCAAGATCCGCTCCTGTAGAGGTCCAAGGGTTCAAATCCCTTCCCTCGCACTCACTACGAGTGCAGGAAGACCGCATCGGAGCGCTCTTCCCTCGCAAAAACCTCATAAAGGGCCACAAACAGGCTCTCGCAAAACCTTCTGACGAAACCCGAACTGTTGGTAAGTCTCACGGATTCTATCTGGTAGTACATTTCAGTACAAATCAGTGGATATCAGTACAGTGGTCTGTTCAGGATGTCGTTTGCTTCGAGGTGAGACGACTGACGAAGTTGTCGTGATCTCGAAAGCCTCTGTATGCTCTTTTCGAGACGAACGAGACGCCGCAGTAACGGCGTCCCAGAAAGTCCTACCACGAACCGCGACCGCCACCACGCCTCGCCCTCCCCAGCCTCCTCCCTTCACTCGCTCCGCTCGTTCCGGTCGTCCCTCGCGCGCGTTCTTCGCACGCGCCACCGCACGCAGAGCCGACCAGCCGCCGAGCGCACACACCCGTCATCCACGAAAACTCGCCAGCACGTTCGAGGAATCCTGGCGGACTGAAAGGGCGAGGGCGGTACGCGAAGCACGACCCCGTAAGCACCGCAGGGAAGGCGCGAAGCGCCTTCCTGAGGAGCTCAGCGGGGGGCGCGCGAGCGTAGCGTCCGAGGGCTTTCTGGGACCAACGTGATCGCGGTCACTACTCGATGAAGGCGTGAGAGGGCTTTCTAGGTCGACGTAATCGGGGTTCCTGAGGAAGTGTCTACATCAGATAACCCATCCCGTATTCGCTCTCGCAGGCGAACGTTATATGAGGCCAGACCGACAATCGATACCCATGAGCACCGACACCGCACCGAACGGGGAGGAGACCCCGACCATCGAGGTGACAGAGGACGCCGCCGAGCAGGCACTCGACCTCCTGGATAGCGAAGGTCTCGACTCCGAGATCGCGGGACTCCGGCTGTTCGTCCAGCAGGGCGGCTGCGCCGGACTCTCCTACGGCATGCGATTCGACGAAGAAGCCGAGGCGGACGACACCGTCTTCGAACACCACGAGCTGCGCGTATTCGTCGATCCGGCGAGCATGAACTACATCGAGGGAAGCGTCGTGGACTTCGAAAAAGGACTACAGGGTGCGGGCTTCCACGTCGAAAATCCGAACGTCGTCTCCGAATGTGGATGCGGCGAGAGTTTCCGCACCTGATTCTGTTGCTACTCCTGCAGTTCGAACGCGACCGTTACCTCGGCCTGATACTCCCTGTCGTCGACGGACGCGACCTCGACGCCGAGATCGTCAACTTCGACCCACTTGACGTTCGAGAGGGTCTCCTCTGCACGGTCGATGGCATCGTCTGCGGCCGCGTCGAAGCTCTCATTGCTCGTTCCGATGAGCGTGATCTTCTTGAACACCATTGCGCGTAGTGGATTCTCTGCCACTGGTAAAAGACGCATCGGCCATCGACCGACCTACGACCGGCGATCGATCGGCACTCGACCAACCGATCTGCATTCGATCTCTACTTGCCCGATTTCAGTCCGCTTTCTGCTCTCGTCCGTCGAGGTGTTCCGTGACGGCACCGACCACGTCCGAGAGATACGCCGTCCCCCAGATGGCCGTGATGAAGCCGCCGACGGTGTCGAACAGGAGATCCGGCATCGTGTCTTCGAGTCCGTACTGCGTGAGCACTGCCCGCCCGCCGAGGATGCCCGCGAGTCCGCTCAGTGCGAACTCGATGACCTCCCAGACCACGCCGAACGCGACGACGAACATGAGGATGAACACGAACATAAAACGCGGCGGCAGATACACGTCGTCGTAGTGAGCGTCGATGGCCCGGACGGTGGCGTATCCCACGGCAGCGACGAGTGAGGCCGACAGTGCGTGGGTGACGTGGTCCCACCACCAGAACCACGCGTCATTCTGGTACGGCCCGAGGGTACCGACTGCGTGCAGGAAGACGGCGGTCGTTATCCACAGCGTCAGCCCGGCGTCCATCGGAATCTGGTAATCTCGTTCGAGCACCGCCGGGACGTGGGTGATGGCGAACGCGATAGCGCTGTTGACCATGATCCCGAGGTTGCCTCTGTCCAGTCCGACGAAGAAGATGCCGACGAGACTCAACTCCATCGCGCGAGTCAACTGTCGCTGTCTTCGGTTCGAGATGCCGAGGTGCTCGCGGATTTTCATTGGACTCGTTCCCGGATGTCGGTCGGAAGGCGTGATTCTGTCGGGACGACTCGTCTGAAGTACACTTCGAAGATGATCCCAGCCAACAGGCCACCCATCGTCGCGTAGACGAAGTCCCACATGAGTACCTGCTCACTCTGGATGAACTGCGTGCCGAGATAGATGTCCGACAGCCATTCGATGACTGCCCAGACGCCAGCGGTCGCGATCGTCGTGATGACGACGAAGAGCACCGCGAACCAGTGGGTCATCCGAACCGGGGTGAAGACGTGGAGTTCGACGGCGACGATGAGCGCCAGCGCCGCCACCGAGAGGTACGTCGCCAGCCGACTCGTGAGCGCGAGGGTGGCGAGCGTGCGCCCGAGGATGGGAAGCGCACCGATCACCAGCACTTCCCACGGAAGCATCGCTTCCGCGTTCCGGTAGGCAACCGGGGGAATCACTGCCAGCAGGGCGACGAATCCGGCGAACATCGCCCACAACAGGTCGGCGTTCAGCAGGCTCGCTGCGACGACGGCGAGCAGAAAGCCGACGAGTAGCCACGCTAGTCCAGCATTAACTCGCTCGTTCTCCACGAGCGAGTCCAACCTGCCGATTCGCTGAGCCATACCCGGCGGTAAGAGTGCAACCCGTATGAAACATTAGGCTACGAGATACGCACCTGCGTAACCCAGTACTGCGAGCGTAACGGCCGCCATTCCGGTACAGGCCCACGTCCGAGGGTCACGAACCGGATGGAACAGCCGCCGTGGATGCAGTCGCGGGGCGACACCGACGGCCCCCACGGCGAGCACGGAGAACACGAAGTGGTACGACACCGAAAGCGTCGGTGCAGGGAGGACGAGCGCGGCGATCGCGTAGCCCGCACCGAGCGCGGCACGCCCGTGAACGTGCTGGCGCAGGCTCTCATCGCGCAACTGGAAGTAGGCCATCACCGCGAGCCATCCCGTAGCCAGTTCCAGTGCGAAGATGGTGAGGAGGTTCAACGTCGGCTCTCCGAGCAGGGCGACCCGCGAGTCGAGAAGCACCACGTCGAGCGGATAGAGGAACTGCGGTGGTTCCCCCGTGAACAGGTCGCCGAAGGGATGGGAGAGGAGACCGAACGCGATCGCGGCGAACAGCGCACGCGGCCCGAAATCGGTGTACGAGGCGGCAGCGATCGTGACGACGACACCCGTCATGACGAACACGAGCATGACGCCTGCGCCGAGGACGCCGCTCTTCACGAGCGATATCCAGACGAGTGCTGAGAGGGCGACTGCGGCGATGGCCCGGTATCGGGGGCCGCGAGTCGCCCAGACGAACGCCGGGGCGGCGACCGCGGCGACGACGAGCGAATGAGTCACGACGCGGTGGACGAGTTGCGAACTGCCCCAGAACGTGGCGGTCATCTGCCAGACCCCGCCGAATCCCATCTGTGCGAGTCCGACGACTGCGTAGGTCATGTCCACGTCGGGGATCGTCGCGAACGCGCCTGCGACCACGCCGAACGTCAGCGCACGCTCTGCGGGCCAGAACCTGGATGCTACCAGCGCGGCCAACGCGAAAGCTATCAGGGCGTGGCCGACCATCATGGATTTCGTACTTCGCGTCCGGAGGCTATAAGCTTCTCTCTCGAAACGAGGTGCGGATTTATCGAAATGGTAAGACGTCCCGTCAGAAAAGAGACCGAGTAGTTAGACCTGCGGTTGCTGGACGGTGGTTTGCTGTGTCGGTGTCTCCGTCTGACCCATCTGGATCTGGTCGAGCAACCGGTAGGTCGAATCGACGGCTCGGGAAAGCACGGACGCACACTCTTGACAGTGTGCGTGTGGGTGTCGCATACACTCGTCGGCACATTCCTCGGCTGCGCGTGTGAACACCTCCGCGAGTTCCGGTCCGAAGACCGAATCGCGGGCGATGAGCTTCGCGTTCAGTGTGCCGAGGTCTGCAACGTCACGGCAGAGCCGGATACACTCGGCCATCTGTGGCCCTTCGTCGATACACTGGTCGGCACACCAGTCACATACCTGGGCGGCCTTCTCGAAATCCTCGAGAGCGATTCTCATCTCGCTCGGCAACTGGTCTTCGAACTGGCCGCGCTGCTGTGGTATCTGCTGGCCGACGCCCTGCTGTGGCATCTGTTGAGTGCCCTGCTGTGGCAACTGCTGACCAGTTCCCGACTGTGGCATCTGCTGGCCAACCCCTTGCTGGCCGACACCCTGTTGACCATACTGCTGGCCGGTGGGCATCTGGCCATACTGCTGTTGTGGTTGGCCATACTGCTGCGATTGGCCGTACTGCTGATATCCGGTCTGCCCCTGTGAATGTTGCATCGGTCTCTGACGTGCCATTGTGATCCTCCACCCAGCAACCTGCTGGGCTATCTCCGCCTACATCGATTGCTCGGATAAACCGGGACGACCGTTTGCATCGTTTCCTCGAAGTTCGTCCGAAGAAACGGGCCGTTGTCCCATTCAACGGCCCGTTGGTCGGGTGGCTCCAGGAAGGTGAACGTACCGCTCCACGAAGCTAAGCACACTGCTCCGCGAAACCGTACACACGGTTCCGGGAAGGCGAGATTTTTGTGACCCCGAGTGATACGGGGAGACATGGAGAACCCGAAGGTTGGCGAGTTGACACCGCCAGACAGGACGCTGATGGGTCCCGGCCCGAGTGAGGTACATCCCCGCGTGCTCAGAGCGATGAGCACGCCGCTGGTCGGCCACCTGGATCCATCGTTCGTCGAGATGATGGACGAGGTGCAAGACCTCCTTCGATACACCTTCCGAACGAACAACGAGTGGACGATTCCCGTCTCAGGTACGGGGTCGGCGTCGATGGAGGCTGCCATCGGCAACCTCATCGAACCTGGTGATACCGTGCTCGTCCCGACCAACGGCTACTTCGGCGGGCGGATGGAGGAGATGGCGACCCGTGCAGGTGGCGAAATCGTCCACGTGGACGCGCCGTGGGGCGAACCGCTCGACCCCGCCGACGTGCAAGCCGCGTTCGAGGAACATCAACCGGACGTGTTCGGGTTCGTCCACGCCGAGACGAGTACCGGCGTGGTACAGCCGAACGTCTCGGAACTGACCGCCATCGCACACGACCACGACGCGTACGTCATCGCGGACTGCGTGACCTCCCTCGGCGGCGTCGAACTCCGGGTTGACGAATGGGACATCGACGTGGCGTACTCCGGGCCACAGAAGTGTCTCTCCTGCCCGCCAGGTGCGAGTCCACTGACGCTCAACGACCGCGCCATGGAGAAAGTGCTCTCGCGCGAGGAACCGGCCCGGTCGTGGTATCTCGACCTGAGCTTGCTCGAAGGCTACTGGGGTGACGAGCGTGCCTACCACCACACCGCACCGATCACGAACGTCTACGCACTCCGCGAGGCGCTCCGCCTCGTCAGCGAGGAGGGTATCGAAGCGCGCTGGGAACGCCACCGCGAGATCGCTGGCGCGCTCAAGGCGGGCGTCGAGGCGATGGGACTGGAAATGAACGCCCCCGAGGAGTACTGGCTGCCGAGTCTCAACGCGGTTCGCGTCCCCGAGGGCGTGACCGACACCGACGTGACGGACTACCTGCTGGAGCAGTACGACCTCGAAATCGCCACCGGTCTGGGCGACCTTGACGGCGAGATCTTCCGCATCGGTTGTATGGGCTACTCCGCACGCCCCCAGACGGTGTCCTACCTCGTGAGCGCGCTGGGGGATGCTCTGCAGAAACAGGGTGCTGACGTAGATGTGGAGGCTGGTCTGTCGGCGACCAGCGAAGCTCTCGGAAAACAGTAGCGACCTCGATTCGACCGTTTTCCACTCGTATCGCTTTTCGGCGGTTCTCTACCGGATCGCTTTCGCATCTACTCGAATCGCTTCCGAACGCTCTCCGCGTGAGCTTCCAGACCCTCGGCCTCGGCGAGCGTCGTGATCGTCTCGGAGAGCGAATCGAGCGCCTCTTCGTCCAATCGCTGTACCGTGGTCGAGCGGAGGAACGAATCGACCGACAGCCCGCCGGTGATCTTCGCCAGTCCGGTCGTCGGCAGGACGTGATTCGTCCCGGAAGCGTAGTCGCCTGCCGCGACGGGGGTGTACGAACCCAAAAAGACGCTTCCCGCGCTGTCGATGCGGTCTAAGAGTTCCTCTTCGTCCTCGGCCTGGATGGCGAGGTGTTCTGCGGCGTACTCCTCGGCGAATAGCAGTGCTTCGCTCATCGACCGGGCGACGAACACGCCGCTGGCGTCGTTATCGAGCGCGGCCCGGATGACGTCCTCGCGCTCGCGTTCGCCTACCTGTCGGTCGATTTCTTCGACGACTTCCTCGGCGAACTCGGCGTCGTCGGTCACCGTGACGACCGAGGCGTTCTCGTCGTGTTCTGCCTGTGCGACCATATCGCTGGCGACGTGTTTCGGGTTCGCCGAGTCGTCGGCGACGACGAGCAGTTCGCTCGGTCCGGCGAGGAAGTCGATAGCCACGTCGCCCTGCACCTCGGCCTTGGCCGCCGTGACCCAGCGGTTTCCCGGCCCGACGACCTTCTGCACGCGGTCGATCTGCTCGGTTCCGTAGGCCATCGCGGCGATGGCTTGCGCCCCGCCGACGCGGTACACCCTGTCCGCGCCTGAAGCGTGGATCGCGGCCAGCGTGATGGAGTTCTGCGGTTCGCCGGGTGGGGTTGCGACAGCCACCTGCTCTACGCCAGCCACCTTCGCGGGGATGACCCCCATCAGCGCGCTGGAGGGGTACGCGGCGGTACCGCCGGGGGCGTACACGCCGACGCGCTCGATGGGTCGGAATCGGCGTCCGAGTTCCCGCCCGCCGAAGTCATCACGCCAGTCCTCCGGCATCTGGGCCTCGTGGAACTCGCGGATGTTCTCTGCGGCGTCCTCGATAGCCTCGCGCACGTCGCCGTCGATCTCGTCGTACGCCCGCTTCGCTTCGTCGGTGATGTCGATGTTCCCGACCTCCACGTCGTCGAACTCGCGGCTGAACTCCCGGACTGCCACGTCTCCTTCCTCGCGCACACGGTCAATGATATCGTGGACATCGCCGCGGATGCTCTCGATTCCGGCGTCACGGTCGAACAGCGCGCGTCGCTCGCCGGGACCGAGATCGGCGATCGGATTCGGATTCATGTATCGGTGTTGGGGGTGGTGTGAAAAACGGTTTGCGCTCTCCGTCGACGAGATCAGCCGGACATCAGCGGTTTTATTCGCACGTTCTGGCAAGGGTCATCGTGGTCTCGGATTCGTCCCCACCTTCGAATGCGAAGCCTGCGGAGAGCGACAGTGCGACGCAAACTCCGTCCGGCGCCGAAACGGTCGAAGTCCACGATCGAGACCCCGTCAAGGCTCGGCTCGAAGACGCACTGGAGCGTGTCGCCCACGGGGCGACCGTCTCGGTTCCGAGTATCCTCCTCCAGCGAGGGCTGACACTCGTGTTCACGGCGATCCTCACCAACGGGTTCGCCGCCAGTTCCTACGGTCTGTTCGCACTGGCGCGCCGACTGCAACAGTTCCTCGTCCGCCTCGCGTTAGGGTTCCGGAGCGGGTTGAGCCGGTTTCTTCCCAATGCAGACTCGTCAGCCGAACGTGACGCACTCGCCACCTTTGCGAGCCTTCTCCTGCTCGGGGTTGCGACCGTGTTCGGAGTCGCCCTGTTCGTTGGCGCACCATTCGTCACCCAGTTGGCCGACGAAGAACCCCAGTTCACCCTGTTCTTGCGCATCTTCGCCATCGGTCTTCCGACGGGTGTGTGGCTGTTCACCGTCACGGAGATACTCCGCGGTCTCGAAGAAGTCGGGCCACTCAACCTCACACTCCGGGTCGGTTTTCCGGCCGCACAACTGCTCGTCGGCGTGGTCGGCACGCTCGTCTTCGACGACCTCGCACTGGTCGCTGGCGGCGTCTTGCTCTCGATGGGAGGGGTCAGCCTCGTTGCGACGGTCTGGCTAGTGCGGAACCGAGGGCTTCGACCGAGACTCCGCGGTGCGGACGCCGCCCGACTCCGCCGACGATATCTGCGGTTCACGATTCCGCTTTTTATCGGTGGATTCGCAACGACGACGCAGCGGTTGGGATTCTACCCCCTCATCGCGGTCTTCCTGTCGAGCGTCGCCGGTGGCGTGTTCGCCGTCGGTGTCCTCCTTGGGATGCTGGTTCGGCTACCCCTGATGGGTATCAACCAGTTCATCCCACCGGTTGCCGCCGCCCTCCACGAGGAATACGAGCGCGAAGCACTGCGACGGCTGTATCACGTCACGAGTCGTCTGGTGTTGGTCGGTGTCACGGCGTTCTCGATTCCTGTCATCGTCTACCGACAGGCCGTGATGAGCCTGTTCGGGGCGACGTTCGTCAGCTACGCGCCGCTCCTTCCGGGGTTCATCGTCGCGCAGTACGCCGCATGCGCCGCCGGTAGTGTCGGTATCCTGTTGACGATGACGGACAATCAACGCGCACTGCTGGTGGTCAACGTCGCTATCACCGCCTTCCTGACGATGACTGCCGTCCCACTGACCGTGACGTACGGACTGCCGGGACTGGTCGCCAACTATCTCCTGATGCTCACCGTGAACAACGGTCTCGAAGTGGCGGTTCTGTACTACCTCGAAGGACTCCAGCCGTTCACGCGAAACCACTCCTCGCGGCGGTTCCACTGGCTGGAGTCGCACTGGGAGTCAGGGCGGTGTTGTCGAACCCGGTCGCACCTGTGGTGGGGACTGCGCTGGGGCTGGTGGCATATGGGGTCTCGCTCCGATTTTGGGATTCACCCGCGTCGAACGCCGTCTGGCAACGTCGCTCGTCAGTCGCTATCGCCAACGCCTTTCCGGTGGATGACGTCGTCACTCGTCGGATCGCTCGTTCGTCTTCCAGAGTGGCGGCTATTCTCCCAGGCCCGTCGTGCCGGTCACTCCCGGTCGTCCCACTCGGAGCGGAGGAGCCCATATACGACTCTGTCCCGGTACTGACCGTCCCAGTACTCTTCTTTTCGGAGACGCCCCTCCAGGGTAAACCCCAGCGACTCCAGCAGTCCACGTGAAGCCTCGTTGTGGGCAAAGGCGTCGGCACCGACGGCGGGATGAGAATACACCTGAAAGACGTAATCGATGACGAGTGAGACGGCCTCTTTGCCGTACCCTTCCCCGTGTACCTCCGGGACGAGCCAGTAGCCAATCACGGGGCGACTGCGTCGCTGGCCACTGGCTACGCAGAGGCCGATCCGGCGCACATCGCCTTCATCAGGATAGCCGGAACCAACATCGTTCCCGTCGAGACAGACGAGAAATACATCGTCGTGTCCCCATTGCCTCTCGAACTCTTCCTCGACCTGTCGAAGATTCTTCACAGTCTCCCCGAGCGGTTCACGAAGTTCGGGGTCGGTGTCTGCTCGCTGGAGGAACTGGAGGTCGTCTCGCTCCACCGTCCGAAGCGTGACTCGTTCGCCGCTGACAACGCGTGCACCTGGCATACGTCAATCGAAGCACAGTACGCGATATACTTTTGCTAAATACTCGACACGGTGGAGCATATCAACGGAGATTTCTCCCGATATCTCGTAGTCGCAGGAGTCAATATCTCCGTTCGCGTGGGGGATTCTGTTCGGCGTGACGTTACAGTTTTGCCGTCCGTCTCTACGATACGGCTCAAGCAAAGTCCGGTGAGCGCGAAGTACTCGAGATGGTCGGCGCCGAGTCTCGTCGGTCGAAAGGTGTCGCCCGGAACACTAACATCCAGCCTCATCCCTTGGCGGCGTGCCGTGTCGGCTGGCAAACCCTCGTGCCGGGCGGGCCACGCGAGGCGTGGCCGAATACTTTTGCCGGTGAACCGGCGAAGCGGGTCGTTTCAGTTGGGACGACCGACTTCGTAACTGTCGCGCACTCGGGTTCTCCGCGCGGTCATCGCTCCCGAAGTGGGAATACTCCGGCGGGGACTGAAGTGCGCACGAAGCGGTAGGTCGGGGGCGCGGTAAGACCTTTCGGGTCGTCCGGTTCGATTCAGACCGTGTAATCGGACTCGTTCAACTGGACGTAGCCGCCGTTCCGGTAGCCGAACTTGACCTTCTTGTACTGCGCGGCGAGTTTCGCACCGCGAACGCCGGAGCCGATCTTCGATTTGATGAGGTCCTTTCTATCGTCGAGGATGTTGTGAACCACCGAGAAGGCGTGATCCCAGTCGTCCGGGCCGTAATCGGCCACGATATCCGCGAACGAGACGTTCCGGAGAATCTCGTCGCCGATGGCTGCTTTCCACTCGTCGTTGTACGATTCGATGGAATCTGTGGCGGCGAGTTTGCCGGCGATCTTTCCGGTCCGTGTGGCGACGTGGTAGCCGCCTTCGTGGAACGCGCTGGTGGTCCCCATCGCGCCGCCTGCGACGGCGATGCCAGCTTTCGTCGGCGAGTCGATGGGTCGCGTCGAGGAGATCGGGTAGGTCTCGGTACCACCGGATTTGCCCCGGTCTTCCACGAGCGGGAAGTCGGTCTCGATGTCGTACTCGTCGCCGTACTCG
This sequence comes from Haladaptatus rarus, assembly GCF_054177585.1. Lineage (NCBI taxonomy): Archaea > Methanobacteriati > Methanobacteriota > Halobacteria > Halobacteriales > Haladaptataceae > Haladaptatus > Haladaptatus rarus. The sequence goes on along the minus strand of NZ_JBPEHG010000001.1, from coordinate 604,039 downwards.
TATTCGAGCAGTCGGCGGATGTACTCCCCACCGCGCGGGATTCTCTCGTCGTCCGGACGCAGTAGGGCGTAGGAGTCGGGGTCGTCTACGTCGGCGAGATCCATCCCGATCGGCATCGTCAGCCCGACGCGGGCCACCGTGCCGTCGTTGGGGAACACCCACGGGTACGCCGTCTCGCCGGGCATGACGCCCCACCAGAACTTGAGTGACGAGGGTTCGAACAGTTCCTCTGGGAACTCACGATACTCCTGATAGGCGATGTGGTTCGCTTTCGGTGGACTCAGATGGTCGCTGACCGAGTGCCCCTCGGGCATGAACTGATCCAGGACGCCCAGGGTCACGCGGCGCTGTGGCCCGTCAGCCAGGATGAGGTACTCCGCTTCGATGTTCTCGCCGTCCGCGAGTCGAAGGGTGTGGCGGTACTCTGCATCGAGATCCGTCTCGGCGCGTTTCACACCGACGCCGACGCGATACTCCGCACCAGCGTCCTCGGCGCGTTCTCTGAGCCAGTCGTCCATCCGGGCGCGCTGGAAGGTAAAGCCCATCTTCGGGTACGAGGAATCGATACCGGTCTTTCGGAGGGTTGCCCTCTCGTTCGGGCCGATAAATTCCACTCGGTCGAGTTCCTGGAGGATGACTCCGTCGGGGATCTCCCGATAGTCCTCGCCCATGATGTCCACCCAGTAGTCGAGCATCCCGGCGGCGTCGGTCGAGTCCGGGCCAAGGTACTCTCGGTCGGCGCGTGGAACACCCTGTTCCAGTACGACAGCACTTGCACCCTGGCGTGCGGCTTGTTCTCCAGCCGACATACCGGCGGGCCCCCCTCCCACGATAGCAACGTCGAATCGCTCCATACGCCTACGCTACACAACAGAGGGTACTAAATTGTTGACCTTCCGGTCGGCGTATCGTTCTTACTGAAGAAAGAAGCACGATACGGTTTTGACGCCGCCGCTCGCACGACGACGTATGGCAACGTTCGAACACCTCTCCGTCGAGCGCGCGGGTGACGTCGCCCGCGTGACGATGGACCGTCCCGAAACGCACAACGCGATGGATCGTGCGATGGCAGCCGAACTGCGAACCGTCACCGCGAACCTGCACGAAGACGATTCGCGGTGCATCGTCCTCACGGGAACCGATGGCGTGTTCAACACGGGAGCAGACCTCTCGGTGCTCTCGGGCGGCTCGGACGACGCCCGCACACTCCGGAAGATCGCGTCCGGTCTCCACCGCACCATCGAGAACCTCGTGCGCGCGCCCAAGCCGGTCGTGACCGGGGTGAACGGTGTCGCGGCAGGTGGCGGATTCGGTCTCGCGCTGGCGGGAGACATCGTCTTGCTCTCGAAGGATGCCCGACTGGAGTTCGCCTACCCCCGAATTGGACTTTCGGCTGACGGCGGTTCGACGTACCTCCTCCCGAGACTCGTCGGCTTGCGGCGGGCGAAAGAGATCGCCCTGCTCGACGAACTCATCGCGCCCGACGAAGCGGTCGAGATGGGTCTTGCGACCGAAGTTACGACCGACTTCGACCAGCGACTCGCCGACCTCGCCGCCGACCTCGCGAACGGGCCGACCCGCGCCCACGGGGCGACGAAACGCCTGTTCGCCCGGAGTACGGGTCGAGACCTCTCGGCACAGATGGCCGCCGAAACAGACACCATCGCGCGGATGACGAAGACGGGGGACTACGAGCGTGGACTGGCCGAGTTCTTCGGCGACGGGGAACCCGAGTTCGAGGGCGAGTAGTCGTAGACGACGAGAGGGTCGTCGTAGAGAGATAGTCGGACGTCTGACAGTACTGTCACCGTGTCGATTACTTTCGAATCGAAATACTAATCACGTCGCTGGCGAAGCACTGTGCCATGTACGCGATTATCAATGGTGAGATTCACACGGTCTCTACCGTGGGCACCATCGAGAACGGAACCGTCCTGTTCGAGGACGGCGAGATCGTGGCGGTCGGGGACGACGTGGACGTCCCCGACGACGCGACCGTCATCGACGCCCGCGGGAAGCCGGTGACACCGGGGCTAGTGGAGGCGCACAGCCACGCCGGGATGGGCGAGTGGGGCGAACCGGAGGACGGCGACGTGAACGAACTGACCGACCCCGTCACGCCGCACGTCAACGCGCTCGATGGCTTTCACCCCCGCGACGAGGAACTGCGCCACGCCTACCAGGGTGGTGTGACGACCGTTAGCGCCCGGATGGGGAGCGCGAACGTCATCGGCGGCATCATCTGCTCGATGAAGACCTACGGTCGTATCGCGGACGAGATGCTGATCCAGGAAGACGGGATGAAGGCCGCGATGGGTGAGAACCCGAAGCGGGTTCACGGCGACCAGAACGGACGCGAACCCACGACGCGCCCCGGAATCGCGGCCCAACTCCGGCAGGCGCTCATGGAAGCCGAGGATTACGTCGCCCGGCGTGCGAAGGCCCGCGAAGAGGGCGACCCCTTCGACCGCGACCTCGGGATGGAGAACCTCGCCCGCGTCGTGGAAGGTGACCTTCCCCTCCGCGTCCATGCCCACCGCGCCGACGACATCGCCACCGTGTTCCGGATCGCCGACGAGTTCGGCATCGAAGACCTCTCCATCGAGCACGCGACGGAGGGGCACGCCATCGCAGAGGAGTTCGTGAAACGCGACGTGCCCGCCATCGTCGGGCCGTCGTTCACCAGCGGAATGAAGTACGAACTCTCGAACATCACCTTCGAAACGGCCGGTATCCTCCACGAGGCGGGTGTGAAAGTCGCCATCCAGACCGATGCGCCCGTTCTCCCGCAGGAGCATCTCGACGTCTGCGTCGGCCTTGCGATTCGAGAGGGATTACCCGAAGAGGCCGCCCTCCAGACCGTGACGCGCAACCCCGCCGAGATTCTGGGTATCGAAGATCGCGTCGGGACGCTAGAGGAGGGAACCGACGCCGATGTCGTCATCTGGGACGGCGAGCCGTTCGCTATCACCTCCGACGCCCAGCACGTCTTCGTGGACGGCCAGCACGCCTACGATTCGGAGCGCGACGACCGTGATCCACGCGACGAGTACGCGTGGTAACGACTAAGAGGAGACGTTTTTTGTGAGGTCTGGTGTCGCGTCTTCGATTGGTTACTTCGAGATGGACAGGTGACTGCTATCGTAGTGTCTTCGAAAGCCCTCTCACGCACCAATCGAGACGATCTAGCAACCACAGTAGAGTCGTCCTCGAAGTGCCCAAGGACTCTCGAACCCACCGTCACTCCGCTCTCGAAGTGATGTACTGAAATACACTGTTTTCCACTAAATTGTACTGAAATGTACTGTTTAAAAGACTTATTTGAAGCCTGGCCGAGTACTGAAACTGAGCAACCGTGATGAACAACGCGACGAACACACGAATATTCGGTCCAACGACGAACACTCCGCGACCGACGAACCTGCCGGAAGGATAAGTAACGAGGACGAACACCAGAACACATGACCAGCGACCGATCGAACACGCCGACGATTCTCGTACTCCGGCGTGGAACCCACGGAATGCCCATCTCAGAGTACGTCGCGGAGCTCCGAGACCGCCTGCCGGAACACGAGATTCGTCTCGCGCGCACGCCCGAGGAAGAGCGCGAGTCGATCGCGGACGCCGACGTCGTGACGGGGATGACCATCGGGGAAGACCTGCTCGGCTACGCCGACGACCTTCGCCTGTTTGCCTGCGCCTACGCCGGGACGGGCCACCTGCCGCTCGACGCGCTCGAATCGCGGGGCGTGGCGGTGACGAACGCCTCCGGGGTTCACGGCCCGAACATCGGTGAGTACGCGCTCGGAGCCATCCTGACGTTCACCCGTGGGTTCCTCCGTGCGCGCCGCCAGCAGTCGCGTCGGGAGTGGCGGCACTTCCAGGCAGGAGAGTTGCAGGGAAGTACGGTGACCGTGGTCGGGATGGGTGCCATCGGGCAGGCGGTCGTCGAGCGCCTGCAAGGGTTCGACGTCGAGACCATCGGCGTGCGCTACTCCCCCGGGAAGGGCGGCCCGACAGACGAAGTACTGGGTTTCGACGACCTGCACGATGCGCTCGCCCGGACTGACTACCTCGTGCTGGCCTGTCCACTGACCGACGAGACGCGCGGGCTTCTCGATGCTGCGGCGTTCGATACCCTCCCGCCGGACGTCGTGCTGGTGAACGTCGCACGCGGGCAGGTGGTCGAGACGGACGCACTCGTGTCGGCGCTTCGCGGCAATGCGATTCGCGGGGCGGTGCTGGACGTGACCGACCCGGAACCCTTGCCGGAAGATCACCCGCTCTGGAACTTCGAGAACGTGCTCGTCACGCCCCATAACGCCGGGCACACGCCCGAGTACTACGCTCGGCTCGCGGATATCGTCGCCGAGAACGTTCGACGGATCTCGGCGTCAGGGCGAGAAGGTGACCTCGAAAATCAGGTCGTGTAGGCGACTCCACGCTGCTCGCTACCGATCACCTCTCCTCGACCACTCACTACCGACTATCCACTTCCGTCGTCAAAAAATAGTAGAACCGTCCGATATTCGGATTACCAGAGCTGTGCGGCAGGTGTCTCGCAGTCGCTGCAGACGACCGCATCGTTGCCTTTGTACGTTCCGCGTTCCAGTCGACCGTCGTGACACCAGTGGCATTCTCGTCCTTCGAGGCGTCCGATGACGCTCGACTCAGTCGTCGAACTCATATCTCGATTCGAGATTCTGTCGCGCGCGCCATGAACTTGCTGGCCCACCTTGCAGGCAGTTTATCCTTCACGAGACGCTACGAATCAGTATGAGCGAACGAACAGACCGTCCCGAAAGCGAAGCGAACGACCTTCCCGAGACAGAGGAGGAGTGGCGCGAGCGATTGAGTGACGAGGAGTACCGCATCCTCCGCGAGCAGGGAACCGAACGACCGCACACCGGCGAACATCTCGACCGAAAGGACGACGGCACCTACGTCTGTGCTGGTTGTGGCGCGGAGCTGTTCGACTCGGACACGAAGTACGACTCGCACTGTGGCTGGCCGAGTTTCTACGACGTGCCCGAAGGAAACGTCGAGACGCGCACCGACACCAGCAACGGGATGGTACGAACCGAAGTCGTCTGCGCGAACTGCGGCGGCCATCTGGGCCACGTCTTCGAAGACGGGCCGGAACCGACCGGGAAACGCTACTGCATCAACAGCGTGGCGCTGGATTTCGACGAAGAGTAGGTCGAAACGGGTTCGAGAAGCGTCGTTCGACCGCGTGGTTCGACAGATTCGACTGCCCGACCGCGGTTATTTTCATCCCAGTTATACAACATTCTGACATGGACGTAACACTGCTCGGGTCGGGTGGTAACTTCCCGATTCCGATGCCGACCTGCGACTGTCGAGTTTGTGTCCAAGCGCGCGAAAACGGACTCCCGTATTCTCGGGTGGGTAACGCGACGTTCGTCCACGACGCGAAGGCGCTCGTAGACGCCCCCGAGATGATCTGGCGGATGGTGAATCGCGAGCGAATCTCGGACGTGGTGTACATCTTTGTCTCGCACCATCACAGCGACCACGTCCGCGGTCTCCGGGTCGTGCAGGCGCTTGGCCGCGAGGGGTTTCCGATGTCCGCGTGGGACAAGGAAGACCCGCCGACCATCGTCGTTAGCGAGAACACTTACCAACTGCTCGGACGGGCACACGGTATCATGGCCGACTACGAAGACTGGGGTTTCGCCGAGTTCGAATTCCTGAACGACGGGGAGACGATGGACTGCAACGGTGTGGACGTGACCAGCCTCGGCTGGGAGATGGAACCCGACGGCGAGAACCTCATCTTCGGATTCCAGTTCGACGACGGGGACTCCAGAACCCTCGTCACGCCCGACGAGACGAAGTTCCTCGATACCGACCGACTGGACGACGACATCGACCTGTGGATTCGAGAGTGCGGACTGTTCCGGAACGACCCAGATGGTAATCCTATATTCCACGACGACCTGTGGCAGCAGGAGACGGAACTGGAGATAACCTTCGAGGAGACCGTCGAGCAGGTGCGTGACGTTCGCCCGAACAGAGCCGTCCTCACCGAGATCGACGAACTGTTCCAGCGAAGCTATGACGACTTCTGCGAACTGGAAGCGGAGTACACAGGGTTGAACCTCCAGTTCGGCTACGACGGGATGGGGATGTCCGTTTGACCTACCTGCTTCCAGAAGCTGAACATCCCTGTCTGACCTGAGTTCGTCCGTACCTGACCGCCTCCCAACCGTACAGTCCGAACGACACGCCTTTCCCACCGCCCGAGAAAATCCCAGTCATGGACAGAAAGCGAGAGCTTTCGAGCATCGACCTCGCCGCCGTCGTCCGCGAACTCGGTTCCTACGAGGGCGCGAAGGTCGACAAAGCGTATCTCTACGGCGACGATCTCTTGCGTCTCAAGATGCGGGATTTCGACAGCGGTCGCCTCGAACTGCTCGTGGAAGTCGGCGATATAAAGCGTGCACATCTCTCCGCGCCGGAGCACGTTCCAGCCGCGCCGGGGAGACCGCCGAACTTCGCCATGATGCTCCGCAACCGCCTGAACGGGGCGGATTTCGCGGGCGTCGAACAGTACGAGTTCGACCGCATCCTCCAGTTCCACTTCAAACGGGGGGATGGCGATACGACCATCGTCGCGGAGCTGTTCGGACAGGGAAACATCGCCGTACTGGACGAGAACAACGAAGTCGTCGACTCCCTCGACACGGTGCGACTCAAATCCAGAACCGTCGCGCCCGGTTCGCAGTACGAATTCCCCGACTCGCGAGTGAACCCCCTCGAGATCAGCTACGAGGAGTTCGTCGCCCGGATGGACGACTCGGACACCGACCTCGTCAGAACGCTGGCGACGCAACTCAACTTCGGCGGTCTGTACGCAGAGGAGGTCTGCACCCGCGCTGGTGTCGAAAAGGCGAAAGACATCGCCGACTCCGGCGAGGAAGAGTACGAACGACTGTACGACGCTATCGAGCGTCTCAAGGAACCGCTGGAGACAGGGCAGTTCGACCCCCGAGTGTACTACGAAGACGACACCCGCGTCGACGTGACGCCGTTTCCCCTGGAAGAGTACGACGGTCGGGATTCGGAGGCGTTCGAGTCGTTCAACGCCGCAGCGGACGATTACTTCACCAACCTCGATCTGACTGAGGACGAAGGGACACAGAGCGCACAGGAGCCACAGAAACCCGACTTCCAGGGTCAGATCGAGAAACAAAAGCGCATCATCGAACAGCAGGAGGGCGCGATAGAGGGCTTCGAACGGCAGGCGCAGGCCGAGCGCGAGAAGGCCGAACTGCTATACGGCAACTACGGATTCGTGGACGAGATCCTCTCGACGGTTCGGAACGCCCGTGGCGAGGACACTCCGTGGGAAGAGATCGAAGCGAGGTTCGAAGAAGGTGCAGAACGCGGCATCCCCGAGGCCGAAGCAGTGCAGGAAATCGACGAACGCGAAGGCACCGTCACCATCGAGATAGACGACACCGAGATCACCCTCGAACCCGAGGACGGTGTCGAGAAGAACGCAGACCGCATCTACACGGAGGCGAAGCGAATCGAGGAGAAGAAGGCGGGCGCACAGGCCGCCATCGAGGACACCCGCGAAGAACTCGAAGCAGTCCGCAAGCGACGGGAGGAGTGGGAAGCGGAACCCACGCCGGTAGACGAAGAGGAAGAATCGAAGGACATCGACTGGTTGGCACGACAATCTATCCCGGTCAGAAAGCAAGAGCAGTGGTACGAACGGTTCCGCTGGTTCCGAACCTCCGACGGCTTTCTCGTCCTCGGCGGGCGCAATGCCGACCAGAACGAGGAACTCGTCAAGAAGTACATGGACAGAAACGACCTGTTCTTCCACTCGCAGGCACACGGCGGTGCGGTGACCATCCTGAAGACGTCCGACCCGAGTGAACCCTCGAAGGACGTCGACGTGCCCGACGAGAGCAAACAGGAGGCAGCCCAGTTCGCCGTCTCCTACTCGTCGGTGTGGAAAAACGGTCGATTCTCGGGTGACGCCTACATGGTCTCGCCCGAACAGGTATCGAAGACGCCGGAGAGTGGCGAACACCTCGAAAAAGGTGGGTTCGCCATCCGCGGCGACCGAACCTACTTCCGGGACGTGCCGGTCGGTGTGGCGGTCGGCATCACCGTCGAACCGAACACCCGCGTCATCGGTGGCCCGCCCTCGGCTATCGAAGATCAGGCGGTCACGAACATCGAAGTCGAACCGGGCCAGTACGCCCAGAACGACGCCGCCAAACGCCTCTACCGCCAGTTCCGCGATCGGTTCGAAGACACGTCGTTCGTCCGGAAGGTCGCCAGTCCGGACTTGATCCAGGAGTTCCTCCCTGCCGGTGGTAGTCGGATGGTGGACTGAACCTTCCTGCCGGAGAGAGTCGAACGCTTGACTGACTGCCGAAAATTCGACTGACACGTCATCGTTTCGCTGAGAACGGTTAAGCCGACGGACAGCGTCTATACACTTGAGTCAGGCGTGCTGTTCAGATGCATGCACTGACAGGGGGAACATCATGTTCAACGACAGCATCAACTACCTGAAAGACAGTGACGACGCCGCGAAAACAGTACTCATCGGCGGGCTACTCGCGATCTTAGGCTTCCTCATCATCCCGGCGCTCATCGTGGAGGGGTACGTCATTCGCGTCCTTCGTCGCGTCTCGGCAGGCGACACCGAAGCACCGACGTTCGACGACTGGACGAAGCTGGCCGTAGACGGCCTGAAAGCGGTCGTCATCGGGTTCGTCTACCTCATCATCCCGGCACTCATCGCGGCAGTGTTCGTCGGCGGTGGGGTCGCACTCGCAAACGACACCCCGGCTCTCGGTGGACTGATCGCCGTCCTCGGCGGCGTACTGACGCTCATCACCGGACTCGCGGTCTGGTACGTAGCGCCTGCCGCGTTCGTCCGATTCGCGGAGAAGAACTCGATAGGTGCGGCGTTCGATTTCGAATCGCTCACGCCCGTCCTCCGTGACCGGGAGTACGCGACCGGATGGCTCCTCGCACTGGGTATCCTCGTCGTCGCTGGCGTCATCGCCAGCGCCCTCTCGGTCGTTCCGCTCATCGGCTGGCTGGCTGCCATCCTGGTGGGCTTCTACGCGCAAGTGACCGCGGCGTACATCTACGCTCGATCGTACGCAGAGGCGAGCGAACACCAACTCCGGAGCGGGCCGGAGATGGAAGACGGGCAACCCGCGGTATGAACCTCATTTTTCGAAGATTGATGTGTAGCTGTTGCTCTGTGGAGATTTACTGCTGATCGAATGAAGATGGATCGAGTTCGTTTCAGTCCATCGGTGTCGCGGCGGCACCCGGTGACTGGCCCTGCTGGCGGGTCACCTCGCCGTACGCTGTCCCGAACTTGTAGCTTCCGGCGAGGTAGAGCCAGAAGTAGAAGAACGGGAACAGGAGATATCCGAGGCCGAGCGTGACGAGTGCGAGGATGTTCGCCACTATCCCACCGGCGACCGCGACGAGGAACACCGTCAAGACGGCGATGATGTACTCCTTGCTCGTCAGTACCGGGGTGAGCGTGTCGAAATCGAATGCGGCACCGATCTTTCCGGTTCGACCGAAGTTCGTGAGTGCTGCTGGGAGGATGTACTGGATGACGAACGCGAGGATCACCGCGAGGAAGATGCCGAGGAGACCGAATCCAGCGAAGAGTCCACCTGCGTCACCGCCTGCACTACCGCCGATTCCGATGAAAGCGATCATCATCCCCATGATGAACGTCGGGACGATAGCGTACGCGATGTTGATGAGTATCGCCTTCAGTCCGTCAACCAACAGGCTGCCCCAGTCCTCGAACGCAGGTGGCTCCGTTTCACCGCGTGAGGCTGCGGCCATCGCCTGAACCATGTATCCCATCACGATGAAGGCCGGGATGATCAGAAACGAGAACAGAAACAGGACGCCGCCGATGAGGTTTCGTGCGATTCCGTCGTCCCCTTTCGTCGGATACGATAGTGCGTCTTCTAGCATAACGAGCAAAACATCTAATACATTATATTTAATCATACCCGATAATTGTGGCCGTTAGAATCGTGGACAGTTCGTGGATGGGGACGAAGAATAGCAGGGCACTTACCACCGGAACACACAGTTTCTGCCATGCAGATTCACGACCGAACGTCCCTCGACGGGAACCGCGAGCGCATCACGCTCGTTCCCGAGAGTCTGGACGACCTCTGGCATCTCACCTATCTCCTCGAACCGGGTGACGAAGTCGCGGGCGACACGACCCGCCGTATCCAGCGAGCGGACGACCAGATGCGCGATACGGGCGGTCAACGAGAGCACATGCACATCACACTCGACGTGGAGGACGTGGAGTTCCATCGGTTCGCCAATCGAGTTCGGGTCGGTGGCGTCATCGCCGACTGTTCGCGTGAAGACCAGTTGGGCCTCCACCACACGATAAACGTCGAAGAGCGGGACAAGATCTCCATCGTGAAGGTGTGGAAACGCGACCAGTTAGACCGACTCGACGACGCCGTCGAAGCGACCGAAAGCCCCGATGTCGCCATCGCCACGGTCGAAGAGGGCCAAGCGCACATCCACACCGTCGCACAGTACGGGGCGGACGAGTACGCATCATTCACGGGGACGACTGGAAAGGGGGAGTACGCAGGAGGGCGCACCGAACTGTTCGACCGGTTAGGGTCCGCCCTCTCACATCTCGACGTGGACGCTATCATCCTCGCCGGGCCGGGGTTCACGAAACAGGATGCCTACGACCACATCGCCGAGAAGTATCCCGACCTGATCGAGAAGATGACGCAGGTGGACGTGAGTGCGGTCGGCGACAGGGGTGTTCACGAGGTGCTGAAACGCGGTGCCGTGGCAGACGTACAGGAGGAGACGCGCATCGCGGAGGAAGCGGAACTCATCGACGAACTCACGAAGCGCATCGCCGAGGGGGCGAAAGCCGCATACGGAATCGAGGAAGTGGCTCGTGCCGCCGACTTCGGCGCTGTCGAACGGTTGCTCGTGCTGGACGAGCGACTCCGAAAGGAACGCGGTGCGACCGGCGAGGACGAGTCCGGCGGTGAGTGGGCCATCGACGTGAACGAGGTCATCACCGATGTCGAACGAAAAGGCGGCGACGTGACCGTCTTCTCCCACGAGTTCGCGCCGGGCGAGCAGTTGTCGAATCTCGGCGGTATCGCCGCCTTGCTTCGCTATCGACTGGAGTAGTCGCGCCGGAAGAGATACACCGCGAGTCCTGCGATACCGAATGCTCCGATGGCGAGACCCCGCGCGAGTGGCTGTGATTTTCCGCGCCGGGTCGAATCGCGGTAGACGTAGTACCCGACCGTCGGCCAGAAGAGGAGGAGATAGAGCGCGAACCGAAGTACCGCACCGTTTCCGGCAGCGAAGATATCCATACTGGCTCACTGCTGGCGTGTGATGTAATTTTTTGTACTGGCAAGAACGCTTAACCGACGCGCGACCGGTATTATCGGTACGATGTTCCTCTATCTGGTGGGAAAACTGGCTATCGTCGCGGTTTATTATCTCGCCAGGCTCGTTCCAGTCGTCGGGCTGAAACTTTCCGATCGCTACGAACATCGGATGTTCGGCCCACTGATCGACGACGTATCAGTGAGCGAGCTACGCGCCAAGCAGTCGGGAGGGTCGGGGCGGTCGGTCACCATCGAATTCGAGTTCGACAACGACAGCAGCCTCGACGCTCACATCGTTGGTGGCAACGTTCGACTCGGCCACGAGCAGGACGGCGCAACGGTCTGCAATCTCGTCTGGACTGACGACTTCGAATCGCCACCGAAGAACGTCGAACCGTCGAAGATCGAAGGTGACGGGGCCGGACACCTCGAACTCGAACGTCGTCTTGGCGGCGACGAACTCTGGGTAGACGGCCAACTCCGATTGCGTCGAATCGTCACAGTCCGTGGGAGAGGGCTACCTCTCGGCATGGCCAACTTCTACTTACCCGAGAAATCGGTCGAAATCGAGTCCAGCGAGACGGATCGGCGAACTGCGGTGGACGGGTAGAGTGAGAGGGGTAAACGGGTAGAGTGGGAGGATAGACGGATAGAGTGAGAAAGGCGATCAGAGTTCTACCGACAGCAGGTCTTCTGCGAAGCGAACGTCACCGTCGTACTGCTGGCCGATCGAGTCCAGCATCGCCTCGTGCTTTCCATCCGTGTGGGGGTAGAGGTGGGTGAGATAGACGCGACCGATGTCGACGTCGGAGAGGACGTCGCCGAGTTGGGCCGGTGTTGGATGGTTCGATACGTCGACTTCGTCCGGGAACGAGCAGTCGTGAGCGAGAACGGCACAGCCATCTGCGAAGTTTGCCAGTCCGGTGAACGCCTCGCTGTCGCCGCTGAAGGTGAACTCGTCACCGAATCGGTAGGCGAGACAGGACATCGAGTGGCGCGTCTCGAACCCCTCGACGTCGAATCCTGCCACGGAGAACTCCTGTTCGCCTACTTCACGAACCTGGAGGTCGACTCGGCCATCGAGGTAATCGTGGACGGACAGCAGGTCGTCGAGGAGGGCTTTCGTTCCGGACGGTCCGACGACTTCGAGGTGTTCTTCTCCGGCAAGCCATCGGGCTTTGAGGAGCGGGAGCAGGTCGGAAACGTGGTCGAGATGGTGGTGGGTCAACAGGACGGTCGAGACGTTCTCGTAGCCCACCCCGGACTGCTGGAGGCGATGGAGGACGCCGCTGCCACAGTCCACGAGGAGTTGGCGGCCGTCGTCTTCGACGACGATTCCGGTCTGGAACCGCTCTCCGGTCGGCATCGCACTTCCCGTACCGAGGAACGTGATTCGCATACTCGAATGCGCGTCGGGAAGGGTGAAAAAGCTTGATTCGTGCGGAGAGTTAACCTCCCGGAGACTGTTCACTGTTGTAGTTCGAATATGCAACGCGACATTCGGGTCGAACGTGGCCCTGACGGGCGTCACCTCGCGGTGTCGCGCCAGATCGATGCCCCAACGGAACACGTCTGGAACCTGTTGACCGACACGACGTACTGGCCGGACTGGGGGCCGTCAGTGCAGGCCGTCGAATGTGCCGACAGAGTGATCGAACTCGGCTCGACGGGCAGAGTGAAAACTCTTCTCGGCGTCTGGCTCCCATTCGAGATCACCGCGTGCGAAGACTATCGTTGGAGATGGACAGTGGCCAGGATTCCCGCGACGGGCCACCGGGTCGAAGGACTCGCCGACGAGCGTGGCTGTCGCGTGGTGTTCGAACTCCCACTTTTCGCGGCGGGTTACGTCCCGGTGTGCCAGCACGCGCTCGAAAAGATCGGTCGTCTCGCCGACGAAGAATTTTAAAGGATAACGGGAGCAGTTCGGCCCATCTGATGGTTCCCACGCTCAGACCACGCCTATTTCACTTTCGCTCCACTGGCATAACCCTCTTTGCCGACCGATTCCAACTCGAAACAAATGGATGGTAGAACGCTGCTGGCCCGCGAGGGATGCGGATTCGACCCCGGGGCGGTCGAACTCGCCGACGAGGAGACGTTCGACCTTCTGGAACCGGCAGTCAGGGAGTGGTGGGCCGAACAGTTCGGGGAGTACGTCCCGCAGAACGGGGGATTTTTCACCCCGCCACAGCGCGAAGCCATCCCGCTGATCCACGAACACGAGAATGCCCTCATCGCCGCACCGACAGGAAGCGGGAAGACGCTGGCTTCGTTCACCGCGATCTTGAACGAACTGTTCCGGCGGGAACGGGAGTCCGGTCTCGAAAACTCGGTCTACTGCCTCTACGTCTCGCCGCTGAAGTCGCTGGCCAACGACATCCACCGGAATCTCGAAGTCCCGCTGTCGGGCATCCGCGAGCGAATGGAGAACGACACGTCGGAGACGGAATCCGACGACTCCGAGGAATCGAAAACCGAGGTGCGCCACGCCATCCGACACGGGGACACGGACAGTGCGGCTCGACAGCGGATGTTGAAGGAGACGCCTCACATCCTCAACACGACGCCCGAAACGCTCGCCATCCTGCTCAACTCGCCCAAGTTCCGCGAGAAACTGCGAACCGTCGAGTACGTCGTCGTCGACGAGATACACAGTCTCGCGGATGGAAAACGCGGGACGCACCTGTCGGTCAGCCTCGAACGCCTCGAAGACCTCGCGGAAACGTCACCGACTAGGATCGGCTGTTCCGCGACGGTCGAACCGCTTTCGGACATCGCCGAGTTTCTGGTCGGACGAGAATCGCCCGGCGGAGAGAGTCGAGAGCACGAGATAGTCGACACTCGATTCGTCAGGGAGTTCGACCTCGAACTTCTCTGTCCGGCGGACGACCTCATCCACACGCCACGCGACCTCGTACAAGACCGGTTCTACCACCAACTGCACGACCTCGTACAAGAACACACGAACACGCTCGTCTTCACGAACACGCGCTCCGGCGCAGAGCGTGTCCTCCAGAATCTCCGCGAGCGATTCGAGGCGTACGACGAGGAGAACTCGGGATGTCACCACGGCAGTCTCTCGAAGGACGCTCGGCAGGCGATAGAAGGGCAGTTGAAAGCGGGGGACGTCGACGTGGTGACCACCTCGACGAGCCTCGAACTCGGCATCGACATGCCCCACGTCGATCTCGTGGTGCAGGTCGGGTCGCCGAAGAGCGTCGCCTCCCTGCTCCAGCGCGTCGGTCGTGCAGGTCACCAGCTCGGCCAGACCGTTACCGGTCGGGTCATCGCGCTCGACCGGGACGAACTCGTCGAGTGTGCGGTGATGCTCAAGAAGGCAGAAGAGGGGTTCGTCGACCGTGTGTTCGTCCCCGAGAACGCACAGGACGTTGCGGCTCAACACGTCTACGGGATGGCGATAAACGAGGTGCGAAGGGAAGCGGACGTGAAGGCAACACTTCGACGAGCCTACCCGTACCGGAACTTCTCGGAGGCAGAGTGGGAATCGCTCCTACGCTACCTCACTGCGGACTACGACGGATTGGAGGACAGGAACGTCTACGCGAAGGTCTGGCGCGACGAGAACGACCCACAGGACGGGGAGTATCACTACCCCGACTTCCCGGTCGGCGAGCCACTGATCGGCAAGCGCGGGCGACTCGCTCGGGTCATCTACATGACGAACATCGGGACGATTCCGGATTCGTTCTCCTGTGACGTGTTCACCCGCGCGGACAACGAGTGGGTCGGTGACCTGGACGAGAACTACCTCGATACGCTCGAAAAGGGTGACGTGTTCGTCCTCGGCGGCCAGCACTTCGAGTACAGCTACCGGCGTGGGTCGAAGGTGTACGTCGACCCCACCAGCGCGCGTCCGACGGTTCCCTCGTGGTTCTCGGAGCGCCTTCCGCTTTCCTACGACCTCGGGCGGGAGATCGCCGCCTTCCAGGGGGAACTGCTCTCGCGGCTCGCAGACCGGGGGAAACCCGCAGTTCGGGTCTGGCTTCGAGAGTTCCCGCTGGACGAGAACAGCGTCCGAGCGATCACCCGGATGTTCGACGAGCAGTTTCGCTACGCTGGCCCCGAGAGCGTCAGCACGAACGACCGCCTCTCTGTCGAGATCGAGATGGACAGAGACGAGTACAAGCGCCACTACTACGTACACTCGAACTACGGTCGGAAGTTCAACGACGGGCTTTCGCGAGTGGTCGCCTATCGCTGTGCACAGGCAGCCAACACGAACGTCTCGGTCGCCGTCGCGGACAACGGCTTCACCGTCTCGATGCCCCTGAACCGCAAGGTAGACGTTGCGAGCATCCTTCGCGATATCGAACCCGACGAGATACGCGACGACCTGCGTGCGGCACTCTCGGGCACCGATCTTCTCCAGCGCTACTTCCGCATCAACGCGACGCGCTCGTTGATGATACTCAAACGCTACAAGGGGTACGAGAAATCCGCCAGCGAACAGCAGGTATCGAGCGAGATGCTGCTCGGATTCGCCGACGAACTGGAGGATTTCGCCGTCATCGAGGAGACCTACCGCGAGATAATCGAAGACAAACTCGCCGTCGATGCGATAGCGGAGGTACTCGGTGCGATGCAGGCCGGGGAGATCGAAGTGGTTCAGCACCGAGTGCAGTCCCCCACGCCGCGAGCGTTCGGTCTCGCGACGCTCATGGCGAGTGACGTGGTACTGGCCGAAGACGAGAGTGCGGTCTTACAGGAGTTCCACGACCGTGTGCTGGCGGAACTGGCAGACGACTCCGACGCATCTCCAGGTTCGGGAATCTCTGCGTCGAAGTGAACAGGGTACCATTATCTTCCCTGACGTTTATGGGCAGAACCCCACATAGCTACGCTCGATGACTGACGTGGACGGGATCGACATCGCAGAGCTTTCGCCGATGGCGTGGCGACTGCTGCGAGTCGCCGCCGGGTTCGAACAACGCGCCATCGAACGGGAACTCCCCGAACTGATGCAGGCCCACGTCTCGATGCTCGAAAGCGGTACCCGCGCTCTCTCGTTGTCACGGCGTAGCCAACTGTTCGACCTGTACTCTGCCGAACTCACTGCGGAACAGATTCGCGCGATAGCAGAGAATTTTTGAACATATTCCCGTAGTGATGTTTTCTTGCACCGGTATCGAAAGTTATTAATCGCCACATTAAGCTATGTTGGCGTGTATCAATGATACATGGGTTGTCCTCACCACGCGGGCGCATCGTCGTGTTCGTTTTAGCACTGCTGGGAACAGCGATTATCGCAGGTGCACCGAGTCCATCGGGCCTTTCCATCCGCGGGCAGTTCGCGCTCGCGACGATGTTTTTCGCGGGATTTCTCTGGGTGACGGGTGCGTTTCCCTTGCCCGTGACGGCACTGTCGATTCCCGTTGTGCTCACCGTCTTCGGCGTGTACGCCGACCTGGACGAAGCACTCGTCGGTTTCGCCGACCACCTCATCTTCCTGTTCATCGCCGGATTCATGCTGGCGAACGCGCTCCAGAAGTACGACATCGACCGGCGAATCGCGCTCTGGATGATGTCCGTGATGGGGTCGTCGCCGCGCAGACTCGTCCTCGCCGTCATGGTCGCCACGGCGTTCCTCTCGATGTGGGTATCGAACACGGCGACGGCGGCGATGATGACGCCGATTGCACTCGGCGTCCTGTCGCAGGTCGTGGGACGTGAAGACGTGAAAGCCGCCGCAGCGACCGCCAGCAACCTGGACTCCGACATGGCCGCCGACGGCAGCGGGGCGGTGACCGAGGGTATCGCCGATGCCGATGAGTTCACGAACATCCAGGTGTCGATGCTTCTGGGCACCGCCTACGCCGCGAGCGTCGGCGGCGTCGGGACGCTCATCGGTACCCCACCGAACGCGGTGCTCGCCGCCCAACTGAACGAGACGTTGGGCTACGAGATCGGATTCGCCCAGTGGTTGCTGATCGGCCTCCCTATCGTCATCGTCACCCTCCCCATCGTCTGGTACGTGCTCACGTACGTCCTCTATCCGCCGCAGGTCGGCGACGTAAGCGACGCGCGTGCGGAAGCGAGACGGTATCTAGACGAAGCGGGCGCGTTGAGTCCGCGCGGCAAGCGCGTCGCACTCATCTTCACGGCGACCGCGCTGTTGTGGGTCGTCGGTGGTCTCGGCGATTTCATCGGTCCGATGCTGCCATCGGCGTGGGAGGTCACGCTGTTCGGCGGCGAGGGAACGAGCGTCTTCGGAATCCAGGGCCACCAGGGGCTGTTGTACTACGTCGTCGTCGGACTGCTGTCCATTCCGGCGCTCGTCCTGGCGGACACCGTGGAGTGGGACGACCTCGTGGACATCGACTGGGGAACCATCCTCCTGTTCGGCGGCGGTATCGCGCTCGCGGACGCCCTCGCCACGACGGGGGCGACGAAGTGGATCGCTGATACCGTCTTCGGTTCGCTCACTGGCGCGCCCATCGTCCTCGTCGTCGGTGTGGTCGTTCTCCTCGTCATCTTCCTGACGGAGATGACCTCGAACACCGCGACCGCCACCATCATCGTCCCGATTCTCATCGGTATCGGGAGCGCCTTCGCGGCCACGCTCGGTCTGACCGACGTTGCCGCGGCCGTCTTCCTCTCGGTTTCGGGAGCCATCGCCGCGAGTTTCGCGTTCGCGCTTCCCGTCGCGACGCCACCGAACGCCATCGTCTTCGGGAGCGGCTACCTCAAACAGAGCCAGATGATGCGCGCCGGCGTGGTTCTGAACGTGCTGATGACGGTCGTCCTCACGGGGTTCATCTGGGTGCTCTTCCAGTTCGTCTGGCCGCGAGTCCTCTGGTGAGTCCGCTTTCACGGTTTCCCTGAGAGAGGGGAATATTTTTGTTTTCAGAATTGAACGACGAATTATGGTTCCTCGTACGACCCGCGACCTCCTCGAAGCCGTCCGACCCGTCGTCGGAGTGATGGCCGGTTGGGCTGCCGTCGTTCTGGTCGCCGAATTCGGCATCAAGAACGTCGGTTACCACGAGCCGCTCAGCTTGCTCTGGTGGCTCGGGACGCTGACGAGCGTCACCGCAACCGTCGTCGCGTTGGCTGCGGTCTTCCTCTACGTGCTCTCGCAGGCGATCGCACTCGGAACCGCCGAGAGCGACGGAAGCCGTTCGTCCGTCTCCACCTCTGACTGAGGATAGTGCTGCGAGCGGTCAGTACCGTGATGGCGACACGAGAAGCGTCTCCAGCGCGTCCGGAACGACGAGTACGTCGCTTCCGGGTTCGATGGCCGCTGCGACCGACTCGCGGGCGTGCATGAGACAGTCTTCGACTACTTCGGGATGCTCGCTTCCGGTCACGAACACGTCGTGGTTGCGGAGGCTGCGCGCAACGACGAACGCTCGCTGTGCACCCGGTTCGTATCCGGCGCGCAGCTCGTCGTAGAGGCTCGCCGGGTCGGTCGCTCCGGCGAGTCGGTCGTAGAATCGTCGTTCTCCTTTCCCCTCACCAGCACCCTCTGGAAGTGCTGCGGGGACGACGACACGGCCATCGGGACGCAGTGGATTTCGGTCGCCGAGGACGACGTACGTCGCGGCGCGCGTGGCCTGATAGAGGTTCGCCGCCTTCGCCTCGGGGACGCCAGCGACCACGGCGTCGAACTCGGTCTCGACTGGGACGGATAGCGCGTCCTTCGCCGTGGCCGCGAGATCGGCGACCACGTCTCGGTGGTGTCCTGCACTGGCACCGAGAATCCCCTGTGGCCCGTGCGTGACGTTCAGGCAGAAGTCGAGACCGATAACGTCGCCTGCTTTGTCGAGCGTCTCACGGAAGGGGTTGTCCCCGATTCGACCCAATCTGACACCCTCACGCGAGAGCATCTCGGGGCCGTGGGTGTATCGGATGAGCGACTCCCCACCTGCGCCGATGGCGACCGTCTTCGCACCCCCGGAAAAGCCAGCGTACTGGTGTGGTTCGACCATCCCCGTCGAGAGCACGCGGTCGGCGTCGGCGACGGTCGGATTCAGTCCGATTCGAATCTCCTCATCCTCTCCCGGAGGCGTGACGTGTCCGACTTCGACAACACTCTCCGCGTCGTGGTTCTCCGCGAGGTCGGCGTGCTCACCGAGTGCGTCTTCGATCTCCTCGTCCGTCATCGGGCGGTGGAGGCCCAGTCCGAGAACGACGCTGATCTGCTCGCGGTCGACATCTGCCTCCCTGAGTTCTTCGAGAAGCACGTCCAACAGCACGTCGTCCGGCGTCGCGCGGGTCACGTCGGTCACGACGATGGCGACCGTCTCGCCCGGCGAGACGAGTTCGGGGAGAGATGGACCGTATGGCTCTCGAACCGCGTTCTTGGCTGCATCCTCCGGGGATACGGGTGTTCCGCCAAGAGGTTCGAGAACGGTCACGTCGCAGTCCGGGAGCGAGTAGTCCATAGGTCGTCTTCGATGGCGGGAACGAAAGGATTCAGGTTCGATTGCGGAATCGACGGGGTTCAGGTCGCCCAGTCGAGCATCCGGTCGTAGAGCGGTGCCGAGCGCAGCGCGGTCTCGTCGCCGACGAGGACGAGCGACTTCTTCGCTCGGGTTAACGCGACGTTCACTCTGCGGTAATCCTCGAAGATGGGGCTGTCCAGATCGCCGGTTGCGACGAACGAGACGACGATGATCTCCTTGCTCGACCCCTGGAATCGGTCGACAGTATCGACCGTGATCGTGTCGGGGACGCGGCGCGAGATCTCCGCGACCTGCGCTCGGAAGGGAGCGATGACGCCGATTCCTTCGTGTGGGACGCCCGCGTCGGCGAACTGGGTGACGATGTCTCGAACGCGGTCTGCTTCGCTCGGATTCGTGTTACCGACCGCTCTCCCATCGGGGTCCACGAACGTCACGCTCTCGCGGAGTTCCTCGGGGAGCGCGCCGTTCGTGATGCTCGGCAGGTCGGTGATCCGCTGGGCGGCCACCTCGCCGCTCGCGGGGCGGAGCGCTCCGTCGTAGAACTCGCGCGACGAGAACGCCTGGATCCGCTGTCCCATCCGATACTGGCGTTCGAGCATGACCGAGGCGTCGGGATACAGTTCGACGAGGCGTTCGAACAGCGACTCGGAGAGATCGTTCGCCGCTCGAACGACGGGTGGTAGTTGGTGGTGGTCACCGACGAGGACGAATCGGTCGGCGAGGTTGATGGCGGCGAGGGTGGCGGGTTCGGTCAACTGCGAGGCTTCGTCGACGAGCGCCACGTCGAACTCCTGTTCGCGCACGACTCGCGAGCCACAAGTCGCGGTCGTCGCCGCGACGACGTCGGCGTTCTGGAGTTCCGCCGCGCGTTCGTTGGGGTCGCCGCCGCGCTTCAGTCTGAGGTCTTGCATGTCCTCGCGGATACCGCTCTCGGTGCCGACGCGGACGATATGATCGGACGCCGTCCGATTGCCAGCGGAGCTTTGCTCCGCGCTGTATTCGAAGCCTTGGTCTCTGAGTGCTTCGAGTGCGTTGTCTACGGCACGGTTCGTGAACGCGGAGAGCAGGACGCGATTCCCTCGTTCGACCAGTGCCCGGATGGTTCGTGCGATGGTGTAGGTCTTTCCGGTACCGGGCGGGCCGTGGATGAGCGCACAGTCCTCCGCGTTGACGGCGAGGTTCACCGCCGCGTTCTGGGAGTCGTTGTTCTCGATGAACGGTTCGCGGTTGTCGGCGAATTCCGGTTCCTGTTTCCCGAACAGCACGTCCTTCCGGCGCTCGTCGCCTTTCAGCAGACAGTCGTGGAGGGCGGTGAGCATCCGGTCTGCCGACAGTTCGGAGGGGTAGACGTCGAGTCGGCGGAGTTCGACCGGTTCGTCGGTCGTCACGACGACCTCGTCGGTCAGTTTCTCGACACGGGCGAGTTCCGCGTGCCCGCTGACGGGGTGACCGTTGCTGGCGAGTACCACGTCACCCTCGCGGATCTTCGAGACGGCTTCGTCCGTCTTTTTGGCGGTGAGTTCCCAGCGGCCCCCCTCTCGCTGGCGCTGTCCCATCGGTTCGAGATCGATGAGCGCCCGGTCGTCGTTCGCGCGTTCTTCCGCACTCTGTTTCCAGAGTTTCGCATACTCGTCGTGGGTCGCCCGGCGTTCGGCTTCTATCTCGCGGTACTTCCGGTCGAAGTACTCGCGTTCGTGCTCCGGAATCGGTTTGCCGATCTGTCCGGCTTTCGACTCCTGGTCGAGTCGCCCGGAGACCACCATGCAGGTGTCGCGTTCGAAGCAGTACTGGCACTTGGCGTTCGCCTCGTATCCCGTCGGAACGTCCATCTCGAACTCCATCGCGGCGATCTCGTTGCGCGTGCGGACGACGAATTCGAGCAGTCCCTTACCGATGGCGAACTCCTTCGCGGGCGAGAGGTCGCCGGACTCCTCGGTGCGGTCTAAGGCGGAGTTCTTCGTGTAGAGTAGCGTGCCGGTGTCCGCCGGTACGTCGCGCTCCTGGAGGATCAAGGCGTAGCAGGCCGCCTGGATCTTGTCCTGAAATCGGGGGTCGCGGTTCGTGTTCTTGCCCGTCTTCAGTTCGACCGGCATCCCCCGACGGAGGGCGTCACACCGGCCTTTGATGCCGAACTGTTCGCTGATGAGGGTGTACTCACTCCGCCATTCGTCCGTGTCGTTCAGGACGCCCTGTGCCAGCCACCCCTCGATGGCGCGGGCGTTCTGTCGAACCTCGCCCGCGACCTCCTCAGCCTCGCGTCCGAGCAGGCCAAGCTCCAATCCGGCTTCCTCGACGCGCTCTTCGATAGAGTCGTCCAGATCACGACCGCGGAGCAGGTCGCCGAACACCTCGTGGACGACCGTCCCTTTCACGACGGGGTAGTTCAGCGGAACCCCCGACAGTTTGTTCAGATAGTACATCCGGGGGCACTGCACCCACGAGCGAACGTCGGTCACGTTGACGAGGAACGAGGGTTCGACCACGACGTAGGATTCCTTGCTCGTCGCGTACTGCGTCTCGCCCTGGTACTCCGACTCCTCGACGTCGGTCACCAGCAGTTCCATCCCTTCCTTTAGCAGTTCGGCGGACTCGGTCCACTTCCCCCACAGTGTCACCGTCTCCGGCACGTCGTCGTCCGGTTGGACGACCACCTCGGCGAGTTCGCGTTCGCCGTACTGCGTGGTGACGGTTCGCACTTCGCCCGGTTCGACGACAGTCCCCCGTAGATTCACGAGACGTTCGTACTGCTTCGGCGCGAAAAATTCTATCGGTTGACGGGAGATGGGGTGGTCGTCGAGAACTAAAGTATTCTTCTCTGGTTAGTAGTGCCGGTAGAGGGCGAGCTTGAATGAGATTCCTGAAACGAGTGAGTTACCGCAGTGACGGTGTCCTCGAAAACTCCCGCCGTATCGACTCGGGCGTTGCGCGAGCGCGAGGCGCTCGCTTGTCGCCGCTCCCGCTGGTCGCAGCGACCTCGCTGCGCTCCTCACTCCGTTGCGGTGCTTACTTCGTCGTCCTTCGTCCAGACGGCGGCCCATTTCAGTCCACCCAGACAGCACCGCCACAGCCACCGCACCTCGTCCTCCCCAGCCTCCTTCCTCCACTCGCTTCGCTCGTTCCGGTCGTCCCTCGCGCGGGCGCACCGCAACGACAGGCCGACCAATCGCTGAGCGTCCACACCTGTCCGACACGAAAAGTGCCCGCCCCGTCCAAGCAATTCCCTGGTGTCCTCGTGAGCAACGCGAGCGAGGGCTCGTCAGAGCGTGCTCTGACGGGGACTGAAAGGGCGAGCGCGCTGGGCGAAGGATGGGGACGCAAGCACTGAGGGCGCGACCGGAGTTCTCGTGAGTGACCAGAGGGAGCGAACGAGAGCACGGAAGAGCACGTCTCTTCCGGAGGGGGCGCCCGAAGCGCGCAGCGACCCACCCGAGTCCAGCGTGTGAGGGCTTTCTGGGACGACGAAACTGCGACAACTCGTTCGTCACGGCAAAAGAGTGCAAGAGGATTTCCAGTACAAAATAGTACATTCCAGTACAAGATTCGCTTCGGACGTCAGAAAATTCGTTCCGCTTTCAGCAGAAGTCCCCGCCTTCTCAATCGTCGGACGAGATCACACCGTCGATGACGGGGCGGGTCACGTCGCGGTCGGTCTCTTCGTCGTCGATGTCGTAGGGGTATTCGCCGGTCACACAGCCCATACAGAGTTCGCTCCGTTCGACGGCGAGCGCGTCGGCGATGGCTGCTTTGGAGAGGTATGCGAGGCTGTCGGCGGAGATGGCGTCTCGGATGTCCTCGACGGACTTGTCGGAGGCGATGAGTTCCTCGCGGGTCGCCATGTTGATACCCATGTAACACGGCGCGACGATGGGGGGCGCACCGATCCGCATGTGCACCTCCTCGGCACCGCAGTCTTTGAGCAGTTGGACGAGTTGCGTCGAGGTCGTCCCCCGGACGATGCTGTCGTCGATTATCATCACCGTCTTCCCCTCGACGGTGGATTTGATGGGATTGAGTTTGAGCCGAACCGCGCGCTCGCGCTCGTCCTGCGTCGGCATGATGAACGTTCGCCCGACGTACCGGTTCTTCATCATTCCCTCTGCGAACTCCACGTCGGACCCGCCCTCCTGTGCGGCCTCCGCGTACCCGGACGCGAACGCGCGTCCGGAGTCGGGCACGGGCATCACCACGTCGGTTTCGATGCCGCTTTCCTCCCAGAGCTTTCGCCCGAGTTCGCGCCGCACCTCGTAGACGAGATTGCCGTCGATGACGCTGTCCGGGCGCGCGAAGTAGACGTGTTCGAAGAAGCAGTGGGCGGTCTGCTCGCGCTCGACGAGCTGGTAGGTGTCGAACCCTTTCCCGTCAGGCTGGAGGACGACCAGTTCGCCGGGGCGTACGTCGCGGACGAGTTCGCCGTCGATGGTGTCGATGGCCGCCGACTCGCTGGCGATGACGTAGCCGTCTTCGACCTCGCCGATGACGAGGGGTCGGTTTCCTTCGGGGTCGCGCACGCCGAGGACGGTGTCGTCGTGCATGATGGCGAGCGAGTACGAGCCGTGGATGCGGTTCATCGTCCGCTTGACCGCGCGGATGAGATCTTCTTCGAGCAGGTTGCGCGCGAGGTCGTGGGCGATAACTTCGGTGTCGCCGTCGGACGTGAAGGCGTGGCCGAGCGCGGCGAGTTCGTCCCGAATCTCATCCGAGTTGACGAGGTTGCCGTTGTGCGAGAGCGCGAGCGACCCGCTCTTGAACGAGACGGTGAAGGGCTGGGCACAGCTCTTGTCGACACTTCCGGCGGTCGGATAGCGGACGTGGCCGATTCCGGCGCTTCCGTTCAGTCCTTCGATGTCGTCTGCGTCGAAGGCGTCTCCGACGAGACCCATCTCGACGTGGCTGTGCTGTTGGAATCCGTCGTGCGTTACGATACCTGCCGACTCCTGCCCGCGATGCTGGAGGGCGTACAACGAGTAGTAGAGGGGGCGTGCCGCGTCTCGATCCGTCAGTGACGCGCCGACGACGCCACACTTCTCGGTTGGTTTCCCGAAGTTCCCGTCCCGGCCACCTGACATAGACGACCATAGCGCGGGCCGGTAGTAAAAACTCTCGTTATCGTGCTGTATTCGAGCCACTCGATTCCAAGAAATATGCACGTTCGTGGATATAACTGCGGTGTGCGACACCTGTGGCTCGGCGGTCGGTGTCTGTGAGAGTGAGAATATCCGCAGCAGGCGGTTAGTTGTCGCCCGCTCTGCTTTGCCACTCGTAGTCGCGTCGCTTGCTCGACTTGCCGAAGCCGCACGACGAGCAAACCTTCTTTCGAACGTGGTACGATTTCTCGCCGCAGCGACGGCACTTCACGTGTGTCGTCTTGTTCTTCTTGCCCTGGCTTGGGGTTCCTGCACCAGTCATGGATTGATCGAAACGACGTTATCGCCGCGTATAATGGTTGTGTCTTCGTCTTCGATGACGAGATTCATATGCTGGTCGTAGCCCGTCAGTGTGCCCGTATACTCTTCGCCACCCTTCAACTGGACTGTCACGACGGAGTTTAGCGACGCTTCGAGAACGTCGAGTGGTCGTCCGCTCATATCATCAAACCCAGTGTTTGCGTTCTTAAACGTACCGAAACGCTATTCGGTAGCCCCTTTCTGTCCCCGGATACCCCTATCACCCCGGCTCAAAGATCGACTGCGAATCCGTCTCGACCGCTCGAACGCACCGCAAATTCGGCCAGGAGGTCCGCTGTCGCATCCAGGTCGTCCGTATCGATGACTTCGACCGGCGTGTGCATGTATCGATTCGGCAGTCCGACGTTGAGCGACGGGATACCGCCACGAGCAGTGAAGAATGCGTCCGCGTCGGTTCCGGTTCGGATTCCCGCCGCCTGCAGTTGAACCGGGATGTCCGCCTCGCGCGCAGCGTCACGAACTGCGGCGACGACTTCGGGATGGTTGGCGCTTCCGCGCGCGACGACCGGCCCTCCGCCGAGGTCGATATCGATGTCCTTGAACCGTTCTTCTTTCGACACGTCGGGGCTGTCCATCGCATGGGTCACGTCGATAGCGACGATAGCGTCGGGGGCGAGGTCGAAGCCGACCATCTTGGCACCCTGTAGCCCAACCTCTTCTTGAACCGTACTCACGGCGTACACAGTCGTGTCCACGTCACGCTCTGTCGCACGGCGAAGTCCCTCGGCAGCGACCCACGTCCCGACGCGGTTGTCGATGCCCGGCCCGGCCAATCGCGTCCCGTGGAGGTTTTCGATGGTCGGCGAGAACGTGATCGGGTCGCCTACGTCTACGAGTTCCTGGGCTTCGCTCTCGTCTTTCGCACCGATGTCGACGTGCTGTTCGACGATATCTTCGAACTCGTCGTCGTCGGTGTCGCGCAGGTGGATCGCTCGTTGGCCGATGACGCCACGGACGATGTCGTCGTCGGTGTGTATCTCGACGTGCTGGCCCTTCGACACGGTACGGTCTGAGCCACCGATCCTATCGACGCGGACGAACCCGTCGTCGTCGATTCCAGCGACGATGAAGCCGATCTGGTCGGCGTGGCCCGCGAATGCCAGTTCTGGCCCGTCCCCTTCGACGACTGCGACAGCGTTGCCGTACTCGTCGGTTCGTACCTCGTCGGCGAACTGGGAGACGTACTCGACCCAGGCCCGTTGCCCCGCGACCTCGAATCCCGAGGGACTCGGTGTCGTGAGCAGTGTCTCTAAAAACTCACGTTGGGTTTCGTTCATACCGGTGAACGAGGGACGACGTACCTTCAACCCCTCGAATATCGTCATTTATTGTCACAAATATTGTATTTGTCCCGAATCGATAAGGACGAGAGCACCGATAGGGAGGATATGGGGGTTTTCGAACTACACCTTCACGAACCGAATCTTACGCTCAACGTGGGCGAATCACCGTCCGAATCGTCGGAGGCACCACTCGACTGGGGGCGAACCGACGGTGGCGACGAGACACCGTCGGTCTCCGGGAAACTCGGTCCGGTGCTCGTCCTCCTCGCGGTCATCGTCCTCGCGGTGCTCAGAAACAGACGCCGGGAGTAGGTGGACAGAAGCATTTTGTCGCCTCGAACCCAACGGGGAATCGTGAATCTCTATCGTAGCGTCCGGGCCGTCACCGGAGCCTCAGGAACCGGCCCTATCGACTGGGGCGCGGTCGCAGAAGCGGCGAAATCGGCGACAGATCCTGGGTCTATCGACCTTTCACCTGCTGAGCAGTCGGCCTACGCGACCGACGTGCGCGACGCCCGTACCCGCGTGCGAGAGGTATCGGGGGTCTCATTCGACGTGCCGGACACCATCGAGATCCAGAATCGCCACCACTGGATCGACGCGAACATCACGACCTTTCGTCGCGTGATGGAACCGATCGAAGAACACGGGCCGACGGTGTTGCCCGGCGTCGCTCGCGTTCTCAACACGGGGTCGATGTCGGTGATGCTCGCACTTCTCGGCAACAACGTGCTCGGCCAGTACGACCCCCTCTTGCTCGCGGAAGGGGACGAACACGCCCTCTACTTCGTCCACCCGAACATCGAGCGCATCTCGGGGAAGCTGGACGTGGATTCCGACCGATTCCGCAGATGGATCGCCTTCCACGAGGTGACCCATGCCGCGGAGTTCGGCGCGGCTCCGTGGCTCTCCGGCCACCTCGAATCGCAGATGGAAGCGGGCGTCGAAGCACTGGCGCACGGCGAAGTCGACCGCGAGGCATTCCGCGAGTTAGATGCCGCGATGACCGCCGTCGAAGGCTACGCCGAACTGCTCATGGACGAGGCGTTCGACGACGAGTACGAAGACCTCCGGCGGAAGATCGAAGAGCGACGGAAGGGAATGAACCCCCTCTCGAAACTCGTCCGGCGACTGCTCGGACTCGGCCTGAAACGCAGGCAGTACGAGCGCGGAAAGGAGTTCTTCGAGTACGTGGTCGAAGCCAGGGACATCGAAACCGCGACGCGAGTGTGGGAGTCATCGGAGCATCTCCCGAGCGACGACGAACTCGACCACCCTGAGCGCTGGCTGGCACGATTGAGTGTGTGAGCTGAAGTGCAGAGAGGTGAGTCGCCGACTACTCAGCGCGTTATCCAGCTGAGATACCACACCAACAGACCGCCGACGACGAGTCCACCCAGTACTGCGACCAGCATCCCGACCACACTTGCACCGCCATGGAGGGCGATGAGTCCGCCGGAGGCACCGACGATAAGGACGAGGACGGCTTTCAGACGGGTCATCGCGTCGGCGCGTTCTTCACTGGAGATCGGCCCAACCATCAGAGTTCTCGTATGACGCTGACGTGCATGCCGGTGAAAACCCATTCGTCTTCGTTCCGTTCGAGGACGCCACTCCACCGTGTGTCGAAAATATGTCGTTGGTCCGTCTGGATGTCCGTCCACGCGAGTCGAACGTCGTCAGAGAACCGGGCGAACCCGTCCGCTTCGACCACTTGCAAGCGTTTGCTCTCGACGCTCCAGTCGGCGGTCGTTTCGGTCTGCTCTCGCAACCCGTCGGCGATCTCGTCGTATCCAGAAAGGCGCTCGCTGATGCCGAACTTCACGATGTCGTTTCGGCTAGCGAAAAACGGCGGCAGGGGGTCTCCCTGTCGGAGCGCATCGTAGTAGTCCAGCACCGTGTCCTCGGCATTCATGCCAAAGGGGTGTGCGCGGGACGCGCTTAAACCCCGGCGAGACGAGGCCGAAACATTACTGGAAGGCCCGTCCGACCTCGTCCTCGTCGATGAGGTCGTCCAGTTCCGAACTCAGCAGTTTCTCCGCCTCTTCGAAGGTGTCCGAGAGGTCGTCCACCGACTCCGGTCGGTCGTAGTTGTCGAAGTCCATCGGCCCGAACGCCGGGCTCTCTATCGCCCCCATCACGTCGTCGAAGAGGTCGGCAGGCGTGGTCGGGACGTCCGCGTGTGCCTTGATCGTCTCTTCGAGACGCTTCGCACGCGCCTCGGCTTCTTTCTCGTCCGGTGGTGCCTGCTCGGGATGACGAACGGCGAACCGCCCATCACCGAAGTCCTTTTCGGGAAGGAAGCTGCCGATCTCGTCGTCCAGTTTTCGAGCGACACGTGCGCCGACGCCGCGAACCTCGTAGGGATTCTTCGCGTAGGTCTTCACGTGGTAGAGACCCGCTTTCGGATGTCCGAGGTAGAGATCCTCGCCGACACCGCCCGCTCGCTTCCCCCCGGCGGCTCGCCACCCCTCGGGGTCGACATCTCGGTCGATAACGTCTTGAAGGATGTCTTGCCAGTCTCGAACCCGCATAGATACTCTCTATCACGCGACCGAGATTAACGTGTCGGTCTCCCCGATTGGGGTACGGACAGTGATCGAGAGAGGGCCTTCCAACGATTCTCTGTCGTGGTCTCGAACCGACCGACGTTCGTCCGGTACATTTCAGTACAAAACAGTACATACCCGTGCGAAGAAGCCCTCACTCGCTTCGCTCGTTCGCCCTTCACCCGCCAGGCGGGGGTGATCGACGCCTGCGGTCACGTTCGGAGGACGACAGCATGAGAGGTACTGAGAGAGAAGAGCGAGCAGTGGCTCGACTCAGTAGACGACGTACAACAGCGCGTAGACGACGACACCGAGGGTGAACGAGACGAGCCATAGTGAGGCAGCGATCCGCCCGACGCGCGGGTGGTTCGTGCTCGGAAGCTCGCTGATAGGGTGGCTCACCGCCAGCAGCAGGACGTAGTAGAGGAGGGGGATGCAGGCGATGGCGAGGAGCATGTGTATCGCCAGTATCGGCAGGTAGACGAACTGCTCGACGACGCTGGGGCCGGGGAAACCGGTCGGCCCTTCGAGCGCCACGCGGTAGAGGTACAATCCGAGGAAGGTGACGAACAACACCAGTCCGGCCACCATCCCCCTGCGGTGGCGGGCGACGTCTCCCCGCCGAATCGCGCGCCACGCGCTCCCGATGACGGTGATGGCGACTACGCTGATGACCGCGTTGACGTGCGGAATCGCGTGGATCACCGCGTCGGGTGCGCGTGGAATCGACCGCGCGGGGACGACACCTAGCACTGCGCCGAACACCAGCGCGAGCGAGACCACTGTCAGGAGGGCGGTCAGCGCCGGAACGTTGTTTCGAACCGGAGACTCCATATCTGGAATTTGAACTCGGGCCACATACCAGTTACTTCACGATACGATGCAACTCGTCACCGTCGCAGACCGGACAGGTCTGGAACGGAAGGTCGAACGCCCGCGCACACTCGGGACAGACGTAGTCGATGCGCGTGTTGCGGATCCGCTGGACGACGCGGCGGAGGGGCATGGTATCTTCATCGTACGCATCGAAGATTACGCTACCGGCAAACTCCTGACAAGTTCGTGCGAATTCATACCGTCCGCGAATCAAATGAAAGCCCTTTTATCGGGGCACCATCTACGACCGAGTGCAGAAAGACGCAGCGAGCGTGGGTAGCCAAGCTAGGCCAACGGCGCAGCGTTGAGGGCGCTGTCCCGTAGGGGTCCGCCGGTTCAAATCCGGTCCCACGCATCGCATGCGCGGCTTTGCCGCGGAACGTGAGGCGGTTTCACCGCCGAACACGATGCAGGTGGTGCCCTTCGAGGACATCACCCACGCACAATTCCTACCGAAACAACGTTCGCCAGCCTCGGCTGGCGAGTGTTTTCGTACCCAGAAGTCGATGCGATAGACCGACTTCAGAGACGGATGTAGGCGTAGTCCTGCGTTTGAAGGCGGGTCAGTTCGCCGACACCCGACGAGACCACTTCGACACCGCTCACGAGGTTCGACTCGTCCACTGCGGGATGGCGAATCGCGTTGCTACACACCTTGTACTCGACGGGGCGGTCGAGCAGCGTTCGAACGTCGTCTGCGATGTCGGAGTCGCGTTCCAGTTTTGCGATCGCTTCCCCGAAATCGAAGAGGACGGCGACCGACTCCAGTTCGATCGTCTCGTCGGCGAGCAGGTTCTCGACCTTCGGGATGGCGAGCTCGGCGGCCTCGGGCGTCGAGACGTGGAATACCGTGTTCATGCGATTCGGGGGTCAGAACCCCTCGTACGTTGCGATTCGGTCGCGCCACTCCGGCGGAATCGGACACGGTACCCCCGCCTCTCGGTCGAACGCGACCTGCACGACGTCGGCGGTGGCGGCCACGTCACCTCCCGCGCGAATCTCGTGTTCCATCGGGAGGCTGGACTCGCCGAGTTCCGGGACGCGAGTGGCGGCGGTCACCGCATCTGTCGAGGTGATCGGCAGTCGATAATCGATCTCCAGGTGGGCGACGACGCCCTCGATCTCGTCCTCGATGACGCCGCCGACATCCCGGAAGTAGTCGAGCCGCGCCTCTTCGAGAAACGTCGCGTAGACGGCGTTGTTGACGTGACCCATCGCGTCGAGGTCACGATAGCGCACGTCGATCTCGGTCGTGTGTCCGAATTCGTCCATGGAAACCGTAGCCCGAAGGGGGTAAATCCGTCTGTCGATTCAGACCGACTCGGTCGAGTGGTCGAAGGTCTGCACTTTGACGGCGCGACCTTCGGGGTCGTCCGCGAAGAAGTGATAGATATCGTAGCGCGGATTTCCCGCCGGTTTTTCGCGTGCACAGTCGGCCAACTCGTCGTACAGCCTATCGACGCCCTCCCGGTCGTCCGTGACGAACGTAAGGATGCCCTCGGTGTCTGCCGAGTCCCGTTGACAGAAGCCAAAGAGCAGGTTGTCGTACTTCAGAATGGTGCAATCGGGCTGTTTCAGCCACACCTCCGCACCGAGTCGGTCGGTGTAGAACGAGACGGTTTCCGCACGGGACTCGCTGGCGAAGAAGACGATGCTGCTCATGACCGAACTGAGACAGGGCGGGACGAAAAGGATTCTCGTGCTAGTCGGATCTGACCATCACGTCTGTCGCTTTGACGACGGCGGTCAACTCCATCCCCTCTTCTAGCTCCAGATTCTCGACTGATTCGCGGGTGATGACCGAGGTTATCGTTTCGCCGTTCACGTCGATGGACACTTCCGCCGTCACGTCGCCGGTTTCGACCGCGACGACCTCGCCACTGAGTCGGTTTCGTGCGCTTAACATCTTATCTCCCCCGGCGCGGAGACGACAACCTGGGCGATAAGCGTTCGGGCGCACTTTGCTCCGGAGCATAAACGCGATATTGAAATGTGGCCCCTTCCTAACAGGTGTATGGCCAAATACTCGACTGGGAACTCGTCCGGCAGCGGCGGTGGCGGTTCCTGTGAACTCTGTGGGAAGACTACCGATTCGCTGACCGAGGCGAGCGTTGCAGGTGCACAGCTACAGGTGTGCCAGAACTGTGCGAGTCACAACGACGCGGCCAAGACCAAGAAAGCGGAGCGAAGCGAACCGAGCGAACAGGATCGAAAACGCCGGGCCGCCCAACGCACGGCGAAGATGGACGACGCGCGCAAGGGCGACGCGAGCCATTGGGAAAAAGAGGGAACCAACTACGCCGCCGACCCGCTTCCGTATCTCGTCTCAGACTACGGTGACCGTGTGATCGAGGCGCGACAGGAGGCCGGATTACAGCGCGGGGAACTCGCCGACGAACTCGACATCCAGGAGAAACAGCTCCTCGCTGTCGAGCAGAATCGGGCGAATCGAGCAGGTGTCGGTGGGTCGGTCATCGAGGCGCTGGAAGACCACCTCGACCTGACGCTGTCTGAGTCGGCGTAGCGTTTTTGTCCACCCGTTTCGGAAACGTGGGTATGACTCGCGCGCCAGCAGAACCCTATCGGACGAGTTTCGACGCGACCGTCGAGCACCGCGATGGGCGCGAGGTCGTCCTTTCGGAGACGTACTTCTACGCCGAGAGCGGCGGCCAGCCCGCAGACCGAGGAATGCTCGGAAACGTCCCCGTCGTGGACGTGCAAGAACGCGATGGTGAGGTGGTTCACACCCTCGAATCCGAGCCGAACCCGGACTTCGAAGCAGGTGACACCGTCGTCGGGCAGATAGACGAGACGTTCCGCACGTACTGCATGCGCGCACACACCGCGAGCCACGTGCTCTACGGTGCAGGCCGGAAAATCCTGGACGACCTCGGCTACGGTGGCTTCGACATCGGGGCAGAGAAGGTTCGCGTCGATTTTCAGACCTCGACCGACATCGACGACGCGATTCTCGTGGAACTCGAACGCCTGACGAATCGCGCGGTCTGGGATTCGCTTTCCGTCTCGTGGGAGGAGGTACCGAAATCGGAGGCCATGGCGCGGGAGAAGATCGCGTTCAACACGAAGACCGAAGAGGGCGTGTTGAGCGATTCGGACACGATACGCGTTGTGGAGGTCGAAGGGTGGGACACCGCGGCCTGCGGCGGTACTCACGTCGAGAACACCCGCGAGATCGGCCCCGTAACGCTTCTCGACCGGTCGAATCCCGGAGAGGGACTGACGCGCGTAGAGTTCGCGGTCGGCCCGCCTGCCATCCAACTGCGAACCGACGAGAAACGTGCGTCACTCGACGCGGCACGAATCGCGGGGACGAGCGTCGCAGACCTCCCGGACGAGGTCGCACGGCTTACCGACGAACTCGCTTCCCTCGAAACCGAACTACAGGACGCGAAATCGCAACTTATCGGCGCGAAGATCGCGGATCTCGCAGACGAGACGTTCTCCCGCGACGGCCACGAATGGTTGGTCGGCACTATCGACGGCGTTGGCCCGAACGAACTCGCAGACCGCGTCCGCGAACTCGCGGGCGAGGCGGCAGACGTGGTCGTCCTCACCGGCAAAGACGGTGCGACCTTCCTCGTGGTCGGAACTGTCGCCGACGTCAAAGCGGGCGATGTGGTGGACGACGTGACTGCCGAGTTCGGCGGCGGCGGTGGCGGGAGTCCGGCGTTCGCACAGGGCGGTGGACTGTCGGCGGATCCGGAGGACGTGGTCACCTTCTTGCGCGATTAAATCCCAAACTGCTCGAAGAGGAACTCCACTCGTCCAGACTCTCATGGACGACGTGCAGACGCAGAACGAGTATCTTTTTCCTCCGGCACTCGAAGACCGCACATGAACCTCTCTGCGGAACAGCAGGCCATTCGTGACGTGGTTCGGGAGTTTGCAGTCGAGGAGATTCGCCCGACTGCGGCGGAGTCCGACGAGAAACAGGAGTTCCCCGAAGACGTGTGGGACGGTCTCGCGGAACTGGATATGATGGGCATGACGGTGCCCGAGGAGTACGGCGGCCTCGACGTGGGCAGTCTGACCTACAGCGTCGTCAACGAGCAGGTCGCCTACGGCGCACTCTCGGTGGCGACCGCGCTGTCGGTTCACTGTCTCGCAACGTCGTGTCTCGCGGAGTTCGGCGACGACGAGCAGAAAGAACGATGGCTTCCGGAGATGGCTGAGGGTCGCCCCGTCGGTGCGTTCGCGCTCTCGGAACCGGAGGCCGGTTCGAACCCCGCCGAGATGTCGACCGAAGCGCGCAAAGAGGGTGACGAGTACGTCATCAACGGCAAGAAGCAGTGGATAACGAACGGCAAGCGCGCCGACGTCATCATCCTCTTCGCCAAGACCGACCGCGACGACCCTCGGAGCATCACGCAGTTCGTCGTCCCCAAGGATTCGGGTGTCGAAGTCGGGAAGAAAGAGGACAAACTCGGACTGCGGGCGAGCGACACGACCAGCCTCATCTTCGACGACGTTCGGATTCCCGCCGAGAATCGGCTCACCGAGGAAGGACGGGGGCTCTCCGCAGCCTTCCACATCTTGACTGGCGGACGGATCGGCATCGCCAGCCAGGCGGTCGGTCTCTCGCAGGCGGCACTCGACCAGGCCATCGACTACGCAGGGGAGCGCGAACAGTTCGGCAAACCGATCGCCGACATCCAGACCATCCGGCACAAGCTGGCCGACATGCAGACGAAACTGCAAGCGTCACGCCTGCTAACTCGTGACGCGGCTCGTCTCGCGGATGCCGGAGAAGACTATCAGATGGCGGCGAGCATGGCGAAGTACTTCGCCAGCGAGTCTGCCGTCGATATCACGAACGAGGCGGTACAGATCCACGGCGGCTACGGTTATACCACGGATTTCGACGTCGAACGGTTCTACCGCGACTCGAAGATCACGACCATCTACGAGGGCACCTCGGAGATCCAGAAGAAAGTCATCGCACGGAATCTCCTCGGCTAAGCCCAGTAGCTTTATGTGAATTCTAGAAAAAAGATAACTCGATGACCATTTCGGACTCCTCGTCGCTCGTCGCATTCGACGCCGACGCAGCAGTGGCAGCCCTTCGAGAGGTGACTGATGACGCCGTTCATCTCTGCGTCGAATACGATACCGAGGAGTTCAACACCCTCTACGCCGACGAGACGACGCTCTCGCTGTACGGAAGCGAACGAGACATGATCGACCATTTCGAAGAGGTGCTCTCGTACGTTCACGTCGATTTCATGGAGAAAGACCTCTTCGAGGACGTGTTTCGCGGCGCAGGTGGCGTTCGCTCGTTCGTCACGTACATGGATCACGTCACGATCATCCGCGTTCTCGTCGGGCAGGAGGGAATATTCTTCACGGTCAGCCCGGACAGGGACGTGACGGAACTCGTCGAGACGGTCGAAGCCGTGGTCGAGTCGTAATCGACCGAAGTCCCTTTGCGACCTGCCTCCTAACAGCAAGCCGTGACCGAGGACGTTTCGGCGGTAGTGTACGATCTGGACGGGACGCTCGTCGACCTCGTGGTGGACTGGGAGGAAGTCGCACGAGACGTTGCGAGCGTCCTCGACGACCACGGCGTTGACGCGAGCGATGCCGACCTCTGGCGGATGCTCGACCTGGCCGACGAGGCGAACGCCCGTGACCCGGTGGAGGAAGTCATCGGGGAGCACGAGTGCGAGGGAGCGCGACGTTCGACCCGCCTTCCACATGCCGATCGACTCGCAGAGCACGACGTGCCGGTCGGCGTCTGCTCACTGAACTCCGAGGCGGCCTGCCACGTCAGTCTCGAAACGCACGACCTCACGGGATACGTCGATGCTGTCGTCGGACGAGATTCGGTGGCGACGAGAAAGCCACATCCCGAACCCTTGCGTGCGACCCTGCGCGCATTGCGCGTGGACGGCCATGCCATCTTCATCGGAGACTCGCGTCGAGACGAACTGGCGGCGAAACGTGCTGGGCTTTCCTTCGAGTACGTCTGAGCGGTCGCCAGAGATCGATTATCTCGTCTCGCCCGACCGCTGTGGACTGGCGAACGACTGACCGACCAAGAGCACGACCGTCCCGACCAACGGGAGGAGGACGGCGATGACGAACACGAACACGGTGAGCAGTCCGCCGCCCAGTCCCGTCGGTGGGTCGCTGAAGTCCACGAAAGCGGGCGGGAACGCGGCGAACGCGACGACCGCGAGCGCACCCCACCGGAGGAGACGCCTCCGATTCGCATCGAGGGTCGCACCGAGTGGCAGCAACGCCGCCAGCGGCAATGCGATGGCAGTCGCTCGAATCGCAGTCTCGATGGGGTTGGGAGCACTCGTCACGCCCGCCACCACAGTGGTACCCGCGAACGCGAAGACCAGGCCACCGATAGCGATACGTGCACCGCTGTACCGCCGTTGTCTCGTTTCTCGTGTTCGCGTCTCCCACGCGACGAGCCCGACGGTGACCCCGAACAGCGGTGGACCGAGCGCCGGATAGAACTGAGTGGACCGGAGGACGACGGTTCCGAAAGCGACCGTTCCGACCGCCCCGAGCGCGACGGTGATCGCGGCTAATCGGCTCCCATCGACGCTGGGCGTGTAGGTTCGAAGGAGACCGACGACACCTCCGAGCACGACGGTAAACAGCACGGTTTGCCAGAGGAGAAACGACCGCACGCTCCGGACGACGATGGGAAGCGTCGCCAGCGCAAGTGCGCCCGTGGTTCGCATCTGAGTCGTCAGCGAATCGTCCGCGCCGAAGGCGACGTAGGGAGAGCCTTCGAGGCTTGGCGCACTGTACGATTCGGGTTCGGTTTCCCCGTACCAGGTCACACTTCGACCGTCGACGCTCCCGCTTTCGGGTTCGTTCGACACGACGGTTCCATCCGGGCCACGGATCGTAAACCGATCGACGTTGAGGACGTACCACGTTTCGTACCCGCCATCGTGGAGGTAATCGACGACGAGGACGCCTGCGTGGTGCGTCGCGGCATCGTCGTCACGGATGGTGATAACTGCTACTTCGCTGTCCATGCGCGTGGAGACGAGGGTCGCATCGTCCACGAGTCCGTACCGTTCGTCGAGGAGTGTCTGTGCGAGCCGGTTCAGCCGAACGGGATTCTCACGGAACCGGTCGGCACCGTCGGAGAGACGATTTCGAACGACCCACGTCGCACTGCCGTTTTCGTGGGTCCGGACGACGACGGTGCTGTTCGTGACGGTTGCGTTGATCCCTCCGTCTTCCGCGGCGTCGGCGAAGACCGATCCGCAAAGTTGACAGACCGGTGTCGGTTGTGGACTCGCCATCGATGGGCCGACGACGGGGACGAGGAGGAGGAGGACTGTGAGAGCGAGAACTCGTCGCATGCCGCCGACTTGTTAGGGATGCGGTAAATACTTTGTCGAAAACAGCCATTCGAACGTCTTCTCTATTTCACCGCCGTTGCTGTCGTCGCCGCCGTTGCTGTCGTCGCTTTCATCACTGCCGCGTTCTGGCGTAGAGATACACGCTGACTGCGGTGACGAACCAGACGATCGCACCGACACGAATGGCGAACGAGACGCGGGACTCCCACGTCGGCAGGGTGACGCCGGAGACGACCGAGAGGAGCGCGACGATGGGTGCACCGACGAGGATGGTCGTGACGAAGGTGACCTGCATCACCCACCCGTAATCGACTCCCTCCGGTTCGTACGTCTCGACTGGTTCGGGCACAGGTGAACGCGGGTACCGGGTGGGCTTAAGAGTTGTCAGGTCGGATTCCGGAGAAACCATCATCGACCGGGTAGATTAAGCCCTCGGACGAGAAGTTCGAGGTATGCCAACGGTGAGGGACATCCGCGCCAAGACGGGCGAAGAGCCGATCACGATGCTCACGGCGTACGACGCGCCGACTGCGAGTATCGTAGACGAGGCTGGCATCGACATCATACTGGTCGGTGACAGTATGGGGAACGCAGTGCTGGGCTACGATTCGACGCTCCCCGTCACGGTGGACGACGTAGCGAGTCGAACCGGTGCAGTCGTCCGCGGCGTCAAGGAGACGCTCGTCGTCGCCGACCTGCCGTTCCTCGGGTTCGGATACGACGAGAAAACTGCGGTCGAGAACGCGGGCCGGATGCTGAAAGAAGAAGGTGCGAACGCCGTCAAGATAGAAAGTGGAAGCCACACGGTCGAGTTGACCGAAACGCTCTCGCAGGTCGGTATCCCGGTGATGGCCCACCTCGGACTGACGCCACAGCACGTCAACAAACTGGGGTACGCCCGGCAGGGAACGACGCAGGACGCTGCGGACGAGATGCTCGAACTCGCCCGCGAACACGAGAAGGCGGGCGCGTTCTCGCTCGTCCTCGAACACGTCCCCGCGAACCTCGCAGCGGTGATAACCGAGGAACTCGACATCCCGACTATCGGCATCGGCGCTGGCCCGCACACAGACGGACAAGTGCTCGTCATCAACGACGTGGTCGGACTGGGCGAATGGAGTCCTAGCTTCTCGAAGCAGTTCGGTGACGTGAAAGGTGAGATGGAACGAGCAGTCTCGGCGTTCCGCGACGAAGTGGAGACGGGCGAGTTCCCGGCGGACGAACACTCACACGTGGAAGATAATCTGGACGACGTGTACTGATTACTGAACTTCTTCCAGGAATCGCGTCAGCGTTCCGTTGAACGCCTCGGGCGTTTCGAGCATCGTGAGATGGGCGGCCCCCTCGATCTCTGCGTACTGTCCATCGCGCACGTTCTCGGCCAAAAATTCGTGGTACCACGGCGGGGTGAGCATATCGTGTTCGCCGACGACGGCGAGCGTCGGGGCGGTGATCTCGTTCACGCGGTCGCGTACGTCGAAGGTGTGACAGGAATGGTAGTCCCGACTCGTGACGCGCTGGCCGACTCCGTACATCGCTTCCTTGGAGAGTTCGACGTACCGGTCGTCGGGGTCGTGAAAGAGACGGTCGCCATCGTGGAGGAACTCGATAGCGCGGTCGAAATCCTCGTCGAGCCACGTGAGCAGGTCGTCCAGCACGGAGAGCTTCGCCCCGGTTCCGACGAGAACGAGGGCGTCGGGGTCGAAATCACGTTCGAGAACGAGGTGCATCACGACTGCCCCACCGAGCGAGTTACCGACGAGCGTGCGGGCACCGGTCTCCTCGGCGACCGCCAGTACGTCGTCCGCGTACGCCGAGAGCGTCCCCCAGCCGGGGTCGGAGTCTACGTCCTCGGATTCGCCGTGGCCGCTTAGATCGAGGGCGACGACGGGAAACGAGGAGGCGAGTCGTGCGATCTGTGCCTTCCAGAGTTCGTGTGTGCCACCACTTCCGTGAACGAACAGCACGGGGTCACCCGCCCCGTCGCGGTCTGCATGGCGATAGGCTGTCGTCCGACCGTGGTGTGTGACCGTCTCCATACTCTCCATTCTCGTGCCCGGAGCATAAACTTCAGGACGAACACGAGTAGGAACTGCATTTCTACCGCGTTTTCAGAAATCAACACACGGTGGTGCCTCGACTAGAGAAAGATATAAATATGAGTAACACTAACCCTTGGTTAGCTACAGATGTCACTCGAACGAATATCACGGCAGGAGGGGAGTATCGCTCGCCGCTACAGCTACGATGAAGACGAAGTCATCGTTGCTGACTTCGGCGCAGCAAATATCTCCGTGGACGTGTTGGACGACGTGGCCATCCTCGTCGTCGAGCGCGACGACGAAGAGTTCCAAACGGAGCTCGAACTGCCAGACGGAAAGGCGCAAGCGTTTATCAACAACGGCGTCGTCACCATCGAGGTGAGACGATGAAACTCACTGTCAAGCCGCTCAAGCAGAAGGACGCGGGTCGTGGACTCGCTGCGGTCGACCGACACTCGATGAAAGAGCTCGAGGTCGAGAACGGCGACTACATCGTCATCGAGGGCCGTGGACAGGGGCGTGCGGTCGCGCGTGTCTGGCCCGGTTACCCCGAGGACGAAGGCCGCGGTATCATCCGAATCGACGGCAAACTCCGACAGGAGGCTGGCGTCGGTATCGACGACAAGGTCTCCATCGAGAAGGCCGACGTGAAACCCGCGAACAGGGTCACCATCGCCCTCCCACAGAACCTCCAGATCCGAGGCAACATCGCACCACACAT
Organism: Haladaptatus rarus; assembly: GCF_054177585.1. Lineage (NCBI taxonomy): Archaea > Methanobacteriati > Methanobacteriota > Halobacteria > Halobacteriales > Haladaptataceae > Haladaptatus > Haladaptatus rarus. The sequence goes on along the minus strand of NZ_JBPEHG010000001.1, from coordinate 563,893 downwards.
CCGGGACAAGCTGAGTGGCCAAGCCATCACACAGGGACAGGCAATTCCCTTCGGCTTCGGCCTGATGGGGATGGGATCCGGGCAGTCCATCCCACTCAAGGTCGCCAGCACCGACCCCGATGGAACGGTCGTGGTTACCGACTCCACGGAGATCCAGATCAGCGAACGCCCCGCCGAGGAGATCGCGGCAGGTACTGCGGGTGGGGAAGCCCGTCCTGACGTGACCTACGAGGATATCGGTGGGCTGGAAAGCGAACTCGAACAGGTTCGTGAGATGATCGAACTGCCGATGCGTCACCCCGAGCTGTTCAGCCGGCTCGGTATCGACCCGCCGAAAGGGGTGCTCCTCCACGGCCCACCGGGCACCGGGAAGACGCTGATGGCGAAGGCCGTCGCCAACGAGATCGACGCCTACTTCCAGACCATTTCCGGCCCGGAGATCATGTCGAAGTACTACGGCGAGTCGGAAGAGCAACTCCGAGAGGTGTTCGAGGAGGCAGAACAGAACTCCCCGGCCATCATCTTCATCGACGAACTCGACTCCATCGCGCCCAAACGCGAGGAGGCAGGCGGGGACGTGGAACGTCGCGTCGTCGCCCAGTTGCTCTCCCTGATGGACGGCCTCGAAGAGCGCGGCGAAGTGACGGTCATCGCAGCGACGAACCGCGTCGACGCCGTCGACCCCGCACTCCGTCGTGGCGGTCGGTTCGACCGCGAGATCGAGATCGGCGTCCCAGACCGCGACGGTCGGCTCGAGATTATGCAGGTTCACACCCGCGGAATGCCGCTCGCAGACACCATCGATCTGGAGGAGTACGCCGACAACACCCACGGTTTCGTCGGTGCCGACCTCGAATCGCTGGCTCGTGAGTCGGCGATGAACGCGCTTCGGCGCGTCCGCCCGGAGCTCGACCTCGAATCGGACGAGATTCCGGCGGACGTACTGGAGTCGTTGAAGGTCACCGAGCAGGACTTCAAGGAGGCGCTGAAGGGAATCGAGCCCTCCGCGCTCCGCGAGGTGTTCGTCGAGATTCCCGACGTGACGTGGGACGACGTGGGTGGCCTCGAAGACACCAAAGAGCGCCTCCGCGAGACCATCCAGTGGCCACTCGACTACCCCGAGGTGTTCAAGGCACTGGACATGGAGGCCGCGAAGGGCGTACTGATGTTCGGCCCGCCGGGCACCGGGAAGACGCTGATGGCGAAGGCCGTCGCCAACGAGAGCGACAGCAACTTCATCTCGATCAAAGGCCCCGAACTGCTGTCGAAGTGGGTCGGTGAGTCCGAGAAGGGTGTCCGTGAAGTGTTCAGCAAGGCCCGCGAGAACGCTCCGACCGTGGTGTTCTTCGACGAGATCGACTCCATCGCCACCGAGCGCGGTCGCGGCGAAGGCGGTGGCTCGCAGGTCAGCGAGCGCGTCGTCTCGCAACTGCTGACCGAACTCGACGGTCTCGAAGAACTCGAAGACGTGGTCGTCATCGCCACCTCGAACCGCCCCGACCTCATCGACTCGGCGCTCCTGCGTCCGGGACGACTCGACCGGCACGTCCACGTCCCCGTCCCCGATGAAGACGCGCGGAAGGCCATCTTCGAGGTCCACACCCGCCACAAACCGCTGGCGGACGACATCGACCTCGACGAACTGGCCAGCAAGACCGAGGGCTACGTCGGTGCCGATATCGAGGCCGTCTGTCGCGAGGCTGCGATGGCCGCGAGTCGTGAGTTCGTCCAAAGTGTCTCCCCCGAGGACATCGGCGACAGCGTCGGTAACGTCCGCATCACGGCGGAGCACTTCGAAGATGCCCTTGACGAAGTGACGCCGAGCGTCACCGAGGAGACGCGCGAACGCTACGAAGAGATCGAAGAACGCTTCGACACCGCCGAACCCGAGACGGAGGGACAGGTCGGTCGAACGTTCCAATAGCACCTTTCACGACGGTCGCGGGGGCGCGGTGGCGTGCCGTCGCACGCGCCCGCACCCAGTCTCCCTGTAACAGGGTCATCGAAAGCACTCCTCGCCCCCTCAGTCGCGTCTTCGCCGGTCTTTCGAGGGGGTCGTCGCCCTGCTCGCGCAGTCGCGGTGCTCCTTCGCTCGCGGTGAACTGCTAGCCCTCTAGCGGTCGTGTCGCTGGCAGATCTCCGGTGATCGCGTCACTTGTCGTTTTCCGGCGGGTGTGTAGATCGTTCGTTCCGAGCGGTTGTGTCACCGGCCTATCGCTTCACTATCGGTCGCAGTTCGGGAGGTCACAAAATCTTTCGGATTTGTCTGCACGTTGCGTGAAATTTAGTTCTACTAACTATTTTGTCGAACCCCTACGATGAGTAGTCGTGATGCTCATCGTCCACACCAGTATTCCCATCAAATCCGAACGTCGTGCAGAAGCGGTTTCGGCAGCCGAGACACTTGCCGAACAGTCACGAAACGAGGATGGGATGGTTCGCTACCGAGCGATGACCGATATCGAGAATCCGAACGTACTCCGATTCTTCGAGCAGTACGAGGATGTCGCCGCGCTGGAAGAACACACCGAGACGGACTACTATCGACGATTCGAGAACGAACTCCCGGAACTGGTCGATGGAGATCTCGAAACGATTTAGGTTCAGGTCGCTGATTCCGAGACGATCCGTTTCGACGTGGACGAACTACAGCCCGATTCGGAAGCGAAGTAGATACGGGAGCGTTCGCTATGCGTTCTGCCGATCGGTTCCGCGAACTCACGCTCCTGGGACGAAGCTCGTTACGCCGACAGTCTCCAAAACCATCCACGCGATGAACAGCAGATAGACGAGGAGCAGTACCCACGCTTCGGCCTTCGTGAGTTCCAGTTCGGTTCGGAGGATGCCGAAGACGATGACGGTGGCGAGGGTGAGAAAGCCCATCATCGGGACCGCGACGGCGAAATCGATGGGTGCAGAGCCAGCGACGAGCACACCCGCCGGAACCGCGATGAGCAAGTCGAACGTGTTGCTTCCGAGTACGTTGGCGAGGCTAGTGACGCCCTCTTGCCGGCGTGCGGCCCGGACGCTCACGATCGTATCTGGCAGGCTGGTTCCGGCGGCGACGACGGTCAGTCCCCAGAGGAAACTCGGCGTTCCGAAGATGTCGCCAAACCCGAGCGCCGACTCGATGAGTCCCTCGACCGCCACCGCGATGAGAACGAGACTGGCGAGCAGTGTGGCCCACTCGCGGAGCGGCTTCACGTCGTTGGGTATCTCACCAGCGTCGTAGTCCTGTGTGTCCTGGTATTGCGTGAAGATGTACACGCCGTAGAATGCGACCGGGATGAGTGCGAGTCGTCGTGTGACGGTTCCACCGAGGCGCACGTCGGGGACAGGATGGTAGATAACTGCCAGCGCGAAGGTGATGATGAGCACCGAGACGGAGATCATGTAGAACTGCGCTTCCTTGTAAACGACCGCCCGGTCTGCCTCCACGCCGCCTGCGAAGATTCCGGAAAGCGCCGGAATGACGAGTAGATTGAAGATAGCCGACCCGACGATGACGCTGACGCCCAGATCGTACGCCCCGGTACGGGCGGTCGCGATGACCGTACTCGACAGTTCCGGAAAACTCGACCCGACGGCGACGACGATAGCTCCACGAACGATGGCAGGTAAGCCATAGTACAACGAGAGACGCTTGCTCGCCCGTTCTAACATATCGCTTCCCTTCCAGATGACCGCGGTGCTCCCGAGTGCGAGCACGATGAACCACGCGAGACCAGTCGGCATCGTCTTCCCGTTTCTGTCGGTTCGGCTTAAAAACGAACGGTCGAAGACGGGTTATTACCACAGGCTGAGAACCGTCTCTACCTTATAATCACGACGGAACGAACTGCCTGATATGAGAGATATGTTTTTCGACCGATACGAGGGAGCTCTCCGCTGGTCGATGGCGTCGTTGAACGTCGATGGCTCCATCGAGCGCGAGGTCGCGACGTCGACCGAGTAAGTGACCACGGGCATGAACGAAGTGCAGAAGGCGAGTGGCTCGGTCGCGACGTCTATCGGAGAGATTTCGGACGGAGTCGTACGCCAGACCGACGCCCTCTCTGCGGTCTCGGGCGAAATGAACGCCCTCTCTGCGACGGTCGAGGGGATCGCAGCGTCGGCAGACGAAGTCGCCACGACGGCCTCACAGGCCGCCGAACGTGGACGCTCCGGGTATGAAGAGGCAGGCAACGCCGTCGACGAACTGCATGTCGTCGAGACGACCATCGACGAAACTGTCGCCGAGGTCGAATCGCTCGTTGGGAAACTCGACCGCATCGACGAGGTCGTCTCCTTCATCGACCGGATCGCCGAAGCGACGAACCTCCTCGCACTGAACGCCTCGATCGAAGCGGCACGGGCGGGGGAGGCCGGTGACGGGTTCGCCGTCGTCGCCGACGAGGTGAAATCGCTCGCAGAGCAGACGGGAGACTCCGCCGACGAGGTATCGGTGCTCATCAGTGAGATTCAGGGTCAATCCGAGGACACCGTCGAAGACGTGCGCGAGATGCGCACGCTGGTTCACGAGGGGGTGACGACGGTCGAATCCGCGCTCAGCGACATCGAAGATATCGAAACTATCGTCGCCGACCTGAATGTGAGCGTTCAGGAGATAAATACCGCGACCGACCAGCAGGCACGGTCGACCAGCGACGTCGTGACGATGGTAGACGACGTGGCGACGATCGACGACGAGATGGCCGCCGAGTCCGAGACCGTCGCAGCCGCCGCGGAAGAGCAGACGGCCTCGCTCGGTGAGGTGTCGGAGACGATGGACGCCCTCGCCGAGAAGACGACCGAACTCGATACGATGATCTCGCGGTTTACGGTGAGCGAAGATTCGGCTGTAAAACACCCCGTCCTCGCGGACTGATTATTCCAGTTTCTCCGCCGCGTCTCGCTCGATGAGCGGCGCAGCGTTCTCGGTCGGGAGCGTCACCACGTCCTCGCTTGCGAGGTCGTACTCCCGCTCGTCGACACCGAAAATCTCTCCCACGTCGCGGGTGATGCGAACCATCGTTCGCTCGTCTGAAATCACCGGTTCGGGCGTCTCCGAACTGTCGTCGGGTTCCAGATCTGGTGACGATTCTGGCGGCTCTTGGCTCTCAGCGGAATTCGATTCCGGTGCTGCCGGGGGTTCTTGTGACCCTGTCTCGTCTACTTCTGTGTCACCCGCGACCGCCGCGGCCTCGGCGGCGAGATGGTCGTCTTCGGTCGTCCTCGACTCCTCGGTCGACGGTTTCTCGGTCGCCGACTCGTCCGTGGTCGGTTCGTCTGGCGACGATTGCGCGTCGGACTCCGCACCCGCCAGCACGTCGAGGACGGTGGATTTGTTCGCCTCGATGCGCTCAACGAGGTCGGCGAACAGCGTCTGCTCTTCGTTGGTCAGTCCCTCTTCGTCCGCTGGAATCCCGGCAGCAGCGAGGCTCGCGCGCTTGACGACTTTCCCCACCCGTCGTTCGTATATGGCTTCGACGACCTCTTCGGCCGTCTGTATCTCGTCGGTCAAGCGATTGACCTCTGCGGAGTCGAACGGATCGGATGCCCGTTCGGCGGCCCGCTCGCGCTCCTCACGGAGCTCTCGGACGTACTCGCCAACGTCTGCGTAGAAGGACTCCCGCAGATGCTGCAGGCTATCCTTCGAGCGCTCTTTGCTTTGGACGCTGCGGAGTTCGTCGAGATTCATTCTTTCCCTTTTTCTGCCCGGTCACGCGCCATAAGGAAGATGGCAACGTATTCGGGAATCGATACATCACCTGCTGGGAGCGTAAAGCTTTCGCCACCGAGTTCGATTTCAGCCGCTTCTTTCATCTCGACTGTCACGTCGTGTCTCGTGAACGTCTCCGGGATAGCGTCGACGAGCGGGTCGAAATCGGCGAGTTCGTCGGGTGAGATCCGGCACACTTCCAGTCCACTCCCGCCGTGAAGACTCCCCGGCAAGCGGATGAGTCGATGCGTGTCGGTCGTCACCGGTTCGTCCACCGCCGCGCTCTCCGACGTGAACACGTCTTCGGCGAGGATGCGCGCAAGCTGGTAGAACGCGGGATGAACGTCTACGTTTCCACGGTCTATCTCCCCGCGATTGTTCTTCGCCGCGTTGTACGCACCTTTCGCTTTCCCGGTGCCGATGCCGTCGAATTCCTGTAAGCATTCGAGTGCGTCGTCTTCGTCCATCTTCATGAGGTCGTCCACGAACGCACAGACGTGCGACTGCACGCGCCCGCCCCAGCCACCGTCGGTCGGGAGGGTTCGTTTGTGCGTCGGGTTCTTGAGTCCCAATCCGGCGACCGCTTCGGCTTCGACGAGCGAGTCGAAGTCCACGTCTGCGGCCCGAACGTAATCGACGACCTCCCGGCGAGCTTCTCGATCCAGGTGCTGGATACCGTCGTCCCGGACGTGAACGTGGTAGCCGCGACCACCCGAGAAGACGACGGTCATGTCCTCGAAGCCGAAATCGCGGTCGAGCAGGTCGAGCAGGTCGAGCAGTTCATCCTTACAGCGCGCCAGCATCTCGGCGTAGGTCGTTTCGGCGGTGACGCCGGGAAGGTGGTCGGCGTCGAGGTCGAAGACGAGATCCGCGCTCTGCCACTCTTTCGCCTCCATCGTACTCGCGCCGGGGTCGCGGTAGTGCCCGGCGGAGAAGTAGACGTGTCGCGGACGCTCGCGTTCGAGGAATCCACCGAGGTCGCCGAAGTCGAGCAGGGAGTTGTGACGAACCATCGTCGTCCCCGACCCGGACGTCCACGGAATGTAGCCCCACTCGCGTTCGTCCGCTTTCGGCGGAAGCGTCGGTTTCACCGTGCGGTAGTGGTCGCGGAATCGGCCTCGGAGATACGCTCGCGTCCGCTCTTCCATCGTCAGTAGGTGAGACGGCGAGCGATTAAAGCGTTGTTTCTTCGATTCAAGGACGCATTTCGTCGGGAAAAATCGCACTGCGGGGCACCGAAAGACGCTCAGTTACGCATGAAATCCGAGAGTCGCTTTGCGATGCTCTCTTCTTCGCCTAACCGGAGGTAGTAGGCGTCTCCTGCATCTTCGTAGTAGTTGTCTATCCGGCGGACGACCTCGAATCCGAGGTGGCGGTAGAACCGGAGGGCGTTCTCGTTCGTCGTTCTCGCGTGACACGTCACGGATGCGTGGTTGTCCGCGACTTTCGCGACCAATCGCTGACCGAATCCTTCACCGCGGAAGTCCTGATCGACCGCGAGAAAGAGGATGTAGCCGTCACGTCGGACCGCCGCGAAGCCGATGAGTCGCTCTCCGTCGTCTCCTTCCGTGAGGTAGCAGTAGACGGTCGAGCGTCGGTAGGCGTCCGTGAAGAAGCCACGTCGTTGTTTCAGCACGTCCTCTCGCTGCCGGATGTCCTCCTTCAACCGCCACGCCTCCTCGACGTAGCGATTGTCGCCCGGCGCGACGACGCGCGTGTCGATATTTACGCTCACTGAGAGGGAATAGCAGACAGGTCAATATAATTCCACCGGCATACGGGCCGATTGACAAAACCGATTGGTAAGCCTGATACCCGTCGCGGGCGACCTCCGAACGATGGACTTCGCGCTACGCGAGCACACCGCCGATGTCGCGGTCGAGGCCACGGGGGACTCGCTCTCGGCCGTCTTCGCCGCCGTCGCCGACGGGATGGCCGCCGCCATGTGTGACGAGATACCGGACGAGGGAGAGCGGTTCGACGTCGAAGTACGTGCCGAGGGGCGAGAGGCGCTCCTGTTCGACTACCTCGACGAACTCATCTACCAGCGGGACGTGCGAGGGGTGCTCCCGGTGGACAACGAAGTCACCATCGACGAGCCAAACGTCCACGATGCCGACGGCGAGTGGACGATCACGGGAACCGCTCGGGGGGTGCCTCTCACCGGACTCGGAGCACGGGAGATCAAAGCCGTCACCTACTCCGAGATGACGGTCGAGGAGACCCCGGAAGGATGGCGGGCCTACGTGGTCTTGGACGTGTAACCGAACTCCGAAACGTCTTCGGCGTCCGCGCCGTACGTTCGGGTATGAACACGTACACCGCCGGAGATATCACGCTCGAACAGGTCCGGGAGTACGTCTGGGAGATTCCGAAGGAAGACGGGATGGGGACGCCTGCGCGGGTGCTCGCCAGCGAGAAACTGCTCGACCAGATCGCAGACGACAAGACGCTCCAGCAGTTGCAGAACGCGACCCACCTGCCCGGGGTACAAAAGCACGCGCTCTGTATGCCCGACGGCCATCAGGGGTACGGATTCCCGGTCGGTGGGGTGGCTGGAATCGACGCCGAGGAGGGCTGTATCTCGCCGGGAGCGGTCGGGTACGACATCAACTGCGGCGTCAGGATGATGCGGACGAACCTCACCTACGACGACCTGCGAGGGCAGGAAGAGGAACTCGTTGATGCCCTCTTCGCCAACATCCCATCGGGACTCGGCGGCGGCGGGGTCGTCGAGGGGGACATCGACGACGTGAACGACATCCTCGACAGGGGGATGGCGTGGGCGCTGGACGAGGGGTACGCCGTCGAAGCCGACCTCGCCCACTGCGAGGACGAGGGTGTTCGAGCGGAGAGCGACCCGTCGAAGATATCCCAGAAGGCGAAAGACCGCGGGAAAAATCAGATAGGGAGCCTGGGGAGTGGCAACCACTTCCTCGAAGTCCAGCGCGTGACCGACGTGTTCCGCGAGGACGTGGCTGATGCGTACGGGCTCGCAGAAGAGCAGATCGTCGTGCTCATCCACTGTGGGAGCCGCGGACTGGGCCATCAGGTCTGTACCGACTACCTGCGGAAGATAGAGAAGACCCACTCCGGACTACTGTCGAAGCTTCCCGACAAGGAACTCGCCGCCGCGCCCGCCGGGAGCCAACTCGCGGACGACTACTACCAGGCGATGGGGGCGGCCATCAACTTCGCGTGGGTGAACCGCCAACTCATCATGCACCGAACGCGGCAGGTGTTCGAGCGCGTGTTCGGGCGGTCGTGGCGCGAGATGGAGATGGAACTGCTGTACGACGTGGCACACAACATCGCCAAGAAGGAGACACACGAGGTCGACGGCGAAAAGAGAGAGCTGTACGTCCACCGGAAGGGCGCGACGCGGGCGTTTCCCGCCGGGCACCCCGAGGTGCCCGGCGCGTACCTCGACGTCGGCCAGCCCATCATCATCCCCGGAAGCATGGGTGCAGGGAGCTACGTGCTCCGCGGTGGCGAGGAGTCCATGAACCTCAGTTTCGGGTCGACTGCCCACGGCGCAGGCCGCGTCATGAGTCGGACTCAGGCGAAAAAGGACTACTGGGGCGGTGACGTGCAGAGCGACCTCGAACAGGAACACATCTACGTCAAAGCCCAGAGCGGCGCGACCGTCGCGGAGGAAGCGCCCGGCGTCTACAAGGACGTGGACGAAGTGGTGGAAGTCTCCGACGCGCTGGGCATCGGTGACAAGGTAGCCCGAACCTACCCCGTCTGCAACATCAAAGGATAGCGCAGGTCGGAACGAGCATCGGGAACTGTTCGGGAGTGCATCAGGGGAGCGGCGTGGTGGCTCAAATATTCCTTTAACTAATCAAAAGCTTTTGATGCTATAGCGTCGAACGTGGCGTATGCAACGATGAGCGGTTCTCACTACACTCGCTACGACCGCTACCGGGGGTGTCTCGGTAGCGTCCTCGATATCTCTCCACGGGGGTCGTTCTCCATCGAAAACGACCCGGTTCCCGATGGATTGCCTGCGAGTCTCTCTGCCGAACTCGTTTCGACGGGGACGCCAGAACATCCGCCTCGACTGCAGGTTCAATTCGAGTGTACTGCCGACGAACCCCGGACCTTTCGGTTCGACTATCCCGCCCCTTTGCGGACGTGCGGAGCGAGGCGAACAAGGGTGCGAGACTCGTACTGGAGTACGAGACGGAACCGGACGACAGACACGACGGCTGCTGGCAGACTCACGGTTCCGGCGGTCAGGGTGCCATCGAACACCGCACGCTCGAATCAGGTGACCGGACACATATCGAATGGTCGGTCCTGAATCACGAGCAGAACGACTCGTGTTTCCCGGCAGGTCGATATCGGTTCGAAGACAGATACGGTGTGGACGGCGAGACCTACGAGTGGGGATTCTGGTTCGAAGTGCGATGAACGCTGACGATAGGTGGGTTCTCTCCTGACGTCGGCTACGTTCTGAAATCGAAGTTCGGCGCATCCTCGGACCGGAGGGGTACCTGTGGATCGAGTTCTTCGCCACCCTCGAACTTCACGAAGTTGAGGTAGTACAACTCGCCACAACCTTCGCCATCGGTTTCACTCGCCCCACAGACAATTTCAACGCCATCCGCGTCCTCGAACTCCTCGTAGGCGTTGGCGTACTTCCACCCATCCAGGGGATCGGCAGTTACGGCACTGTCTAGATAGGGAAAACCAAGCGATAGCGGTAAGATGGAGGGGATTTTATGCACTGTTCGTAGTAACTGATTCTTGAGAGTGAGATCGGCTGCATCGTGAGAAGACTGAATTCAATTGTTTCACCGAAAACCTCGTCATAATGAGACGAGAGGGATTCGTTAGCCACTCACGGGAGAGACGTTGAACCGCCACTCTACACCAGAATCGCTTAACTAGACAGTACTGCAGTTACTGACTTGTCCGCGAGACGAGCGTCGCGTTCCAGCGTGGCGATGGCTCCACAGTGGGGACAGTAGTAGCGAACGGGCACCGTCATAGATGGGTATTAGCGTTCGACGGACGTAAACCGTGCGTCGGCTTTCAGCGGTGAGTGAGTTCGCGTCGTGGCTCTCCTCGCGCGGGAAACTCGACTGACTCATCGTGCGCGTAAGGTTTGGAACGAGGGCGACACCTACGATGGTGACCACTCGTTTGTACTGAAATCTACTGAAATGTACTACCCTGCTGACAGTCGGTCACCGTGGAGTCACGCCGCGCTACGAGAGCGGTCGGAACCAGACCGCTGCCAGCAACAGTGCGAGGAAGACGTACGAGCCGCGGATGAGCAACATCGTGGCGAGTTCAGGCCCGGCACGATGCGCGATTCCCGCCACGACTCCGAACGCCAGCACCGCGATGAGGGTACTCGGCGGAAATACCCGCGCCACGGCGAAGCCGAGCACGCCGAACAGTGCAAGTAGCATGAGCGCGAAAGCGGTGGTTCGTGCGCGCTCGCGTCCGAGCACGACCGCGACGGTTCGTTTCGAGATAGAGCGGTCGTACTCGTAATCCTGTGCGTCGTCAATGACTTTCACGCCCGAGAGGAGGACGAGGAAGACGAGGGCGAAGGCGAACGCGACCGGTGAAAGCACGCCCATCTGAGTGTAATAGCCGCCGAGGATGGCCAGCGCGATGCCGAGGGGATACCCCCCGGTCGCGGTGACCGGATGCATGTCGAGTTGGGGCGCGTGAAAGTAGCCGATGAACCAGCCCGGAAGCGTGATGAGCGCCGCACCCAGGCCGACGATGACCCAGAGTCCGACCAGACAGGCGAAGAAGACCACCGTCGCTCCGGCGATGAGGATTCTACAGCCGCCCGCCGTGAGTGGATGGTCGTCGTCCTCGCCCCGGACGTAGAAATCGACGTAGCCGTCCTTGACGTGGGCAGTGTAGACCGCCGCGAAGATGGCGGTCATGTGGAGAGCGCCCGTCAGGAGCGAGAAGCGTCCGGCGAGCATACTCCCGAACCACGAGGCGGCGATAGGTGGGAGCATGAACACCGGATGCACCTGCGAAGTGACGGCGCGGACGGCAGAGACGACGCCGGAGCCGCGGCGCGAGATGGACATATCCCTCAATTACGACTGCCACGAAGATAAAATCTCAGGCCAGTGTGGGTAGCAGGTACCACCAGCGGCCATCCACGGAGTTGATCGGAGTCGATTACCGCACCGCGCGCGCGGCCTCGTCCATCACTTCGAGAGCCTCTTTGATCTCCTCGATACCCGTCGCGTAGGAGATGCGAGCGTAGCCAGCGCCGTTCTCACCGAACGCCTCGCCGGGGACGACGATGACGCCTCGTGAGAGCACTTCGTCCACCCATCCCTCGGGGACTTTCGGCATGGCGTAGAACGCACCAGACGGGGTGGGCGTTTCGAGTCCGATATCCGAGAGCCCATCGAGAAGCACGTCACGACGCTCCTCGAAGGCGGCGACCATCTCGTCGACCGAGTCCTGGGGGCCGGAGAGGGCGGCTTCCGCGGCGAACTGCGACGGGGCGCTCGCACAGGCCTGGACGTACTGGTGGACGCGGAGCATGCGCTCGATTCTGCGCTCGCTCGCCGCGACCCAGCCCAGTCGCCAGCCGGTCATCGAGTAGCTCTTCGAACAGGCGTTGACGATGACGACGTTGTCCGTCTCGGCGAACTCCATCGGCGAGTAGTGGTCGCCGTCGAAGACGATGTGTTCGTACACCTCGTCGGTGATACAGAGCACGTCGTGCTCGTCCGCGATGCGGACGAACTCGCGGATGTCTTCCTCGCTGGAGACTGCACCGGTCGGGTTGCCAGGGCTGTTGACGACGAACGCGGCGGTGTCCTCCGTGATCGCCTCTTCGACGGTTTCGGGGTCGAGCGTCAGATCCTCGCGGACTGGTACCGGTTTCGGTGTCCCGCCAGCGATGTGCGTCAGGGCGTCGTAGGCGACGAATCCGGGGTCGGGGAAGATGACCTCCTCGCCCGCATCCACGTGGGCCTCCATGACGAGATGGAGGGCTTCACTCCCGCCCGCCGTGGCGATGATGTTTTCCGGTGGGATGTCGAGGTCGTTGTCTCGCTCGTGTTTCGCGCTGATGGCGTCCCGAAGTTCGGGGAAGCCCTTGTTCGGTGTGTAAGCGTCGGTCGCACCCGATTCGATGGCGTCGAGTGCGGCCTGCCGAGCGTGGTCTGGTGTCGGGAAGTCGGGCTGGCCGATTCCGAGGTTGATCGCGTCCTCGCCTGCGGCCTCGAACACTTTCCGAATTCCACTAATCGATACCTGTTCGACCCTGTCCGAAAAGCCGGTCATATGCCCGAAACGACGGAACGCGGGGCGATAATTCTTCTCCTATCGCTCTGCTGGCTCGCTTCGTCACTCGACCTGCGCTCGAAGCGATTCGAGGTGGTCTTCGAGCACCGAGAGGGCCGCGTCGGCGTCCATGTAGCCTTTGTCGTACTCGGAGTACACTTTGTCTACGTCGCGGAAGAACTGCTGGAGATCGACGGTTTCGGCGTCGGTCGTGTCGGTCGCGTCGGAGTCTGTCATATCTTCGGGGAGGTGATTCGCGCTGAAAAAGACGACGGCTTCGAGCCGTCGATCGACCTGCTGTCGTGCTGTAGCAGGTGACACGACCGCCGGGAGTCAGCAATCGACACCACCGCCAGAAATCTGCTGCGACACAACCGCCAAGAATCGGCCGCCGACACAACCGCTAGAAACCGGCTTTTCTGTGCGGTCGAGAACACTACAGCACAGCAGGAGGCGCTAGGGCAAAACACCGCAACATGCGGACGGACGGCCCGAACCGCCGGGGCCGCCCGTCCTCGGCGTCCCCATGCCTCCCCGGTGTGCGTGCGCCTACGCCGACCGGAAAGCGACTGGACAGCTTGCCGCCGTGCTGTAGCAGACGACACGACCGCTAGAGGGCTAGCAATTCACCGCGAGCGAAGGAGCACCGCGCCCCCGCGACCGTCGTGAAAGGTTCGTCGTAAACGGTTCAGTGGAACATCCGAAGCGGCTGTGCCTGCGAACTCTCCTCTTCGTCGGCCTGTTGCATCCGCTGGGCGAGTTGTTCTTTCTGCTGGCGGATGTCCTCGGCACGATCCACGAGGTCGTCTGTGTTCACCTCGACGTCGGCGATCGGGCCGATCCCCTTCTGGATGAGGATGCGTGCCGCCTCCGGGTCGGGGAACTGCGGGTCGGATTGAACGATGAGCCCGATGGCATCGATCTCGTCGCTCGTCGCTCGGTGGAGGAGTGCTCCGGTCGGCCCGCTGACGGCACCCGTCTCTTGCGGCGAGCCGATATCGTGGTCGTCCAACAGGGTGCCCGCCGTGCCGGTGGCGACGCCGTAGAGGGTGGGTACCTGGTCGGCCTGCTTCTTGTGGGGGAGACCGCTCAGATACAGCGGGGTGGCGTCGTGTGATCGAACCCACGAGGTGACGCAGTTGGCGAACTCTGGTGCTGCGTTCGGCGAGACGGGTACGTCGCTTCGCAGTGCGACCAGATCTCGCTCCTCGTCGACGTACAGCCGAACCGGTGGCAGCAGTTTTCGGCTCCCGCCTTCGTACACCGCGATCCGAGGAATCCCCTCGCAACCGATGCTCGCGTAGTAGGTCATGTCGAACGTCTCGACGAGGTGATCCGTCGCTATCTTCCCGACGAGACCCAGTCCCGGCAGTCCCTCGACCAACGTCGGTGTGTCCAGTTTCACGTCATCGGCGACCACGGTAATGTCGCTCATACATCGTTGTTCGGGTGGATTCGCCTTAAAAAGGAGGGACGTTCCAGCTGAGGAATCCGTGGCGACGCTCCGAAACCCACAAACGCCTCTCGCTCGCACTCACGAGTAATGGACGCACTGGAGCGCTACGAACCCATCCTCGACGACTTCGAGGCGTTTCTCGCCGCCTGCGAACGCCAGCTTCCGTCGGTCGTCAGGGTGAACACAATCAAATCCGACCGAGAGCGAATCACACGAGCGTTAGACGCGGCGAACGTCGAGTGGACGCCGCGCGAGTGGAACGAGAACGTGCTGGAGATCGATGGGAGTCCGGGCAACACGTGGCCCTCGTTTCACGGGTGGACGCACGGACAGGAGGAGGTGTCTTCGATTCCCGCGTTCGTTCTCGACCCCGAACCGGGTGATCGCGTGCTCGATTCCTGCGCCGCCCCGGGAAGCAAGACGACGCAACTCGCCGCGTTGATGGACGACGAAGGTCTCGTCGTGGCGAACGACAGCAACCTCGGTCGCCTCTCGGCGCTCAGATTCAACACCGAACGACTCGGCGTCACCTGCGCCGCGGTGACGAACCAGGACGCTCGGAACTTCTCGCTCAAACCGTTCGATTTCCCGACGTTCGACGCCGCACTCGTGGACGTTCCCTGCTCGTGTGAAGGGACGATCCGGAAGAACCCGACCGCGTTGGACGACTGGAGTCTCGACCACATCGAAGGTGTCGCTGGCGTCCAGAAGGGTATCCTTCGGCGGGCAGTACAGGCCACCCGAGACGGGGGAACGGTCGTCTACTCGACCTGTACGTTCGCTCCCGAAGAGAACGAAGCAGTTCTCGATCACGCTCTCGCGCGCGAGGACTGCCGACTCGTCCCGTACGACATCGACCTCGAATACGACCCCGGCCTCACCGAGTGGCAGGGCGAGGAGTACGACGAGAGCATCCGGCAGGCGAAGCGATTCTATCCGCACCACAACGATACGGGCGGGTTCTTCTGCGCAAAACTGGAGGTGGGAACATGAGCGAGGAATCGAACGACAGCGAACCGACGAGTGAGGAAGCGACGAGCAACGAAGCGATCAGCGAGGAAGTGACGAACGACGGCCAGCGATTCGACCGCCTTCCAGCCACCGCGGACGACCGCGAGGTGTCCGGTCGCGCGAGCAGACAGGAGGTGCTCGACTGGTGGGACGAACGATTCGGAATCCCGCCGGAGACCTTCGACGACTACAGCCTCTGGGAGAAAGGGAAGGGGAAGATCTGGGTGCTCTACGGCGACCTCGATTCGCCGGTTCGCATCGAAGCACTCGGGATGACGTTCCTTCGAACGCGCCAGCGACACTGGAAACCCACGACGAACGCGGCGCAGCGATTCGGTCGGCACGCGACGAAGAACGTCATCGAACTCGGCCACGAACAGGCACGGCGCTTCGCTCGCGGTGACGATCAGGAACTCGACTGGGACGGCGATTGGGGCTATCTCATCGTGGCTCACGAACTCGCTGGCGACAGGGAACCACTCGGCGTCGGCCTGTATCTCCACGGCGAACTTCAGTCGCTCGTCCCGCAGGGTCGCCAGCGCGACCTGTAGAGCAAATCGCCACCCGCTGTCTCGCCGTTTGCGATCTCGTCACTCGCTACCTTGCCGAACCGTCCCGCCGCTCAGCCCCTCCCATTCGACCGAATAGCCGAGATTCGAGAGAACTGCACTGCTATCTTCGATTCCCGACTTCGCGAGTATCGACTCCACCGCCGAGTAGCTCATCCCGGCTTCGATCTCGTCGGCCAGCGAGGCGAGAACTGCGGGACGAACCAGCGTCCGACCGACTCGCTCGTGTTCCGGAAACGCCTTGTCTTCGATAGCATCTTCGCTCACTCCGTGGCTGGCGGCGAGGTCGGCTAACGAGATGGCGTCGGCCTCTGGCACGAGTTCGTCCGGGAGCGAGTCAGCACTTTCCGCGACGAGTTCGTCTTCGTAGCGCCGGAGCGCGTCGCGTATGTCTTTGACGCGAATCCGGCCAGAATAGGGGATGGCTCGGTGGTCGCGTGCGGCGATCTCTTCACCGACGCCGAGGGTTTCGTCTACCGCGACGAGCAGTTCCACATCCTCGACGGCGTCGAGTTGCGAGAGTTTCTTCTCGACGTACTCGGGCGTCCAGAAACCCATTATCTCGAAGAAGATGCGGAAGTCGGCGTGTTTGTAGTCGAACGCGAAGTCCGGAATCATCACCTTTGCACCTGCTTCGAGCGGTTCCGGTTCACGCAGGAGATGCCAGTCCAGGTCGAGAGCTTCGAACCGGGTGGCGAACTCGCGTTCGACGCCGCTGTCGAAGGTCACGTCACCGACTGGCGTCGTTCCGGGCGGGCGCACGGGGTCGTCGTCGGTGAGGACGAGTTCCCGCTCGGTTCCGTAGTCGTCGATGGTCGCGGTGAGGTGCCACTCGTCGGCTTTCACGACGGTTCGGAGGAGACGGGCGAATCTGGTTCCGTATCGGCGGGTCGCGCGAAAGAGTGCGTCGGGGCCGGTAACGACCACCTCGCGCCCGGCGTCGGTCTTCCGGATCTCGTACATCAGTCGCAGTCTCTTGACGGCGGAGACGAGCGCCTTGGGGTCTGCACTTCGTACTCGAAGCTCGGTCGCATCGAACAACGCGGTCTGGGCGAGCGAGAGGTTGTACTGGGCGATCAGTTCGTCGGGGCTCCAGCGAGAGTCGAAAGCGGTGAGGATCTGTCGTTCTTCGAGGTCGGCGTACAGCGAGTCGGCGACCTCGTCCGGGGTCGCACCGAGCCGCTCTCCTGCCTGCTGAAGCGCGGTTTCACGGTCGGCGTCGTGACCGACGCCGACCGACTCGGCTTCCTCGAACGCAACCTTTCGGGCGCGCTCCGGCAGTACGGCGGCGCGTGGTTCGAAGACTGTTTCACGTTCGAGCAGTTTGGCGAACCCTCGGACGAGTTTGAAATCAGGAGCTTCGGTTTCGAGTTCTGAGAGGGCAGATTGGAGTCGAGAACGCTGTTCGCCGACGTGACCCTGATAGGTACCGAGTACGCGCGCCGCGAGGGGACGATGTTCGCGCCCCGCGAACTGCGGATGATAGCCTCCCCCGGCGCGAGATATCCGGAGCAGGTCTTTCGTGAGCACGATGCGGGATACGTGCGGAATATACAAAAGGAAATTGAATGAGAAGATTCATTCCGGTCGGCCAAGTGGTTCTGGTATGCGAAGGCGAGAAGCCCTCCAGCAGTTCGGTCTCGTCGCCACTCTCGCTTCTACCAGCGGGTGTGCTGCCATCCTCGGTGGCGGCAGTCAAACCCACGACGACGGGGATCGGCGGCGATCTGGAAATCTAAAAAACGAAGGTATCGAGGTAAAAGAAGGCGAGAAAGGAAAACTCGTCGTCATCGTGACGGTGGAGAACACGGGCGAGAGGAAGGATTCTGCCACGCTCAAAACCTCCGTCACCATCGGCGAGTCGGTTCACGAGAAGCGACGGAAAGTGACCGTTCCAGGTGGGGAGTCGAAAGCCGTCACCGTCGTCATGCCGGTCGATTACGCGAAGTACGAGAATGCGTCCCGAACCAGCATCGACCTCGACCTGCAGTAGGTATCGTCGTGGATTCTCTGCCTCATCGCCGTCGGTTCGCAACCCGGACTTCGGCGGTCGATTCGCTGACGACTTCGTAGAGGATCGCACGCCCGCCGTCTTCTTTCGAGCGTAAGATGCGCCCGAGTCGCTGCGTGAACTCGCGTTCGCTTCCACTCCCGGAGAGGACGACTGCCACGTTCGCGTCAGGGACGTCCACACCTTCGTCCAACACGTTCGAGGTGACCACGCGTGAGTAGTCCCCGCGTCTGAATCGGTCGAGCACGTCTCGACGCTCCGCGGTGGGTGTCTGGTGAGTGATGGCCGGGATGAGAAATCGTTCGGAGAGTCGGTAGACGAGGTCGTTGTGGGCGGTGAAGACGATGATCCGGTCGCCGCGATGTTGGTCGAGGATGTCGGCGAGCGCCATCACCTTTCCCTCGCTGTTCATCATGATGTTTCGCGCGCGTTGCTTGGCGAGAAGTGCTTTTCGTGCTCGCGGGTCGTTGCCCGACCGCTTGACGAGTTCCTGGTAGTCGCTGCCACTTCGCATCTGGATGTTCGACCGTGCGAGGTAGTCGGTGAACACGTCCTGGGCCTGCTCGTATCGCTCGCGCTCGTCCGGCGTAAGTTCGACCGTCAGGCGCTTCACGTCGTAGGGTGCGAGATACTCGCCAGCCAGTTCGTCCACGTCGATCTCGAACACCTTCGAACCGACGAGTTCGCCGACGACTTCGTGTGCACCGTCGGGTCGTTCGAACGTCGCCGTCAATCCCATCCTGGCTGGGGCGGCGAGGAGGCGTGCGATTTCGCGGTAGCCCTCACCGCCGAGATGGTGAACCTCGTCGAAGATGACGAGTCCGAAGCGGTCTCCGATGTCGTCTGCCCGTAGATAGGCCGAGTCGTAGGTCGAGACAGTGAGGCCTTCGAGACGCTGTTCGCCGCCGCCGAGCTGGCCGATCGGGACGTGGAACTCGGTTTCGAGCACCCGCCGCCACTGTTCGAGCAGGTCGATGGTCGGAACGACGACAAGCGTCGGTGTCTGGCATCGTTCGATGGCTTTCACGCCGATGACGGTCTTTCCACTCCCTGTCGGTAGTTCGAGCACACCTCGTCGCTCGGCGTCGTCCCAGGAATCGAGCGCCTCTTGCTGATACGTTCGGAGTTCGTAGGCAGAGAGCAGTTCCGGCAGTTCCGGCAGGTCGAGGACGGAATCGCCCGTCGTGATGTCGTGCTCGTCGAGATATTCGCGGATGGCACCGTAGCGAAACGCCGGGGCACGTCGAGTCTTCGAACGTGGATCCGGTTCAGTGTACGGCAGGTCGCGTTCGGTTTCGATTCGGAGGGTACCGTCCTCGAACGAGATGGTCGCGTCGGCCACACCGGAACTGGGGTCGCTGCGGCCTAAAAACTGCCGAGGCTCGCCTGAAGATCTCGTTTGGTCGTCCCACGTTCGAGCTCGTAGCCGACGAGGTTTCGCATATCGGTCGCGTAGGCTGTGCCCGCGCGTTCGAGCACAAGCACGCGACCCTGTGTTCCGACGACCGTGCCACTGACGAGCGTCTCGTCGACAGGCGCGGAGTCCAACTCGAACCCGTAATCGAAGTCGAACGCCTCGATGGGGTCGAACGACGAAAGGGCGTCCTGCCACGCCTGCTCGTCGACGGATCGATGGAGGTCTCGGATCTTCGTGGGAACACGAACGCGGTCGGTGAACGTCTCCGCTATCTCGGCCTCCAGATTGCGGGCGATTCGACCGTCCTTCACCGTCTGGAGATGTGCGGCGCGGTCTGCACCCTGCTCGCGCAGGCGCGTGTGAAGACGCCACTCGCGGGTGACTCCGACCTTGAACGTCCGGGGGGCAAACGCGGCGAGGTAGATCGCGTGTGGTTCGTGACAGTCCATCTCGTCTTTGAGACACGTCCCGGTACATCGAGCACAGATCCACGTGCTGGTGTGGACGTCGCAGTAGGGTGTCCCAGGGCGAGCACAGGGAATATGGGTCGAACCATCAAGTGTCCCGGCACAGTGCCGATCTCCGAGCGAGTATTCGAGTTCGGCACCAGCGACCAGTTCTTCACGGACGAGTGAATCGTCGTCACTCACCAGTAGGGTGGGCGGGGTCTCTCCAGCTGCACCAGTTTCGTACCCGACGATTTGCACGACAGCAGCTACTGCTCGCTCGTGTAAAATCGTACCGTTCATCAAGGCAAGACGTTTGTTACGTAATTAATTTGTTAGAAACAAATCTTGGAATTGCAGAAGTTAGCAAAATTTGAATAGAAACAAAATGTTTTAATAACCCCTGCTTCGTAATGACTTACCGTGCCGGACAGTACCACAGGGGATTCCGAGTGGGAAGTGGTTGAGGTGAACGTCGGTTTCCAAGGCAAGGAGGGTCGTGAAGCTGCAGTGGACTGTTCTGTAGCAGTTGTCCGAGAGTTCGAATCACTCGACATAGTGACGATTCAAATTCCGCGCGAGAAGTGGTCTGAATTAGCCGACCACCCCGGGATACGCTACGTAGAAGCGAACGGACAGACAGGTGCACCCGACACCTGAACCTGCAACCTCCCCAAGTAATGGGGCTTTAGATAATTATATATCAAAATAAATACTAAACAAAACAGAAAATTATTTATATCTATGGTAAGTTGTACTAAATTGCATGGTAAGGAAAGCCAATGGCGTTTCGCGGCGTAACGTACTCAAACTGACTGGCGGATCGCTCGCAGTGACAGGCGTAGCAGGTCTCGCAGCAGCAGCCCCCGACGACACGGTCGAAGTGAACGTCGGGTTCAAGAGCGACCGTGGTCGCTCGGCGGCACTCAGTGCGGCAAGCGATGTCGTTCGTGATTTCAACTCCATCGACGTCGTGACGATTCGGACGACGAAGAAGGCCATCTTCGGGCTTGAGAACAACCCGAACGTTCGCTACGTCGAGGAGAACGGCATGATGCACGCCCTCGCGGAGACCGAGCCGTGGGGAATCGAGCGCGTCGACGCCGACGTCGCTCACCGCAACGGTGAGACGGGCGCGGGGGCACACATCGCCATCATCGACACCGGTATCGATTCCGACCACCCCGACCTACAGGCGAACCTCGGCTCGGGTAAGGCGTTCGTATCGTGCAAGGGTGGCCCGAAGAAGTGCCGCTACGCATGGGACGACGACAACGACCACGGTACCCACTGTGGCGGTATCGCCGACGCCGTGGACAACAATCAGGGCGTCATCGGCGTTTCGACGGAGGCGACGCTCCACGCGGTCAAAGTGCTCGACAAGCGTGGAAGTGGGACGTACTCCGACATCGCGGCGGGTGTCGAGTACGTCGCCGATCAGGGCTGGGATGTCGGTAGCATGAGCCTCGGCGGCTCGTCCGGCTCGCAGACGCTCAAAGATGCGTGCCAGTACGCGGTGAACAACGGCGTCTTCCTCGTTGCAGCAGCGGGGAACGACGGTCCATGTTCGGACTGTGTCGGCTACCCAGCCGCCTACTCCGAAGTCATGGCCGTCTCCTCGACCAACAGCAGCGACAACCTCTCGGGCTTCTCCAGCACCGGCCCGGAAGTCGAGATTGCCGCGCCGGGTACCGACATCTACTCGTCGATTCCCGGCGGGTACGACACCTTCTCGGGCACGTCGATGGCCTGTCCGCACGTCGCCGGTGCCGCTGGTCAGCTGATGGCCAACGGCTCGTCGAACACGCAAGCGCGTGACACGATCAAGCAGACGGCGGAGAACATCGGTCTGGCGGACAACGAGAGCGGTGCTGGCCTCCTCGACGTGGCGGCCGCACTCGGCCTCGACTCGTCCGACAACTAAGCGTTCGGCGACCCCCATCACCCATTTTCTTTTGCCGATAATTCTCCGCCAGAACTATCGCTGTCTTTACGCAGAATAATAATTTTACTAACTATAATGTTCGTTAGATAAATTTATGTGGTGACAAACTATACTATAACTTACATGGAAAGGAAATCCAATGGTGTATCGCGGCGTAACGTACTCAAACTGACCGGCGGTTCTATTGCTGCAACAAGTGCGAGTGGCCTTGCGGCAGCGGCTCCCGACGACACGGTCGAAGTGAACGTCGGGTTCAGCAGCAAACGAGGTCTGTCGGCCGCACGTGACGCGGCGAGCGACGTGGTTCGTGAGTTCAACTCGATCGACGCGATCACGATTCGGACGACAAAGCAGGCGGCAACGGGTCTCGATAACAACCCGAACGTTCGGTACGTCGAAGAGAACGGCACGATGCACGCCCTCGCGGAGACACTCCCGTGGGGAATCGACCGCGTGGACGCTGAGGTCGCCCACGCGAACAGTGAAACCGGGAAGGGTGCCCACATCGCCATCATCGACACCGGCATCGACGACGACCACCCAGACCTACAGGATTACCTCGGCGCTGGCAAGGCGTTCGTCTCCTGTGGGACCGGCGGCTGGACGGGAAGCTGTATGTTCTCAGGCAACAGCAACTCGTGCAACTACTCGTGGTCCGACGACAACAATCACGGCACCCACTGCGCCGGCATCGCGGCTGGCGACGACAACACGGAAGGTGTCGTCGGTGTCGCACCCGATGCGACGCTCCACGCGGTCAAAGTGCTCGACTGTGGTGGCAGCGGTTCGTACTCCGACATCGCGGCGGGTGTCGAGTACGTCGCCGATCAGGGCTGGGACGTCGGTAGCATGAGCCTCGGCGGCTCGTCCGGCTCGCAGACACTCCACGACGCGATCAAGTACGCCTACAACAACGGCGTTTCCCTCATCGCTGCTGCGGGGAACGACGGCCAGTGTACGGGCTGTGTCGGCTACCCGGCAGCCTACTCCGAGACCATCGCAGTTGCGTCCTCGAACAGCAGCGACGAGCAGTCGTCGTTCTCCAGCCAGGGTCCCGAAGTGGACATCATCGCACCTGGTACGGACATCTACTCGACCGTCCCCGGTGGGTACGAAACCTACTCCGGTACGTCGATGGCGACGCCGCACGTCGCTGGTGCCGTCGGCCAGCTCATGGCGGAGGGCGAATCGGCTCGTGACGCAGAGAGCCAGATCCTGAGCACGGCGAAAGACCTCGGCCTACCGAGCAACGAGCAGGGCCACGGTCTGCTCGACGTGGCCGCCGCCCTCGGTTACGGCTCCTCCGACAACTAAACGGTCGGAACCGTCTCCAACCCTTCGTTAACTTCCGTTTCGAAACCCCATTTTTTGCAACTGCTGACCATACTTCGAGAGAGGTCCCCATTCTGTTACCGAGGGTGACTTAGTAAATTACTCCATGCTTACGATAGTCAAAACTATATTGCATCGTATTATACTTGTAATAGATGCAGAAACGAACTTCGGAGACGTCACGACGAACCGTACTGAAAATGACCGGTGCATCGATTGTCGGACTCGGTGCCAGCGGTGTCTCAGCAGGCCGACCCGACACGATCGAAGTGAACGTCGGGTTCGAGGATGTGACCGGGCGAAAACGAGCCCTCGATGGCGGCCCCGTACGTTGCAGGTGCCGCGGTCATCCTGATGCAGAAGTTCGGCTTCCCGAACGATAAGGCTCGAACTCAGCTCACGAACACCGCGATAGACCTCGATCTCCCACCGGAAGAACTGGGTGCAGGTCTCCTCAACGTGGTAGTCGCAGTCGGTTGTGAACTGGTGATGAACTGGCCGTAGGGGGAACCTTTTCGAATCACCCTGTCGAACGGTGAATCAATGGCACTCGAAAGCGAGGTGACCGCGACGGCGACGGACGGAGCCGTCGAGTTCGAACTGACGATACGAAATCCCGACACCGACCCGGTCGACGTGACCTTCCGCAGCGGCCTCAAGGCGGATTTCGCGGTACTCGAAGACGAAGACGAGATCTGGCGGGCGAGCGAAGGCCGGATGTACACGCAGGCGCTCCAGTCGAAGACGTTCGACCCCGGCACGTCGGAGTCTTACACGGAGGGATGGGCCGACCCCAGTCCGGGATACTACACGGTCGTCGCAACGCTCGAAATCATGGAAGAAGACGTGGAAGCCCGAACGGACTTCTCGGTGTAGTTCGCCGAGAAACACTCACCGAAGTTCGTCGTACAGCTGTTCAGCCGCTCTCCGAACGGCTTCGTCACTGCTCTGGGAGGGGTTCCAGCCGAGTGCGGAGAGCTTCTCGATGGAGAGGCGCATCTTCGGAACGTCGCCAGTCCAGCCACGGTCGCCGCCCGTGTACTCGTACTCGGGGTCGAGCTCCATCACGTTGGCCACGATGTCGGCGATGGTATTGACCGAGGTGGTCGTTCTGGTGCCGAGGTTGTAGATGTTGAGGTCGTCGTCTGCGTGCTCGACGACGTGGCACATCGCGTCGATGCACTCCTCGACGTGGAGGTAGGATTTCTCTTGAAGGCCGTTTCCGAGGATGGTCAGCGATTCGGGATCGTCGAGGAGTTTCTCGATGAAGTCCGGGATAACGTTGCCGCGCTGGTGTGGACCGACGATGTTGGCGAACCGATACACCCACGCCGTGATGTCGTGCGAGTGGGCGTACGTCGAGACGATTCCCTCGTCGGCGAGTTTGCTCGCGCCGTAGATGCTGATCGGTTCGAGGGGGGCGTAATCCTCCGGCGTCGGCATCGGTGCTTCGCCGTACACCGTCGAGGAGGAGGTGAACGCGAGGTTGGAGACGCCGACCTCGTGCATCCGTTCGAGGACGTTGTACGTCATCTCGCCGTTCTCTTCGAACAACTGGCGCGGGTCGGAGTAGTTCGTATCGGTGTACGCCGCGAAGTGAAAGACGATGTCGAGATCCTCGGTGACGACCTCGGCCACGTCGTCTTCGTCGGTCATATCTGCCTGCACGAACTCGACGCCTTCGGGAACACGGTCGCGGGTTCCCTTCGAGAGGTCGTCCGCGACGGTCACGTCGTTTGCTTCGGCCAGTCGCTTTGCGAGGTGAGAGCCGACCAGTCCCGCACCGCCGGTTACGAGCACTCGTTTACCGGTAAGTTGCATATCCTCATCTGTGTAGGTTGCGCGCAAGTGTTTTCCGGTCTTCAGCAGAACGCGAGAAAGCTAGAAATTTTGAACAAATATATAAAGTCCGTAATACAAATCTTAATCTATCTTTTCAGCTGCCGCCAATAACGCTTATTTCTGTGACTGATAGTGTCTATCACGATGCCATCCGAAACCTTCGGTCTGATTAGTCTGTTCCCGGCACTGCTCGCCATCATACTGACGCTGGTGACAAGGCAGGCGTTGCTGTCGCTGTTCGCCGGAATCTGGATCGGTGCGACGATTCTCGTCGGATGGAATCCAGTCGCTGGGGCTGCTCGTGGTCTCCAGTTCGTCGTGACGAACCTCACCGACAGCTTCAACATCAAATTGTTGTTGTTCACGTTCCTCATCGGCGCGATGCTGGGGATGATATTCCTCTCCGGCGGGATGCGCTCGGTGGCGGACGCCATTGTCAAACGGGTGAAGACGAGTCGGCAGGCCCAACTCGGCACCTCGATTCTGGGCATGCTCATTTTCTTCGACTCTTACGCGAGTACGATGATCTCGGGGTCGGTGATGCGCCCCGTGACCGACCGCTTCAACGTGAGCCGGGAGAAACTGGCCTACATCCTCGATTCGACGACCGCTCCGACAGCAAGTATCGCGGTCGTCTCGACGTGGCTCGGCTTCGAAGTGGGTCTCATCACCCAGCAGTTCAACAACCTGGGTATTCAGAAGAACGCCTTCGTGGTGTTCATCCAGTCCATCCCGTTCCGCTTCTACAGCCTGTTCGCGCTGGCGCTAGTGTTCATCGTCGTCCTCACCGATTGGGATTTCGGCCCGATGCGGGCCGCCGAACGTCGCGCCCGTCAGGAAGGGAAGGTGCTCCGTGACGACGCCAACCCGCTGATGGAGACGCAAGCGAGCGACATCGAGACCCCTGACCACGTTGACCCGCACTGGTGGTACTTCGTCTCACCCATCCTCGTCCTCGTCGCTGTTACCATCTTCAGCCTCTGGTACACTGGCGGTGGAATGGCTGGAAAGTCGTTCAGCAACGCGCTGAAGGAAGCAAGCACGGCCGACGCCATCCTCTGGGCGGCGATGGCGGGCTGTGCGACGGTACTCGCCATCCTCGTCGGTCACGCACGAATCGGTTTGAACAAGGTCAGCGATTCCATCTTCGAAGGGTTCAAGATGGTGATGTTCCCGGTTGCTATCCTTTCTCTCGCGTGGAGCATCGGTTCGGTCAGCCAGGCTTTGGGCGTCGGCCCCTACGTCGTCAGCGTTTCGAAGGGCATCATCACGCCCGAACTGCTTCCGGCGGTCGTGTTCCTGAGCGCAGCCATCATCAGCTTCTGTATCGGCACCTCGTGGGGAACGATGGGAATCCTATTCCCGGTCGCCGTTCCGCTAGCGCACACGCTCGGGACGCCGATGCAGATGGCTATCGGAGCGATCTTGACGGGGGCACTGTTCGGCGACCACTGCTCGCCCATCAGTGATACGACCGTCATGTCGAGTATGTTCGCCGCCAGCGACCACGTCGATCACGTCAACACCCAGATACCGTACGCCCTGATGGCTGCTGGATTAGCGACGGTCGCGTTTCTCGTCAGCGGCTACAGCGGTCTCCCGGTCGGCGTCACGCTCACCCTCGGTCTCGGCGCGCTCATCGGCGCGACCTACCTCCTCTCCGAGTACGTCGGCGTGACCAGCAAGATGGGTGTCGCACAGGTGTTCGACTGAACAGCGCGTCAGCTACCACTTCTCCGAGATTCGAACCCCATCTCCCGACTGAGATTCGAAACCCCCTAACTCCTCGCCTGCATCCACCCGACCATGCAGAACGAACCATCGGTCACCGTCGTCCGCCTCGGTCATCGCCCTGGGCGTGACGAGCGGATGACCACTCACGTCGGTCTCACGGCCCGCGCACTGGGGGCAGACCGCGTAGTCCTCCCCGACAACGCTGGGAAGTCGCGTGACACCATCGCGGACATCACCGACCGCTTCGGTGGCCCGTTCGAGGTCGAATGCTCAGAGAGCCAGAAGGCACTGATCCGGAACTGGGAGGGGCGGGTCGTCCACCTGACGATGTACGGCGAGCGGGTTCAGGACGTGGAGGACGACGTTCGGAACGCCCACGCCGACGCCCCACTGCTCGTCGTCGTCGGCGCTGAAAAGGTCTCGTTCGACGTGTACGAGGCCGCCGACTGGAACGTCGGCGTGACGAACCAACCCCACTCCGAAGTGGCCGGACTGGCCGTGTTTCTCGACCGACTGTTCGAAGGCCGGGAACTGGAGCGCGAGTGGGAAGACGCCGAGCAACGCGTGATTCCCATGGAGACGGGAAAGCGGGTGGAACCGGTCGAAGACGGGGAGTAGATGGGTTCGGTTAGATGGGTGAGTTTGGGTTGGATGGCGATTTTATAACGAGAGGCACGTTCTGAATCTCCCATCGTATTGTACTGAGATGTACTATTTTGTACTGATTGGTCGATTCGGGATTTCCGAATGAGTTCGTCGTTATGTCCCAGAGATGCCCCTCGAACGTTCCGTATCGCATTTCCACCGACTACGCGAACCCATGCGAGCGCATCGGAACGACTCACTTCGACCGCCTCCCGATGGTTTTAAACAGATGAACCACCCGGTATAACATATCAATGGCTTTCGAGGACCTACTGAGTGACCCGGTGATCCAGAAGTATCTCCACGAACTGGTCGGACCGAAGGGAATGCCGGTCGCCGCCGCGCCGCCGGATGGCGAGGTCACCGACGAGGAGCTCGCGGAGGAGCTCGACCTCGAACTCAACGACGTTCGACGGGCGCTGTTCATCCTCTACGAGAACGATCTCGCGACCTACCGGCGACTCCGAGACGAGGATTCGGGGTGGCTCACCTACCTCTGGACGTTCGAGTACGACAAGATCCCGGAGAATCTCGAAGAAGAGATGTACCGCCTGCTCGACGCGCTGAGACAGCGCGAGGAGTACGAACGAAATCACGAGTTCTACCTCTGTGAGATCTGCTCGCTTCGCTTCGAGTTCGGCGAGGCGATGGACTTCGGCTTCGAGTGTCCCGAATGTGGTTCCCCACTCGAATCGATGGACAACGTAATGCTGGTCGATTCGATGGACGAACGGATCGACGAACTCGAACGCGAACTCAACGTCGAGGAACTCGGTGTATAATGGTCGTCCTCGCTACGAAAGTGTACGTTAGCGGAGAGGCGAAACGACGCACGCTCGATGGGCTCGAATCCCTCGTCGAGAACGCAGTCGGCGACCTCGACGTGGCGTACGAGATCGGCGTCCGGCGCGACGAGTTCGTCTCGGTGACGGTCGAAGGCGAGGACGAGGTCATCGCTCGGAACGTCCTCCGCGAGGAGTGGGGCGAGGTCACCCCGAACCTTCGCGCAGGTGAAACCTACGTCGGGACGCTCGAATCGTGGGACGACGATGGGTTCGTTCTCGATGCCGGACAGGACGTTCGGATCCCAGCATCGGAACTCGGTCTCGGCCCCGGCAAACCAGCCCAGATCGTCGAACGATTCGGTCTCGTTCAACACCTCCCGATGCGATTCGTGTACGGCGAGGGAGGATCGGATGGCGACCCCTCCCACCTCGCGGACGAAGAGCGCGACCGCCTCTACGAGTGGTCGCGCGGCAGCGGGCGCGTAAACGTCAACAGCGCGACGCGCGGCGAAGTTCGTGCGACTGTCAATCGCGCCGGACACGCGCGCGACATCGTGACGGTCGAGCGACTGGGCCTGCTCGAACAGAGTATCGTCTGCACGGAAGACACCGACCCGCCGGGACTGCTCGCCAGTATCGGTGAGTACATCCCGGCCGAGATCCGTTGCGTCATTCCATGAATCGACGGCTCCTCTTCGCGTTCGGCTTGCTCGCCCTGCTCGCGGCCAGCGCGGGGTGTTCCTCGGTGTTCGGTCCAGACCAGATAGACCAGGAGAAACTCGAAAAGAACGCGAGCTACGACTGGGATACCGAACAGGACGTGACCTACAACGTCTCCAGCAACCAGTATCAGGCCATCTACGACCTCGGCGGGAAGAAGACGCTCGAGATTCACCAGGAGGAGTCCTTCGGAGAGAAAGCTCCCGTCGAGATCTCAGCGGTCAAGTTCCGCTATCCGAACGGAACGGTCGTCGGTGCCAATCAGATTCGCGTGAAGAAGACGAAATCGAAGACCATCATCACGCCGCCACAGGCGAACGGCAAACTCGCGTACACCGCCCCGCGACGAGGAAAGACGTTCTCGGTGCCGACCTACCTCAAGGACAAGACCTACGAAGTCGCCATCCCACCTGGAATGCGCGTCGATATCTTCTTGCTGAGCGACGTCCGTCCCGGTGGGTACAGTACCGAGACTCACGACGGTCGGGTTCACGTCATCTGGGACGAGTCGATAAATCCCGACTCCATCTCGGTTCGCTACTATCTGGCGCG
This sequence comes from Haladaptatus rarus, assembly GCF_054177585.1. Lineage (NCBI taxonomy): Archaea > Methanobacteriati > Methanobacteriota > Halobacteria > Halobacteriales > Haladaptataceae > Haladaptatus > Haladaptatus rarus. Next base: position 534,440 of record NZ_JBPEHG010000001.1, on the reverse strand, counting down.
AGATAAGTTCATCTTCGCCGGCGTCGTCGGTGTCGCCCTGCTGGTCGGACTCGTCGGACTCGCGTACTATCGACTCCAGATTCGAGAGTTGGAACGGAAACGCGAGGAGATGGGGCTGAACGTGGATATCTCGGACGACGATTTCGGCGACGACCCACCACCGGGGATGCGATAGCCCTTTTCCGTCTGGCGTCCCACCATTCGGTATGCGAGTTGCGCTGGTTACTGTCGGAGACGAGATCCTCTCCGGTGACACTGTCAACACGAACGCCGCATGGATCGGCGAGCGACTGACCGAGCGTGGCGTCTCGGTCGAACGCGTGTTCGTCGTACCAGACCGCGTGGCCGATATCGCTCGCGTCGTCAACGAGTCGCTCGCCGAGTACGACGCCGTCATCGTCACGGGAGGCCTCGGGCCGACCCACGACGACCTGACGATGGAGGGCGTCGCGGCTGCGGTCGGCGTCCCGGTAGAGGAACACGCAGAAGCGGTTCAGTGGATCGAAGAACACACCGACTACGAACACGCCGACCTCGTCGCAGGGACGACCCACCTCCCGAAGGGATCGCGGATGCTCCCGAACGAAACTGGCGTCGCTCCGGGCGCAGCGATACAGGGAATCTACGTCCTCCCGGGCGTCCCCACCGAGATGCGAGCGATGTTCGAACTCGTGGCCGACGAGTTCGACGGCGGGCCACACTTCAGAACGGTCGTTCCGGCAGCCGAGCCGGAGAGTGCTCTCCTCGACCGGTTTGAGAAGCTACAAGAACGATTCGACGTGAAGGTCGGAAGCTATCCCGGCGACCACGTCCGGGTCAAGATCGAGGGGTCGGACGAGGATGCCGTGCGAAATGCCGCCGACTGGTTACGCGAGCGAGTCGAGCGGCCCGAACCGTAAGCCGTCTTAACGGTATAGATACGCCAGCCACGCTGCGACCGAGGCGAATCCGACGACGAGAACGACGATACCTGCTGCGTTCGTGGGGAACGTCTCTGCGAGTGGGAACATACTCGGCGGTAGCCAGCCTGCACTCTTAACTCTTGACAACCGAGTGCGGGAACCGTTGTTGTAGAGTCCACAAACTGACGATCGGCAACATTCAGCCGACGTCCATACTCTTCGCCCACACGTCTTTTAATCCGTGCTGACCAACCCTCCGCCATGCGAATCGGCGTGGTCGTCAACCCAATCGCTGGCATGGGTGGGCGAGTCGGTCTGAAGGGAACAGATGGGAAAGTCGCAGAAGCACGGGAGCGCGGGGCAAAACAGCGTGCGCCGGAGCGAGCGGTCGCTGCCCTGGCTGCACTCGAAGAGCGTGCTCCCGACACCGAGATCCTGACCTACGGTAGCGAGATGGGGGTCGAAGAAGCCCGTGCTGCGGGGTTCGACCCCGAGGTAGTCGGCGAACCCAGCGGAGACGAGACGACTGCCGAGGACACCCGCGAAGCAGTCCGGGCGCTCGTGGTGGAGGACGTCGATCTGTTACTCTTCGTCGGCGGTGACGGAACTGCCGTTGACGTCGCCGAAACACTGGCTGACTGCGACACGGAGATTCCGATGCTCGGCGTGCCCGCTGGCGTGAAGATCTACTCGTCGGTGTTCGCGGTGACGCCGAAGGCGGCGGGGAGAGTCGCGGCGTCGTTCGACCGCGTCGAAGAGCGCGAAGTGAACGATATCGACGAAGACGCCTACCGGGAGGGTGAGGTGCGAGCCGAACTGAAAGCCGTCGCGCGCGTGCCCGTGGCCGAATCACTCCAGTCGAGCAAGCAACTCGGTGGCGGAACCGTCGAGAGCCTCGCGGCGGGGGTCGCTGCCGACGTTGAAGACGGCGTCACCTACGTTCTCGGGCCGGGGAGTACGGTGGGGGCGATAAAATCCGAACTGGGATTCGACGGATCGCCACTCGGCGTGGACGTGTGGCGGGATGGCGAGGTCGTTGCACGTGATGCGAACGAGGAGGAGATCCTGACACACCTCGGGGAACGAAACGTCATCGTCGTCTCACCCATCGGCGGGCAGGGGTTCGTCTTCGGACGTGGAAACGACCAGATATCCCCTGCTGTGATCCGCCGATCCGACGTGGAGGTCGTCGCCTCGAAGACGAAACTCGACGGAATCGGCGTCCTCCGCGTCGATACCAGCGACGAATCGGTAGACGACTCCCTCCGAGGCTGGCACAAGGTTCGGATCGGCCGGTACGAGCAACGGATGATGAAGGTAGTGTAGGATATCTATATCGAATGTAGTGTAAGGCATCTAGTGACATTGGGTGGGGTTTAAGGGTTCGTGCGAAAATGGAAGGGTATGGAAACACGGAAGGTGCAGCGACTGGGACCATCGACGTTGGCGATGACCCTCCCCGCCGAGTGGGCACAGGAACACGCGGTCGAAAAGGGCGACGAAGTGTCGCTTCGAATCAGCGGCAAAGGCTCTCTCACCGTCCTTCCGGAGTCGGCGCACGACGACGAAGCCGAGGCGACGATCCACACCGAGAAACTCGACGCTGACGCAGTCGAACGCGCCATCGTCGCCCAGTACGTGCTCGGGCGGCGAGTCATCCACGTCGTGAGCGACGAGACTCTGGAGAGTAGCCACATCAACGCGGTGTACAACGCGGAGACGCAGTTGATGGGACTTGGAGTAATCGAGGAGACCCCCGACAGCATCGCCATTCGATGTTCCGTCGACCCTGAGGACTTCGACCTGGACAACCTGCTTGAGCGACTGGAAAATACGGGCAGCACGATGCGCGGCGAGGCGGTGAAGGCACTCGCCCACGGGAACCCCGACCTCGCACAGCGGGCGCTGAACCGGGAGCGACAGGCGAACAAGATCTTCGTCCTGCTCTTGCGGCTCATCTTCACGGCTCACGAGAACCCGAACCTCGCCCGTGCGGTGGGGTTGGACAGCGGGTTCCCCCTCATCGGCTATCGTTCGATCGCGAAGAATCTCGAACTGACGGCGGACAACGCGGAGGACATCGCGGATATCGTTCTGGATGCCGACGACCACACCCTCGAAGTCGACCAGAGCACCATGCGACGGATTCGGGAATTCACCGACCAGGTGGACGAGGTGACCGCACTCGCGGTGAAAGCGGCGGTCGAGCGCGACTACGGCATGACGCTCGAAGTGCGCCGGAAGTTCCACGAACTCGGTGACCGCGAGTCGGACATCCTCTCTGACTTGCCGGAGATGTCGAACGACGACCTCCTCCAGGTTCGGGACGTGCTCGTCAGCCTCCAGCAGACGGCCCAGTACGCCATGCGAAACGCCGAGATCGCCGCAAATCTGGCGCTCAACGAGGAGAGCGAACACACGACCATCAACTGAGACGCGACAACTTCGTTTTTCGAGCGTTCTCGAGACCGTTTGTACTGAATCGTACTGAAATGTACTGCCCTCTCGCATTGAAACGGCAGTTAGCGGAGCCAGGAACGCTGCTAACGCTGAGGCCTGGTCACGCCCTCACTCGGTCGCTCTCTCGGAGGCGCTTCGCGCCTCCTCCACTCATTCTCTCGCGAGCGATGGAAGGAGAGTGGCGAAGCTACGAGTGACTGACTGAGTGAGGACAAAGCTTCGAGTCAGCGGCGGTGGTCACTTCGACACCCACACCACGATCTCCATTTGCCGAGTTAACTTCCTAGTCCGCTCCGACCTCCGCCGTCGCGTCGTCGCCGACGACTTCGATCTCTTTCTTCGCGGTCAGGGGATTTCGCGAACCGATCTGGCAGGCGAAATCCGGATGCTCCGCGAAGTGTCGAACCAGCAGGTGTCGCCGCGACCCCGTGATACCGGTTCGACCGATATCCTCTGCGCTGAACTCGTCCGGCAGGCGGTCGAACAGACGCACCATCGCGTCGAAACTCGGGAACACCTTCGCGTTCCCCGCCGAGTCGGCACTGCGGCGGGATACCTCGTAGCTTCCATCTTCGCGGAACGTGCCCGCAGTGCGGAAGAACTCGCGGCGTTCAGTCAGTGCGTCCCCGACAGCATCTTGCAGTTCGGTCGCCGCCTCGCGTGACAGCTCGTACGACTGCCCGTCGATGTCCAGAACTATCGATTCACCGTCTCGCATCGCCGTTACGGCACTCTCATCGCCCGAGAAGAACTCGACCAGGAGAGTGACTACTCCGTGGCATACCTGGAATTGGAAGCCCCAAATTGAAAACTCTATCGGCGGAGGAAAATACCGCGCTACCGGAAGACCGCGCCGGGAGCCAGCACGCTTCCGAGTAATCCGCCATCATCCGTCGTGGTCGTCCCATCACCATCGGTCGTCCCGCCGGTATCCGAATCGGTCGTCGTTTCGTCGGTATTCCTCGTCTGCTCGTCAGCCGTCTCACTGGTCGTTCCCGTTGGCGTCGTTTCCGTCTCACCGGTCGTTCCCGAATCGCCGTCCGTCGTCTCGTCGGGTGCGGTCGTTCCATTCCCCTGTTCGACCGCGCCTTCGACCGAATCGTTCTCGAAGATGTGCGTCTCGATCTGCTTTTCGTAGGTGAGTTCTCGGAGTGGTACGCGAACCGTGTCGCCGGTCGGCAGTTCGATCTTCGCGTAGAAGTCGATCTTCAGGTCGGTCTGCTGGTCGTTTTCGAGGTGGCTCACCCACCAATCGTCGAGTTTCTGGTTGCGGATGACGGTCTGCATCTGAACCGTCTGTTCGGAGTTCGCCGGAATCGTGTACGGTTTTCCGGTCGTGCCGTTACCGACCGCGATGCCGTTCATCGTCATCTCGTATCCAATCTCCGAGATAGTGTACGGCACCTGCTTGGGGTTGTATACCACCATCTGCATCCGGATGGGCGTTCGCTCGCACGTGACCGACCCCCAGTTTGCGCTCGTCTCGTTCACGTAGAGCACCGGGTCGGAGACCAGCGGAACGTTCGCGTTCACGGGGCGCGTCTCCGTCGAGTTGAACTCGCTGATGATGTCCGTCTCGATCTGCTGGCTGTACGGCACGCGCACAGAACGACCGACGACGGACGAGTGAACCTTCGACTGGACTCGGAGCGTCGTCTGCTCGTCGTTCTGGATGTGGCTCACCCACCACTCGGGGATCTTCCCGTTCTGCATCTGCGTCGAGAACTGGAGCGTCGTGTTTCCTCGGTCGAGTCCGAGGTTCGACCGCTCGCCCGACGCCATCGCCACGTCGTTCATCTCGACGGTGTAGTTCACCGACGTGTTCCCCACCTTCACGCCGAAGGGATTGGGGTTGTCCACGACGAGTGCGGTGCGAATCTCCGTCGTCTCGTTCGTCACGTCGCCGAACTCGTTGTCGATGCCGACCACGCGGGGTGCCCCGAACACACCCGAAAGCACACCGGCGCCGACCAGCGCAGCAACGAGGGCGACGACGAGAAATCCTCGCTTTCCGATGGGTAACAGTGTCTTGAGTAGTCCCACGACCATACTCGGGTTCCCGTGGTGTGACACTAAAAATCCTCGACTTGCGTATCTGTCAACGGTGGTATCGAATTCGAGTAGAATGAACTAAGTCATCCCTGCGGTAAGGGTGAGGCATGGCAGGAACTCAGGCAGTTTCGACGGACATGGGGGTCGGTCTCTCAGTCCTTTTCACGCTCGTTGCCGTCGCTGGCGCGGCACTGACGTTCGTCACACCTGGTACCGAAACCGCCGCATGGGGCTTTGCAACCGCCGTCACAGCAGGCGTGTTGGCAGTCGCGGCGAATCACGTCTACTCGAACTGACGAGAAATCAGCACTTGTTCTATGGGGGGAAAATCGTTAAGACCGTCAGGCACGTAGTGGTAGCGAAGATGACAGAGTTCACCGACGAGGAACGGCGGATCCTCGAATTCCTGCGCGACAGCGTAGCTGGTGGTGAGCGCTACTTCCGCGCGAAGAACATCGCCAAGCATCTCGGGCTCTCCTCGAAACAGGTCGGGTCTCGGCTTCCGACACTCGCCGAGAAGTCCGACGACGTAGATATCGAGAAGTGGGGGCGCGCTCGTTCGACGACGTGGAAGGTTAGCCCGAGCTAAGTGGTTGGGTTTTTACCACCACACGCCAATCTAGACCTATGACCGTCCGGGTAGAGCGAACCTTCGACCTTCCAGTCCCTCCCGAAGAGGTCTGGGAGTTCATCGCCGACCCAAAACGGCGAGCCAGTGCTATCAGCGTCGTCGCCGACTACGATGCTGGAAGTGGCAATCGTGCGACGTGGCATATCGAGCTCCCGATTCCGTTCGTGAATCGAACGATTCCCGTCGAAACAGAGGACATCACCCGCAAAGAGCCGGAGTACGTGAAGTTCGTCGGTCGCTCCTCCGCCATGCGCGTGACCGGTGAACACGAGATCGAACCCACGGACGAGGGGTGCCGACTCGCCAACCGCTTCGTCGTCGAGGGTCGTGTTCCCGGTATCGAACGCTATTTCAAGAAGCATCTGGACGACGAACTGACGAACCTCGAAGACGCCCTCCGCGACGAGATCGGTGTGCCGTCATGAGACTCGCACTCGCACAACTCGCCATCGACGGCGGAAACGTCGAAGCGAACCGCGAACGGGCGGCAGCAGCCATCGAATCGGCCGCCCACCAGGATGCCGACCTCGTCGCGCTCCCCGAGATATTCAACGTCGGCTACTTCGCGTTCGAGACGTACCAGCGAAACGCGGAGCCACTCGACGGGCCGACGCTTGCACAGATGAGCGACCTCGCCGCCGAACACGATATCGCGGTTCTCGCGGGGAGCATCGTCGAAGACCTCTCTCTGACCGACGGCGAGACTCCCGCCGACGAGGGTCTCGCAAACACCTCCGTCTTCTTCGACCGCGATGGGAACCGGCAGGCGGTGTACCGGAAACATCACCTCTTCGGCTACGAATCCGCCGAAGCCGAGATGCTCGTCCCCGGTGAGTCGCTCGGCATCGCCGAGTTCGAAGACGCGACCATCGGGATGACGACCTGTTACGACCTGCGATTTCCCGAACTCTACCGCGACATCGCGGCGGCGGGCGCGAACCTCGTCCTCGTCCCGAGTGCGTGGCCTTACCCCCGAGTCGAACATTGGCAGGTGCTCTCTCGCGCGCGAGCCATCGAGAATCAGTGTTTCGTCGCCACCATCAACGGCTCCGGTTCCTACGAAGACGCGACCCTGATCGGTCGTTCGACGGTGTACGACCCGTGGGGACACCTTCTCGCAAGTACTGGTGACGAACCGGCGCTCGTCGTCCGGGATATCGACCTCGCGCGGGTCGAGCACGTGCGCGAGGAATTCCCGGCGTGGCACGACAGACGGCGCTGATCGACGCGAGAAAACGGACAAGGAGAGACGTTTACAGCGCGATCGCGTGACCGTCCGAGAGCGTCTCCGGGATGCTGTGGTGGTAGGTCACCGCGCCCGACGACGTGACGACTTTGATCGTGAACTCCTGACGCTCTTCGAGGCCGCCAGTGATGGCATCGGTATCGAGAACGATTCGGAAGCGGTCTTTCTTGCTGACGAGTACGGGGAGCGACCCGTCTTCGTCCCGGATCTCTTCGACGGCGAACTCGTCGTCGTCGGCACTGGTACCCATCGTCAGGATACGGCCGTCGTCCGGGCCGAGCCATTCGATGGTCGCGGTGGAGAGATTGATATCTCCCGACCCGGAGCCTTTCATCACCGTGAGATTGACGTAATTGACTTCGTACGTTCCATCGCTGTCGGTGTCGGTGACGTTCCCCATCGTGCTGACGACGTGGATGTGATCGGTCACCTGTGCACTACTCTCGGCACCGGTCTGTTCGGATTTCGATTGCAGGAAGCCCGCCGTGTTGATGAGCACGCCCGCCGCGATCGCGGCGACCTGCACCATCGCGATGAACACGATGAGCGTCCCGATGCCGACCTGACCGCGATTCGACCGTCGTCCGTCTGTGTCGATTTCCATCATGTTTGATTAGTGCCTCTCATGTCTGATATCTTTCCAGTCCGGTAGCATCCACTTCGTCGACCGGTGTATTAAACCCCACATACCGTTATCATATATGGTGGCTGATATAGTGCGAATATTGACAGTTCGTGTCGGGATATTCAGCAGAGAAGAGCGTTGCCACCTGGCGATTTTCTAACTACGGGGACCTTCGCGTCGCCGCTCAGTCTGCGTGGGGTGCGACCGCTTCGCGCTCGGTCACACTCATCTCCATCGTTATCGCGTTAGCAAGCGCAAAAACAGCCGCCTTGTGGTCCGTTTTCGATTTATGGATGGATGTCGGTCGTACACCGAGAGAATCGTACTCTCCAAACCCAATCGAATCTCCAGTTCGTTCCTCGTAATGATTCCCGACCTCCGCAAGCAGGCCGTGAAGGTGGATAAGCTCCTGCTTCTTCATAAGCAGACTGGTGTAATAGTTGCAGGGTTATATTATTATCTTGAGCACCGTTAGCATGGCGTACGGTCAGTATTTCGGGTATTCCTGGGACGTTATGCTTTGAAACGTTTTTATCGAGCGAGACACTGCACACTCGTATGGTCGAATACGACGAACACCTCGATAGAGCACTGGAAGAGACGCCAGATATCGAAGAGAGCAGGGATAGGTTCGACGTACCCGACCCGAACGTCCGGCAAGAGGGAAACGTTACCGTGTATGAAAACTTCCAAACGACGACCGACCAGCTGGGCCGCGACGACACCCACGTCCTCAAATTCCTTCAGGACGAACTCGGAACGAGCGCCCACATCGACGAGAGTGGTCGTGCTCGCCTAACCGGATCGTTCTCCAGTGAGCGGATCGCTGCTGCTATCGACGAGTACGCGGAGCAGTTCGTCCTCTGCCCGGAGTGTGGACTACCGGATACACGTCTCGAACGAGAACATCGTGCGTTGTTGCTTCGGTGTGAAGCGTGTGGCGCACGGTCTGCGACCAGTGGTTGATTACTGAAGCTGTTTCAACGTCTCCAGATCACGCTCGGTTCGCGTGAACTCCGACGTCCGTCTGGTCGCGTGGCAGTTCGGGCAGTGGAACTGTCTGTCGGGAGATGGGAGATCGTCGGGACTCGATTCCCAGTGCTTGCCGCATTCTGGACATAACAATCGGACGTACGTCTCCACCATACCGTAGTCGTTGACCGGTGGGGGGAAAAATCTTGTTGGTAGCTGGACGAAATAGAGCTGTCGCTCGCCGTCGTCTACCACCATCCAGAACCGTGTTACAGTCGCTGGAGGTTCGTCGCTCGTGGGCCTTTGTCGGCCTCTTCGATGTCGAACTCGACTTCTTGGCCCTCCTCCAAGTCGGGTCCGCCGATGTCTTCCATGTGGAAGAACACGTCGTCGTCTGCGTCTTCAGTGTCGATGAAACCGTAGCCACCAGTATCGTTGAAGAAGGTGACCGTACCTTTCGCCATTGCAACCGTACAGAGTAGGGAAGAGAAAATAAGAATTGCGGCTGTTTCTGCCGCATCTGTCCGCCGTTTGTTGAATCGAGCCCGGAAATGGTTTCGATGTGAATTCTACTGCCGAAACATATAAGTTCTACACTGCAAAAGACAGCTTTAGATGGATCTAAAAATGTCGGGTTCTCCCGAGCGGAGGCATAGGAGATGAACGAGCTGATAGAAGTCTTTCTCGCGTCGGTTCGAGATGGCTACGTCCAGGTCAGCGCTTTCGTCGCGGTAACCGTGCTCTTGTTCGGACTCGTCCAGTACCGGACGAATGGTGCACTAGTCGAGCGACTGTCGGAGAACGAGCGAATGCAACCACTGTTCGGCGCACTCATGGGTCTCACTCCCGGTTGTGGCGGTGCGATCGTGATGATGCCACTCTACGTCCGTGGGACGGTCAGTTTCGGCACGGTCGTCGCAACGCTGATCGCCACCGCAGGCGACTCGGCGTTCGTCATCCTCGCGCTCGCGCCCGAGGCCGCACTGTACGCGTACGGTATCGCTTTCGCTACTGCGATCGTCTCTGGGTACGCCATCGACCGCTTCGGCATGGGTGTCGGTCGAATCGACGACGCAGTCGCCACCTTCGGCCGGACGGCCACCGACGGTGGGATGGTCAACACCGGGCCGGGTGGCAACCCGGCCCACGAGTACGATGCGTGCTGTGAGACGGACGCGGCGCGAGAGTCGTCCGTTCTGACCCCACTCAGCCACGCGATTCACGCCATCTGGTGGGTGTCGGCAGGTGTCGCGCTCGTCCTCGGAGTCATGTACCTCCTCGCTGGTGCTCCCGACGTTCCGCTGACGCTCGGTTCCTCCTACGCAGGCGCGTTCACCGTCGTCGGGTTGACGGGAACGACAGCCTCGTTCTACCTCTACTTCGTCGGGCGACACTACCTTGGCGAAGGAACGGTGGGTCGCGCGCGCGCCTCGTTCGTCGATCTCTACGACACGCTCACGCACGCCGCACTGGAGACGAGTTTCGTCACTGTCTGGGTGCTCACGGCGTACCTGCTCTACGAGTACACCGTCCTCCTGTTCGGCATCGACATCGGGGCGGTCGCCGCCGCCGCCGGTATGCTCGCACCTGTCGCTGGTGCAATCGTCGGCCTGATTCCCGGTTGCGGCCCGCAGATCGTGTTGGCGAGCGTGTACGCCGAAGGTGCGATTCCGTTCTCGGCACTCACCGCGAACGCCATCAGCCAGGACGGAGACGCCCTCTTCCCACTCATCGCCATCGACAAGAAGGCTGCAATCGTCGCCTCGATCTACACGACGATTCCCGCACTCATCGTCGGTGTCGCCCTGCACGTCATGTTCGACTTCGGCTCTGCAACTGGGTTCGGAGTCCTGGGATAGTAGAAAAGGGAAATCGAGTTATTCGACGATGAACTGACCGGCGATCTTCTTCACTTCTTTCATCGATTTCGATTCGTCGAATGCGTTCGGATACGGCGAGACACCGTTGAGAGCGTTGAAGGAAGCCGCGTGTCGTGCTTCGACGCTGTGGATCGAGAGCGCCGCCGAGAGCAGTTTATCGTTCTTGATAGACGGTGCTGCACCGGCATACGCCGCAACACCGGTGTTTTCGAGTGCCTTGGCGACTTTGAGGAACTGGCCCGGTGACTCGTAACCGAAGTCGTACTCGGCGGGTTCAACCGGGGTTCCACCGAGCTTCTCGATGACCTTCGTGAGCTGTTCGACGTGGGCCGCCTCGTGTTCGCCGACGACTTTCACCTGTTCCGGTATCTTCGCCCGTTGTTCGTCACAGATGTCCGCACCGAGTTCGGCGTTGCGGAGTTCTTTGTCACAGAAATCTTCCAACCCCTTCGCGTAGAAGGTTGCTTCGAGATGTTCGAGCGTCAGCGCGTAGTTCAGGATGTCGACGTCGCTCATCCCGTTGCTCTCCTCGCTCTTTCCGCCACCGGTACCACCACTTCCGCCACTTCCGTTCCCCTCGCCTCCGTGGTCGTCCGCTCCGGCGAGACCGATCCCGCCACTCGCCAACCCGGCTGCTCCGACGGCAGCCGACCCGGCGAGGAAGCCGCGTCGAGAGGTGAGCTGTTTCCGTGTCGATTCGCCGATCGATTCGACCGCATCACTGGTATCGTCTGGCATGGTCAGGCAGTGCGCTGTTGCGCACAGAACGTTCGACGGGCAAAATACGGAAGAAAATTTCCCGGACTGTCACCCAAATTCATTCGGAGTTCGGCCAGACTCCAGACCAGAACTGCGGCGAAGAGGCGATACGCCGAATCACAACGTCGGTTCGACTACCCGATAGTTGGAACCGACTACACAGATTGAACGACTTCGACAGGAAGAACGAATCGAACTGCTTCGTCGGGCGGTCAGTCCCACGTCACCCACGCGAGGAACAAAAGTGCGACGAATTCGAGCACGTGGAGCACGAGCATCGCTTGCCACGCGATGTCGGGCACCGACGTCGAGAACCACTCCGAGAGGATTCGGTGCCACGAGTAGGCGTAGAAGGCGACGGCGTTCTCCGCGAGCAAGAGCAGCGCGAAGATGGAGAGACCGAGCGTGTGCTTCGAGCGGAATTTGCGGTAGTTCCGGAGCCAGATGTAGCTCAACCCGAGAAGCAACAGCACGTTCAGTGCCGTGGAAACGCGCGCTACATCTATCCAGAGGCCCATTCGTCGTCTCTCCTTTGTAATCGGTGTCGGTTATACTCTTTCCCAGATTCGACCATACTTACTCCACCTTGTCGATGATATCCTCGACCGTGTCCCAATGTTGTCGTGTCCGGTCGGTGATGAGATACACTGCTCCGTAGTCGTCGCCGCTGTTCTCGACGATGTCGTTGTCCATGAGTACGTCGAGATGGTGACGAACGGTCTTGTAATCGAGGTCTAAGTCCTCGGCAAGTTGGTTGGCGTTCCGTGGACGCTCGTCGAGCATCCGGAGCAGACGAACGCGGTTCGTTCCACCCCGAGTTCCGGTGAGCACGTACCACAGAGCACCTTCCATCACACCCAACCGACACACCCCGGACACGTAAGCGCATCGCCCTACTATGTCGTGAAAAGATGTCCCTCACGGGGTGCATCGAACAGCCCGATCCGAGCCCCTGCGTCCAGCCACGCGTGGCCGTAGGAGAACGACGCGAGAGCGTTGACGAGGTCGTCGTCCTCGCGGAAGTGTCGCCCGTCTTCTAGATACGACTGGGCCATCTCTCGGCAGTCTTTCGCTGCGTCGCCCATCGGCGTGTCGGTCGGCGGCGCGATCTCGGCGGCGTCGAGTGCCTCCGCCAACAGTCGCTCGTAGCGGTCGGTCTTCTCTTCGATATCTGCGGCCATGGACGAGATGACGGACAGGGCGACCGTAAGCCCTTCGAGCGGTAGCGACTTCGAAACCGGAAACGTCGGATGACAGCGCAAGGTAAATACGCGATGGCGCATGATATTGCACCATGACCGAACAACCCCACGTCGAGATATACATCAAAGAACACTGCCCCTATTGCGACAAAGCTGAAGACCTCTTCGACGAGAAAGGAATCGAGTACGAGACGTACAACGTAACCGGCGACGAGGAGCTTTTCGAGGAGATGGTCGAACGGGCAGACGGTCGGAAGACCGCCCCCGAAGTGTTCATCGACGACGAACTCGTCGGCGGGTGGGACGACACCCACGCACTCGACGAGGCGGGGAAACTGGACGAGAAACTCGGTCTGGCGCGAGCAGATGGCGGAACCGACGAACCCGAGCATCGCAAACTCATCGTCTCCGGAAGCGGTATCGCGGGACTGACTGCGGCCATCTATGCTGCGCGGTCGAACAACGACCCGCTCATCCTCCAGGGTGACGAACCGGGTGGACAACTGACACTCACGACCGAAGTCGAGAACTATCCTGGTTTCCCAGAGGGCATCAGCGGTCCCGACCTCATCAACAACATGCAAGAGCAGGCCGAGCGGTTCGGTGCCGAGGTGAAGATGGGTATCATCGAGGACGTAGACGACTCCAGCCGTCCCTTCCGCGTCGAACTCTCGAACGGCGAGGTGTACACGACCGACGCGTTCATCGCGGCCAGCGGCGCGAGCGCCCGAACCCTCTCGATCCCGGGCGAGGACGAACTGATGGGCTACGGCGTCTCGACCTGTGCAACCTGTGACGGTGCGTTCTTCCGCGACGAGGAGATGGTCGTCATCGGTGGTGGTGACGCCGCATTCGAGGAAGCAAACTTCCTGACGAAGTTCGCGGAAAAGGTGTATCTCGTCCACCGACGTGAGGAGTTTCGTGCCGAGGACTACTGGCAAGATCGCGTCCAGAAGAAGGTCGACGAGGGCGAGATCGAGATCATGAAGAACACCGAGGTCACCGAGATCCATGGCTCGCCCGAAGACGGCGTCAGCCACGTTACGATGGTTCAGAATCCGACGGGCAAACCGTCCCAAAAGCTGGACGACCCCGAAACCGAGGAGTTCGACTTCGAGACTGGCGCGGTGTTCCTCGCCATCGGCCACACGCCGAACACGGGCTACCTCGAAGGAACAGGCGTCCAGTTGGACGAAGAGGGCTACATCCGCACCGAGGGCGGAAAAGGCGGCGGCCAGACGAAGACGGACGTGCCCGGCATCTTCGGCGCAGGCGACGTGGTGGACTTCCACTACCAGCAGGCCGTGACCGCCGCAGGGATGGGTTGTAAAGCCGCACTCGACGCGGACGACTACCTGGAAACCGCGGAGATCGGCGAGGCGAGTGCTGCACAGGAAGGTGCGGCAGCCTCCGACGACTGAACGTAACGACCAAACGCAACGCGATTTCCTTCTCGCAAGCAGCCGAAGCGCGGGAGCAGATACCCACAGACCCTTTACCCTTCACGGTGAAGTGACGGTATGGTCGACGCAGACGATATCGAAACCGCGACGTACACCATCGAAGGGCCGGACGGCAGCGCAGATCTCGAACTTCCGCCGGGACTCATCGACCTGCTCCGTGAGGAGGACGAATCTCGCGAGATGGTCGTCGGCGACATGGCGCTCATCTCGTTCGTGCAACAGGCGCACGCCGCCGTTCACCACGCACAGGGCGAGCCTGGCGAAGAAGTCATCGCTATCGAAGAGAAGGCTCGTGAGCTATTCGAAGAACGACTCGGAATCTCGTACGAACAGGCGACCGGTCACTCGCACTAAAGGTCGGTTCGGTCTCCGATTTCTCGAATCTCCAGCGACACTGGGTAGTCGTAACTCCGGATGTGTTCGGAGAGCGCGGTCGGGTTTGCGGTGAGACCCTTCCACATGTCCCAGTGGCTCGGAAGCAGGCGGTCGAGCTGGAGGGCGTTCGCTGCGGCGACGATCTCGTTTTCGTCGCTGTACCACTTCGTTCGCTTCGGCTCTCGGGTCTGCTTGTCCGGAATCTGCCCGACAGAGCCGAACGCCAACACCCCGAGGTCGATGTCGTACTGCTCACCGATGGGTTTCAGTTCGTCACCTGGCTTCGTATCGCCACCGTGGAAGAACGTCCCGGCATCGTGTTCGATGACGTAGGAGACGGGATGGGTCGAGTCGGGGTCGTGTGCCGCTTCGACGTGGACGGTGAACTCACCGACTTCGAACGTGTCGCCCTCTGTGACTTCTTCGAACTGGTCGTCGGCGACGTTCCATTCGTCGATCCACCGTTCGTCCTCGCGCGCGACGGTGAGGCTGTCGTCCGGTGCGTAGAACGTCGCCCCGGTGGATTCGAGGATCGGTGCCTGACTCGCCCCGTGAACGTGGTCTGTGTGTTCGTGGGTCGCCAGAACGGCGTCTGCCTCCGCCACGTCGGTCGGATCGAACGGGATTGGAACCATGCGGACGGTTCGTGGTGGGTCACCGGTACCGAGGTACGGGTCGATGAACATCGTCGTCCCGCCACTCCCTTTCAGGATGAATCCATTACAACCGAGATACCAGATCGAGACGCCGTCCGGCGTTGCATCCTCGACTGCGCGGGGAAGCCAGCCTCCCCAGTCGCTGTGAATCGCCATACGAACACTGTCGGAAGAACGCGCCTAAATGTTGCGTTCGCTTTGTCGGTGAACGTGATGAAATCTACTATCATACAGACAATGAATCGACTACGCTGAATCATGAACCAAAGACATATATTTCGCCGGTCACATTCGGCTAACGCTTGCCAGTGGTGTGATTCACCAGTCGCAGGCAAACGGTACTGAAATGTGTCTCTGACAGGTGCGGCCCCTAACGCCGCACCCCACATTCAGAAGAGACTTTAGCGATCGAGTGAGAGGTCGACTATCGTTTTCATTGCGGATTCGTCTACTGTTCGTTCAACTGTGTTAGACCGCGGGTCGTAGTGGATGAACCCACAGTCTTCGAGTTGCGGAAGGTGGGTGTGATGTAACGAGATGGCGATCAGTTCCAGATCCCGTTCCGATACCGAGTCGTCGTCGGCACTGAACGCTGCGAGCTCGCTCAACGAGATGGTATACTCGTGTTCTGCGAGACACCGGAGTGCAGACCGGCGGAGGGAATTTTCGAGAACGTCGAGCGTAGCGGTGAGCGAACACGGCAGTACGTCGGAGTTTTGGTTCGGGAGCTGATTACGAGTCGTCATCGATTGTTTGTTTCGTTGACACCACATCGTTCGAGCGGAGAGCGTTGGGCCAATGGCGTAACGGAGACCAATAGGACTGAGTCCGAATCTCAGGTTCGGACATACTAAGCAACGGGCGGAAGGATTATTACTTTAGTTAATCAAACAGGATTCAGATTCGGAAAATAGTGCGGCCATCGAAAACGCCGTTCAGATGTTCGAACGATAGTAATAACTGTTGCGGTTCTTTAAGAAATATTTATACTCGACGTACCACAACAGGGAGATAGTGTATGACCGATAAGGTCGATGGTCCAGACGATCTGATCATGACCGTGACGAAGCGAGCGGAGGTTCTCTCCGCACTCTCGTCTGGGCCGATACCGAAACGAAATCTGCAAGACGAACTCGGAGTCTCTCGTTCGACGGTGTACAAAGCGGTGCGAGAACTGCAGGAACACGACCTCGTCGAGCGAACGGACGACGGCCTCGAACTGACGCTCGCTGGTCGCTTGCTCGAATCGGAGTACGTTTCGTTCAGGGGAAGCGTAGACGACGTCCGTCGCACTCGACAACTGCTCTCTATCCTTCCTTTGGACTCCGAGCTACCGATGGCACTCATCGAAGACGCGAGGGTCGTCCTCGCGGAACGCTACGCGCCGAACCATCCGATACAGTACGTCGAAGAGATGGTCGCAGAAGCCGACGTATCGCGTGGGTTCTCGCCGGTCGCGCTCCCGCAATACGTGGAACTGTTCCACGATCAGGCCGTCCTGGGTGATCTGGACGCCGAATTGGTACTCGAACAACCGGTCGTCCAGTATCTCGTCGCCGACTACGGCGACCAACTCCAGGAAGCACTGAAAAAAGGCAGCCTCTCCGTGTGGGAGACAGAAGAGACACTCCCGTTCGGTCTCATTCTGGTCGAAGGGGACGAAGACGGCGTCTGTGTCGTCGTGTACGACGACCGAGGGGAGCTTCGCGGTCTCATCGCCAACGATACCGCGAAGGCAGTCGCCTGGGGTCGAGAAACCTTCGACTCGTTCCAAGAGGATGCGGATTTCATCGGTGGCGACTGACTCACTATCGAATCTGATCGTATTTCGGAAGACAGTACGGTTTATCGGTCTTCCCAGTCAGGGTCGCGGTCTTCGAGGAAGGCGTCGATACCTTCGTTCTTGTCCTCGGACGCGAACAGCAGTGCGAACAGTTCAGCCTCGTACTCGATGCCCGAGTCGAGATCCATTCGACTACTCGCTTTGACGGCCTGCTTCGCCAGTTCGAGTGCTTTCGGACTCTTCTCGGCCATCCGCCCGGCGAGTTCGTACACCCGGTCGTCGAACGTCTCGTCCGAGCAGACTTCGTCGACGAGGCCGATGTCGTGGGCCTCCTCGGCGTCGATGATCTCGCCGGAGAGGACGAGTCGCATGGCCTGACCCTCGCCAACCAGTCGGGGAAGGCGTTGGGTACCACCGCCGCCGGGCATGATGCCGAGGTTGATCTCTGGCTGACCGAGTTTCGCGCGTTCGTGCGCGATGCGGACGTCACACGCCTGCGCGAGTTCGCACCCACCACCGAGCGCGTGCCCGTTGAGCGCGCCGATGACCGGCTTTTCGAGGTCGTCTACGTATTCGTACACTCGCGGGCGTTTGCTGGCCTCGCGCTGTTCGAGTGCGTTGCGCTTCCTGAGTTCTTTCACGTCGGCTCCGGCGACGAACGCCTTCGCCTCGTCTGCACCCGTGAGGACGACCACGCGCACGTCCGGCGACGCTTCGACCGCATCGAGCACGTCTTTCAGTTCGGCGCGTAGCTGGGCGTTCAGCGCGTTTCGGGCGTCGGGGCGGTTCAGTGTAACCGTGGCGACGTACTCCTCGACGGACACGTCGACCGTCTCGCACTCGCCCGCAACCTGTTCGGGACTGCCGGGAGTTTCGTCGCCTGCTTGCGGTTCGTTGGCCTCTGTCGTCTCCTCGGCTTCGTTCGTTTCGTCGCTCATTCGTCGCCACCTCCATCGTATTTACCCGAAACGCCGTCAGACTTCGACTGACGAGCCATCTGGCTTCCGCCAGAGACGCCCACGACTTCGCCATCTTCCCAGACGTAGAACCCTTCCCCGGTCTTTTTGCCGAGTTTCCCGGCGCGCACCTTCTGACGGAGGATCTGTGGCGGGCGGAATCGCTCGCCCAATTCCTCGCGGAGATGTTCGAGGATGTCGAGGCGAACGTCCAGTCCGACAACGTCTCCGAGTTCGATCGGCCCCATCGGATGGTTGTAGCCGAGTTCCATCGCAGCGTCTATGTCGCGGGGATTCGCCACGCCTTCCTGTAGCATCCGGATCGCTTCGACGCCGAGTGCGACCCCGAGGCGCGAGGACGCGAATCCGGGCGAGTCGCGCACTTCGACCGCCACTTTGTCGATGTCTTCGACGAATTCGGTGGCGAATTCGACCGTCTCCCGGTCTGCCTGCTCGGGAACGACGACCTCGACGAGTTTCATGATGTGAACCGGGTTGAAAAAGTGGAGTCCGATGGCTCGCGTCGGGTCGTCCAGTGCGCTGGCGATCTCGGTCAGCGAGAGTGAAGAGGTGTTCGAGGCGATGATCGTTTCGGGTGCGACGAGTGCCTCCACGTCTTCGAACGTCTGTCGTTTGATGTCCATCTCCTCCGGCACGGCCTCGACTACGAGGTCTGCGTCACCGACCGCAGCTTCGAGGTCGGTCGTGCCCACGATTCGGTCGAGGGTCGAAGCCTTCTCTGCCTCGGTCACTTTCTCGCGTTCCACGCCTCCTTGCAGGTTCGCATCGATGCTCTCGATACCGTTCTCGACGAACTCCGCTTCGATGTCGCGGAGCGTCACGTCGTGGCCCGCCATGGCCGTGACCTGTGCGATTCCGTGTCCCATGGTTCCGGCTCCGAGTACGCCTACCTTCATGACTGAGAGCGCGTGGGGCCGAAGGAAAAGCGTTTTTCTACGCGACGCGCCACCGACTGCCGGGGAGGATGAGCGCGAGTCCGGTGAGGAACGCCGCACCGCTGACGATGGTCTCGCCAGTTCGGTTCGTCTCCGGTGGGGTGT
This sequence comes from Haladaptatus rarus, assembly GCF_054177585.1. NCBI lineage: Archaea > Methanobacteriati > Methanobacteriota > Halobacteria > Halobacteriales > Haladaptataceae > Haladaptatus > Haladaptatus rarus. The sequence continues at coordinate 515,417 of NZ_JBPEHG010000001.1, read as the reverse complement.
AGCCGACTCTGTTGACGACGTAGAAGTCGCCGTCTTTTCGAACGACCTCGTCCGCCTCCGGAAGCGGAGCTCCGTGAACGGTCACCCTCTCACCTTGCATTGCTTTCCGGGCAGGCTTCGACAGTTCGCTCTCGTTCAGTGCGATCTGCGAAAGGAGCGTGTTCGGTGGAATCTTTTCCAGTCGAACCGTCACCTGCTCGTCCGATCGATTCACGACCCGGCGATAGAACGGTGCGGGGCCGTCGTTGGCGTCGTTCAACGCGACGTACTCCGCGCCGGTCTGGTACCGCCGGAATCCCGACGTATTGATGGTGACGGGGCCGTGTTGGGCGATCTTGACCGCCAACAGACATCCCGGTTCGTGTCCGTTGTAGCAATTGACCTGTGCGAACTGACTGTGTGCACGAATGTACGTCCGCGAGTAGTCGATCTTCTCGGCCTCGTATCGATAGGCCGCATCGCCCGCGTGCGGAAAGAGGTAGAACGGGTTCGCCAGCAGGAGGATGGCGAGGGAGATTCGAAGAAGATAGCGCCAGTCGTAGCTCATCACTGCTATCGTACGAAATCGAATGCAAGTGCTTTGTGGTCGGATTATAACTCCTTTCGAACAGTTTCCCTCGGTGATTTCCAAACTGTGAAGTTTTCGACTTATTGCAGAAAGCATTTAACCCATCCCGGAAATCGTTCAATTGTCTCGGGTAGGGGTACACGAGACAGAATTTTTATAGCGCAACTCACGAAACCACAGGTCTACCGAAATTGGGCAGAACCAGGCAAAGAGTGTCGCTGCTCTCGATTCGAGATTCAGCTGCTCGGGAGTGGGTGAATCTTGAACCCGTACCTCGTCACGCCTTCCTGCGTGTAGATTTGGCGCATCGTCGTCGCCACCCGATCTCCGATCTGAAGGGTTCCGGTGTCGGTGCCGGTCACCTGCGCGGGGGCACTCGCGGAGTCGCCGTCCGGTCCGTCCAGCGCGACGATCGCCACGTCGAAGTCGCCCGACTGGGCTTGCTGCTCTGCGAACTCCGGGGGCGCACCGCCCTGCGAGATGGTCGTCACGGCTTCGATGGTTCCCTCACCGGTCAGTTGCACGTCGTCGTACTCGACCAGCGATTTGCAGCCACTGCACGCGCCTTCCGGCGGGAAGTTCAATGCGCCGCAGTCCGAACACCGACCGGCGAGCAGTCGGTGGCGCTGGTCGAGTGTCCGCCGCCACGAGGGGACGCTGACGTAAGCGCCGCCACCGCTCGGCGGGCCGGACGTGAGTTTGCCGCGCTTGCGAAGATACTCGGCGTAGGTGATAGATTCGTCGCTCTCGAGCGCCAGCGAGGTTGGAATCTCGTCGACTTCGACGAACAGGGCGTCCGCGCCTGCCCCGCTTCCGAACGATGCAGCGAGGATTCGGTCGTGCCCTTCGTGCAGGGCGTTCGCCAATCCCAGTGGAACGCTCGCCGCGCCAGTGTCGCCGAGTTCGTGGACGAGCGTCCCGGCCTGTATCTCTTCCGTACCGACGCCGAGTGCGCCCGCCGCTCTGTAGGGGAGTTTCCCATCCGGGGACTGGACGACTGTGGCATCCACGTCTCCCTCGAACGCCAGTCGTTCGACCGCTCCGGCGAGCGTCTCGGAGAACGCGCGCCGGTCGTATCCAGTGACGCCGAGGCCCTCGACGTTATCGTCACCGGTTCGGCGGAAGCGCGTGCCGGGGAACTCGCTGGCATACTCGGCCTGCTGGACGACGCTGGCTGGGCCGTCTTCTGCGAGGACGAACGCCGCCGCACCTGCACCTGCGGCGTGGTCTTCGGCGGAATCGGGTTTGCCGTACGGGCAGTCTGCAGCGACGACCAGCCCGACGCCGTCGTCCCACGGGCCAGCGGTCAGTCCGGTAAAGAGCGCGCGGGTTCCGGCGCGCGTGCTCCCAGTGAAGACGTGCCGGGTTGCATCGCTCGGAACGTCGAGCATTCCCCCGAGTCGGGCGGTCAGATCTTCTTCGGCCAGTGGTGGAGTCGTCGAAGCGAACGCGAGAAATGCAACGTCTGGGTTCCCGGCGGCGTCGAGTGCTCGCGTCGCTGCTTCGTAGGCCATCGTCACGGCATCTTCGTCGGCCTCTGGAACTGCCTTCTCCTGGATTCCCGCGGCCTGGAACTGCCCCCACGCCTCCCGGAACTCGTCCGCGGAGATGCGGAATCGCGGGGCGTAGGCGCCGACTGCGGCGATGCTCGTCATGCGTCCACCTCCTGTGTTCGCTCGCGTTCCAGCACGTGAACCACCGCCGCGCCACCGCTTCCCCCGACGTTGTGGGTCAGACCGCGAGTCGCGCCCTCGACCTGTCGGTCACCTGCCCCGTCGGAGAGTTGTTTGAAGGCTTCGACCAGCTGTCCGGCCCCCGTCGCGCCGATCGGGTGGCCCTTCGATTTCAGACCGCCGGAGGTGTTGACGGGGAGGTCGCCCCCGAGTTCGGTTGCGCCGGATTCGATCAGGTTTCCGGCTTCGCCGGGTTCGCAGAAGCCGAGGTCTTCGTAGGCCAGCAGTTCTGCGATGGCGAAGCAGTCGTGGACTTCGGCGAAGTCGATGTCGTCTGGCGTGACGTCCGCCATCTCGTAGGCCCGTGTCGCAGCCTCGCGGGAGGCCGGAACCGAGGTGTACGAATCTCGCTGGAACAGGCCGACTCGGTCGCTGGCCGCACCGACACCCGCGATTCGGATAGGGTCGTCGGTGTACTCGTCAACGACGTCCTCGCTGACGACGAGCGCGCAGGCCGCCCCGTCGGTCGTCGGGCAGCAGTGGTAGAGCGTGAGTGGATCGGCGACGACGGGTGCGTTCTGGGCATCCTCCAGCGAGCACTCGAAGCCGAGGTGGGCGTGCGGGTTCTTCGCGCCGTTGGCGTGGTTCTTCACCGCCACGCGCGAGAGGTGTTCGCCGGTCGTGCTGTACTCGGCCATGTGCGCGTCGGCCATCTGCGCGTACACTCCCGCGAAGGTGGTGCCGGAGAGTCGCTCCCACTCGGTTTCACCGGAGACCCCGAGCCAGTACTTGGTCGCGTCGCTCGACGTGTCGGTCATGATCTCCACCCCGCCAGCCAGTGCGACGTCCGCCATCCCGCTCTTGACTGCCTGTACCGCGTGCCGACTGGCGAAGCCGCTCGCTGCACAGGCGTTCTCGACCCGAGTGCAGGGGATCCCGTCGAGACCGACGTGTTCCGTCACGGCGGGCCCCGAGAGGCCGAGTTGTCGCCCGCCGACACCGAGAGTGCCGACGAAGGCCTCATCTACGTCGCTCGGGTCGATGCCCGCCGGAACGCTGTCACAGGCCGCCTCGAAGGCGGTGCGGAACAGCGACCGATAGCTTTCGTCGGGAAACGACCCGAAATCCGTCTGGGCCGCCCCGACCAGATAGGCGTCTTGCATATGACGAACTGGCGGTTCTGCAGCCAAATAACTGCCGTCACTCTTTCGGGACGCCATCGGAAATTCATTCATCGCAAATCTCGTCCACGTTCCCGAAAAGACGAAACAACGCTCATCGCCCGAACACTCAAACTGCTCGCCGTCCAATCCCTCGCCAATGCTCGACGTCTTACGAAAGCCCGAGTACACGGGCGAGAACAGGTGTTGGCCCTGTACTGCCCTGAACACCGTTTTTCTCTTCCTCGCGTGCGCGGGAGTAGCTACACTATTGCCAACGAACCGCACACGACGGCTCGGAATTGCCTCGGCCCTCGGACTCGTCGGTGGCGGTGTGATTGCCCTCCGGGGCTATCTCGTTCCCGGCACGCCGCAGTTCGCTCCGCGGATCACCGACGTACTCGAAGCAGAACGTTATCGACAGGGAACGACCGACCGCCCAGCAGAGGTCGGCTCGTTGGTGGGAGAACTGGACGACGATGCAAGCGAACAGGTGGTCGAGACGCTTCTCGACGCAGGTGTCGTCCACGCCGTGGGCGACTCACTTCACTTGGACGAGGGATTCCGAACCGACTGGCGTGCGGCGATGACCTCCGTTCGAGATGCAGATCTCGGTCGGGCAGTGCGCGAAGCGACACCCCAACCAGTCGACGTCGAACTCGCAGAAGGTGGCGATTGGGTCATCATCTCGACAGGCGGTCTCGAAAGCGAACAGTGGCTCACGCGACCCGTCGCGATCGCCGAGGTGGCCGCGGTGCGGGCACTCGCGGGGTACGGAATCGACCCGGACGTCGGCGTGCAGTCGGCCTCGGCACTGCGGGCGTTTCTGCACGACTGCCCGAACTGTGACGTCGAACTCGAAGCGACGACAGCCAGCGGCTGTTGTGGCAGTGAGAGGAGTTCCCTTTCACCCCCCGACGACGTGCTGGCCTGTCCGTCGTGTGACCAGCGCGTCTTCACGTTCTAACGCTCATTGCGTCCGGGACCGGCGTTATCGTTCGTATGCCGGAGGTTCGTCAGTCCCGATCCGGATCTCGTGTGCTTCGATATCCTCGAGCGCGGCAACCTGCCCGCCGACCGTGATCGGCCCGTTCTCGGTTTCGACCGACATCCCGGCGACGCGCTCGCCGCCTTCGAAGGAGAAGCCGACGACCTTGCCCCGGACGACTCGTTCCTCCCCGCTTTCGATGTCGCGGCCCTTGATGGTCGCGTAGAACTCACCGTCGAGTCCCTGGATCTCCTTGACGCAGCGTCGGATGGAAGCGTATCGCCGGGGGAACTCCCTGTCGGTTCCGTCGGCGAAGAGGGTGCGCTCGGCGGTGGTCCAGAGGACGGTGCCGAAGAAGCCGGAGACGAGAAAGCCCAGTGCAGAGCGATTGAAGATGACGCCGTAGCGGTCGCGATCGTCGCGCAGGGCGTCCTGTGTGGCGTACATCGAGTACTCGCCGTCCGCGACTGCGATGACGGGCGTGGTGATCCCTCGGCGAGCACGAACGGTCGTCGCAACGGTCTCGTATGCGAACTCCTCGGGTTCGGGTGCTTCTGAGGCGGGTGTGACGAGCAGTTCCGTGCTTACGCCGGATTCGATCGCTGCCGCGAGGTCGTCTTCGAATCGGTCGAGCAGGTCGGGTGTCAGCGAAAGCGCAAGTTCGTACTCCGCGGCCTCGATGACGTCTTCGAGGTAGCGCAGGATGGTGGAGCGTGATTTCACCAACGAGACGGCTTCGGTATCCCGTGTCGGGGCCGTGTAGCGCGCTTCGAGGTTGCTGATCATGTCGTCGAGCGACGACTGCACGTCGGAGAAGGCTTCCTCGGGATCGATGGCGATGACCTTCATCGGGCGGGATTCGCGGAGTTCGACCAGCCCTCGATCGCTCAGACTTCGGACGGTATCGTACACCCGCGGTTGCGGGATGTCCGTGCGTTCCGCGATCTGGCTCGCAGTCAGCCGCCCGTGTTCGAGCACCGTGAGATAGGCGTCGATCTCGTATTCCCCGAGATTGAACCGTTCTCCGACTCGTTCGAGTGTCAGATAGAGGTCGTCGGAGCTCATTATAAACTGCAAATCGACGGGGGACTATAGAACCCACCTTTTCGCACCCACCTTTCGTTGCGGTCGGGTGTCAAAGCCGGCGCCATGTGGCGCCGGCTTTGACCTCCCTCCCTCGCAAAAGCTGGACCAAAAGCAGCGGAAGACGTTCCTGGTCGCTGACGCGCGACAGCGAGCAACGCGAGCGGTAGGCCGGTGACACAACCGTCAGAAACCAGCAATCCACACGACCGCCGGAAATCAGCAGACCTCCCAACTGCCAGAAATCAGCAGGCCACCCAACCGCCAGAAATCAGCAGGCCACCCAACCGCCAGAGGCTAGCCCACTCACCGGAAAATCTTCGGTTTTCCGGGCCAAGGAACCCCCGAAGGAGCGTAGCGACCGAGGGGGTGACGCCGTGCTTTTGGTCGAGCTTTTACAGGGAATGCGAGACGGCTGTACCGTCTCGTTCTGTCACGGGCGTCGCCCATGAAGAAGCCGTCAGAAGCGACGACTGCCGTCGCTTCTGACTGCGACCGTCATAAAAGGTCGTAGTTAAAAGGTCGTGCTCACATGTACATCCGGTCGTCCGGGCGGTCTGTTTCGCGGGCCGATTCGAGTCGGGACGCGAGTTCCGCGTAGTACTCGCCGACCTCCTCGGCGAACGCCTCCAGTGGTCCAGTATCGACGGTGAGGTCGTACACGTCGCGGATGGCATCGATGAGTCGCAAGGCAGCCTCCACGTCGGGAGTCTGGGCGTGGACGGGCGTGGTAAATACCCCGGTTGCGAGTGGCGAATCGATGCCCCGACCGATGAGTGTGGCATTCACGCCGTCGAGGAACCCCCGACCCATCCCCGGAATACCCGTCCCGTCGAGTCGTGTCTCTCGGTAGTCGTCGGTGGCGATGTAGAACACCCGGTGTTCTTCGGGTCCGTGTGGAACCGGGACGCCGGAGAGGACGGCGATCTCCTCGACGCCGTTCGTCTGCGTCCAGTCGAGGATGGAAGTGGCGAACGAGTCGGCGGCCCAGACCGGGACGAACAGTTCGCCGACGAGCATCGTCACGTCGAGGTCTGGCCGCGAGAACAGCCGGGTGTGGTGTCGTGGCCGTCCGTTCTCGAAGGGCGTGATAGAGGGCAGTTGCTCGGCGGTGACGTGGCCCGTCTGTTCCAGGTCGAGCTGTTGGACGAGATAATCGACCGCGGTCAGTCCGGCCAGTCCGAACTCCGAGAGGCCAACCAGGAGGGTTTCGTTCGGTTCTTCGTCGTGACTGAACTCGAACGATGCGTGTGTCGAGTGTGGCTCGGAAGCCATGGTTCGAGTTCGGCGTGCCGGGGCTTATTTCGTTCTCACATCACACCGACAACTCGAACACAGACACCGACACCCCGAATTCAGAAATAGCGAGGTTTTACTTGGCCCGGTGAGAGGGGAGAGTTATGCCGACGCTCGGAGACCAACTTGGCGCCCTCCACCAGTGGCTTGGAGAGGTCGGTGCCACCAAAATTGCAGGTGGCATCATCGTCACGGATGTCGTTCTCGCTACCCTGTACGTCGTACTCGGGTGGTACGTCTCGAAGTTGGCCGTCAGTACCGTCGGACGACAGGTCGCCCGACGATTCCGCAGACCGAGCATCACGAAGACGATCCTCCGGGGGATTCGCGCGACGATCCTGTTCGTCGCAGCCGGGTTCGCAGCGACGCGGTTGGGCCTGGGGCAGTCAGACATCCTGGTGTCGGTGACGGTGTTCTCCGCCGTGGTCGGTCTCGTCCTCGCGCCTATCGTCGGGAGCGTCATCAACGGCCTGTTCGTACTGGCTGACCAACCCTACGAGATCGGCGACCTCATCGAACTCGTCGGGAGCGGTCAACCCGAAACCGGAACACAGGGGTACGTCGAGGACATCACCCTCCGATACACGAAGATATTCACGCTGGAGAATACTTTCCTCGTCATCCCCAACGCGACGATGCGCGAGCGCGACGTGATCAACTACTCCGCAGAAGATACGCGCTCGCGTCTCTCGCTTCCACTGCTCGTCACCTACGAGGGCGACCTCCAGGAAGCGCGAGCGATCATGGAACGGGCAGCACGTGAGACGCCGGAGGTAGTTTCGGGCGGGCCGGACATCCGAATCGGAAGTGCGCGCTATCCGAGCGAGCCGGTGGCCCACATCGGCGATTACGCCGACCACGGCGTCCTGCTCCAACTTCGCTACTGGGTGAAAGACCCCTACTACATTCGCCGTGTCCAATCACGGATACTGGAGCGCATCTGGGACGAGCTAGAGGACGCGGACGTGGAGATCGCCTATCCCCACTCGCATCTCGTCTTCGACGACAACAGTGGAATCGCGCAGGTATCCGTCCAAGGCGAGCGACCGTCGCAGCCAGTCGAGTTCGACGACCGCTAGAAAACCGTCGTTAGCCGACCGTTATGAGCTCACAATCGACCTTCTCACGGAGGAAGTTCTCGATGTTCGGGTCGTCTACCAGTCGCCGGATCGCTCGACGCCAGCGCCCCATCTGTTTGCGTCCGATGACCACGACATCGGCCCGTGTCGCCGCGATCTCTTCGAGGATGGTCTCTTCGACCAGAAATCCATCGCGGACGACGTATCGAGCGTTGGGGAGGCGACCGAACGCCGACTCGACGGTGTGCTTCAGGTCGGTTCGTGTCGTGCCGTTCCCGCGATGATAGAGGTTGACGTGTAAGACTGTGAGATCTGCGTCACGCTCTTCGGCCACGTCGAGGGCTTCGGCGAGCGTCCGGCGGGAGTGGTTCGACAGAGGGTAGCGAACCGGAACGAGGACGCGAGTCATGTGCGGGTGGAGGAATCCCACTCGTGAGAACCTTACTATCGACGCACGATGCGACCATCGATCTTCGGCTCGACGCCGAATTCGCGGGCGTAATCTGCTAATACTTCGTACTGCACGTCACCGGTCGCCACTCGATGGCCTTCGTGGAGTGCCGGAAACTCCCTGTCGGTGTGAAGGAGATACTCGGTCGTGGCGAGGGTGTACGTCGCGTTTTCGTTGATCGGTTCGCCACCGACGGTCGCCGATTCGAGGTCGCGATCGGTCCGATTCCAGATCAGCTCTGCGCCACTCAGGTGCGCGTGCCACCAGTCCGGTTCGCCGAATGCGACGGTCGCACCGTGGGATTGTCGGAGCACGTCGAGCAAATCCGAACCGGAGAGTTCCGCGACGGCGACGTGCTCCTGAAACGGGACGACGCTCACGAGGTCGGCCACCGTCACGTCTCCTGCCAGCGACCCGCCTTCGCGGATGCCACCGCTGTTCTGTAATCCGATGTCTGCGTCGGTCGCCCAGCGATAGGCGTCGGCGACGAAGTTGCCGATCCGACTCTCGCAACGGAACGTCGTCGCTTCGGTTCGCTCGATGGGGTCGTCGACGGTTGCGACCACCGTGTCGAGTCCCGCCGTCGCCATTCGTTCACGCATGGTCGCTGCCACCGCGTCATCTCGTGGTGCGTCGACGACAGGATGACGGGTGACGGTCGGGTCGGAACTGAACTCGATTTCGAGGAGGACGCGACCGTTCACACCTGGGCGGGTCAGGAGCGTTCCGTCCATCCGCTCGATTTGCTCGGAGTGGACGTGCCCTCCGAGGATCACGTCCACGTCCACGGTGGCTGCGAGTTCTTCGTCACCACGACCGAGATGAGAGAGGGCGACGACGTACTCCGCGCCTTGGTCGTGGAGCTGGGAGACGGCGTCTCTGGCGGCTGGGATGGGGTCTGCGAAGTGGAGGTCGATCGCTTTCGGGTTCAGAGCGGGGGTCTGGGGGTCGGTTACTCCGAAGAAGCCGACGCGCGTTCCGTCTACGTCGCGGATCGCATGGGGGAGCGTCCCGGCATCCGCGGCGAATCGGTCGCCGTCTTCTCGAACGTTGGCAGTGAGCCACGTCTGAGGGGAGTGGCGAACGAACTCGCGGGCGCGGTTTGCGCCGTAGTCGAAATCGTGGTTGCCGAACGTCTCGAAATCGGGCGAGACCGCGTCGAAGAAATCGAGTGCCTGCCGACCTTCGGTGACGAGCGAGAGGACGCCCGGCGCAGTGTTGTCGCCGGTTCCGACCACGAACGTTCGGTCATCTCGGAGACGGTCGATACACCCGGCGAGGCGACCGATGTGGTCTGGGTCGTCATATGCGTTCTCGACGTCCGAATAGTGGAGGAGACGGAGAGCCATCGCCGAGGTGTCTCAGTCGGAGGACATGATTCCTTCGATGTGGATTCCTTCGATGTGTTCAGTATCCCTAAATTGTTGGAGTGACAAGCGAATCGTAATGGACGAAACGACGACATCGGAGGGAGACACCGTCTACATCAACACATCGGAGGGAACACGCGGATCGAACGGACCGTTTTACGTCGTCTATCGGTCACCCGAGGGGGAGCGTCGGTACGGCTACTACTGTGCCAACTGCGAGACGCTCGACAACGCGATGGATTCGATGGGTCGTATCGAATGCAACCAGTGTGGAAACCTCCGGAAGGCGACGGAGTGGGACGCAGCACACGAATAGGTTGGGCAGTCCGCTTACCCCTGAGGCACCCCGAGCGCAGGTATGGCTTCGACCGATCAGCAACTCGTAGACGAACTGGAGAGCAGGATCCGGACGCTCACGCTCGCCGACGCAGTACGACTGGTCGAGACTCACCACACCGATCAACCGACGGGGGTGGAGCGCGGCGTGATGTCGTCCTACCTCGACGCTATCGCGTACGGCACGGACGCCTTCCCGACCTCGTTCGAGGATGCGCTGACCGACGCGCGATCGTGGCAGGGTGATGGCCACATCTACGAACTCGGTGACGGGCGAGTGAGTGCATATCCACCTCGGTGGCACGACCACCTCGACGATACGACCGACCTCCGCGAGTATCTCCGCGTGCTCGGGGCTGCTGTCGGGACGACGAAAGGAGATGAAAACGAGACGATCGTGCACGATGGCGTACAGGAAAAGATGCTGTTGAACGTGGCAGCGGCTATCGGCGGCGTGGAGACCGAACACGCCCGCAACCGACTCAAAGAACTCCGGGACGAAGGCGAGTTGAAGGCCTATCCTTCCCAGCACCCAAATCCGTGGTTGCAACTCTCCTAAGGAGATTTATTTCTATAATCTGAATCTCTAACTACGTCTCCCAATATTTGCAAGAACACTTATTATCCGGTGTGTGCTACCCCTAAGCGGATGGCCCCTGTTAGCACACCACCGGCCAAGGAGGCCAGATCGATTTTCGACAGTCTCGGCTACGAAGTGCTGGACGAAGGCGACGAGTTCCGGGCTCGACGGAAATGGCGGGAAGTACGAGTTACAGCGCTCACCGACTCTGCAGACACACCGAAACGAGGCGAACTCCGCTGTTTCGTCACGTGGGCAGAGAATGCATCACAGCTCAGACGGGAGTTGCGCGAATCCAATCCCGAGTACGAGTGGGCGATCATCGCCGTTCGAGAAGGCGGAGACTACGAGGTCGCGCGAGCGCCTCCGTGCACAGTTGCGGTGTAGGTACGGCCGGAACGGTTCGGCCCTCTGAAGCGTCCCGGTTTTTTATCGACTGTGCTGAACTAGTTCTCGTTTCGCGTTCTCTCGGTAGTCCCGGTTGCACTTTCATCTGGAAGCCATCGAATCGAGTACGAAGACACAAACCACGAGAGAACCAACGGCCGGTCGAGACGATGGACGACCACACGCGCGACCCGACTGCCGACCCGCCACCCGCCGACCAGACCCCGGCGGGGTGGCTTCCCGAGAAAGAACTCTGGGAACACGGCACCTTGCGCCGGGCGACGAGCCACGGTGTGCGTCTCTACAACTCCGGGGCGTTCCACGAGAGCCACGACTGCTTCGAAGATGAGTGGTACAATTACGGGAGTGGGACCACCGAAAGCGCCTTCCTCCACGGGATGGTGCAGGTCGCGGCGGGGGCGTACAAGCACTTCGATTTCGAGGACGACGGCGGGATGCGGTCGCTGTTCCAGACCGCGCTCCAGTATCTCCACGGCGTTCCGCGAGATTTCTACGGCGTGGACGTGACGGACGTACGGACGAAACTGACGAACGCACAGGACGACCCGACGGTTCTGCACGGCTGGCAGATTCCGCTTGATGGAGCGTATCCCGAGGCACGAGAGGAAGATTACGTCTATGCCGAGACGCTGGAGTAGCTTCGCTGGTTCATCTCCTTACTCGGCGGCGACCAAGAGGGTGGGGACTACGAACGCTCGTACACCGAGATCCAGCCGTCGCTCTTGATCACGACACGGTAGTCACCGTACTCGAACTCCGCAGTACTGACGCTATCGCGGCTGTGCCCCTCGACATACGGCCCGAAGAATGCGTCTTCGAGTGCAGTTACGTCGACACACTCGTACAAGATTGGCTTATCTACCTCGGTCAGAGAGACGCCTTCGGCGTCGGCGATAGCGGAGATGATCGTCGTCGTGAGGTCGTGTCGTCCGTCTTGATCGTACTGTGCTTGCTGAACAAGGTTCCATTCGCTCTCCTCACTGACGCCGGTATCGTCGCCGTCAGTTGCCTTCGTCATCGAACTCACTCCGGGCGTGGGTTTCCTGATCGGCGTCGAGACTCGCCCCGACGCCTGCCAGTGCGGAAACCACCTGCTCGGTGTGCTCGCCGGGATGGATCGTCTCGTTCGCTTCGTCGAATTCGATGACCTTCTCGTCGACCAGTTTCGGGACGTGTACGTGATAGAGCGATGCGTACGTTTTTTCGATCTCGTCCTGTGGAACCTCTCCTTTGGGGATGTCCATCTCCCACGCGGCAACCTTGGTTGCGACCTCGGTGAGCGACCATTCGTTCTCCGAGCCAAGAGAGTAGAGTAGATAGCGCCGTCGTGAATCTGCGAGCGACGTGAATACGTGCTCTAACTCCAATACCCCTTGTCGAATCTCCGGCACTCCCGTTCGAACCGCCGGTGTAGAGTCGCTATCGGAGACAACCTCCGATAGCGACTCATCTCTGTTTGATTCTCGCTCGGTCATAGCGTCTCTTTGGGCCGGTCTTCCATCAATGTTCGCACTATGATTTTCACCAAACAAATAATTTCGTATATTATATTGGCATCGAAGCCGACCCTCATCAGATTACAACTCTGCGAACATGATGGTGGTCGCTCCCCGAACTGATTGCGACCATCCAGCAGAGAAAATCTTCGACGTAGTTGCCTTAGGTGAAGACGAGTGTAAAGTGCTTTCAGGCTCCGCCACTTCCTTCCATTAAATGCGCATCGAGCAGTTAGGCAAGGGGACACCGGAAGTCGCCGTCGTCGGAGGAATCCATGGCGACGAACCGTGTGGCCCACGTGCCATGGAACGACTGCTAGCCGAAGACCCGGACGTGGAGCGCCCGGTGAAGTTCGTGATCGTGAACGAACGTGCGCTGGAGCTCGGGGTTCGATACGTGAACGAAGACTTGAATCGCGTGTTCCCCGGTGACCTGGATGCCGAAACCTACGAGCGCCGACTGGCCCACGAACTACTCGCCGAACTCCGTGACTGTACCGTGCTCTCTCTGCACTCCACGCAGTCGTACCCCGAGCCGTTCGCACTCGTGGACAAGGTGAACGCCGTCGCACGGTCCATCTGTCCGTACCTTCCGGTCTCGGAACTGGTCGAGACGGACCGGTTCACGAAAGGGAAACTCATCTCGCATCCCCACACGCTCGAAGTCGAGTGTGGACTCCAGGGGTCGGAGGAAGCGGTGGAGAACGGCTACCACCTCATCCGTGGGTTCCTCGCCGGGACTGGCGTGCTTCCGCTTCCGGAGGGGAAAAATCCGGTCGAAGCGGGTCACCGCGACGAGGTGACGGTCTACCGGATGGATCAGCCAGTACGGAAGAACGGTGGTGCAGAGTTCGAGGTGTTAGTCGAGAACTTCCGACACGTCGAGGCGGGCGAGGTGTTCGCAACCTCCGACGGCGAGGAACTGATCGCAGAGGAGGCGTTCGTCCCGGTGTTGATGTCGGCCTACGGTTACGAGGATATCTTTGGCTATACCGCAGAAGAGCTCGGTGTGCTCGGCAACTGAACACCGTGCTCGATACCTGATCACTCTTTTTCGGGTGCGAACTCCACGAGGGTCAGATCCCGGTCGAGCATACAGTAATCGTGTGGCGGCTCACCGACGATCTTTCCGATTCGATACTCCTCACCGAATTCGGCTCCGGCGGGTTCGCAGAATTCGTGGCTCGGACAATCGGTGTGCGGACACGGCCCTTCGAGTTTCGCCTTGCTTCCGGCGTAGGCGTTCTTCGCGGGGACGTTGGCGCGGACGCTCGTCGGCTCGACTTCGACCGCGGTGACGCCATCGTCGTGGACGCCACATGGAAGTGTCTGTGCACCTTCTCGAACGTCGATGACGCGATATTTGACCCCCTCTGAGAGGTTGAGACACTGGTTCCGGTAGGGACAGCCCTCGCAAGCAGTGGCCTCGCCGCGATAGACGAACTCCTGACCGGCTTCGGCGAGACGGGTTCCGATAAGCGTGATAGTAGACATGGTCGGGCGTAGGGTGGGGGGTCGGTTAAGCCTCTCGCCCCGTCAATTCGTCCAATCGGTCGAGATACTCCTCCCGAGGAATCTGGTAGGACTCACGATACGCGACCTCCCCCTGCGCGAACTCGGTGGCGAGTTCGATGGCGGCGTCGAGCGCTTCATCGCGCGTGGTGAATCGTGGCGTCTTCGAGAGGGTCACGTCCGGTTCGAGGTAGAACTTGAGATACCACGAGTCGGTCGCCCGACGCTCTTGTGGCGGGCGGTTCGGTGTCCCCTGTGTCAGATAGATGGTGGGCAGACACTCGGGCGGATACTGCTTCGTGTCGAACACGTCCGGGCGATACGCGAGGATGCACCGACCGTCGGGTTCGTCGTTCCAGACGACCCAGGACTCTGGCAGTTCTTCGAAGGACATACGCGAAGGTTGCGGATGCACGAGGGTAAGGTTTGTTTGTCGGGTCGAAACCGGGCGCTAGTATATAAAAGGTGGACTATTGAAGTTTTCACCACTTAACGTATTCTGGGCTTTCAGGCGTCGCAGGTCGTATGTTCTCAAATTTACTGTTCTTAATCTAAATCAAAAGAGTCTTGTGGTTGGGCAACAGTTATATATCTCCTCATCCCATCTATTAAACAGTATCGGGTGGTAGTTGCCCACACGGTACATGGTCTCGAACCACACTCTGGCCACGAGGAAGATTCGTTGGAACGCGCCGACTGGCCTTCGGGTAGAGTGGTGGATGGCACGCACATGATTCCCCGACAGATACAGCAGTCCACTCGGGCGCGACAGTCGTCGCCCGGACAACCCCTCGTGAGAGCCATCCCATCGTTCCGACCGATACAACTTAGTGGGTGTACCCCTACTACGTATTCCCGCCGGAATTTGACCGCCCGGTTGGTCTCTCTCCCCCTCGGTCTATCCGGTAATCCCAACCAACAAGTGATACAATGAAAGGTGACATTGAAACGCTGGAAGACCTCAGCCGAAGCTACCAGGAATCGATGCCTGAAGACCTCCGCGAAACGAAGTCGTTCGAGTGGTATCTTCAGGAGGTATACGACGATCCGAAGATCGCCCGGAATGCACACCAGCGCGTCGCCGATATGTTCGACTACTACGGCACCGAGTACGACGAGGACTCGGGTGTCGTCGAGTACCGACTCGCGTCCGAAGATCCCCTCCACGACGGGGAGAACACGTTCTACGGACGTGAGATTCACCGCGCGATGCACGAGTTCGTGAACAAGGTGAAAAGCGGTGCGCGTGGGCTCGGCCCCGAAAAACGCATCAAACTATTACTCGGCCCCGTCGGGTCGGGGAAATCCGACTTCGACCGACAGGTTCGAAAGTACTTCGAAGACTACACCCTTCGCGACGAGGGTCGGATGTACACCTTCCGGTGGACGAACCTCTGTGACGTGATCAAAGACCAGGATCCGGCAGACGACGTGGTTCGGTCACCGATGAACCAGGACCCGCTGGTCTTGCTCCCGGTCGAACAGCGCCAGACGGTCATCGACGACATCAACGAGCGACTCGACGCTCCGTACACCATCAAGAACGAGCAGGCCCTCGACCCGGCCAGCGAGTTCTACATGGACTCGTTGTTGGCGTACTACGACGACGACATCCAGGAAGTGCTCGAAAACCACATCGAGATCGTCCGTCTCGTCGCAAACGAGAACAAGCGACAGTCCATCGAGACGTTCGAGCCGAAGGACAAGAAGAACCAGGACGAAACCGAGCTCACGGGCGACGTCAACTACTCGAAGATCGCCATCTACGGCGAGTCCGACCCGCGAGCGTTCGATTACTCCGGTGCGTTCTGTAACGCCAACCGGGGTATATTCAGTGGGGAGGAACTGCTCAAACTCCAGCGGGAGTTCCTCTACGACTTCCTGCACGCCACGCAGGAACAGACCATCAAGCCGAAGAACAACCCGCGTATCGACATCGACCAGGTCATCGTCGGTCGGACGAACATGCCCGAATATCGGGACAAGAAGGGCGACGAGAAGATGGAGGCGTTCAACGACCGTACCAAGCGCATCGACTTCCCGTACGTCTTGGAGTACGAGTCGGAAGCCGACATCTACCGGAAGATGCTCCGGAACGCCGACGTGCCAGACGTCCACATCGAACCGCACACCCTGGAGATGGCCGGGTTGTTCGGCGTGCTGACGCGCATCGAGGAACCGGACACCGAGATGGTCGATCTCCTCCAGAAGGCGAAAGCATACAACGGCGAGACCGAGGACAGCGACGACGTCGACGTGAAGAAACTCCGCGAAGAGGCCGAAGGTAAAGCCGACATCGGTGAAGGGATGGAAGGCGTCTCGGCTCGGTTCATCGGCGACGAGATCGCCGAGGCGATCATGAACTCCACCCACCGAAGTCGCGGCTTCCTCAGTCCGCTCTCGGTGTTCAACCACTTCGAAGAGAACCTCGAAAATCACGGCTCCATCCCGGAGGAGAACTTCGAGACGTACTACCGCTACCTCGAAGCCGTCCGCGGTGAGTACCGCGAGCGAGCCATCGAGGACGTGCGCCACGCACTGGCCTACGACATCGACGAGATCCAGCGACAGGGCGAGAAGTACATGGATCACGTGATGGCCTACATCGATGACGCCACCGTCGAAGACGAGTTGACGGGGCGCGAGCAGGAACCCGACGAGAGTTTCCTCCGCGCTGTCGAGGAGAAGCTCGAAGTCCCCCGCGACCGGAAAGACGACTTCCGGCAGGAGGTGTCGAACTGGGTGTCACGGCGTGCCCGCGAAGGGTCGCCGTTCAACCCCCAGGACAACGACCGTCTGCGCCGTGCGCTTGAGCGCAAGCTGTGGGAGGACAAGAAGCACAACATCAACTTCTCGGCGTTGGTGTCGGCCAACGAGATGGACAACGACGAGCAGAACGCCTGGATAGACGCACTGATGGAACAGGGTTACTCGCGCGACGGTGCGAAGGAGGTGCTCGAGTTCGCCGGAGCCGAGGTCGCCCGCGCCGAAATGGAGGAGTAACCAGTGTCCGAAGGCATCGACTACATCGCCGACGCCGACCACGAACTCCGAGAGACCTACGAAGAGCCGATGAGCCTCGCGGAGTACGTAGACGCCGCGTTCGAGAACCCGACCATCGCCTCGCACGCGAGCAAGTATCTCCTCGAAGCCATCGAATCGATGGGCACCCGAACGGTCGTCGAGGAGGGTGACGAAAAGGAACGCTACCGCTTCTTCGACGACCCGCACAACGATGGCGAACACGCCATCCTCGGGAACACCGAGGTGTTGAACGCATTCGTGGACGATTTGCGTTCCATCGCGGCCCGTCGCGGCAAAGAGGAGAAGATAATCTGGTTCGCCGGGCCGACGGCGACCGGGAAGTCCGAACTCAAGCGATGTCTCGTCAACGGACTCCGCGAATACTCGAAGACGCCCCAGGGACGACGCTACACCATCGAGTGGAACATCGCCACCGCGTCCGAACCCTCCGGTCTCACCTACGGTGACGAAGCAGTCGCGTCGAACGAGGAGAACTGGTACGCGAGTCCGGTGCAGTCACATCCGTTACTCGTGTTTCCGCCGACGGTGCGCGAGGAACTGCTCGAAGAACTGAATGCCAGACTCGACGACCACATCGACATCCAGGTCGATGGCAAACTCGACCCGTTCAGTCGAGAGGCGTACAACTATCTGGAAGAACAGTACCGACGCAACGGCGAAGAGGAACTGTTCACGGCCATCACCGACGCTGCACACCTCCGGGTGAAAAACTACGTCGTGGATATCGGCGACGGTATCGGCGTCCTCCACTCGGAAGACAGCGGTCGACCGAAACAACGGCTCGTCGGCAGTTGGATGCAAGGGATGTTGCAGGAACTGGACTCCCGTGGCCGCAAGAATCCGCAGGCGTTCAGCTACGATGGCGTGCTCTCGCAGGGAAACGGACTGCTCACCATCGTGGAGGACGCTGCCCAGCACGCAGACCTCCTCCAGAAACTGCTCAACGTTCCCGACGAGAAGTCGGTAAAACTGGACAAGGGTATCCAGATGGATATCGACACACAGTTGCTCATCATCTCGAATCCCGACCTCGAAGCCCAGTTGAACCAGCACGCCGAAGCGGAGGGTGCTGACCCCCTTCGCGCGCTCAAACGCCGACTCGACCGCCGTGAGTTCGGTTACCTGACGAACATCAGTCTGGAGGCTGAACTCATCCGGCGTGAACTCACCAACGAGACGGAGGTCTGGCAAGCGGACGTGTATGACGAACTTGAAGCCCGCATCAGAGAACCGATTCCCGTTACGGTGAGAGACGAAGATTCCGTGCAGGAACGCGAAATCGCGCCACACGCCATCGAGGCGGCGGCACTCTACAGTGTCGTCTCGCGCCTGGACGGAAGTGATCTCCCCTCCGGACTCGACCTCGTGGACAAAGCCATCCTGTTCGACCGGGGCTACCTGCTGGACGGCGACGAACGGATCGACAAGGACGATTTCGACTTCAACGACGATGCAGCAGACGGGTCGGGCGGCATTCCGGTCACCTACACCCGCGACATCATCGCTGGATTGCTGAACGACGTGCGTGACCGCCACCATCCCGAGTACGCCGTCGAGCAGGTCATCATGCCACGCGATGTCCTCAACGCGATGGCGGAAAGCATCGGTGACGCGCCGGTGTTCTCGGCGGCGGAGCGCACCGAGTACGAGAACCGTCTCGTGCCGGTGAAAAATCACGTCTTCCAGCAACAGGAAAGCGACGTCCTCGACGCGATCATGCGTGACCGACGGGTGGACGAAGAGACGGTCGGGGAGTACATCGAGCACGTCTACGCGTGGGCGACCGGAGAAGTGGTCGAGAACGACCGTGGCGAGCGCGTCGAACCGGACGCACTGAAGATGAAGGTGTTCGAGACGGAACAGCTCGGTCGATTCGGCCCGGAGGCCTACGAGGTGAACCACGAACCCAGTCCTGCGGTTGCGGAGTTCCGCCGGAACAAGGTCATCACCGCGCTAAATCGCCACGCCTGGGAGAGCCGGAACGACGACTTCGAGGTTGGCGACATCGAACCGAAGGAGGTGCCGGTCATCAAGACCGTGCTGGCGAACAACGACTGGGACGACGTACGCCGGGTATACGAGGACTTCGAGCCTGGACATTGGGAGAATCCGCCGACGAACACCGAGACGGCCGAGGTCAAGGAGAAGACGATACAGAATCTCCAGGAGCTGTTCGGTTACTCGCCCGCCTCGGCCGAACTGACCAGCCAACACGTCATGAACCAGGTGAGCTACAAATGGGACTGAGAGACGACCTCGAACGGTACCGTGAAGTCGGCGAAGAGCGCAGGGAAGACCTCTCTGAGTTCATCCAATACGGCGACCTCGGACAGAGTCTCCCCGACGAGATCCACATCCCCATCAAGATCGTCGATCTCCCGGAGTTCCAGTACGACCGCCGCGATAGAGGTGGCGTCGGACAGGGGAACCCGGACGTCGGCGACCCGGTCGGTCAGCCCCAACCACAACCCGGCGACGATGGCGAGGAAGGCGAACCCGGCGACGAGTCGGGCGAGCACGATTACTACGAGATGGATCCCGAGGAGTTCGCAGAGGAGTTGGACGACGAACTCGGACTCGAACTCGAACCGAAAGGGAAGGAGGTCATCGAGGAGATCGAGGGCGATTTCACCGACGTAACGAAGACCGGTCCCGACAGCACCCTTGACTTCGAGCGGATGTTCAAAGAGGGGCTGAAACGCAAGCTAGCGATGGACTTCGACCCCGACTACGTCCGCGAGGCGATGGGGGTCGAAGACTGGGGACCGGACGAGGTGTTCCAGTGGGCGCGAGAGAACAGCCTCACGGTCTCGAAACACTGGGTCGAAGAGAACTACGATGCGCTGTCGCAGGACGAGCGCACGAAGTGGGAGAGCATCGAGGAGATGGAGCGCGAGGTGACGCCGACGAGCACGGCCCAGAAGATCCGGGAGGAAGGGATTCGGCACATCCCCTTCCGCAGGGAGGACGAACGCTACCGCTACCCCGAGATCATCGAGGAGCGTGAGAAGAACGTGGTCGTCGTCAACATCCGCGACGTGTCCGGGTCGATGCGCGAGAAGAAACGCGAACTGGTCGAGCGCACCTTCACGCCTCTCGACTGGTATCTCACGGGGAAGTACGACAACGCCGAGTTCGTCTACATCGCCCACGACGCGGAGGCGTGGCGGGTCGAACGCGACGAGTTCTTCGGCATCCGGTCGGGTGGCGGAACGAAGATATCGTCGGCCTACGAACTCGCCCAGCACATTCTGGAAGAGGAGTACCCGTGGACGGATTGGAACCGGTACGTGTTCGCGGCAGGTGACAGCGAGAACAGTCGGAACGATACCGAGGAGAACGTCATCCCGCTGATGGACTCGATACCGGCGAACCTTCACGCCTACGTGGAGACTCAGCCCGAAGGGAAGGCCATCAACGCGACCCACGCCGAAGAGGTGGAACGACATTTTGCCGACGCGAACAACATCGCGGTCAGTTACGTCAACGGCCCGGAAGACGTGACGAACGCGATCTACGAGATATTGAGCACGGAGGAGTCATGAACGAACGTATCGAAACCCAGCGCGAGGCAGAACGGGTGCAAGAGCCGGTGGTGGAAGCGCGAAAACTCGCACAGAAACTCGGTCTCGACCCGTATTCCGTCAAGTACTGGATCGTCGACTACGACGAGATGAACGAACTCATCGCCTACGACGGGTTCCAGGAGCGATACCCACACTGGCGATGGGGGATGAAGTACGACCGGCAGCAAAAACAAGGCCAGTACACCGGCGGCAAGGCGTTCGAGATCGTCATCAACGACGACCCTGCGCACGCCTTCTTACAGGAGACGAACAGCCTCGCCGACCAGAAGGCGGTCATCACGCACGTCGAAGCTCACTCCGATTTCTTCGCCAACAACCGCTGGTATCGGATGTTCGCGGACGAACTCGACGCAGCAGCCCTCCTGGAGCGCCACTCGGATCGAGTCCGGTCGATCATGGCCGATTCGGAGATCGACCGCGAAGCTGTCGAAAAGTGGATCGACAACGTGCTTTGTCTCCAGGACAACATCGACCAGCACCAGGCGTTCAAACTCCAGCACAAGAAGGACGACGAAGAGACGGAGACGGACGAACTCGGCGACCAACTCGCCGAGATGAACCTCAGCGACGAAGTGCGCGACGAAGTGTTCGACGAGGAGTGGCTGGAAGAACAGCGCGAAAAACGTGCTGGAAAGCTCGAAGAACCCGAGAAAGACCTGCTCGCGTAC
Source organism: Haladaptatus rarus (assembly GCF_054177585.1). NCBI lineage: Archaea > Methanobacteriati > Methanobacteriota > Halobacteria > Halobacteriales > Haladaptataceae > Haladaptatus > Haladaptatus rarus. The sequence continues at coordinate 494,117 of NZ_JBPEHG010000001.1, read as the reverse complement.
TTCCTCGAACACGGGCGGGCCTACGATCCGGAGGAGGGCAAAGCCGTCGAGATGGAAGACTGGCAGAAAGAGGTGCTGGAGATGCTCCGGACTGAGTCGTACTACTTCGCCGCCCAGAAGACGACGAAGGTGATGAACGAAGGATGGGCGGCCTACTGGGAGTCGATGATGATGGGCGAAGAGTCCTTCGCGGGCGCAGACGAGTTCATCGAGTACGCAGATCACCAGGCCCGCGTGCTCGGCTCACCTGGGCTGAATCCGTACAAACTCGGCAAGCAGTTGTGGGAGTACATCGAGAACACCGAGAACCGCCGGGAAGTCGTTCGAAAGCTCCTGCGCGTGAAAGGAATCACGTGGCGGAACTTCCACGACGTGGTGGATTTCGATCAGGTGCAAGAACTGCTCGAACCCAACCCGGTACTCGACGCCGTGGACTTGGAGATGCTCGCCGACCTCGAATCGCTCGACCCGGCGAAGATCGACGAAGAGGGGATAGAGCGCGCGAAAGCTGGCGAGATCGACGTGGATGCACATCCGTGGAAGGTGCTCTCGTACGAGGGGCTGGCAGAGCGACACTTCTCGCTGTGTAAACTTCAGAACCGGGAGTTCCTCGAAGCCATTCCACAGTCCGACTTAGAGCAGTACGCTCGGTATATGATGGACGATGAACGCTACGAGAGCGTCGAAGAAGCCATCGCCGAGGTCGACTACGCCTCCGGGTGGAACCGGATGTACGAAGTTCGGGAGAGCCACAACGACGTGACGTTCCTGGATGGGTTCCTGACGAAGGAGTTCGTCACCGACAACAACTACTTCACTTACGAGTTCAGCCAGACGACTGGTGATTACCGGGTGACGAGCACGCAGTACGAGGACGTGAAAAAGAAGTTGATGCTCCAGTTCACCAACTTCGGTAAGCCGACGATCGCGGTATACGACGGCAACTACAAGAACCGGAACGAACTGCTGCTCGGCCACCACTACAACGGTGTCATGCTCGACATCCCGCAGGCGACACGGACGCTGGAGCGCATCTACGAACTCTGGGGTCGCCCGGTGAACTTGAAGACCATCGTCAAAGATGTCGACGAGCGTGACGCCGAGATCGCTCGGCGACGCGACCGCGAACCAGAGCCCGAAGAGAAAGGAAAACTCCTGCGCTACGACGGCGACGAGTTCGAGATGGAAGACCTCCCGTGGAGTGAGGTCGAAGACATCGCGGCGACGGAAGTCGATTACAACACGAAGCCTGACGAATGGCTGGCCTGACGAAGTCTGACGAGTGGCTAGCTCGACACGTACACTTTTATCTCGCCACCATCGACGAGGACATCGTATCCGTTGTACTCGAAGCTCGCATAGACGGAGACTGCTTCGCGTACCGTGAGCCGCTGGAGTGCGTCGACGTTGATGACCTCGGAGAGTACGGGCCGTAATTCCGTCGGTGGAACGTCGAGGACAGCTCCGAGCGCCCGCGCCAGCGTCACGACGACCGAATCGCGGGCCGTGCCGTACACCGTCCAGTACGCTTCGTCTTCCGTATCTACCGACGTATGTGTCATGAGATTCTGCGCATCCGAGATGAGCGGTTTCGCCGCAGGTGGTGTGTCGTCATCTCCGGCGAGTCGGACGTACCGCTCCAGTTCGTCTTCGCTCACGGTCGCAGAGATGGTGTCACCATCGAGTTCGATGACGCCGACGTCGACCAGTTTCGGCAGATGGACGTGGTGAAGGGTGATGTGCACTCGTTCTCGTGAATCTTCGCTCGCCGAACCAGTCGTCTCCCACTCGGCGATCTGGTCGGCAACCGACGACACGTCCGCGGTGTCGGCCACTTCGGCGAGGTACCGGCAGACGAACCGCCGCCGCCGGGACTCGATGAGGCTCGAAAGCACGTCCGGTGAGATGGGTGGGTCGGGCTGCGTCGAGGCGCCCACGGTCGTATCGAACACCGACCGTAGCATGGCGATCGTCGCTTCGCCGTACGCCTCTTCGTCGAGGTGGAAGTGGGCGATTACGCCGATCGACCGAAAATAGTCGGTGAGCGAACGAAGAAATCGAAAGGTGACGGTTCGGTCGACGTAGTGGAGTAACGTGGTAACGGAGTTGAAACAGAATATCGTCTTCCGGTCGTCCGTTGCCCACTCGTCCAGGAAGAGGTAGATCGCGGTCTCGAGCCGACCGAGTGCGTCGGGTCGGGAGAGCGCCACGACGTTCTGGTTGTCGGTCGGTTGCAATCCGTGGGTTCCCTGCCGTAATCCTGAGTCGGTTTCGACCGTGATGATTCCGAACTCGGCAGGCTCCTCACCGATCAGGGAGTTCCAATGCTGGAGCAACTCTTCGGGAGACTGCTCGTAGGTGACTACCAGGACGTTCTCGTCTTCGGGACTGCCGGTCGTCAATCGGTCGACGCAATCGGCTGCGTCGTTTGTACCGATAGCTCCGGTGAAAAGAAGATCGATCGTAGAGGGCTGGGGCGAATCGGCTACATCCTTCATGCCTTTTTATAATCTGTTAATAATTTCCCACCGTCTCCCAGGGAAGCTATCGTCAGACGTATCAAGAAAAAGCGTTCCATAATAATAAAGATACCCACTCGGATAGTTGAACTGTTCTGGGCGCAACACTCGATTGAAGCGTTCCTTGTACAGTTTTCAACCTTTATAGGGGTTGTTTGTTCTTGCTAGAAGATGATATTTTCGATGTAACTCTGTGGAGTCCAATGGGTGTTACCCTCCGGACTCGATGACGATCTCCCCATCACGCTCTTTGAACACGACGATGTCACCTTCTTCGAACTCGACGCCCTTATCTGCGAATGCTTCGCGCACGTCTTTGATGAGGCTGATGCGCCACCGCTGAGCGATCGTCGTGGTCCCCAATATCTCTTCGTCCGTGCTCATGTGAATCCTGTTGGAAATAGCCGGGGTTATGGATTTGTAGCTACATCGGCTATTGTGACGACAGTGACTAAATAGCGTTTCTTACCGGCGATTCGAACATCATAGATGGTTCTTCGTTTTGTACTGAATCTAATGCCGGTTCGTTTGTACGATGGCCAGAAACCCCTGGGTCGTTCACGGCATCGTCGTTCGCGGAGTATGTTACGCCATGCTCGCCAAATTTTCCATCGCCAAAATGCTCGGTAGGGGATTTGAACCCCTGTCCTCGGCTCGAAAGGCCAAGATGATTGGCCGGACTACACCAACCGAGCGTACCGCGCTTGGTGCGCATCAATTCGTTTCTTCGGGACTAGTTTAAACCTTCCGTTATCGGGCGACAGCGCCCGGATTCCGCGTCAATTGGTGGCACCCCGTACGGGGATGCCACAGCCCCGGTGGTTACTTCCCTTCGAATTCGGGGTCGCGCTTGCCCATGAAGGCCGTGATGCCCTCCATCAGGTCGTCCGTACTCATCAGGTGGCCGAACGCCTGCGCTTCGATCTCGAGACCGGCGTCCGTGTCCTCCCAGCCTTTCAGCATCGCGCGCTTCGTCAGTTTCTGGGCGATCGGCGGCCCGGCAGCGAGGTCGGCGGCGAGTTCGAACGCGCGGTCTTCGAACTCCTCGTTCGAGACGACCTCGTTGATGAAGCCGTAGTCGGCCATCGTCTCGGGGTCGAATCGGTCTGCGGTGAAGATGATCTCCTTCGCACGCCCCTCGCCGACGATGTGCTGGAGGCGCTGTGTGCCACCCCATCCCGGCAGGAGTCCGAGGTCGTGTTCGGGTTGACCGAGTTCGGAACGTTCGCTGGCGATCCGGAAGTCGGCGCAGGTTGCCAGTTCCATCCCACCGCCGAGGCAGTAGCCGTCGATTCCGGCGACGACCGGCATCGGACAGGATTCGAGTTTGCCGAACGTCTCCTGGCCCTTGCGCGAGAGATCGACCGCGTTGAGCGGGTCGGCACCGCCTGCGGCCATACTCTGTACGTCGGCACCGGCGGAGAACGCTTTTTCACCCTCGCCAGTGATGAGGATGGCGCGAACGTCGTCGTCTTCGACCATCTCGTCGATGGCGACGGAGAGTTCGTCCAGCAGTTGACTGCTGATGGTGTTCATGCGGTGTGGGCGGTCGATGACGATGTTCCCGATCATGTCGCCCGGTTTCTCGATCCGGATGGTCTCGAACTCGACCGCTTCCTCGTCGTCCTGCTCGTAGAATCCGACACCGGCACGCTCTTCGAGATAGTCGGCTGGCTCGTAGCGTTCTGCACCAGTCTCCTCGTGCAGTTCTTCGAGCGTTTCGAGCAGCGTGTCGAGTCCTGCGTCGTCGGCCATCCGGGCCGGGCCTTCGGGGAAGCCAGCCCCGAGCATGACCGCTTCGTCGATCTCGCTCGCGGGCGCGACGTCGTTGCCGACGAGTTTCGCCACTTCGTTCGCCATCAACGCCTGGAGGCGATGGACGATAGCTTCGTTTCCAGCGCCGGTCGGGATGTCGGCACCGCCGTCTTCGTAGTCGTAGAAGCCCTTGCCGGTCTTCTTGCCGAGATCGCCTTCCTCGACCTTCTGCTCCAGCAGTGGGCAGGGTTCGTAGGCGTCACCAAGCACCTCGTGCATGTATTCGAGGACGTGATAGCCCACATCGATACCCACCTGGTCGGCGAGTTCGAAACTCCCCATCGGGAGACCGATTTCGAACTTCGTGGCGCTGTCGACCTCTTCGATAGTCGCGTCACCGGATTCGACCATCCAGGCTGCCTCGTTCATCAGGGGAACGAGCACGCGGTTGACGATGAAACCGGGGCTATCTTTGCGAACGCGGACAGGCGTCTTCCCCATCTCCTCGGCCAACTGCTCGGTCAGGTCGAGTACGGTCTCGTTCGTGTACGCGCCCGTGATGACTTCGACGAGTTGCATCCGAACGGGCGGGTTGAAAAAGTGCATCCCACAGAATCGATCGGGGCGGTTCGTGACCTCCGAGAGTTCCGTGATCGAGAGACTGGACGTGTTGGTGGCGAAGACCGCGCGGGCGGGTGCGTACTCCTCCAGTTCGCCGTACACGTCCTTCTTGATGTCCATCTTCTCCGGGACGGCCTCGATGACGAAGTCGGCGTCCGAGACTGCCTCCTCGAAATCGACGAGTGGCGTGACACGATCCAGCGCCGCATCCGCCTCCGCTTCGGTAAGCTGGTCTTTCTCCGCGAGCTTGTCGAGGCTCCACTCGATCTGGTCGTAGCCATTCTGGACGAACTCGTCTTTGATGTCACGGAGATTCACGTCGTAGCCTGCGAGCGCCGCGACTTCCGCGATTCCGTGGCCCATGTTTCCTGCGCCGAGAACTGCAATGGTGTTGATGTCTTCTATCTCCATGCTCGAATGGTCAACACGAGGGCGTTTCAAGGTTTCTCTATTTGAGATAATAAACTAGCTACGAGTTTATAGCCGGTTACAAAACGATTTATTGATGGCCCCGTAATGCCTTGTCATGGACTTCGAACTGACAGACGAGCAGAAAGCCGTTCGTGACGAAGTGCGCCGGTTCGCAGAAAACGAGATCCAGCCCATCGCCAAAGAGTACGACCAGGAGGAGAAGTATCCCTGGGAGATCATCGACAAAGCCGCAGAGATGGGGCTGACCGGCGCGAACATCCCTATCGAGTACGGCGGTGCTGGCTACTCCCCGCTCGAAGTCGCCATCATCATCGAAGAGTTATTCGCCGTGGACGCCGGTATCGGCCTCTGTGTCACGAGCACCGCCTTCGGTGCTGACGCCATCCGTGAGTTCGGGACGGAAGAACAGAAAGAGAAGTACCTCACCCCGGTCGCGGAGGGCGAGGCCATCATGGGAACCGCCATCAGCGAACCCGACACCGGCTCCGACGTCTCGTCGGTCTCCACCTCCGCCGAGAAGGATGGCGACGAGTGGGTCATCAACGGAAACAAGATGTGGATCACGAACGGGTCGGTCGGTGACTTCTTCGTCGTGATGTGCAAGACCGACCCCGAAGCCGAAGACCGCTACTCCGGGTTCTCCCAGATCATCGTCGAATCCGACCGCGACGGCTTCGAGGCGGACAAGATCACCGGCAAGCTCGGTATCCGTGCCTCGGACACCGCCGAACTCATCTTCGACGACGTGCGCGTCCCCGAAGAGAACCTCGTCGGCACGCGCGGCATGGGCTTCCTCCAGCTCATGCAGTTCTTCGACGAGACCCGAACCGCGGTCGCCGCACAGGGTGTCGGTATCGCCAAGGGTGCCTGCGAGCAAGCTCTGGAGTACGCACAGGAGCGCGAACAGTTCGGTCGCTCCATCAGCGACTTCCAGGCCATCCAGCACAAGCTGGCCGACATGCACACGAAGACGGAAGCCGCACGTAACCTCACCTACAAGTCGGCGTGGAGCGTGACGAACACGGACGACCAGTTGACCCAACTCGCGTCGATGGCGAAGGAGTTCTCCTCTCGCGTGGCTGTCGAAGTGGCCGACGAAGCCGTCCAGATCCACGGCGGATCGGGCTACGTCAACGACTTCGACGTCGAACGCTTCTACCGCGACGCGAAGATCACGCAGATCTACGAAGGGACCACAGAGATACAGAAGAACATCATCGCCCGCGAACTGCTCGGGAAGGGATTCTAACCGCTTCCCACCAGTTGCCTAATTGCTTAGGCGCCGCTCTTTTCTTTGTATCTGACTTTTGTGAAGTCGATGTGCGCTGACTCGTCAGACACGCCGAAAGTGGGGTTGCGAGCGAACGGCAACGGGTCAGACCGACTCGACGCGACGATGGAGTTGCTGGCAGACCGGCGGCGGCGTCAAATGCTGTACCATCTCCGGGCACGAGGGGGATCTGTGGAATTCGACGAGCTGGTCGACCGGATCGCGATCGAGGAAGGACGGACGACCGAGAACGATTACAAGCGAATCCGAACCGAGTTTCGTCACAAACACCTGCCGAAGATGAAAGCACTCGGTGTCATCGAGCGCGACGACGACGAGATACGCCTCTCCCAGTCTGTCTCTTCGATAGAACCGTACCTCGACCTCGCCGCCGATTTCGAACGATAACCGTCGCTCAGTCCCCGAGGAGCCACTCGAATCCATCGATCACTGCGGTCTTCCCGCCGGTTTCGACGATACCACCGTGTCCTGGAATCACTCGGTCGAAATCCCACGCCAGTACGTCTCGTATCGAGCGCGGAGAGCGCACCGTTCACCCGCCGTGAGGAGAGATAGTTTCTGTTCCAGTCGGTCGCCAGTTCGTGCGCTTTTCGTCGGTTTCGTTCCTCAGTCCGACTCGTTCCTCAATCGGACTCGTACTCCGCCCAGATGTATCGCGTGGCGACCGAGCGGTAGGGTCGCCACGCTTCTGCGATCTCGCGCATCTCGTCGCGCGTCAGCTCATCACCGTTTCCGTACAACTGCTCGATACCGCGACGAACCGCGAGATCACCGAGTGGCAGGATATCCTCCTGCTCGAGGACGAACAGGAGGTACATCCGAGCAGTCCAGTCGCCGATTCCTTTGATCTCGGTCAGCAGTTCGACGATCTCGTCGTTCGAGTGGTCGGCCAGGCCCTCTTTCGTGAAATCGTTGCGTTGGAAGGCGCGTGCCGCGTTTCTGACGTACTCGACTTTCGTGCGTGAGAGCCCGGCGTCTCGAAGCGCGTCTTCGTCGGCGGCCAGCACGGTTTCGGGTGTCACGTCTCCGAGGAGGTCGAACACTCGTTCCTTGACGGCGAGCGCACTCGCCGTCGAGAGCTGTTGGTTGATGATGGAGATACAGAGTCGTTCGTACTCCGACCAGTTCGATTCGGAGTACGGCTCGTGCTTGTCGATGAGCCTCGCCATCACGGGATCGTCTCGGAGTGTAGATAGTGCGTCGTCGTTCATTGGTACTGGTGGCGAAAGGTCGCCGTTCGACCACGAGTAGGAAGCCGAACGAGAAAAGGCGTTATCCTTCGAGCTCTTCTTCCTCTTCCTCTCGCTCGTCGTCGTCCCTGTCCACCCGGCGACGAACGTCTACCTGGTAATTTTCGAGGATGTCACGTCCGAGCAGGACGGGGTAGTCCATGTGACCCCTATCCTCGATGCTCGCAGTGACGGTGTGGCGGTTGCCGCCGACGCCGATGACCACGTCCACCACGGGGCGGGATTTGCTGGATTTCCGGCTCCCGGATTTCACGCGCGTCATGCTCTTGATCGGGCCAGCACCGATCTGTGCCGCGAGTTTCGTGTCGATGCTCGACCGGGTCGCTCCCGTATCGGATTTGGCGAGAACCGTTTCGGAGCCGCTCGTCCCACTCACCAGCACTTGCTCCGTGTAGCCGATGACGACCGGGTCGGTCGGATCGGGACTGGTGCTGGTCGGCTTGCAGTCCGGAACCGAATCGTCCAGCGTCGCGGAGAGTTCCTCGACGCGGTCGCGGTCGACCTCGCCACCTGCCTTCTCGATAGCGACTTGTGCGATATACGGGGCCGCGCTTCGCCCTGTCGCTTTGTATAGCCCCTTGAACCCTGCTGTCGGGTTCACTTCGAGCACGTACCAGCCGTCGTGGCCCTGGATGAGGTCGACACCGGAGTAGTCGAGACCGACGACATCGGTCGCCCGACGAGCGATCTCGGCCGCTTCGTCGGGCAGCGTTTCGGACATATCCTCGACATCGCCGCCGAGTGCGACGTTCGTCCGCCAGTCGTTCTCGGGCGCGTACCGGTTCATCGCACCAACGATCCGGTCGCCGACGACGTAGACGCGGAGGTCGCGGTGGCGCTCGTCGTCGCGCTCGATGAGTTCCTGCAGGAACGCCTGTCGCTCACCGACACGCGGGTTGACCATCTCGTCTGCTCCGACTTTCCACGTCCCGCCACCGTGGGTTCCGATGGCGGTCTTGTAGACTGCCTCGTCACCGAACTGTGCGCGACCGTCGTTCAGACGGTTATTGTCGAGCGCGAGAAGTGCATCCGGAATCGGGATTCCGGCGTCGGCGAGCGCGCTCGCCGTCGAGAACTTGTGTATCGCAGTCATCACGGAGCACGGTCGATTGAGAACAGGGACGAGAGAATCGTAGATATTAGCGAGACCGAGCGCTTCTGAGGGTTGTTCCGTATTCGAAAGGAGAAGTCGATTTGCGACGACGTCGATATCGGGTTCGAGTACGACGTTGCCATCTCGGATATCGACCGCCGTGTTCTCGTCACGAAGCCATTCCGGTTCGTGGCCCAGATCTTGAACCGCGTTACAGATCGCCTTCGTCTCTTTACTGTTGTGGAGACTGAGTACACCGACACGAACAGGTGAGCCATCTACAGCCATGTATTCTACGTTTCGTCTGTTCTGTCTTAAAACGTTTCCAGTGGACTAACGCGGGAATGAAACCCCTCTGATCAATTTTGCTGGTGGACATGTGTAGTAGCATGTTTTTATAGGGTGACCTCCGAGTGGTTCACATGACCGGCCCTGAGTCGGACGCGTTCACGTACAACGGCGGTATCGTCGAGCCGGGTGAAACGCAGAACATCCGATACGGTATCAGCGAGACGTATCTGGGTGACCCGGTACGCATCCCCGTGACGATCATCAACGGCGAGCATCCTGGCCCGATGATCTTTCTCTCCGCTGCGGCCCACGGTGACGAACTCAACGGCATCGAAGTCGTCCGCGAGGTGGCCCACGACTGGAACCACGACGACCTTCGCGGAACGATCGTCTGTCTCCCCGTCCTGAACGTCCCTGGGTTTCTCGCCCAGCAACGATATCTTCCGATCTACGACCGCGACCTGAACCGCTCGTTCCCCGGACGGGAGGATTCGACGAGCGCGAAACGGATGGCGGTCCAGATCTACCGCAACTTCATCGAACCCTGTGACATGGGCATCGACTTCCACACGTCCACGCGCGGGCGAACGAACATGCTCCACGTCCGTGCGGACATGGACGACCCCGATGTCGCGCGTCTCGCCCGCGCGTTCGGGTCGAACGTCATCATCTCCTCGACCGGACCATCCGGAACCCTTCGCCGTGAAGCGAGCGAAGCCGAGACGCCGACCATCACCATCGAGATGGGCGAAGCCCACCGATTCCAGCGCCACTTCATCGACCAGGCGCTCGAAGGCGTGATGAGCGTCTTCGCGGAGTACAACCTCCATCCCGACGACCCGGTGAAGTGGCCCGGTTGGCGGACGGTCATCGACGACGAGAAAGAGAAGACGTGGCTCCGCGCGGACGCGGGCGGACTGGTGGAGATGCACTACGACCGTGGGTCGCTCGTCTACGAGGGAACCCCTATCTGCACCATCACGAACCCGTTCAAGACGGAGAGCGAGTGTGTGGAAGCACCTTTCACCGGGTTGCTCGTCGGCGTCCTCGAAAATCCGGTGGTGTATCCCGGCAATCCCATCTGTCATATCGTCGGGCTGAACGCCGACACGCGACGGGCACTGAAGCGCGATCGGTCGCGGGCGGAAGCCGAAGGAGATGTGCAACCGCCGGGCTACGTCGGGACGCCGGAGTCGATAGAACAGTAACGACGTTCGATGCGTCCGACGCCATTTCTCGGGTATATATCACGTTCGCGCCAGACCAGCGGCAGGTAGTAACTTCTATTTGTCCCCGGTACCGACCATCCGACTGGTATGAGTCAATCGTACAACCGAGGCCTCATCGAGGACTTCGGCCGGTGGCGCGAGTTCACGGCCGGGATGTGGGCCTGGATCTTCCACAAATTCACCGGGTGGGTACTCATCGGCTATCTGTTCACACATATTGCCGTCCTGAGTACTGCCACAGCCGGTGCCGGGACATACACTGCCACGATTCAGGGCCTCGAAGAACTCCTCATCGTTCGCGTCGGTGAGGTCGGTCTGCTCGCCGTGGCTGTCTTTCACATCTTGAACGGCGTCAGACTCCTCTTCGTCGACCTGGGCATGGGACTCGAATCGCAGGACAAGAGTTTCTACGCTTCGCTCGTGGTGACTGCTATCATCGTTCTGGCGAGCGTTCCGACGTTCATGGAGGGGGCGTTCTAGATGGCGGAACGATACTCCTCGTTCCAGAGCGGGAGCCTCACGTGGTTTCTCCAGCGCGTCACGGCGGCGTTCCTCGTCGTGGTGCTGGCGTTCCACTTCTTCTTGCTTCACTTCGTCAACCACCCCGCCGAGATCGAGTTCGCGGGGACGCAGGCACGCATGCAACAGTGGGGCTACTTCCTCACGATGGTGCTGTTCCTCGTGACGGCGACGTTCCACGGCGTGAACGGCGTCTATGCCGCCCTCGTCAATCAGGGGCTCTCCGGCGGGCAGAAGACTGCCGTGAAGTGGGTGCTCGTCGTCGCTGGCGTGTTGCTCGCGGGACAGGGAACCTACGTCGCACTCGTCATGAACGGAATGATCTAAATGAGTACGCAAGTATCCGAAGAGACCGAAGCCGAAACCGAATCGGAGCGAACCGAGACCCCCGGCGACCGCAGACGAGCCGAGAAGCGAGCTCGACAGCAACAGTCCGCCGGGGCGCAGGAGTCCACCGAAACGGACGAGAGGACGATCCACCTCAAGGTGTTCCGCTACGACCCCGAGGTCGAGGGGAAGATGGAACCTCGGTTCGACGATTTCCACGTCCCCTTCACGAAGGGGATGACCGTCCTCGACGCACTGATGCTCGCGCGCGACCGCTTCGACACGACGCTCACCTTCCGCCACTCGTGTCGCCAGGCGATCTGTGGCAGTGACGCGCTGTTCATCAACGGACGACAGCGACTCGGTTGTAAGACCCAACTCTCCGAGATGGACGAGCCGGTTCGCGTCGAACCGCTCCCGCACGCCGAAGTCGTCAAAGACCTCGTCGTGGACATGGAGCACTTCTACGACCAGATGCACTCGGTGGAGCCGTACTTCCAGACCGAGGACACGCCGAACGACGAACTGGAAGAACAGCGCCAGTCCCGCGAGAACCGAGAGAAGGTCAAGATGTCCACGCGCTGCATCTGGTGTGGCGCGTGCATGTCTTCGTGCAACATCGCGGCGGGCGACAACGAGTATCTCGGCCCGGCGGCGCTGAACAAGGCGTACAGGTTCGCCATGGACGAACGCGAAGGCGAGGAGATGACCGAACACCGGTTCAGTATCCTCGACCAGGAACACGGCGTCTGGCGCTGCCAGACCCAGTTCTCCTGTACGAACGTCTGTCCGAAAGACATCCCGCTGACCGAGCACATCCAGGAGCTCAAGCGTGAAGCGGTGAAGAACAACCTCAAGTTCTGGTAAGCCAAACTCACAGACAATGCACGAACACGACGTAATCGTCGTCGGTGCTGGCGGTGCGGGACTTCGTGCGGCCATCGCGGCCCACGAGGAGGGTGCGGACGTCGCCCTCGTCACGAAGCTTCATCCCGTCCGAAGCCACACCGGCGCGGCAGAAGGTGGCATCAACGCGGCGCTCCGCGAGGGCGACTCGTGGGAGTCTCACGCCTACGACACGATGAAGGGGTCGGACTACCTCGGTGACGCTCCCGCGATCGAGACGCTCTGTCAGGATAGCCCGAAAGAGACGATCCAACTCGAACACTGGGGGATGGCGTTCTCGCGCGAGGACGATGGCCGAGTGTCCCAGCGACCGTTCGGTGGGCTGTCGTTCCCGCGAACGACCTACGCCGGAGCGGAGACTGGTCACCACTTGCTCCACACGATGTACGAGCAGGTGGTCAAACGAGGTATCCAGGTGTACGACGAGTGGTATGTCAGCCGACTCGCCGTCACGAACGAAGACGACCCCGAAGAACGCAAGTGCCACGGCGTCATCGCCTACGACATCCGCTCCGGCAACGTCGAGGGCTTCGTCGCCCGCGACGGCGTCATCCTGACGACCGGCGGCCTCGGACAGGTGTACGACCACACGACGAACGCGGTAGCGAACACGGGCGATGGTGCGGCGATGGCCTACCGCGCCGGTGTTCCGCTGGAGGACATGGAGTTCATCCAGTTCCACCCGACGACGCTCCCCTCGACCGGCGTGCTGATTTCGGAGGGTGTGCGCGGTGAAGGTGGTATCCTCTACAACGACGAAGGCGAGCGGTTCATGTTCGAGCACGGGTACGCCAACAACGTCGGTGAACTCGCGTCCCGTGACGTGGTCGCCCGTGCCGAACTGACCGAGGTGAACGAGGGACGCGGCGTCAACGACGAGTACGTCCACCTCGACATGCGCCACCTCGGAGAGGAGCGTATCATCGACCGCCTCGAGAATATCCTCCACCTCGCGGAGGACTTCGAGGGCGTCAACGCGCTCGAAGAACCCATGCCGGTCAAGCCCGGCCAGCACTACGCGATGGGTGGCGTCGAGACGGACGAGAACGGCGAAACCTGCATCTCGGGACTGTACGCCGCAGGCGAGTGTGCTTGCGTCTCGGTTCACGGCGCGAACCGCCTCGGTGGGAACGCCCTGCCAGAACTCATCGTCTTCGGTGCGCGCGCGGGCCGCCACGCCGCAGGCAAAGACCTCGGTACTGCCGAGATCACGACCGGCAAGACCGAGGATACCGAGGTCGGCGAGGTCGAAACCCCCGTCGAACCCGGTGCCGTCGAAGCGACGGACGAGGACGCCGTGGCGGATGGATCGGGAGCCACGCTCGCCGACCCGACACAGACCGTCGAATCGGCGCTGGAAGCCGAACGCAGTCGCGTCGAATACCTCATCGAGAAGGACGAGGGGATCCAGCAGGCCGAACTGCGCGAAAAGCTCCAGAAGTCGATGACGCAGAACGTCAACGTCTTCCGGAACGAAGAGGGCCTCAAGCTGGCGCTCCAAGACATCCGCGACGTGCGAGAGGAGTATCAGGACGTGTACGTCAACGACCCCTCGCGGACGTACAACACCGACCTCATCCAGACCATCGAGATGCGCCACCTCATCGACCTCGCCGAGGCCATCACGCTCGGCGCATTGGCGCGTGACGAGTTCCGTGGTGCCCACTGGCGCGAGGCCCATCAGGAACGGAAAGACGAGAAGTGGCTCAAGCACACGCTCCTCTCGTGGAACGACGGGACGCCAGAACTCTGGTACAAGCCCGTCATCCTCGAAGGTGAGGAGAAAGAGTACGAGCCGAAGATCCGAAGCTACTGACGACAGCCTTTTCTTCTGCCTTTCACTCCTCTGTCGGTCGGAGTGGCGAGCCAACGAAGATGGATACCGAGCCGGAAGCACTGTTTTGTACTGAAATGTACTGAAATGTACTATATATAAAAGGTCTACGCACGCTCGGTCGCGGTGCGATGGATGCTGGTAGCGTCGAATTCGCTGTTGTTACATGATTCTCCGTCTTCTACGCAACGAGGTTCGATTTTGGTAGTGATGAGTTCGTTGCCACTGCTTGGTCAAAGCCACGCCCTCATTCGATCAGTCGTTCGTGGCTTTGCTCAAGCAGCAGCAATCGTAGCGTTAGAACCAGGTTTCATCACGTCGTGGGAACTAGCTTCTTTGCGAAAATGGTGTGCCGACCCGATTCCCTCACCAGGATTCCGTCCCGTTCCTAGCCTGCGAGTCCGAGCATCGTGAGCAAGTCGATTCCCACGTCGAGCGCCTCCACGAGTCGGTAGCCGAGATAGATGCCGACGATGCCCATCAGACCGGGGAGTTTCGGCGGGGCGGGGATCGGGATGCCGAGGAAGTGAAACAGGCCACCGGTGATCAGTCCAGTCAGGAGTGCCAGTGCTGTCAGAGTGAAGTCCATCGAAGATGGTTACGAAAGGGACCTGAAAAGTCGTTCGGATTCGGCAGTGTTGGAAAATCGTTCGGGTTCAGCGGTGTTGTGAGAGCGTTCGCGCTGCCGAGAGTGGCATCGAGATCCACGCCTCGTCTCGCGTCACATCCGCGATGACGGCGAGCTTGCCACCGTCGTCGTCCTCGTCGACGGCGAACATGACGTCGTCTGTAGCCTGTGCCTCCAAATCGTCGATTGCGCGTGTCCAGTTCAGAGTAATCACCGTCGTTCGACTCGGTCCTCGTCGGGGGACTCGGCCATGTCTGGGTTGCAAACCCCCTTTGTTATGTAGCGCCTTCCGGAGTGGTAGTCGCCCGTTGATATCGGTTCGTGGGGCTTTCAGCGATTCCACGCGTCGGTATCCGGGCGTCTATCGACTTCTCGTGCGGTACGCGCTGGATAACAAAGTACCATTCCGGAATACGTCGTGTACGGACTGATTTCGATGGTGTTCGGAGAACATTCGATGGGCCAGCACCGCACGACGACCGACGACGCACCGGAGTTCGTATGAGCCACGGAGCGAACGACTCGTGGTGGAGTCGAATCACCCATCCCGTGCTCTCCCTCCCCGTGGATCTCGTCGGGGTCGTCCTAACCGTCGCAGTGGTGACGTTCGTGCTCGCCCAACCGGTCGTTCGCGGGACGCCCGTCGCCGTTGCGCTGGGACTGCCATTCGTCCTCTTCACTCCTGGTTACGCGCTCGTCTCCCTCCTCTTTCCGGGTGCAGGCCCACCCTCACCGTCGGGGTGGTCGAGTCCGGTGCAGTTGCGACGTGATGGCATCACACCGGGGGAGCGTGCGGCGCTCTCTTTCGGCGTCAGTCTCGCACTCCTTCCACTCCTCGCTCTCTCGCTCGCTGTCGTTAGCGTCTCGTTCGAACCGCTTCCCGTCCTCGTCGCCGTCTTCGGGCTGACGTTCGTTCTCTCCGTCATGGCGGCGATTCGACGTGGGAGGGTGCCGCCCAACGACCGATTCAGCGTCTCCATCAGGGGGAGTGGGTCTCGACTTCGCGCGCTGCTTTACGACGGCGAAACGAGGGCTGACATCGTGTTGAACGTCGTGCTGGCGCTCTCGGTCGTCGTCGCGCTATCCACCGTCGGATACGCCGTCGTGGCTCCGCAGAACGGCGAGCAGTTCTCGCAACTCTCTTTACTCACGCGAACCGACGACGGGAAGTTCGTCACCGAAGGCTACCCAGAGTCGTTCGAGCCGGGTGAACAGAAACCGGTGTACGTCTCGATCGCGAATCACGAAGGAGAGTCAGTCGAGTACACCGTCGTCGTCGAACTCCAGCGCGTCGAACAGCGGTCGGGAGGGAGTGTGCGAATCGTCGAGGAAGTGGAACGGGCCAGGTTCAGCCATCGCGTGGCGGCAGGAAAGTCGTGGCGAACGCGCTACGACATCGGGCCGACGATGGCCGGGGAAGACCTGCGAGTGGTGTTCCTGCTCTACGAGGGCGAGCCACCCGCCGACCCGACGACGAGTAACGCTGACGAACACGCCTACATCTGGATCGACGTGGTAGAATAATGTGGCCCTGGGAACACCTCGCGTTCGGGTATCTTCTCTACTCACTGTACTGCCACCTCGGGACGGGTCAGTCACCGCGGAGTGACGCCGTCGTCGTCCTCGGGATCGCCACCCAGCTTCCCGACCTGGTGGACAAACCGCTCGCGTGGTCGCTCGCGGTTCTGCCGAGTGGACACTCGCTGGCCCATTCACTGCTCTCTGCGTTTCCGCTCTCGGTGCTTGCGCTCGCGCTCGCACATCGCGCACGCCGGAGTGACATCGGCGTCGCGTTCGCTATCGGGTATCTCTCGCACCTATCTGGCGACGTGATCTACCCTCTCGTCGTCGGGAAAGAGCCGTTCCTCGGATTCCTCCTGTGGCCACTCGTTCGCGTCCCGGCCGACCAGTCGAGTATGGGATTTCTGGCGCGGTTTCAGGAGTACTTCGGCGACTACCTGGTGTTTCTCAGTGACCCCGCTGTGACGAGCTATCTCGCACTCGAACTCGGCCTGCTGTTCACCGTGTTCGTCCTCTGGTTGTTCGACGGGATGCCGGGAATTCCCAGAAAGATCGCCGTTACTCGCCAGTAATCTGTCGATACTGTCACTCTGTGGAGAGCCCGCTGCCGCAGTAGTGACAGGAGGTTCTGTCACGGTCGTTTCTCGCACCACAGTCGGGACAACTCGTCTTCTGCTCACCGTCGGGCGATTCGATTTCCGGAGTCGTGTCTCCCCTCTGGCTCGTGAGGGTCGTCGGACGACACGAGTCCGGCACAGATGAGAACGAATCCGACCACGAAGACGCCGACAGCACCGCCGAAGAACAGGCCGATGGCTGCAGCCGTCAGCACGGTTCCTGCTTCGACCAGCGATTCGTCCATCCGTTCAGCACGGTTCCGGTCTGTAAAAAATCGTGCGGAAAAACGCTACCTGAATCGCTTGTACACGTCGGTCAGCAGGTTCATCATCCGCGTTCCACGCTCCAGACTGTAGTAGCGAACGAGTTCGGGGTCGAACTTCGCCTTGTAGCTACAGAGTCGGCGTTCGTTCGCGCCAACGAGGTCGTAGCGCGGGATTCCCTCGTCCATCGCGTCGCGCATGATGGCCCAGTCCACGAGGTCGTTGATGGGCACGTCGAGGTCGTGTTTCGCGCCACCCTGCCACCGGTAGATTCGTTCGTCGTCCGCCAGTGCGATCATCCCGCCCGCGAACTCGCCGTCAACGTCGCAGACGTAGGGGCGAACCGCACCCTCAGGTAGTTCCCGATAGAGGTCGACGACGAACTCGGGGGAGAGGCGGTAGGGTTCGCCCTGTTCGTCGTGGCGCGCCTTGACCTGCCGGATGATCCGGCGGATGGCCTGTGGCCCGCCGAGGTGGATGTCGTAGCGACGCTCGTCGGTGCGGGTGTTGCTCCGAGCGTCGCTGCTGAAACTCGACAGAACGTCCTCTTCACCGGGCGTGAGATCGACTTCGTAGGTGTGACGCGGCAGCACCTCGAAGTCGTTCCATTCGAAGGGTCGGATGTCCTCGTATCGCCCACCGGTTCGGACGTGGACGTATTTCGGGGCGGATTCGCGGTCTAGCCAGTCCAGACAGCCGTCGATGAAACGACGATGTCTACGCTCTGCTTTCCGCCGTTTCAGCTTCGCCATGTTCAGCAATACCGGCCCGAGGTGCGGCAGCCACAGGTTCGGCGGCGGCGAGAACGCAGTCGTGACACCGCCTTTCGAGATGGTGAAAGCAGGAAACAGACCGACCGGTTCCTGTCCCTTGTAACCGACGAGGGGATGGAAGGTCGCGCCGGTGTGTTCGGCCTGGACTTCGAGTGCCTCCAGTCGATGGAAGACGTCGCCCTGTGGCGACCGGTCCACGTGGTCGTTCCAGCGTTCGAGATCGTCCGCGCGTTCTACCCTGATGCCGTCGTTCTCTATCGTGATGCTCATTCGAGATATCCGAGGTCTGCGAGTCGCGTTTCCACGCGCTCGTCGTCAGTTTCGACCGTCTCGCCCGCGTCGAACGCGGGGTAACTCTGCTCGCCTGCCGCCGCCACGACCGGGAGTACGTTCCCGTCCATGCGGTCGCTCGCGGGGACGCCGAACGTCGCCAAAATCGTGGGTGCCACGTCGAAGAGGTGCGCGTCCTCGCAGTTCGCGGAAGCGTCGATTCCAGTCCCTGCCGCCGCGAAGATGCCGCTCAGTTTGTGGTTCCAGGGTTCTCGCGGTGCGCCGAACTGCTGGCCGCGAAGTTGCGCCGAGAGGAACTGGTCGAAGTCGGCGGGGACCGTGACGATATCGACCGCACTCTCGCTGTGAGGGCCTTCGAAGTACGCTTCCCGGGGAGCGACCGTCTCGAAGACGGGGTGACCGTCCGGCGTGCGAACCCCTTGGAGTTTCTCGATTAGCTCGGCGCGAACCTCTTCGTATCTCTCGGGTGGGACGACACCGTGAGGGTCGCGTCCGTCGAGGTTGATGCGAACCCCACACTCGATCCGGTCGCGCATGTAGGCGACGGAGTTCGGGAAATCGACCTGTTCCGTGGCGGCGCGGATGAAGTCTTCTGGGACGCGCTTCGCCACGAACTCGTCCAGTCCGACGCGTTCGAGTACGGCACCGATTCGCTGGCTGGTGATACCGACCCGCGCCGCGACCGCTAGTCCGCGCTCGGCCACCCCCTGCTTCCGGGGGGAACTCTCCTCACCTTTCTGTAACTGGTTGCCTGCGATGGTCGACCACGAGGGCATCCCCTCACCACCGCGGACGGTTTCGACGTACCCCTCATCACGCAGGAAGTCGTTGACGCGGAACTCGTAGCCGGTGTACTCGCCGATACCGTGGTCGCTGACGACGATGACCGTCTCCGGTTCACAGCTGTCGAGAATCTCGCCGACCTGTTGGTCGACCGCCTCGTAGACTGCTCGCACCACGTCGTCTTCGCCGGGATGTTCGTGGAAGACCGTGTCCGTGCTCTGGAACTGGACGAAGCCGAAGTCGGGGTCGAACCGGTCTGCGAGGTATCGAAACGCTTCCCCGCGCATGCGTACGAGGCGGCGATACCATTCGACCGACTTCTCTTCGGGGAGGTTACGCGGTGCATACACCCGATACCCGCCGATCTCGTTACGAACTTCGTCCAGCAATCCGTCGGGATGGCAGGTCGGGTTCTCCGGCGCGGTGTAGCCCGGCAGCACCGCACCGTCGATCGATCGTGGTGGATGTGTCACCGGCGCGTTGACGACGACGCTCGAATAGCCGTGCTGGTCTAACAGTTCCCAGACCGTATGCTCCTGAACGCGGCTTGCGTTCACCACGTCCCAGTCGTATCCATCGAAGTGGAGGAACCCGAAGACACCGTGTTTGCCGGGATTGACGCCGGTGTACAGCGAGGGCCACGCACTGGGAGTCCACGGCGGAATCTGCGATTCCAGTGACCCGGACGACCCCTCGTCGAAGATCGACTGGAGGGTGGGGAGTGCCCCGTCCTCGACCAGCGGGTCGAGAATCGACCGACACCCGGCGTCGATCCCGACGAGAAGTGTCGTTATCTGACAGTCCATGCTGTCCCTGAAATGTCTACCCGCGTGCTTTGTTATGCGTTCATTTCGCTCCTCGTAGACCGGTCGTACTGCCGGATTTCGCTCGAGAATCTGTTCCCCCGATGTGATATTCAATGCCACATTTCCTATCGTCCATCGCGCGTGACCGACTGTGAGTATATATCTGGGGGTCGTCGTCACCATCCACGAGTTCTCATCTCCGACGTTCTACTGCTCTCGCTGACATCGGCCACCACGTTTAAATTCGGTTCTCTCTTCGGGGACAGAATCGGTACCTATATAAATAATCAAGACAGCATTGAATCTGCAATGGCACGCGACGAGACGGTACGCGAGTAAGGGCACACTCTGGTGTTAGAGTCGTTCGCACCCATCTGTTCCTCCAACAGCTCTGGCGAGGTCTCTCTGTGATGCGGCGGGAACCATCGAGCGGTAAGGTTTCGTTTCCGACGGACTCATCATCGCTCTTCTGCAGTTGCCGCGCCACTAAATACATTTAAATTGTCTGTATTGCATTGAGTCCGAATCGTAACCTACTTAAATTGGTAATGTGGCATTGAACTCATGGCACGCGACGAAGCGGCACGCGATTCCCCAGACGACGGTCTATTGAACCGGCGTTCGTACCTAAAGTTCGCTGGCGCGACGGCAGCATCGATCGCAGCGACAGGCGTTGCGACCGCGGAGAACTACAGGACGATCACTGTCCCAGCAGGTGAGACGAAGATCATCGACATCGGCGACGGCGAAACCTTCGAGAACGTTCTCATCGACATGACTGCTGACGGCGCCTCGGCGCTTATGCGTACGAGCGGCTCCGGATGGACGATCCGGAACGTCGGATTCGAAGGTATCCACCCAGGCGACCACTACCTGCTTAATCCCGGTGTCTCCGACCCGAACGGTTCCGGACTCGTGGAGAACGTCTACATGGGTGACGGGCAGGTCGCTGGCTCCGACAGTGGCGGTGTCTGGGTCAACGCGAACCTCCCCCACCGTGGCACGATCACCTTCCGCAACGTCCACGTCGCGGGAATGATCGACAACGGCCTGTACGGTTCCGGACCGGGCGCGCAGGGATACGGCGGCAACCTCCACGTCGAATCGTCGTATTTCAAAGGTAACACCATCTCGAACGTCCGTCTCAACGCGAAAGAACGACCGTGCACGGTCACGAACACGGTCGTCGACTCTCGCGGCAACAAACCGTGTCGAATCGGCTGTTCCGCACCCGGTTCGACAACCACCCGCGCCGTCTGGTCGTGGTACGGCGAGACCCACCTCCGGAACTGTGACATCCTCGGCTCCATCGCCACCACCAAAGGCGGGTCGGTCACGACGACGAATACGCGAACCGGAAGCGATGCCGACCTGACGCCACCGAAAGGCGCTCCGATGACCGCAAAACAGGCCGCAAGCGGTTCGAGTGGCGGATCAGGCGGTGGTTCGAAGAGCAGCTCGGGCGGTTCGGGTGGCCGTTCGAACGGCGATTCTGGTAACCGCACCCAGCGCCTCCAGGAGAAGAAAGCGAAAGCGAAGGGCTTCCCGAACGTGCTGAGCATCTCCAGTTCGAACGTCTCGAAGCAGGCGAACTACGAGTTCCACGTCTCCGGAAAGATCTCGAAATCCACCGACCGTGGGGTGTCGAACGACGACGAGGACGCGCTCGACGAAGGCACTGCGACTGGCACGGTCGCAGGCGGCACCGACAGTTACCGGTTCGCGGGCACGCTCACGAAGTTCAGCCTCGACGGAAACGCGACCGTCTTCCTCAACGGCGAGCGCGTCACGCCGGGGAAACTCGGCCTCCAGAAGACCATCGTCATCGACGGAACTGACGCCGATGGGACCAGCACTTACTCGTTCGACGTGAGTGGGTCGGTCGCGAAGGACGGCGACCTCGGCTCGGTGAACTCGTTCGACACGATCTCCGGGACGCGAGTCGAGGGGCGAGTCGTCGACGGCAAGGACGCCTATCGGTTCTCCGGCGACCTCGAACGGCTGGAAATAGACGGCACGGCTCGAATCTGGGTCTCGGTGGGTGGGGCTCCATGAACCGGTTCCGCTGGGAACGTGTTCCATCGGACCCCGACCTCGAAGGCGACCTCGGCTACGAGATCGACGAGTGGGAAGTGATTCGCGCGAAGAAAAACGGGACCGGCCATCTGATGTTCCTCCCGAAGGACGAAGAGATGCTTCGTGACGACGCCTTCATCCTCGCGGAATCAGACGCGGTCTGCAACGTCGAACACCGGCAGTAACCCCGGTCACCGGCAGTAAAGCCGACTATCGACGGTGGTCACTGCCCTTCGACACGCCTGATCTCCGGCGGCGTCCCTCGGACGGTCCGCCGCCGGTAGTAGAGATACTGGCCGATCGCCGAGACCCCGTACGCGGTCAAGATTATCGTCGCGGCGATGAGACCAGAGAGGAGTGAAAGCGGGTAGATCTCGAACCACACGCCGACGATGAGCAGGATGCTCCCGAGCGAGAGCGCGAGATAGTAGCGATCCCACGGAATCTCCGGTCGGGATACGTCGCCGAGGTAGGTGTCGAGCTCACGAGCACGCCGTGAGAGATGTACCTTCCCGGCTTCGCGTTCGTAATCGATGATTCCGGCGTCGTCGAGTTTCGGCAGATGGGTCTGGTAGAGCGAGATGTAGACGCGCTTTCGCTGTTCACTCGTCAGACCCGCCGGTGTCGTATCGTTTTCCCACGCCGCCACCTGATCGGTCAGGTCCGATAGTTCGACGGTACCCCCCTCTCGACGGAGATAGTAGAGCGCATATCGTCGGCGCGGGCTCTTCAGAACCTCGAATACCTGATCTTGTGAGAGTCCGGAACTAGCCATCGTGGAGAGAGAGAGCTTGCTGTCCGCTCATCGGAACCAATACACCCCCATTCGAGTTTGTGACCACCCTGTAGTCACAGATGCCACCACCGCATATACCGGGTATCGCCGGTTCTCCACTTTGTTACCCCGGTACTGTTTCCGGGTAGTGTCGCCATACAGCCCTCGTATCGGAGTTTACGCCGATATTTCGACTCCGTAACACTGATTACCCCGATTCAAGCGACGGTGGAACGACTAGTCTCGAACTACCACCCGCCAAGGAGCGTATAACAAAGAGGACTGGTAGGCATGGAGGGTATAACGCCTGTTCGCCGTGTTCGCGGCGGAATCGGGCTATCACGACCCAACCTATGAACTCACTACCATCCACTGACACGCCCTGCGACCCGTGTCCCCACAGGGGTGGTCGTCGATGACCGAACCGCAAAGTCGAGACCGGAACGTCCACCCGGGCGCAACGGTCGGTTACGCCTACGCGGATGACTCGACGCCGCCGGTCATCGGTGACGACGCGACCATCCGGTCAGGGACGGTCATCTACGACGACGTTACCATCGGCGACGGCTTCACGACCGGTCACGGTGCGCTCGTTCGAGAAGCGACGACCATCGGCGACGACGTGGTCGTCGGGACGAACACGGTCATCGACGGGCAGACGACTATCGGCTCGAACGTGAGCATGCAGACGAACGTCTACGTGCCGACGAACACGACCATCGGCGACCGAGTGTTCATCGGGCCTGCTGCGACGTTCACCAACGACCCCTACCCGATCCGGCGGTCTGCGGAACTCGAAGGCCCGACGCTCGAAGACGACGTCTCGGTCGGTGCGAACGCCACACTCCTGCCCGGTGTCACCATCGGAGCTGGAGCGTTCGTCGCCGCCGGTGCTGTCGTGACCGACGACGTTCCACCGGGGATGCTCGCGGTGGGCGCACCTGCGGAGCATCGTCCACTACCGGAGACGCTCGAAGGGGGGAACGACATTTGATACCTATCGCAGACCCCGAGTTGGGCGAAGCGGAGATCGAAGCAACCGTCGAGTGTCTCGAAGACGGCCAGCTTGCAGACGGCCCGGAGGTCCGGACGTTCGAAGACGAGTTCGCCGCCTTCTGCGGGACGGAGTTCGGCGTCGCTACGAGCAACGGGACGACAGCCCTCCACGCCGCCTTCGCGGCGCTCGGAATCGGCCCCGGTGACCGCGTCGTCACCTCGCCGTTCTCCTTCGTCGCCAGCGCGAACGCGATTCGACTGACCGGGGCGGAACCCGTGTTCGCCGACATCGACCCGGAGACGTACACTCTCGACCCCCACGCCGTGGAGGTGGCCGTCCGTGAACACGATGCAGACGCCATCCTCGCGGTACATCTCTACGGGCTTCCGGCGGAGATGGGCCACCTCCAGGACATCGCCGAGACACACGACCTCGCGCTGGTCGAAGACGCCGCGCAGGCACACGGCGCGGAGTTCGAGGGCCGAACGGTGGGGTCGTTCGGTGACGCGGCCTGCTTCTCTTTCTACCCGACGAAGAACATGACCACGGGGGAAGGAGGAATGGTGACGACCGACCGCCGGGACGTCGCCGAGCGCACCGCGAGTTTCGTCAACCACGGGCGACCGACTGCTGAAGGGGGGTGCAGTTCCTACGACCACGTCCGACTGGGCCACAACTTCCGGATGACGAGTATGGCGGCAGCCATCGGTCGCGTGCAGTTGTCGCGCCTGCCGAAATACAACGAGGCCAGGCGCGCCAACGCGGCTTATCTCACCGACAGCCTTCGGGATGCGTCGGTGCAGCCGCCGTACGAACCGGGCAACTGTCGGCACGTCTATCACCAGTACACCGTGCGAACGGACGACCGCGAAGGTCTGCGTACCCATCTCGAAGAGAGGGGGGTGGGGACTGGGGTGTACTATCCGACACCCATCCACGAACAGCCAGCGTACGACCACGTCGACCACAATGCTCCAGTCGCGGAACGCGTTTCGGGGGAAGTGCTCTCACTCCCGGTACATCCCGGACTGTCGAGCGCGGACGTGGAAACAATCGCTTCAGCTATCACCAGTTATGAGTGAACCGATCAACGCGGCAGTCATCGGCGTCGGAAGTATGGGTCGTCATCACGCTCGTGTCTACAGCGAACTGCCGGACGTGAAACTCGTCGGTCTCCACGACGTAGACGAAACGCAAGCGGCAGAGGTCGCCCGTGACCACGGAACGCGGGCGGTAAGCATGACGACCCTCATCGACGAAGCGGACATCGTCTCGATCGCCGTCCCGACGCCCTACCACTACGAGACGGCGCGAAAGTGCATCGAGGGAGGACTCCACATCCTCGTCGAGAAACCGTTCGTGGCCGAGGTCGACGAAGGACGCGACCTGCTCGCACGCGCAGCGGAGGCAGGCGTGACGGTACAGGTCGGCCACATCGAGCGATTCAACCCCGCGATCCGGACGCTCTCCGAGATCGTCTCCGAACTCGACATCATCGCCATCGACGCCCAGCGACTCGGCCCACCGCCAGCGGGTCGGGCGGTGGACGTGAGCGCGGTGATGGACTTGATGATTCACGACCTTGACGTCCTCCTCTCCATCGTCGACGACGATATCTCATCGGTCGCCGCGGTCGGAACGCGGGACAACCGCTACGCCAGCGCGAGCATCCAGTTCGACGGCGGTATCGTCGCAGACCTCACGGCGAGTCGGGTGACACAGGAGAAGGTGCGAAAGCTTTCCATCACGGCGGAAGACTGCCGAGTGAACGTCGATTACACCGACCAGTCGGTCGAGATCCACCGCCATTCGATGCCCGAGTACATCGAGGACAACGGTGACCTACGCTACCGCCACGAGAGCATCGTCGAACGACCGACCGTCGAGAACGGCGAACCGCTGAAGAACGAACTTCGGTCGTTCGTCCAGTGCGTGACCACGGATGGGACGCCAGTCGTCACGGGAGAAGACGGACTTCGTGTACTCGAGATCGCACAACAGATCGACGGGCTGGCGTCCGACCTGCGCGAGTCGGAGGTGCGTCTCGGGTGAGCTTGCGAGAACTCCAGACGCTCTACGCCAGCGACGCAGCCGCCGAAGACCAGCGCGAGGCGTTTCGAACCGGGGAGGTCCCGGTCGCGGTGTACGGACTCGGAAAGATGGGGCTGCCACTCGCCGCAGTGTACGCCGAGACGTGTGGCAACGTCGTCGGTGCCGATGTCGATCCGGCGGTCGTGGAGACCATCAACCGGGGCGACTGTCACGTCAAGCGCGAACCCGGTCTCGCAGACCTCGTCGCCGAGACTGTCGAATCCGGGTCGCTCCGGGCGGTCGATTCCCCGATCGAGGCGGCACAGTCGGCGTCGGTTCACGTCATCATCGTCCCGACGCCCATCACCGAGGACCACGACCCCGACCTCGGAATCCTTCGGTCAGTGGCGAGCGACATCGCCGATGGACTCGAACCGGGCGACCTCGTCGTGGTCGAATGCACGGTGCCGCCGGGGACGACCCGCGACGAACTCCTCCCCCTCCTGGAAGCAGAAAGCGGCCTCTCGCGGGACGAGTTCGGTGTCGCGGTCTGCCCCGAACGAACCTCCAGCGGGCGCGCGTTGCGGGACATCCGAGGTGCCTACCCGAAGGTCGTCGGTGGCGTGGACGACGAGAGTACTCGAGTCGCGGAACTCGTCTACGACGAACTCACCGACAACGAGGTCATCTCCGTGCCGAACGCGACCACCGCAGAGGCGGTGAAGGTGTTCGAAGGTGTCTACCGCGACGTCAACATCGCGCTGGCGAACGAACTCGCCACCATCGCCGACGACGCGGGAATCAGCGTCAATGGAGCCATCGAGACGGCGAACACCCAGCCATACTGCAACATCCACAAACCGGGGCCGGGCGTCGGGGGGCACTGCATCCCCTACTATCCGTACTTCCTCATCGAGCAGTTCGACGCCGATTTCCCGCTCCTTCGGACTGCTCGGGAGGTGAACGACTCGATGCCAGCCTTCACAGTGAGAAAAGTCGAAGATCTGCTGGCCGAGGAAGGGAAATCGGTCGCCGACTCGCGCATCCTTGTTCTCGGGCTGACCTACCGCCCAGGCGTCGAGGAGACGCGAGCGACTCCGGCCCGGCCCATCTGCGCCGACCTGACCGAGCGCGGTGCGGCAGTGTTCGCGGCCGACCCCATGCTGGACGACGCGGACGGATTCGACGCCACGAAAATTCCGATTGAAACGCTCGCAGACTACGACTTCGACGCGGCAGTGCTCGTAACCGACCACGAGGAGTTCGACGGTATCGACTGGGCTGGCTTCGACCCGATGGTGGTCGTCGACGGACGAGACGCGCTTGACCTCTCGTGGTCTGCACACCGCGTCTACACCATCGGGGGTGGCTGAATGTACGAGGGAAAGACCGTCGCGGTAGTCGTCCCGGCGTACAACGAGGAGGGATTCGTCGGTCGCGTCATCGACACCGTTCCGGAGTTCGTCGACCGCGTGTACGCCATCGACGACTGCTCGACCGACGGGACGTGGGCGGAGATCCGCGCCCACGCCGAGCGTGCAACACCGGTCGCCGATGGTGGCGCGACGAGTCGGGCGTTCGAGCAGCGAGTCGTCCCGATTCGCCACGAGGAGAATCGAGGCGTCGGCGCGGCCATCAAGACCGGGTACTGTCGCGCCCGCGAAGACGATATCGACGTGACGGCGGTGATGGCAGGTGACGGGCAGATGGATCCCGAAAAGCTGTCCCGCATCATCCAACCGGTCGTGGACGGGCGTGCCGACTACGCCAAGGGCAACCGCCTCTCGGCCCCCGAATTCCGGAGAGGGATGTCGGCGTGGCGAAGTTTCGGCAACTGGCTGCTGACCTTCCTCACGAAGGTGGCCAGCGGCTACTGGGGGATGGTCGATCCGCAGAACGGTTACACCGCTATCTCCGGACGAGCCTTGTCGGCGATCGACATCGAAGCCGTGTACGACGATTACGGCTTCGCCAACGCCCTGCTGGTCAGACTGAACGTCCACGACATGCGGGTCGCCGACGTGGCGATGCCAGCCGTGTACGGCGACGAGCAGAGCACCATCCGGTACTCGACGTTCGTCCCGAAGCTCTCGGCCCTGCTCCTGTGGGGATTCCTCTGGCGACTGAAGGCGAAGTACATCGTTCGGGATTTCCACCCACTCACCTTCCTGTACGGACTCGGAGCGGTGGGAACTGGCGCGGGCCTCCTTTCCGTGCTTCGCAGCCGGCGTGAGAACTGCGATGGCCTGACCGCGATGCTGCTCGGCGGAACGTGTCTCGCGCTTGCGATGGTGTTCGACCGGGTAGAAACCGAGGGGCTGGAGGTGCGTGACGAATGAAGGTTCTCACCGTGGTCGGCGCACGCCCGCAGTTCGTGAAAGCCGCCTCCGTCTCGCGGGAACTTCGGCGCGAGCACGAGGAGGTGCTCGTCCACACCGGTCAGCACTACGACGACGAACTCTCGGCAGTGTTCTTCGAAGAGCTCGACATCCCGCGACCGGACTACAATCTGGGCGTCGGTTCGGACTCGCACGGGAGACAGACCGCCGCGATGCTCGCCGGTCTCGAAGCGCGGATCGAAGACGAATCACCGGACGCGGTGCTCGTCTACGGCGACACCAACTCTACGCTCGCGGCGGCCATCGCAGCGTCGAAGATGGAACCGCCGCTCGCGCACGTAGAGGCCGGAATGCGGAGCGGAAGCGACATTCCGGAAGAGACGAACCGGGTGCTCACCGACCACGCCGCAGATCTCCTGCTCGCACCGTCGCCGGACGCGCTAGATAATCTCGCCGACGAAGGAATCTCGGAGGGTGTCCACTTCACGGGCGACGTGGGCTACGACGCCTTGCTCTGGGCGCGAGAGCGCGCCGACCGAAGCGTCCTCTCGGATTTCGGCGTCGCTGACGCGGAGTTCGTCCTCGCCACGGTTCATCGGGACACGAACACGGACAACCCGGAGCGCCTCGAAGCCATCGTGGATGCGTTGGCGGACGAACCGCGCCCAATCGTCCTTCCGGCACATCCCCGAACCGTCGAGTGCCTCAAAGAGTTCGGGTTGCACGAGCGAGCGACGGCTGACCTGACGCTGACCGAACCGGTCGGCTACCGCCAGTTCGTCGCCTTGCTCGACGCAGCGACAGTCGTTGCGACAGATTCGGGGGGCGTTCAGAAGGAGGCCTTCTTCCTCGATACGCCCTGTGTCACCCTCCGCGAGGAGACTGAGTGGGTCGAGACGGTCGAAAGCGACTGGAACACGTTGGTCGGTGCCGACGGGAACGCGATTCGGACGGCGCTCGCCGGTGCAACGACACCCGACGAGAAGCCCACGCCCTACGGCGACGGGAACGCGGCCAAACGGATCGTGGAGGTGCTCGCCAATGCTTCCAGGCTATGAGTTCGAACTCTGTCTCACGCACGACGTCGACCGACCGTACAAGGGACTGCAAGCGCCCTACTACGCAGTTGCGGACAGGAATCCGCGACATCTCAAATCGCTGCTGCCGGGGGTCAACCCGTGGTGGCAGTTCGAGGAGATCATGGAACTCGAAGATTCGCTCGGTGTGCGGTCAGCGTTCTACTTCCTGCAAGAGGAGTCCATCTTCCAGAAACCGCCGAGACAGTGGCTCACATCGCGGTACTGGATCGAACATTTCGGTCGGTACGACCTGTTCGATACCGACATCCTCGACGTGCTCCACGAACTGGACGACGGCGGCTGGGAGGTCGGTCTTCACGGGTCGTACGACTCCTACGACGATCCGGACGCACTCCGCGAACAGAAGGCAGCACTGGAGGCCGCGCTGGGCCACCGGATTCGCGGTGGTCGCCAGCACCACCTCAACCGTGCTAAGTCGACGTGGGAACACCACGCGGCCATCGGTCTCGACTACGATGCGTCGCTCGGGTCGAGTGTGGACTGTGGGTTCCAGCACGGCTACGAGGTGAAACGACCCTTCGACGACGACTTCCTCGTCTTCCCGCTCACGATAATGGACATCGCGGTTCCGGATCCTGGAACCGACTTCGACCGCGCGTGGGAGACGTGCGAACGACTGCTCGACGAGGCGGCGGACAACGACGCTGTGATGACCGTCCTCTGGCATCCGCGGATGTTCGCCGACGAGTTCCCCGGTCATCGCCGTCTGTACCGTCGACTGATCGAATCTGCACTCGACAAGGGGGCGTGGGTCGGCCCGCCAAGCGATCTCTACGATCTGCTCCCCGATTCTCATCGACCCGCAACGAACACGCCCGGCCTACGACGGTCGTAGCCCGTCCCTGCCCTGCCTCGGAACGACCCTTCTCACGGACAGGCAGGGGATAACAAAGTGAAAACCGACGTTATCGACTGGCGAGACGACGAATGAGAGTCGAACGATTAGACCTCACAGAATGGGACGACGCACTCCCCTCGCACGGGTTCGAGGTGTTTCATCAGCCAGCGGCACTGGCAGCCATCGAGCGCCACACGGCGGGTGAACTCCGTCTGTACGGGGGATTCAAAGGACAGCAAGCGATCGCTCTCCTTCCGGTCGTCGTCCGGGATGGGCCGCTCGGGACTGCCGCCCTGTCGCCACCGCCGGGGATGGCGATACCGCGACTCGGGCCGATACTGATGCCGACGAGTCCGAAACGGCGAAAACAGGAGAAAGTCAACCGCGAGTTCACCCAGGAAGTACTCGACAGGATTCGAACCGATTATACGGCACAGCTCGCACGAGTCGGGTTCGACTCCCCGGTCGCCCAGCGCGTGGGCGAGCAGATGGAGTCCGGACTCACCCTGTTCCGGATGCTCTGTGGTACGGAGTACGGTGACCCTCGTCCCTACGTCTGGGGTGACCTGAACGTCGAGCCGTTCTTCACGTACCACCTGCAGCTCGAATCGACCACGACGGACGCCGTCATGAAATCGTTCAGCAAGAGCCTTCGGCGTGAGATTCGGGACGCGAAGGAGCTCGACGTGACCGTTACGCGCGAAGGAATCGACGGGGCACGAGCAGTGTACGAAGACACCGTGGCCCGATACGAAGAACAGGGCGAGACGCTCGGCCTCTCGTGGGAGTACGTCCGTGACCTCTGGGAGGGTCTCGACGACCACGCCCAGACCTACGTCGCCCGCGATTCGTCCGGTAACTATCTGAGCGGCATCACCACCCTCTACTCGAACGATGCGGCGTACTTCTGGCAGGGTGGTGCCCGCGCCGTCTACGAAGGGACGAGCGTGAACAGCCTCGTCCACTGGCGGATCATCGAAGATATCGTCGATGGGTCGCCGGTCGAATCGGTATCGACCTACGACCTGATGGGGGCGAACACGGAACGACTCTGTCGGTACAAGGCGAAGTTCGGTGCCGACCTCGTCCCCTACTATCTCGTCGAATCGAGTGGGAAAACGATGGACGCAGCCAAACGAGCCTACGAGTTCGTCAGGGGATGAAGTACCTCTTTTTCACCAACACGCCGGCACACGTCCATCTCTATCGATACGCGATAGAGCGACTCCGGGAGCGAGGCCACGACGTGCTCGTTCTCGGGCGTGATTACGGCTGTACCCGTGCCCTGCTGGAGTACTACGACCTCCCGCACGAGATTTACGGCGCGTGTGATACGACGAAGTTCTCGCTGTTCCGCGAACTGCCGGAGCATTACTACGAGATCTTCCGGCGTACTCGACGGTACCAGCCGGATCTCATCTTCGGTGTCGGCTCTTACGCGGCCCACGCCGGGGCCGTCTCGCGTACGCCAGTCGTCGTCGTCGCGGATTCGGAGCCGACGACCATCGATCACCTCGCGGCCCGTCCATTCGTCGATACGTTCCTCACGCCCCACACGTTCGGCAAAGATCTCGGGGAGAACCA
This sequence comes from Haladaptatus rarus, assembly GCF_054177585.1. Taxonomy (NCBI): domain Archaea; kingdom Methanobacteriati; phylum Methanobacteriota; class Halobacteria; order Halobacteriales; family Haladaptataceae; genus Haladaptatus; species Haladaptatus rarus. The sequence goes on along the minus strand of NZ_JBPEHG010000001.1, from coordinate 462,627 downwards.
TTACGAGTTTGACGGGTTCAAGGAACTCGCCTACCTCCACCCCGACGTGTACGAAGCCGATCCGACGATCAGAGAGCGACTCGGCGTCGGCCCGCGTGAGGAGTTCGCTATCGTTCGGTTCAACGCCTTCGGGTCGCATCACGACCTGGGACACTCCGGATTCTCGCCAGCGAAACGGCGACAGCTCGTCTCCGCGCTCGCTGACCACGTCACGGTTTTCGTCTCGGACGAAGGCGGCGGTCCTGCACCCGGTGATGCTCGGGAGTTCGACCTCCATCCCGCCCTGCTTCACGATGCGTTGGCAGAGGCGTCGTTGCTGGTCGCGGACACGCAGACGATGGTAACGGAGGCGGCACTGCTCGGTACACCAGCGATCCGGTCGAACTCCTTCGTCGGCGAGTCGGACATGGGAAACTTCCTCGAACTCGAACGCGAGGGTCTCATCGACAACCTGCGTGCGTTCGAGGACGTACTTGCACGGTCGCTCGCCCTCCTCGCCGACGACGGGGCGAAAGACCGCCTCCGGGAACGCCGCGATGCGTACCTCGCGGACAAGGTGAACCTCACCGAGATCATCGTCGACGTCGCTACGAACGCCGAACCCGCTGGCGAACCGATGGCGCGAGTCGAGGCGGTGACGAGACGATGAACGGTGATCATCTGGGCGGTCGGCGTGGTCGTTTGGGAGGTCGCCGGTATGACCTCCCTATCGCGTGCAGCGGCCCGATAAAGCGGCGGATAACAAAGGCTATCTCGGGAGAGTCTTCCGCTACTGTGTCGAGAGGATCCATCAAATCGAGCGCCAGCACCAGTTCGATTCGAGTGCTGAACCTCGTGACGAACACCGACGCCCGCTTCTTTCGGGAACAAGTGCGGGTGCTCCGTGAGCAGGGCGTCTCGGGAGAGACTCTCGCGCCACCGGGAACACACAGAGCACGCAAATCCGTCACGCGGCGGTCGGCGACCGACTACCTGCGTTTCTTCCCGACCGTCTTCCGAAACGCTCTCGGCGATTACGACCTCATCCACGCGAACTACGGGCTTACCGCGCCGATGGCGCTGGCTCAACTTCGCTTGCCGGTCGTGCTCTCGCTGTGGGGGTCCGACCTCCTCGGCGAGTACGGCTGGCTGAGCAAGGAATGCGCACGCCACTGTGACGCCGTCATCGTGATGTCCGAGGAGATGGCGAGCGAACTCGACGGGCCATGTCACGTCGTTCCACACGGGGTCAACCTGTCGCGGTTCGAACCCCAGTCGAAGCGCGAAGCCCGTGACGAGGTCGGCTGGAGCCGAGACGGAAAGCACGTCCTCTTTCCGTATCCACCATCCCGCGAGGTGAAGGATTTCCCTCGGGCGGAGCGAGTGGTGGCCGCCGCTGCAGGGGAGGTGTCGGGGGCGGTCGAACTCCAGAGCGTCTACGGCGTCCCACACGACGAGATGGCGACCTACTACAACGCTGCCGACGTGCTCTTGCTCCCGTCGAAGAGCGAGGGGTCGCCGAACTCCGTCAAGGAGGCGATGGCCTGTAATCTGCCGGTCGTGACGACGAACGTCGGCGACGTGGCGGACCGCCTGTCGGGGGTATCACCCGCACACGTCTGTCGCTCGGACGACGAACTCGTGGCAGGGTTGGTCGATGTCCTCGCCGATCCTCGTCGGTCGAATGGACGCGAGAACGTCCGCGATCTGAGTCTCGAACGCATGGGAGAACGAATCCACGAAGTCTATCAAACCGTCCTCTGATGCACGTCATCGTCACAATCCAGCATCCGGCACACGTCCACTTCTACCGGCACATCATCGCCGCGTTAGAAGAGCGAGGACACGACGTTCACGTCTTCGCCCGAGACAAGGACATCGCGCTCGACCTGCTCGACCGATACGGTATCGAGCACACCGTTCTCGCCGGAAAGGCGGATTCACTCGCCGGACTGGCGCGGGTGCAGGCCACCTACGAAGCGCGGTTACTCCGCGAAGCCTTGCGTATCCGACCGGACGTGATGACCGCCATCGGTGGTGTCGCCGTCTCGCACGTCGCCCCGTTGGTCGGCGCACAGAGCGTGGTCTGGATCGACAACGAAGGTGCCCAATCACATCGAATCACGACGCCGCTCGCACACGTCGTCTGCACCCCCCGTCGGTTCCGCGACGACTACGGTGAGAACCACGTTCGCTACGACGGCTATCACGAACTCGCCTACCTCCATCCCGAACGTTTCACGCCGAACCCCGATGGACTCCGGAAGCATGGCGTCCAGCCGAACGAGCGCTACTTCCTGGTTCGCTTTCGACAGTGGTCGGCACTGCACGACGTCGGAGAGAACGGCTTCTCGCGCGAGGCCAAACGCGATCTCGTCTCGTTTCTCGACGACCACGGCGAGGTGTACGTCACCAGCGAGTCGCCGCTTCCCGCCGAGTTCGCGGAGTATCAGCTCCCGGTGCCACCTCATCTCGTCCACGACCTGCTCGCGTTCGCCGACCTCTACGTCGGCGACTCGGCGACGATGGCGACCGAGGCCGCCGTCCTCGGGACGCCCGCAGTGCGTGCTCAATCGTTCGCAGGGTCGGACGACATGACCAACTTCCTCGAACTGGCCGAATACGGCCTGCTCTACTCGACGGCTGACGACCGCGAGGCGGTCAGGAAAGCGAAATCGCTCGTCCACTCTGCCGACCGCGAGACGTTCCAACGCCGGAGAGAACGGCTTCTCACGGACAAGATCGACGTCGCTGGCTACGCGACCGAACTGCTGGTTCGTGCCGGGCGAAATCAGGAAGTCCATAACAAAGGGTGAAACGAGCGACGCCCGAGACGAGCAAATGGCACGGACGTATGCACACCGTCTGGAGAAGACTGCGCTCGTCGTCGGCTTCTGTTCGCTTGCATTGGCCGTCCTCGCCGCCCACGGAGCGCCAGCACAGGGGTACGAACTGTCGGTCTACCGGGCGACGCCGACGCTCTTCTGGGCCGGTGTCGCTGTCGCGTTCATCACCGGAATCGTCGTGGCGGTGTCCTCACCCGACTGGTATCGCTCGCTCGGCCTCGTCCTCGGTGGGACGACGACGCTCGCTATCGCGTCGCTTCCCCTCCTCCGAAGCTATCACTTCTACGGGCCGGGAGATTCACTGACACATCTCGGCTGGACGAAGGACATCGCCTCCGGCGACATGGCGGTCTACGAACTGCTCTACCCCGGCACGCACACCATCGGTGTCGTCATCAGCGAGGTCACGGGGCTGTCGTTGCGGCGGTCGCTGATGGTGATGGTCGCCGCCTTCGTCCTCGTCTACCTGCTGTTCGTCCCGCTCGCCGTGAGCCTCGTGGTAGACGACGACCGAGCGGTGACTTTCGCGGCGATCGCGGCCTACCTGTTGCTTCCGATCAACGCGATCAGCGTCTTCGTCATGCCACATCCCACGTCGCAGGCGATCCTCTTTCTCCCGCTCCTCGTCTATCTCGTCGCCAAGTACGTCACGGGAACCGACGGACGGCGAGTTCCACTGTTCGGAACTGCGTCGGGTTCCCTGCTCGCACTGGCGTCGATGGCCATGGTGCTCGTCCATCCACAGCAGGCCGCCAATGCCATTCTGTTGTTCGGCGGGTTCGTCCTCGTCCAGATCGTCTACCGGTTGTTCCGTGAGGGGCACGCCATCGCCCGCCATCGAGCGATGTACGCACATACGATGTTCCTCATGGCGATGTTCCTGCTGTGGACGCCCCTCCACGAGCGGTCGGGCGGTGCGGCGCGCGCGTTGGTGACGAGCTTGATCGACAACCCTGCCGCCGCAGCCGATACCGCCAACGCTGCCGCGAGTCTCTCGCAACTCGGAGGGAGCATCCGGATACTCTTCTTGAAACTCTTCTTCGTCAGCCTCATCTTCTCCGTCTTCGCCGGACTGTTCATGCTCGGCGGGCTGTTCGACCGCATTCGTGCCACCGAAACCAGCGCGTTCGCAAAGTATCTCACCGTCGGGATGGTTCCACTCTTCGGCCTCTTCTGTGCGTTTCTCGTCGCAAGTCTCGGACAGTTTCACTTCCGCGTACTGGGTTTCATGATGGTTCCCGTGACGATGCTCGGCGGCATCGCCATCGCACGTGCGATGGGCGCCGTCGAGCAGCGACTGCCGAACGCCGACCCCGTGCCGGGATTCGCGGCGGGGCTGTTTCTCTTCCTGCTCGTGCTCTCGATACCGACGATATTCCACTCGCCGTACATGTACCAGCCCTCGGGCCAGGTCTCCGAGAGCCAGATGGCGGGCTACGAACTGGCGTTCGACGAGCGCGGCGAGGCACGTTTCACCGGGCTTCGCGCGTCGGGGGAGCGGTACACCGACGCGATACTCGGCTTCGAAGCGAGCAAACGAGCCGACTTCCGGGGGGAACCGATCTACGGCAGTGACATCAACGCGACGGAGGAGAATTTCACCGCGAGACGACTCGTCTCGGCCTTCGACGGTCCCCGGTATCTCCCGATCACTGATTCCGCCAAGAAGCGGGAACTGACGGTGTACAACGGGTTTCGGTTCCCGAAGCGAGGGTTCAGAACGCTCGAAAGTAACCCGGAGGTCGCGCGCGTACAGTCGGGCGGGGACTTCCAGCTCTACTACCTGAACGCCACAGGGTAGCACGATGGACTCGAAGACGTTCGCACGAGGGTTCAAGGCGACGCTGAGTGCGAGAGTGCTCCACGTCGCTTCGAGTGGGCTGTTGATCGTCCTGCTCACCAGATACCTGCTCACGCCGAAGGAGTTCGGCATACTCGGCAGTGCGCTCGCGGTGCTCGGGGTCGCGGGACTGTTCACCGACCTCGGCACGGCGAAATCTGCCGCCCGTTACATCACCGAGTTTCGGGAGCGCGACCCCGCACAGGTACCGCACGTCTTGCGGGTCGCGCTCGGCGCTCGACTCGTCGCTATCGTCGTCGTCGCTGTTGCGTTCGCACTCTTCGCTGATCCCATCGCGCGGTTCATCAATCAACCCGAACTCGCGCCGCTGTTGGTGTTCGGCGGGGCCTATCTCGCCGTCCACTCGCTCTCGACGTTCGCCGTGGTCGCCTTCCAAGGGTTCAACCGCGTGACGTGGAGTGCGGTGACGAAAGCGACGGGGAGTGTGAGTCTCCTCGTCTTCGTCGTCGCAGGCGTGCTGTTCGTGGGCGGCGCGGTCGGCGCGCTCGTCGGCTACGTCGTGAGCTACGCGCTGGCGACCGTGGTCGGGGTTGGCGTGCTCTACGCGAAGTTCTACTCGACCCACGAATCGGGCGACCGCGAGCCTGGCCTCTCTCGGCGCGTGCTCCGCTACAGCGTTCCGCTGACGGCGACGAAGGGGGCGAACGTCCTCGACAAGAAGATCGACACCATCCTCGTCGGCGCGCTCGTCGGGCCAGTCGCGGTCGGCTACTACTACCTCGCCAAGAACATCTCGACGTTTCTGCAGGCTCCGGCGGCCTCGCTCGGCTTCACCATCTCGCCCACCTACGGCGAGCAGAAGGCTGGTGACGAACGAGCGGCAGCGGCCAGCCTCTACGAGACGACGTTCCGACACACCCTCCTGCTCTACGTCCCTGCGGGGGCCGGATTGGTGCTCGTCGCCGACCCCGCCGTGACGCAGGTCTTCGGCGCGGCCTACGCCGGGGCGATCCCCGTCGTGCAGGTGTACGCGGGCTACATCGTCTTGCAGGCGGTGATGTTCATCACCAGCGACGCACTGGATTACCTCGGGCGAGCACGGGAGCGGGCGTGGGCCAAAGGCGCGTCCTCGGTGGCGAACCTCCTCCTCAACCTCCTGCTCATCCCGACCTTCGGCGCGGTCGGCGCGGCGTGGGCCACCGTCGCCACGTATTCGATGTACTCGCTGGTCAACTTCGCCGTCGTCCACCAGGAACTGGAACTGTCACTGTCGCGCATGCTCCGCCACGTCGTCTTCGTCTGTGCCATCACGCTGATCATGTCTGCCGTCGTGATCGTCGCGCTCTCGTTCGTCTCTGGCCTGCTCTCGTTGGTCGGCGTGGTGGTCCTCGGCGCTGGCGTCTGGGTCGGACTGGCGACCGCGAGTGGACTGCTCGACCTGCGGCGTGTGATGCGGGTACTGGTCTGACGGTCGTGACGGTGAGGATGATCTCATCGTTGGAAGGGTACCGAGAGTGATGGTGGATGCTGGGTGGCTCTCGAAAGTGGCTGTGAGTACGAGGTAGTCACCGAAAGTGGAGGGTGAGTTTCTGTGACTGCTACCGCTAGCGCCTGGTCACTCCTCCACTCAGGAACTCCCCTCTCAGACGCGAAGCAGGAAGCGAGTGGCGCAGCCACGAGCGACTGATCGAGTGAGGGCCAGGGGAAATCGAAGATCTCCTCGGCCACGGAAGAGCGGGGCTCTTCCGTAGGCGTGGCGTCCCTCAAGCAGTAGTGGACGCCACTTCTTCACAGGAATCAGTTTCACACATCGCGTCCACCCGATTTCGGCACACGAACGTAGTACATTTCAGTACAAATAGCCACGACAACACTGCGACTCTGATTTACCGACGTCCATTCGTCGCAAAAACGGAAGGGGCGGGATTCGAATCACGCCAAGACGTTCCTGCTCGCTCGTAAACTCGCTCGCGGGCTGCGTCTGGTCTACTTCGAATCCTTCGTTTCGTTTTCACTCCTCACGTCCGTTCGTCGTCGAAACGGAAGGGGCGGGATTCGAACCACGCGAAGCCTGTCAGGCTCCCACCGACGAATCGGTGGTGCTCTACCACTGAGCCACCCTTCCTCGTTTCCCCAGATGGCTGGGAGTATCTTTGTTATGGGCCGCCTGAAGCGACGACATCGGCCATTCCGTGCGAGACCGTCCCATCCGTTCGAGACCGACTTCAGGCAGTGATTTCTCGGACGAGCGAGGCGAGCCCTTCTGATAAGGAGACGGTCGGTTCGTAGCCGAGTTCCTCACGCGCACGAGAGATATCCGCCCTGCTGTGGTCGATGTCACCGGGGCGGGGGTCGATGTGGACGATGTCGGAGTCCGAATCGGTCACGTCCCGAACCGTCTCCGCGAGTTCGCGGATCGTGACGCTCTCGCCGGTTCCGACGTTGTATGCCCTTCCCGTGCGGTCGGTCGTCGCCGCGCGGAGGTTCGCCTGCACCACGTCCGAGATGTGGACGAAGTCCCGCGTCTGCGTGCCGTCGCCCTCGATGGTGATGGGGTCGCCGCGGCGGGCCTGGTCGAGGAACACCCGGACGACGGCGCTGTATTCGGGGTTCTGGCGCGGGCCGTAGATATTGAAATAGCGGAGAGCGACCGTCTCCACGCCGTAGAGGTCGCTGAATCGGCGAGCGTAGTGGTCTGCGGTCAGTTTGTCGACACCGTAGGGAGAGGTCGGCGTCTTGCGTTCCGACTCCGAGATGGGGAGGGTGTCGGGGTGGCCGTACACGGCGGCGCTGGACGCGAGGACGACTCGCGCGTCTTCTTGGCGGGCCTGTTCGAGCACGACGAGCGACCCGTCGCACGTGACGGCGTGGCTCCGAAGCGGGTGCTCGACCGACCGCTCGACGCTGACCATCGCGGCCTCGTGGAAGACGATATCGACCCCCTGCATGGCCTCGCGCACCGCGCTCGGGTCGCGCACGTCTCCGTCCACGAGCGTCGCATCCGCGGGGACGTTCCCTCGCTTCCCCGACGAGAGGTCGTCTATGATTCGAACGTCGTTCTCCGCGACCAGCGCTGCTGCGAGGTGGCTTCCGACGAACCCTGCCCCACCAGTGACGAGGACGGTCTGGCCGGTCGGAACGGGCGTCGATGAAGGGATGGAAGTCTGCGTGGTGGTCGAATGGGGGGCGGACGGGTCAGTCGAATCGGTCGAGCCGCTCGGGTCGCTTGCCTCGGTCATTCCATGTACCCCAGTCCTCGGAGGCGGTCTTCCACGTCGTCGAAATTGGCCTCGACGGATGCCGGACTTCCTGCCTCACTGTATTCTCGCTGGGAGACCGCCCGCCGACCCGGTTTCGACCCGGCGTGGAAGATCTCTTTCAGCACTCGTCCGTCAGCGTCCGATGGAATCGCTTCGCCGAGCGCGTGGAGAATCGTCGGCGTCACGTCGGCGACGCTCGCGTCTGTCGGCGTCGTCCCCGGCTCGATACTCGGCCCCCACGCGAGGAAGATGCCTTCGGGGCGATGGCTGGCGACCTTGCTCCCGCTGTCGGCGAAGACGTTCCGCGTGAGCGACGTCGCCGTCTCGTACTCACCTCGTCCCTTGATGACGAGGTCTGGCGACCGGGGGTCGGTCGGAAACAGTTCGTCGCCATCGTACACGTGGAGGACGTTCTCGTCGGTTTCGGGGTCGGTCAATCCCGCGAACAACGAACGGAGGTCTTCTTTGAGTGCAGGCACGTCCTCCGGCGCGACGATACCGGGGTCGAACCGAACCGTATCGTTCACGTAGACGCTCCCCTCGCCGTGAACGAAGGCCACGGTCTCCTCAAAGTCTACGTCGTAGAGGCTGTGGTCACCCGGAACCTGGCTGGCGACGGAATCGACGACGGAACGGGGCAGATGATCGACGAGTGCCTGTTCACTCACACCGAGCCGGGAGAGGAGGGTCTGGACGCGATCTTTCGTCAGCCCCAGCCGGGCGAGTGCCCCTCTTGTTCCGTCTCCTCCCTTCCGGTGCAGGAGGTCTTCGCGTTCGAGCAGTGAGTTGACGAAAACGAACGTCGAGATGGGACCGAAGCCGTGGTCGGAGACGACGAAGAGGGTAGCGTCGCGGGATTCGATATACTCTATCACTTCCCCGAGTATCTCGTCCAGTTCGCGGTAGTGGTCGAGAAGCGTGTCGTCTTCCCAGATGAGATGCTGGAGTCGGTCGGGTGCGGTGTAGACGAAGAAGAAGAGCCGCCACTCTTCGTCCATCAAACGACGCATCAATGTTCGACGGTTATCGAGGAGCGCCGACAACTCCTCGCAGAATTCGTCCGGTCGGTCGCGGTACTCACTCCACGACAGGCCGATTCGATAGTCGGGTATCTCCTCTCGAATCTCTCCAGCGAACTCGGGTGGATGGGTGAAATGCTCGTCCATCTCCGGCGTCATCATCCCGGTGACGAGCGTCCCGTCGATCTCGTCCGCCGGGTAGGTCATCGGGACGTTGCCGACCACGGCAGGTGAGACGATATCCCAGAGTTCGGGTCGGCGAACGTCGGAACTGGTGTTCATCCGGTGTGTGTACCCCGGTTCGAGGTGCTGAAAACCGTACAATCCGTGCTTGTCGGGCCAGACTCCCGTGGCGATCGTCGGCCACGCGAGTGGCGTCGCGTCCGGGGTCGTGCTCGAAAGCGGCCCGGTCGCCCCCTCTTCGATCAACCGAGCGAAATTCGGTAACTGTCCCTCCTCTGTCCATCGCCGAATCAAATCCCACGGGATGCCGTCCAAACCGAGGACGAACGCCCTATCTGGACTCGAAGTTTCCATCGACATAGTTAACGTCGCCTGGGCATGCTGCCTGCCCCTGGCTCTGTCGCGTTCCACCACCGGGATTCGCTTTGTTATGGGCTGATTGCGGAACGTTTGGGTCGGGTTACTCCGCTCTGTCTGGCAAAGTTACGTTCCTGCGACGATTGCACGTGCGTCGACAGAAATACGAGTTCGTCGAAGAAAATCAGCGTGGTCCGATAGGGGTTCGTTTCGTCGCTGGGTCGGTTCCCTTGATCTCGGCGGCTACCTCTCCCATGGTTCGAACCTGCAATCTGGCCTCGTCTCGTCGTTCGGCGAGATGTTCGAGCACGACTCGCAAGCGCTCGAAATCGCGCTCTTCGGTGAAGTTGTTGGGGTGCATCCAGAGATGGAAGATACCCTCACTGGCGTTGGCGGCGCGGTCGATACCGCGCTTCGACGCCCGGATGAGGGGGTCGTCCCAGATCCCTTCAGTGATGGTTCGTACCCGTCCCTCGTAGCCGAACAGGAACATCGACGCCGGGATGTTCACCAGTCCGTACTCGTCCGTCTCGGGAGTGACCAGTGGCGGACTCGTCTTGCTCACGGTCAGATCGACGACCTTCGCCAGCGACGGTAACCGATTGCCATCGAACCAGAGTTCCGGACGGGTCCCGCGATAGCAGGTGAAGCCGTAGGCCGCGAGCACGTCTCGATGACCAACGTTGTTTCGTGGGAAGACGAACGATTCGAGGTCGTAGCCCGCGTCGTCTGCGACTTCGAGACTCGCTCGCGTCTCGGCCACTGCCACCTCGCGGGTCGTTCGCTCGTCCCCGAACTCGACGTGTGAATAGGTGTGGCATCCGATCTCGTGATTCGCCTTCGCGTCGGCGATGGTATCGACCAGGCCGTCGCCGAACCAGAGTGGCGAGCGTTCCGCGACGCCGCCGGGGTCGCGTCGGAACCAGTCGCCGGTCGGTGTCGCATGATCTGCGTGTTCGCCATCGCATGAATCGAGGAGCAGGTGGCCGACGACGGCCCACGTGGCTGGAACGTTGTACTCGTCGAAGAGCGCAAGCAGCCGTGACCAGGAGGTACGGGAACTCTCGATCTGTTCGGGAACCGTCGAGAGATCGTGATACCCCCAGGCGAGCTCGGCATCGATAGAGAGTACGACGGCGTTCATCCGTATCGAAACTGGTGTCGGATAGCGATTAAACCGCGCCGACCGTTCAGGCCGGTTCGGGTGGGTAATCGTCCCTTACCCACGCGATTCATTCGACCGTCACACTTTTCGCCAGATTACGCGGCTTGTCGATGGGTCGGTCGAGCTGTGCCGCAGCGTGGTACGAGAGCAACTGGAGTTGGACGTTCGCGAGGACTCCCGCCACGTCGGGGTGGGTGTCGGGAATCTTCAATACGTCGTCAGCGTACTGACCGACATCTTCGTTCGCGTCGCTCGCCACCGCGACGACGGGCGCACCGCGTGCTTCGACTTCCTTGACGTTGCTTAGCGTCTTTTCGTCGTGTCGACCGTTGAACGCGGCGAACACCGGGGTTTCGGGAGTCACCAGTGCCAGCGGACCGTGTTTCAACTCCCCTGCCGCGAATCCCTCGGCGTGCTCGTAGGATATCTCTTTGAATTTGAGTGCGCCTTCCAGAGCGACCGGGAACACCGCACCCCGACCGATGAAGAAGTAGGCGTCGCTGTCGCGGTATCGCTTCGCGACCCGGTGGGCTTTCGTATAATCGAGGATCTGCTGGACGTGATCCGGCAGGTCGGAGAGGGCGCTCAGCACCGACTCCACGTCGTCGCTCCGATGACCAGCCGTATCCCGAACGATTCGCTCGCCGAGCAGGGAGAGCGAGACGACCTGCGAGGAGAACGTCTTGGTCGCGGCGACACCGATCTCCGGGCCAGCCCGGATGAACAGCGCGTCGTCGCACTCTCGAGCCGCCGTCGAACCGACGACGTTCGTCACCGCCAGTGTCCGTGCTCCGGCGGCGTTCGCCCGTCTGAGCGCGGCGAGGGTGTCCGCCGTCTCCCCGCTCTGGGTGACGCCGATGACGAGCGTGTTGTCGTCGACCGGTGGCGTCGAGACTGCGTACTCGCTAGCGAGGAACGTCTGTGCAGGAACTCCTCGCTCTCCGAGGAAGTGGCTTCCGACGAGACCCGCGTGGTACGACGTTCCGCAGGCGACGAGCTGGACGCGCCGGACACCTTCGAACGTCCCCGGTGGGAAATCTTCGAGGGTGATGTCGCCCGTCATCGGGTCGGCCCGACCACGGAGCGTCTGCCGAAGTGAGGTCGGTTGCTCGTGGATCTCTTTGAGCATGTAGTGGTCGTAGCCACCTTTCCCGGCATCCTCCGGGTTCCAATCGACAGTCTGAATCTGGCGCTCGACCTGCTGACCGTCGATATCCGTGATCTCGTGCCCCTCCGGTCTGATGACGACGAGGTCGCCGTCGTCGAGGAAGATGACCTCGTCGGTGAAGTCCAGAAACGCAGGGACGTCGCTGGCGAGGAAGTACTTCCCCTCTCGAACGCCGAGAACGAGCGGTGACCCGGAGCGAGTCGCGTAGATCGCGTCGCTCTCGTCGACCAACATGGCGACGGCGTAGCTTCCCGAGAGACGACGCACCGTCTGCCGGAAGGCCTGTTCGGGCGTCGACCCATCGTCGAGGAACTCCTCGACCATGTGCGGGATGACCTCGGTATCGGTGTCGCTCTCGAACTCGTGACCACGCTCGCGGAGTTCGGTTTTGAGCGACTCGTAGTTCTCGATGATGCCGTTGTGGACGACTGCGACACGCTCCGAACATCCCGTGTGGGGGTGGGCGTTCTCGTCCGTCGGCGGGCCGTGAGTGCTCCACCGAGTGTGACCGATACCGAGTTCACCGGCGGGAACTTCGTCCGCGAGCAGATCCTTGAGCCTGGAGATCTGTCCTTCGCGCTTGAACACCGCAGGGTCACTCCCGTTCTTCACCGCCAGCCCTGCCGAGTCGTATCCCCGGTATTCGAGGTTTTCGAGGCCGACAAGTAGCTCGTCTACGGCATCGTCCGTCTCCCCGACCCGAGCGATGATGCCACACATCAGTGTCCCCTCCCCCTGTTTACGTTGGCACTCATTGATACGAAAGTGAAAGATGACGTTCGTTCTGGCGTGCGCTGCAACTCCGGCCTAATATTCGCTTCACGTTCGGGAATCTCATAGGTAACTCGCCTCCACCGTTGTCCTGTGCGCCTCGACAGGACCGCTGTCGAGGGCTGAACTGTATCTACGAATGCCCGGATTCCCTCTTTGTTATACACTCGCTGAACACTTCGAAGGATACTCCTAGCCGAGCCTATGATTCACATACCCGATGTTCCACCCGAAAATCCGCGTACTGGTCTGTCTGTAACCAGATTTCGTAACGCGTCGATATTTGGTCGGTACTAGCCGGTTACTTTCACACCGACAGGGAAAAAATAGATTGGATAGCCGTCTCGGTACCGTAACGCCGGTTACGCCTTCGCTACGCCTCACGATTGCAAGCGATTCACGGAACGCTGACGACGATCATCTGTTGCGAACGAATCAGAGTACTGTCCTTTGCTCGTCGGTTTCGAGATGCCCGCGCGCCGTCAGACGTTGATGGCCGACGGCTTGACCCAGATGACGAACTCGTCGTCCTGTCGAATGACGCCACGAACCGATTCGCTCTCGACTGATTCGTCCATGTCGGTCTCGTTCACGCCGATGACCTGATTCACTTCGTCGATGAGCCAACCGATACTCCGTTTGTCGTCCGTCTCGAACACGATGACACGGCTGCCGGATTCCGAATCGTCCAGGCCGAGCGCTGTCTTCGGATTGACGATGGTCGTCGTCGTGCCGCGGAGATCCATCACACCTTCGATGGAGTCGGGGGTACGCGGAATCCGCGTAACCTTCTTCACTTCCACGATGCTGTCGACCTGATCGATATCGATCGCACAGATATCACCGCCGAGACGGAACTCGACCACCTGTGTCTCCTCACCCTGTTCCCCATCGTCAGGCGACTCTTGTTTCTGAACGCTCATAGTCAGCTACCAGATACATCGAATCCCAGTATATAAAACCTACTCTCGGCTATTAGGATGGATAGTCTACCGATTGCTATCCGGGGGGAAGACGAACCCGTTCTCGTCTCGAATCGCGCCGACGAAGTCGGCGATGCTGTCGTCGGGCGAGAGGTCGTACGTTTCGAGAACGTCGCGGAAACAGCGCGGTGAGTAGCGTACCCTGACGTTCGACTCCATGAGGAGGATACCGAGCACGTCTTCGACAGGTGTGTTTCGGTCGACTTGTTGAGCGTACCACATCAGCAGGCTATCGAAGACGGTTCCCACGTCGTCGGAGAGCATCTGCTGGTGGCTGATCGAACTTTCCGACTTCGCGGTGATGTGAAATCCGTAGCGAGAGTCCACGTCCTCGAGGTCGTCTTCGAGCCACCGACGAACCTCTTTGGAGTCGATCTGTCCCTGCGCGGTGGTTTTTTCCCCACCCCCCGGTGTATCGTCAGCCGTCGATGTTTGCACCGATTGCTCCGGCACGGACGGTTTTCCGGCGGAACCGATGACGTACCGCCCCTCGTCCAGTGGGACGACGCTCTCGCTCTCCTCGATGTCGAGCTCGTCGGGTGAGAGGACCGTCCCTGTTTCCGAATCGGATTCGTCCCAAGCTGGACCCATAAACGACGCCTACCACGGGTCATCACATAAAATCTCCGGCGATTCTCTTCTGTGAGAATACGTCTCGATGCCGTGACACGCGCGCCGATATTTCGACAAACGTCGTAGCAAGCATTTATTATCGTCGAATGTTTGGCCCGTTACACAGACATGACTGCAAGTGCTACCGCCGTCGGAACGGTGCCGGACGAACTAGTTTCACCGCGTGCAAAACTGGTCTACCTCTACCTCACTACGTCACAGGGTGCGACTGTCGACGAACTCCAGAGCGGTCTCGACCTCCCGAAGATGGCCCTGTACACCATCATTCGTACGCTCAGTGAGCGCGGACTCGTAGAAAAAGAGGGCGATTCGATCAGCGTAATCGTCTAATCCGATTCCTCGTCGTCGCCGGGGCAGAGGAGGTCAGGAGTCCGTTTATGGCGAGGTGTTTTGGCAAATTTTCTAATTCGCTCTCGGTCGGCGTTGGATAATTTTCCACCCATACGAAGTCGCTACGACCTCCTCAATAAAAAAACAGTGGTCACGTATCATTTTACATATGTTACAGACGGTCGGCAATTTTCAGAAATAGGATTTTGATTTTCATCAGTTCTGTGATGATGATTGAAATTTTTTGTGTTGTTCTTTTTCGCTCAGACCCGTCTCAGTGATGTCATCCGACTTCTCGTTCGCAGACGTTTCTACCTCTCCGGCAGTCACGTACACGTCCTCAGTGGCCAGCGAATCACGCGCTTCCACGAGTCGAACGGACCACGCCGCGGCTTCGACCGCCGATACCGTGGGAACGATACTCCAGTCGATGTTCGTCATCACACGAACTGCCGATTCGAGTTCCAGTCGGACTGTGAGGGTAGTCGTCTCATCACCGATCACGTTTTCGCGATTCGACCGGGCGATTTCGCCATCGAATCGTACCATCTTGTCGTTCGACCGTATCGTCTCGACACACGACTCGTCGGAGAGTTCATCGTAGGCGTCGTCTCGGTTTCTTCGAGAACCGTTTCCACGTCGGTCATCGTATACCCACCTGTCGGTTGCTACTCGGTTCGGTACGGTCGGTACGATCATTCGATACGGACGGTGATTCTGTCATGCGTAAGCCGCGATATCTGGACCGTTCGGCGATAGAACGCCGAATCCGCTCGTGTACGAAGTCGTCTGCGCTCATTATTCAACTATTTCGCACGATTACATAAGAAGAATCCAACCTCGGTGGAAGTGATCGTCGACCGTTCGACCGAATACTTTCACTTTCACCCTGCTAGACTTGGTTTCATTATCTGACCAGACAACGTCAGAACATGAACAGTAAGATGGCTCCATTACACGCCGAAACCCGGCCGTGGAACGCCGCAGACGTGTCCGGGCTGTCGGCCACCGAAGTGGCAGATTACGTCCGAACCTCGGCCGAAGACGGCGAGGTTCACCTCGAACGGAAGGGTGGACGGACGTTCGTCGTCACTGGCGATTGACTCCGTAACGCAGTTCGTCACCCACTCCGAAGACCGAGTATGCTCGAACCAGGTCAACAGGCACCATCGTTCGAACTCCCGAATCACGCAGGTGAGACCATCTCACTCTCCGATTTCGATGGACGCGTCGTCGTCTACTTCTATCCCCGCGCCGACACACCCGGCTGTACGACTGAAGCGTGTGGGTTCCGCGACTCGTGGGAGGAGTTCAGCGACCGCAACGTCCCCGTCCTCGGAATCAGCGACGACCCCGTTTCAGACCTCGAAGCGTTCCGCGAGAAGTACGACTTACCCTTCGAACTGCTGAGCGACGAGTCCGGTACGGTCGCCAGTGCCTACGACTCCTACGGCGAGAAGAAGATGTTCGGCAACACCTTCGACGGCGTCTTCCGGAACACGTTCGTCGTTGGCTCGAACGGCACCATCGAACACGTCTTCGAGGACGTTTCGCCGGACGGTCACGCCGAGGAGATCCTCTCGACACTCGAATGACGTACATATCGCGCCCGGTACGTGGTATTCGAGACCACCCCGAACCCGACGAATCGGTCGCACTCCTGCTTCGACTCGCCGACGCCGACACCGAGCAGGTTCGCGCGCGAGTCGAATCACTCGACGGCGAAGTGGATGCAGAACTGGAGTTCGAAACACTCCGCGTCGTCGTTCCTGAGAAGTCCGTCGCCGAACTCTGCGAACTTGATGGTCTCGATGCCATCGAAACCGCTGCTACGCTCGACGTAGGTGCGGGTGATGCCGGAGAAGACGTGGAGTTGAACGACTCCTGATATCGATTCAATCCAGCGAGACGGCAGTACCGGACACGTTGATGTTCATCCTCCCGCCCTGTGCACCCAGTGCCTCGTCTGCCAGATCGACGGCGATGACTGCGTCAGCACCGAGTGATTTCGCTTCTTCGAGGAGTTCGTCGAAGGCGGCCTCCTGACTCTCCTGAAGGGTTCTCTCCCACGATTCGGAGCGTCCGCCGACGATATCACGGAGACCGCCAGCGATGTCCTTGCCGATGTGGCGACCCGGCGTTACGTCTGCCATGACGATGCCGAGGTATTCGGTGATCTTCCGTCGGGAATCGTGTGACTCGTCGTAACGAGCACGTCTTCGTCGTTGTACGTGAAGGCGACCATGGGTGATCGTTCTCTGGCGACGATAGTAACTGCTCGGGTCACTCTCTCCGCGGGTCACTTTCCTCGCACGTCTGCTGCGACGTCACGAATCGCCTCGTACTCGTCGTCGCTGTAGGCGATGACCCGAACGTCAGCAAGCGTTTCGGGGTCGTACTGTGCGATCTCGTCGCAGATGATTCCCGCCCCTTCGCGGAGGTCGAACCCCGCGACACCGCAGCCGAGTGCGGGAATCACCATCGACTCCGCATCCAACTGGTCGGCCTGTCGCAGTGTGTTTCGCGTGGCATCACGGATGCTTTTGGGGGTCGCCTGTCCATAACCGAAGTGGGGCATGGCCGCGGCGTGGACGACGAACTCCGCGTCCAGTTCGTAGGCGTCGGTCACTGCGACGTCGCCCAATTCCACCGGCCCCTTCGAGATGGCCGCCTCGTCTATCGGCCCGTTCGCTCCGCGTCGAAGTGCGCCAGCTACGCCACTGCCCATCCGGAGGCTCGTTCCGGCGGCGTTGACGAGGACGTCTGCATCCTGTGCAGCGATGTCGCCCTGGACGACGCTGAACTCCATGGTCGATACCACGCCGTCGGCG
Source organism: Haladaptatus rarus (assembly GCF_054177585.1). Taxonomy (NCBI): domain Archaea; kingdom Methanobacteriati; phylum Methanobacteriota; class Halobacteria; order Halobacteriales; family Haladaptataceae; genus Haladaptatus; species Haladaptatus rarus. The sequence goes on along the minus strand of NZ_JBPEHG010000001.1, from coordinate 445,301 downwards.
AACAAAATACTCGGGTCTGCGGAGTTCCGAGTGGAGCGAGCGAGTGATCGCTGTCGGCTATCGGGTCAGTTCTCTTTCTCTTCGACGTGCGTCACCTCGACCATCAGGTCGGGATGGTCGGACTCCGGATATCGGAACGTCCACGAGCGGTCGAACTCGATCCCTAGGCGGTGGCCCTTCAGGAGAAGGTCCCCCAGTACGTCGCGGAAATCCTTGACCACGGCCTGTTCGGGAGGCTTGGTCGGTCGCGGGGAGTTCACCAGCTTTTCGGTGCCACCTTTTTCGAGATGGGTAATCTCGACCATCAGGTCGGGAATGTCCTCGTCTGGATAGCGAAACGTCCACGAGCGGTCGAACCGGCGGTCGTTTTTGTACGCCGTACTGAGCACCATCTTCATCGTGCTCCGAAACTCCTCGGGCGCAGCCATCCAGAGGGGGACACTCTGGGCGCGACTCATAGGAGATGTACACCCTCGGTATCAGCATAAAACCGAACGATAGTTGTCCTCGCTCGGACGCCGAGCAACTGTTCACAACACGGAAGTCAGTGTTAGGGGCCGATTAATCCTATCTCTGACCGGTTGTGTCGTCGAGCGAGATTTTCGCGACGCCGAGAAACTCTTGCTCGCTTACCTCGTTCGCTCGCGGGCTACGACTCTACCGTTTCAAATCCGACGAGGAGTACTGCTTACGAGAACTCGAACTGTGAAAAGACGTTGTGCACGTGGCTAGGCGACTCGAACTGCGAAAGAAGAGCCAAGGGTGGGATTCGAACCCACGAATTCTCGATTACAAATCGAGCACTTGAACCGCCCAAGCTCCCTTGGCGCATTCCCCAGTTGTCGCTACTCCTTTGAGTGGTTATCGTTTTCGACCGATTTTTCCAGTTCGACACGATACGGTTCGTACCCCCGCTTTCGGTACAGGCGACGGGCATCTTCGTTCGCTGCCAGTACCTCCAGTACGATCACCTCTGCCCCGCGTTCGGCGAGAGTCTTCTCGGCGACATCGAGGAGTTTCGAGCCGATACCCTCGCCGCGGCGGCTAGGATCGACGTAGATGTTCTGGATCGTCCCTTGTGTCGTCGACTGCTCGTAGACGCCCGACCGAAGTTCGAACATGACGAAGCCGACGATACCGTCGTCACGGGCGACGAATAGATCATCCTCGATGACGTGCCGGGCGATCGCATCGCGGATATGTCGACGGTTCTCGTCTGCCATGAGGTGTGAGCCGTAGGCTCGCTGGTCGTGTGCGAGTTCGACCCAGCAGTCGGCGACGTGGTCGATATCCTCACTCGTCGCCGCCTCGATGGAAACCATCTACCGGGAGAGCGCCTCCACCGCTGGGAGTGGGTCGCCCGTGAGCATCCGGAGGCAGGCACCCCCACCTGTGCTCACGTGGTCGAACCCACCGAGACCGAACTTTCGAATCGCGGCGGCTGTGTCGCCACCACCGACGATGCTGTACTCTGCGTTCGCCGCTTCGGTGTAGAGTTCACGGGTTCCGTCGGCGAAGGTGTCGTCTTCGAACACGCCTGTTGGTCCATTGAGGATGACCGTTCCAGCCTCGCGAAGTATCTCCGAGTACGCTTCGATCGTGGCGGTGCCGATGTCCATCGCCCCCTCGTCTTCACGGGGCGGGAACTCCTCACGAACGAGTTCGACGCGGTCACCATCGCGTTCGACAGCAGCGTCTTTCGGGAGGTGGATTCGGTCGCGGTAGTTTTCGAGCAGATTCACGGCGTCGTCGATGTAGTCCCAGTATCCCTGGTCGTGGATGAAATCCGCGCTTGCGTCACCGAGGTCTGCGCCATCGGCGAACAGGAAGACGTTACCGACCACACCCGCCGTCAGTACGTAATCTGCGAGATCACGTTCCAGCACGTTCTCGGCGACGGCGATAGAATCGGAGACCTTCGCGCCCCCGACCACGTACACGCGCGGTCGCGGAGTACTTTCGATGTCGCCGAGCACGTCGAGTTCACGCTCCATGACGCGCCCTGCGTAGCCGGGCAATCGAGTGGGAAATCCGACGAGCGAAGGCTGTGAGCGGTGGGCCGCCGCGAACGCGTCGTTGACGTAGGCGTCGAGTTCGGGGGCGAGACGGGAGACGAGGTGGGTCTGAGCGGCTTTCTCCGCCGGGAACTCCATGTACTCTTCGCTGTAGAACCGCGTGTTCTCCAGTACGACTGCCTCACCATCTTCGAGCGACCGAACCGCCCGTCGCGCGTCTGCGGAGAACGTCCCATCACAGTACGAGACGGGGAACGACAGCAGTTCGTCCAACCGTTCTGCGTGGGGAGAAAGCCCCGAAAAATCGTCGCCTCCGGGGCGACCCTGGTGTGCGAGGATAGCGACTTTCCCACCACGTTCCAACAGATCCGAGAGCGTTTCGACGTGCGCCCGGAGTCGCGCGTCGTCAGCGAGGTCACCGGACTCCGTCAACGGACTGTTGATGTCGATGCGCACGCCGAGTGTCGTCCCTTGGACGGCGAGGTCGTCCAGGGTCTGTATGGGCATACCTGTGGCGTCGACATCCCCCGCCATATGTGTGTCGGTAATCGACACTGGAAACAAACACGTTTGCGAGTAAATGGTCTCAATGGATGGTTCCTCGACAATGCTGACAGTCCATAACGATTATGATGCCATTACCGGAATTCGCACGAACGCCCTGTCGGAAAGGTTTAATACTGTGACGGAAACCGATTATCGTGTGGAGAGTTATCAATGGACGGCGTAACTGAAACCTACACACGAGGGCGTCGCCTCGTCGTCGAACGACCACTGCTCGTGGTCGTCGGCCTCCTCGCGGCGCTCCTTGTCGTGGATTTCATCAACCGCCTGCTCTTCGGCAATCTCCGTGTATCCGACGTCGGATCGCTCGTCTGGAGCGGTCTCATGCGTGGACTCATCATCGGTCTTGCCGGGATCGGGCTCTCGATGACGTACAGTATCTTGAACTTCGCTAACTTCTCGCACGGGGACTACATCACGAGTGGCGCGTTCACGGGATGGGCGGTCACCTATCTCATCGCCGGACTCGGAAAAGGAAGCCTCGCCGGGTTGTTACTGGTCGGTGCTGGCGGAACGGTGTACGCGAGTTCCCTCGGCATCACGATAGCGACGACACCGATCGCAGTCATCGCCGGGCTGATACTCGCCGGTCTGGGAACGATCGCACTCGCATTGTTCATCGACCGGGTCGTCTATCAACCGATGCGTGATGCGGGTGGCATCTCACTGCTCATCACGAGCGTCGGTGTCGCGTTCACGCTCCGCTACCTCATCGTGTTCGTCTTCTCGACGGCGAACCGTGGGACGACGGCGTCACAGGACATCCCCACTTGGAGTCTCCTGCTCTGGGATGGGAACGTCCCCGTGACCGCACACGACCTCACACTCCTCATCTCGACGGTGGGGCTGATGCTCGGCGTTCACGTCCTGTTGCAACGGACGAAACTCGGCAAAGCGATGCGCGCGATGGCCGACAACGAAGACCTCGCACGTATCACGGGGATTCCGACCGAGAGCGTCATCCGCTGGACGTGGATAATCGGCGGTGGACTGACTGGCATCGCAGGCTACCTGATGGTGCTCTGGACGGGAACCATCGACTTCCAGTTCGGATGGCTCCTCTTGCTCCCCATCTTCGCAGCGGTCATCCTCGGCGGTATCGGGTCGATATACGGTGCGATCCTTGGTGGGCTGGTCATCGGACTGACGTGGGACCTCGCCATCATCTGGATTCCGGGTGAGTTCGGTCGAGCTGCCGCGTTCGCCATGATGATCCTCATCCTGCTGTTCAAGCCGCAGGGACTGTTCGCAGGGAGGACGACCGCATGAGTACGAAAGTCAGAGATTTCGAGCTCAACGACACGCTACTCATCCTCGGCGCACTGCTCGCCATCTACGCGCTGTACCTCCTCGCGGGGTCGGCGCTGGGCTACTCGTTCCGTGGGCAGATCAACTCGCTCGCACGCCTCACGTTCCTGATCGGCGTGTACGGGATGTTGGCGCTCGCGCTCAACCTCCACTGGGGGTACACGGGACTGTTCAACATCGGTATCGCGGGGTTCATGGCGGTCGGCCTGTACACGATGGCCATCGTCTCGAAGCCCCCTGCGAGTGCTACCGCGGGTGCCGCGACAGTCTCCGGTCTCGGCTTGCCTCTCTGGGTCGGCATCATCGCCGGAATGCTCGCGGCGGCGCTTCTCGGCCTTCTCGTAGCGCTTCCCGCGCTTCGATTACGGGCCGACTATCTCGCAATCGTGACCATCGCGATGTCCGAGATCGTTCGGTTCACCGTGATGTCGAACAAGTTCCAGAACGTCGACGTGCTCGGCATGAACCTCGGCACTGGCGGTGGTCGCGGACTACTCTTGAACTACGAAGACCCGATGCAACCGGTGTTCAACAGTGGTCCCTACGGCGCGATCGAAGATCTGCTCGATCCACTCGTCGGTGGTTCCGTCGGGCCGGTACTCGATTCGCTCACCTACTCTGTCGTCTTGCTCGGCTTCGTCGCTGGGTTCTACTGGCTGCTGAAACGAACCGGCGAATCCCCTTTCGGTCGTGTGCTCAAAGCCATCCGTGAGGACGAAGAGGTGGCGAACGCACTCGGAAAGGATACCGACCAGTTCAAGATCAAGTCGTTCATGCTCGGCTGTGCCCTGATGGGGTTGGCCGGTATCCTCTGGCAGCTCCGCCAGGGTGCGATCACGCCGTCGTCGTTCAAGCCGCAGGTGACGTTCTTCGTGTGGCTGGCGCTCATCATCGGTGGTGCAGGGTCGAACACGGGGAGTGTCCTCGGCGCGGCAGTGTTCGCTGGCTTGCTCTTTCAGGGGCCGCTCTACCTGAAGAACATCATCCGACAGGTGTACAACGTCTCCGGCTCGCCGAACACGTTCGCGGACGCGGTCGGGCCGATATTCAGCGGACAGATCCAGCCATTCATCGCTTACACCATCGGCAACATCAACGCCTTGCAGTTGGTCATCATGGGGGTCGTGCTCATCTGGATCATGCAGCACCGACCCGAGGGTGTGCTCGGTCACCGGAAAGAAGAGGCGGCCAGCATCCCCCTCGCACGCCCCGGTGGCGGCGCTGGCGAGACGACACCGAAGGCTGCTGCTGACGGTGGCGCTGGAGGTGACCAGGAATGACCACGAGCGAGACGCAGGCCGAAACGCTCAGTTTCGGTCGTGAAGAGACCGATCTCAGCGACACCCCACTTCGGGTCGAAGACCTCCGGAAGACCTTCGGTGGTATCACCGCAGTGGACGGTGCGACTTTCTCCGTCGAGCAGGGGTCGCTCACCGGTCTCATCGGGCCGAACGGCGCGGGGAAATCGACCACGTTCAACCTCATCACTGGCGTCTACCAACCGAACAGTGGTTCGGTTTACTTCGACGACGAGGAGATCACGGGGTTACGGCCGTATCAGGTCGCCAACCGTGGACTGGTGCGGACGTTCCAGATCGCTCGCGAGCTGTCGGAGATGACCGTGCTGGAGAACATGATGCTCGCACCGAAAGGGCAGAACGGCGAGAAACTCTGGCGGTCGGTGACGCCTGGACTCCGAAGCGATGTGCAGCACGAAGAGGAGGAAGTCCTCGAACGAGCGTGGGAGATGCTCGAATTCTTCGAGATCGACCACCTCGCCGGGGAGTACTCGGGGAATCTCTCCGGTGGCCAGCGAAAACTGCTGGAGATGGCTCGGGCTCTCATGACCGAGCCACAGATGGTGTTGCTGGACGAACCGCTGGCGGGCGTCAATCCGTCACTGGAGAAGAAGCTGCTCACGCACGTTCACGAACTCCGCGAGCGGGGGTACACCTTCCTGCTCGTGGAACACGACATGGACGTCATCATGAACAACTGTGAACACGTCATCGTCATGCACCAGGGGAAGGTGCTGGCAGAAGGAGAACCGGCGGCGATTCGTTCGAACGACCAGGTCATCGACGCCTATCTGGGGGAGGAGATCTGATGGCGCTTCTCGAAATCGATTCCCTCGATGCGGGATACGGCGAGGATCTTCAGATCCTGGAAGACGTGGATATGCACGTCGAAGACGGCGAGTACGTCACCATCGTCGGCCCGAACGGAGCGGGAAAATCCACCGTGATGAAATCCGTCTTCGGGCTGACCACCTACATGGGTGGGACGGTCACCTACGACGGAGCCGAGATTCACGGGAAGAAGCCGGAGGACATCATCTACCTGGGCCTCGGCTACGTCCCCCAGAACGACAACATATTCGGGATGCTCACGGTCGAGGAGAATCTGGAGATGGGCGCGTACATCCTGGACGAAGTTCCGGAAGACGCACTAGCCGAAGTATACGAACGCTTCCCCATCTTGGAAGAGCGCCGAGACCAGAAGGCAGGAACGATGTCCGGCGGGCAACAACAGATGCTCGCCATGGGACGAGCACTCATGCTCGACCCGGACCTGCTGATGCTGGACGAGCCCAGCGCGGGTCTGGCGCCCGACCTCGTCGACGAGATGTTCGACAAGGTGGACGAGATCAACGACAGCGGCACTGCCGTTCTGATGGTCGAACAGAACGCGAAAGAGGCACTGCGCCGCTGTGACCGCGGCTACGTCCTCGTCCAGGGACAGAACCGCTTCGTGGACTCCGGCGACGCACTGCTGGCCGACGAGGAAGTCAGACAGGAGTTCCTCGGCGGCTAATCGTCGTTCGTTTTCGACGCAGTCCACGACCGGTTCTCTTTCGGCAGTAATCGACAAGCGAGTGGAGCCCGTGGCTCGTCCATGGCCGCTCCTCACTGGGCTGTGTTCATTCTCACACTCGTAGTCGTCGTCTCAGCTGCGGCTTTTCTCGACACCGCGCCGCCTCTATCTCGCGCCGACAGCGAGTTACCAGCATCTACAGAGACCGACCCGACCCAACTCGAATCCTGTACGTCGATCTCGGAGCCGGGTCACTACGTTCTCGCAAGCGACATCGAATCTCCTGCTGAAACGTGTATTCGAATCACAGCAGACGACGTGACGTTCGATGGAAAGGGCCACACCATCGACGGCGGGACGTTCAGGGAGAACACGACTGGAATCGGGGTGACGGGAACGAACGTCACGATTCAGAACGTCGCGCTCGTCAGGTGGACGTTCGGCGTCCGATACGACGACGCGCCCGACGGCGTCGTTCGAAACGTGATGACACGGCGAACCGTGGATGGTGTGACGCTCACGTCGTCGCCGCGTGCGAGGATCGAACGAGTGACGACCGTGAACGGGTTCACGGGCATCTCGTTCATCGGGTCGGACGCCGGAACCGTGACCGACGGCGAGGCTCGCGACCTGCTCTCGTCGGGGATACTGGTCGCCGATGCTCGGGGCGTGGTAATCACCGATGCCACGATCACACGAGCCGAAACCGGCATCGCGCTCCTCGGCAGTCGGCAGGGGCGGGTCGAGGACGTGGTCGTCCGCTCGACGCGGACGGCGGCGGTCTTGCTCACCGATTCCCGTCGCAACGCCATCGTGAACGCGACGCTCTCGAATCCGAACTCGCCAGCGGAACTACGGCTCTCGAACGCCACCGGGAACCGAATCGTCGGAACGAATGGACGGTGGACGCTTCGCTCGCTGGGCGGTTCACGAAAGAACAGTGTGGCGAACGCGACTAGCCGCTCAACGCCTGGTTGATGACGGACGTGTACGACGACTCGCCGATGTTGAACGCGACCTGGTTGAGAACCTCGCCGTCGTGGTTCTCCCGGAAATCCTGCGAGAACTGCTCCGACAGTTGTTGACCGTAGTCGTTGTTCACGAACAGCGTCGAGACGGACTGCGCGCCAATTCGTTCGGCGGCGACCTGCGCCATCACGCCACCTTGGAGGATGTCGCTCGGGGCCGTCCGGAAGACGAAGTCGTTGTCTTGCAAGTTCGTGACGGTGATCGCCGTACTGGACGGCGAACAGCCGACGACCTCGTTCGGGATGTACGCCTCGGTCGAGACGGGGATGTTGTTCCCCGAGGACGCCGGGCCCGAGATGGCAGGGAAACCTGCGTTGATGAGCGCGTTCGCGCCGCTGAGCGCCGGTTGCCGCTCGGTCTGGGTATCTTCGACCTGCGATTCGACCTGGAGGTCGATATCCGCATCGTTCACCTGCTGAATCGGCAGTCTAGATGCCTGGATCATCGGTCCCCCGACGGAGCCGAGGTCACCGGTCTCCGGGAGTAGGATACCGACTCTGATGGTTCGACCCATGCCACCGGGTGCGTTGTTCGCACTCGGGCCGCCCGCCTGTCCGGTCTCGAATTGTCGCGTGTTCACTGTTCTGACACCCTCGTCCGTCTGCGGTGCGAACTTCCACACGTCGTAGGCCGCCGACGCTGGGTCGCCGTTTTCGTCGAAGTCGGTCGTACTCGACGCTCCTTGATAGTTGATGTCGTCACCGTTCGCGGCGGCCTCGACCGCCTCAACGAAGTTCTGTGGGCCGAACTCCTCTCCTCCTGGATTCGCGATACGGCGCATCTGCTCTTTGATGGCTGGCCCACTGTTCTCGCCAGCGGCGGCGTTCGCTAAGATCAGGATGGCGACGGCGTCGTACGACTGCGAGGTGAAGACGCCCGGTGGCTGATTGTACTGGTCTCTGAACAGTTGATTGAACGCCTCCTGGTTCGGCCCGGCCGCGGTCGGGGCCGTCCCGGTGACGTTCTGCATGTTGTTGCCGACCTGTTGTGGAAGGGCGGGGTCGAGTAATCCGTCCGGAACGAGGATGTCGAGATCCCGATTCATCGCGTAGAAGTCACGGAACAACTGGATACCACTCTGTGGGTATCCGATGACCGTGAGCATGTCCGGCCCTCCATTCTGCTGGAGATTCCCCATCAGCCCGACAGTTGTCGCTGCTCCCATTCCCCGAAGGTAGTCACGGCGGTCGATTTTTGGACTCATATCCGTGGGAACCGTCGCCGTTCTGGGGTAAAAGTCTATTTTAAACTATCATTATGGATGTAAGTCGATTCATCGCCGTACTATCGATACAACAGGTGACCGAACAGTTGTGGTTTCTGAAGTGTCGGTTTTTACAGAGTCACATCAACCATTGTAAGCATTACGGCTTGCGCAACACGGAATTCTGTACCGGTATCGTCGGCATTCCATCAGCGATCCTATCATCAGCACAAACCCGTTCTACCTCGGATGTGACGGTGGCCTACTCGTTCCTCTCGTCGGGCAGAAATAACAAAACGTGGGGTGTCGCTCTTACTTCGAACCAGTCGCTTTCTTGATGACCGAAGTGTACGACGATTCGCCCTTGTTGAACGAGACCTTCTGCATGACTTCACCGCTATGCTCGTCCTTGAAGGTGCTAGCGAACTTATCAGACAGCTGCTGTCCGTAGCTGTTGTTCACGAAGAGGGTGGATGCCGTCTTCCCTTCGAGTCGCTTGGCTGCGACCTGGGCCATCACTTGCCCCTGGAGCAGGTCGCTGGGTGCCGTCCGGAAGACGAAGTCGTTGTCTTTCAGGTTCGTGACCGTGAGCGCCGTACTGGACGGCGAACAGCCGACGACACTCTGTTTGGTGTACACCTGCTTGCTCACGGGGATGTTGTTCCCGGACGAAGCTGGCCCACTGACGGCGGGGTAGCCCGCGTTGACGAGTGCGTTTGCACCGGACAGCGACGCCTGCTTCGAGGTCTTCGTGTCCTCCACCTGCGCCTTGACGCTCACGGAGATACCCGCGTCGTTCACCTGTTTGACGGGGAGCCTGGATGCCTGGATCATCGGTTTCCCGACGGAACCGAGGTCACCGGTCTCCGGGAGCAGGATACCGACCTTGATGGTACGGTCTTTCCCACCGGGCGAACTGTCGGCCATGTCGCCACCCGCACTTCCATCGAAGTCGATGGTGTCGACGGTCTTGTACCCTGCATCTTTACTCGTGTCGAACTTCCACACGTCGTAGGCTGCGGACGCGGGGTCACCCTTCTCGTTGAAGTCCACGACGCTCGATGCGCCCTGGTAGTTGATGTCCTCACCGCGAGCGGCGGCTTTGACTGCATCGACGAAGTTCTCCGGGCCGTACTTCTGTCCGCCGGGGTTGGCGACACGGCGCATCTGGTCGCGAATCTTCGTTCCGTCGTTCGCACCTGCAGCCGCGTTGGCGAGGATGAGGATCGCGACGGAATCGTATGAGTGAGACGTGAACACACCGGGTGCTTTGCCGTACTCGTCTTTGAACATCTGCGTGAACGCCTTCTTGTTCGGGCCGGACGCAGCGGGGGCCGTCCCGGTGACGTTCTTCATGTCGTTACCGACTTCCTTCGGCAGGTCGCCGTCGAGCAAACCGTCGGGTACGATGATCTCGTGGCTCGCGTCGCTGTTCTTGTAGTAGTCACGGAAGAGCTGGATACCGCTCTCGGGGTAGCCGATGACGTTGATAACGTCCGGGCCGCCACTTCCGTCGCCGTTTCCATTTCCGCCGCCGCCACCGCCGATACAGCCAGCGAGACCGGCGATTCCGGTCGCACCGAGTCCTTTCAGCATGTCGCGTCGGTCGATATCATATCCCATGGACAGGGATGGGTATCGACCGAGTGACTATAAATCTACCCTTCGAGGGGCTTGGTATTCGGGTGTTTTAACCCTATTTCCAGAACGTGTAAGTTATCTAACTAATATTCCCGACAGTCGACACAAACGAGTTGACCGTTGACGTTCTCCAGACTTCGAGTGAGCGTTCCGCAGACTTCACAGATACTCTGTCCCGAATATTCGGCGTCACCGCCGTTCGTTTCCAGGGTTCCCTCCAGTTCCGTCTCATCGAGTTCGCGTTCTCGGCTGGGGACGATGCTCGATGGTGATGCGGAGGCAGAGATGACGTCACGCTCGGTCAGCATCCCTGCCAGTTCGCCGTCGCGAGTGATGACGATTCGCCGGATGTCTTGACGAGCCATCGTCCCCGCCGCATCGGCGAGACTGCGGTCGGCGTTCATCGAGACGACAGGGCTGGTCATCACCTCTGAAACGGGGGTGTCCGACGGATCTCCCTCGGCTGCAACGAGGTCTAACACGTCGGATTCGGTCATGATACCGACGGGGTCGCTCCCACGAAGGACGACCACGCTTCCAACCCCCTCAGATCGCATGAGTTGCACGGCTCCGAGCACAGTGTCAGATTCGCTGACCCCCACGTACTCCCTGGTCATCATATCTCGGACCGTAACTTCTGCATCCATATGTGACCGTTTGACACAACCCGCCTAAAAAGTATCCCCGGCAGGTTTATTCTTGTCTCCCGCTAATGTAGCTAGTCGGCTACTGGAACTCTATCCTGCTCCCAGTCGCCCGACAGGTCTCCAGTGCGTGTTTCGCGGCCATCCCTGCTTCCTGCGGAACGATGTCACGGCCAACGCCGACTTTCAACTCGACTTCCACCGTCTCCTCGACGTGCAGGATGGCATCTTCGTAGGCCGCCTCGTCCAACTCAGGACATACGGCGATGACGTTGTCACCACCGACGAAGAACGAGAGCGACTCGTGGGCCTCGCGCATGTACTTCATCAGTTCGGCGTACCCCTGTTCGATGTGGATGAACGAGTCGAAGGCGTTCACCTCGTCGGTGTAGTTGCCGGTCATATCGTTCACGTCGAAGTGAGCTATCTGTACGTCGTCTTCCGTCCGGAACTCCTCGTCGATGGCTCGCCCACGGAGGATCGCTCGGCGTGAGTGGTCCTGGGCGCTCCCCGCTTCCTGCAACTGCTCGGTCGCGTCCGCGAGCGCCTGCACGGGACTCTTTCCGGTGGCGACACTCAAACTGACCGTCACCGGATAGCGGTTTCCGATCGATTCCTGGACGAGTGCGTGGTCGTCGATCGAGAGGCCGTTCGTGACCGCGACCATGTTGTCGAACCGAGTGAAGAAGACGTAGCCTTCGCGGTTGCCGATGAGCTGCGAGAGGTCGGCATAGAGCCGCGATTGGAGCGTCTGGAGGTCTACTTCTCGGCGCGGTTCCGGCGTCACGGTCCACGGACCGTAATTGTCGATCTGGATCAACGTGATCTGGGCGTTCGTCACTGTTGGCCGAGCGTTCGACGTGCTCTCGTATAAGTCACCCTAATCGTGAATCGCATCTCAGATATGAGAACCCTCAGTTTTCGGGGATGTGCCGATTCGACGACCGGACGATGGAGTGCTTTCGAGCAATTGAAGCGACTCCCCGAGAGTGACCCGACAATGACCATCCCGTCGTTCGTCATCGGAATCGCCGGAGGAACCGGTGCAGGGAAGACGACGGTCGCCCGCGAAGTGACCGAACCCGTAAGCGACTCCGTCACCCGCATCCCGATGGACAACTACTACGAAGACCTCTCGCACCTCGATTTCGAGGAGCGCACTGAGGTCAACTACGACCACCCATCGGCGTTCGAGTGGGAACTCCTCCGCGACCATCTGGATTCGCTTCTCACGGGGCAGCCGATCGAGATGCCCCAGTACGACTTCTCCATCCACAACCGAAAAGAGGACTCCGTCTCTATCGAGCCGACTGACGTCGTCGTCCTCGAAGGAATCTTCGCTCTCTACGACTCCGAGGTCAACGAGATGCTCGACTTGCAGGTGTACGTCGAGACGGACGCCGACGTTCGAATCCTGCGGCGTATCGAACGCGACGTCGTCAATCGCGGTCGAGACCTCGAAGGCGTCATCGATCAGTATCTCTCGACGGTGAAACCGATGCACGAGCAGTTCGTCGAACCGACGAAGAAACACGCCGACCTCATCATTCCCGAAGGAGCAAATCGGGTCGCGGTCGATCTCTTGGAGGAGAAGGTTCGTGCCGAGATTCGAGCCCACTCGACGCGGGATGTAGACGAGGAACTACGACTCACGTCCGACGAGCAACGTGATCCACCCACCCCGACACCGGGCGGTGGCACGGATCGATGGCGCTCGACCGAAAATCCGGAGTGATCAGGCGCGTTTCTTTTCGGGATTATCGCCGACAGGGTGGTAGTCCCAGAAGTCACCCGAGCGCATCGCCGCACCGACTGCCCGGTGGAATTCGAGTATCGACTCGAACTCCGTGGGTTCGACGTATTCGAAGATATCGTCCACACTGACGACTTTCTGGTGGTTGATCCGAACCGGTTCGTCGCCGTGTTCGGCCACGAATTCGTCGCGCGAGAGCGGGAAGTCTTCCTCTTCGTCCAGTTTCTTGGCGAGGACGGCGAGACCGTACTTCCGTCCACCTTCGCTTCCTTCTTCGCCATCGGGATCGTGAGGCCAGTCCATGCCCGCACGTCGGTTCGGGGGGACGAAAAGGATTACCTTCCACGGACGTGACTCGTCGGTAGTCGAGCCGTCAGCCGAGACTGATGTCACATCCCATTCGTGTTTCTTCGACAGAGACACCCAGTTGAGTGTTAATTTTGAACAGATTGAATTTCGAACGGGCGTACTACGGTAATTCTTCGGTGGTCTTGCAGTTTAATCAGCGTATAATTAACTCCATGGGCCAGCGACCCCGGACATGATGCTGCACGTGCGGGGGCAGTAGAGATGTCGGGAACTTCCTCTACAGCGTCTGGTGGTTTCGTTCAAGGGATACTCATCGGTGGCGGTGTCGTCTTCTTCGTCGCGGGCATGATCGTCCTCGGTGGGATACCGAGCGACATCATCAGCCCATCCTCGGGCGGTGCCGACAACGGGACGAACACGGTCGGGACGACGACGGGATCGATACAGACCAGCACCTCGGCGACACAGATCTCGAAACAGAAGCAGACCTCGAAGAAAGCGACGACGAAGTCGACTCGAACCCAGACGACACAGCCATCACAGACGACTCAACCAGCACAGACGACGAAAACCACTACGAGCACGAGGACGACCACGACCACCGCGCGCTCGCAGGAGACGGTGCTATATCGCGTCAACGTCGGTGGGCCGCGCCTGTCATCGTCAGATGGCGGTCCCGCCTGGACGCGGGACACCGAAAACAGCCCATCGCGGTTCGGAAACGCACGGATGAGCGGGAGTCGCACGAACAACACCGACGAGCCCATAACCCTGACGCCGGCGGTGCCTCCGGAGACGCCCCGTAAGGTGTTCCGGTCGTGGCGCTGGGACGCCGACTACGAAACGCCGAGCGACGATCCAGAGATGCACTGGCAGTTCCCGGTCGAGTCCGGAACGTACGAGGTTCGCCTCTACTTCGCCGAAACGTACCTCACCGAGTCGGGTCCGAACAGCAACCGAGAGAAAGGACCGCGGATCTTCGACGCGCAAGTCGAAGGGGAGACGGTGCTGAACGACTACAATATATACGACGAACTCGGCCACGACAGGGGAACCATGAAGTCGTACACCGTCACCGTCCGTGACGGCGAACTCGACGTGACATTCCTTCACGAACAGGAGGACCCGCAATTGCAGGGCATCGAGATCGTTCTCGTCGAAGGCGGTGAACAGAACGACCGCAGCAACGAGGCGGTGCCGGGCAAGGACAAGGGCAAGAAGAAAGGAGAAGACAAGCGCGACGATAAGTGGGAAGACGACCGAGACGATTCGCGTCAGGGTGACGACATCCTGCTCGCGTCGAGAAGCGGCAAAGTTGGGATTTGAGCATCCAGAGGACGCACTCGCTTACTCGCTAGCGCTCGTTCTGCGAGATGTGGCTTGACGTTCTCTCTTTCGGCCTCGTCGAACTCCAGCAGACAGATATCGACTTCTGGGCCGGAACGGTCTTTAGCGGTTTCAGCGATTCAGATACTGCCGATGAGCGAGACGAACACAGATAGTGAAACTGGAAAACTCGTCGTGGGAACGTTCCTGACACTCGATGGCGTGATGCAGGCACCTGGTGGTCCGGAGGAGGATCGTGACGGTGGCTTCGAACATGGAGGGTGGTCGGTCAACTACTGGGACGAGCAGATGGGCGAGATCATGGAGGACCAGTTCGCCGAGACCGATGCACTGTTGCTCGGGCGGGAGACGTACGAGATTTTCGCTGCACACTGGCCCAACGTCGACAGCGACGACCCCATGGCGGCGAAACTGAACAGCATGCCGAAGTACGTCGCCTCCCGAACGCTCGACGGTCTCGAGTGGAACAACTCGTCGCTCCTCACGGGAGATATCACGGCGGCCGTGGAGAATCTCAAGACGGATCGAGGTGATACGGTCTTGGTGCAGGGAAGTCAGAATCTGACCCAGTCACTGCTCGCCCACGACCTCGTGGACGAGTTCTGGCTCTGGATATTCCCATTGGTGGTGGGGGACGGGAAACAACTGTTCGGGGAGGGGAAGGTTCCTGCGGCCCTCGACCTCATCACGGTGGAGACATCGAGTACGGGAGTGCAGATGCTTCGATACGAGCGGTCGGGAGAGATCGATCTCGGCTCGTTCGCACTGGACGACGTGACGGAGTGATCCTCCGTTCGCGTCGAGAACGGTGGGAATGGGATTTGAACCCATGAGGCTTGACGCCACCTGCTTTCAAGGCAGGCGCAATAGGCCGCTCTGCCATCCCACCTCGCGCCTGTCTACTCGATACCGGGTCTAAGAACTGTCGGTCTGGGTCCGCCGACATGTCCGTCGGAATAGATTGGCTCTCCGAAATATTATTGTAGAGCATTGAATCATAACTATTTAATGCGCCCAGTGCATTCTCCGTCGTACGATGCCTTCGCTGGATTTCGAGCCACTCACGTACGCAGAGTTACCACCGAACCGGAGACCATCGCTCGGACTGGCCTTACTGCCAGTTATCGCAACGATCGTCTTCCTCGGAATCGGTTCGGCCTGGCTGAAGATGGATCCCCACATCCCGCTTCTGTGGGCGATCGCGTTCACGGGGCTGGTCGGCTACTACGGACTCGGCCTCTCATGGGACGACCTGTACGACGGGATGGCCAACAGCTTACTGATGGGGTTGCAGGCAGTTCTCATCCTGTTCACCATCTACGCTCTCATCGCAACGTGGATCAGCTCCGGTACGATTCCGGGACTGATGTACTACGGCCTGAAACTGCTCTCCCCGACCGTCTTCCTCCCCGTGACCGCGACGTTGGCGGGACTCGTCGCGTTTTCTATCGGGTCGTCGTGGACGACCGTCGGTACGCTCGGCGTCGCGTTTATCGGAATCGGCTCCGGTCTCGGCGTCCCCGCACCGATGACCGCCGGTGCGGTTCTCTCGGGTGCCTACGCCGGAGATAAGCAGTCACCGCTCTCCGACACGACGAACCTCGCCGCAGCGGTGACGAACACCGACCTCTACGACCACATCCGCGGGATGCGTGCGGGAACGCTTCTCGCGTTCGGCCTCGCCGTCGTCGGTTACGCAGTTCTCGGTCTCCAGGCGACCGGGTCGATTCCAGCGGGGCGTATCGGTAACATCCAGACCGCACTGGTGAGCACGTACAACCTCTCTCTGCTGGTGTTCCTCCCGCTGGTCGTCACGTTCGGACTCGCGCTCTGGGGGTATCCCGCTCTCCCATCGCTGATCGCTGGCATCTTCTCCGGCGTCGGGACGACCCTCCTCGTCCAGGGGCAGTCGTTCACCGCTGCCTGGCAGGTGTTTCTGAGCGGGACGAGTCCGAAGACGGGGATGAAGTTGGTCACGGATCTTCTCCAGAGCAGCGGCGTCGAAGGCTCCGCGTGGACGGTCAGCATCGTCGTCGCGGCGCTCGCTCTCGGCGGACTGCTGGAGACGACCGGCGTCCTCGCAGTGCTCGCACACCATCTCTCGAAGAAGGTCACCAACGCTGGCGGACTGGTCGCCGGAACCGGTGCATCTGCCATGCTCACGAACGTGCTCACCGCTCAGCAGTACATGAGTATCGTCGTCCCCGGCATGACACTCCGGAATCTCTACGAAGAACACGGCCTCAAGAACAGAGATCTCTCACGCGCTGTCGAAGCCGCCGGGACGCCGACGGGCGCGCTCATCCCGTGGCACGCAGGAGCCGTCTACATGGCTGCCGCTCTCGGCGTTCCGACCCTTCAGTACGCGCCGTACTACTTCTTCGGTATGCTCTCGCCGCTCGTTCTCTTCGCTATCGCGGCGACGGGGTGGCAACTCGATACGGAATCGACGACGAAACAGTCTGTCTCGCCTGCAGACTAACGAACTACCTTAGCGAACCAGTTCGCGTTCACCATCCCGTTCTTCGACGTGCAGACCGAGCTCGTGGAGATACGTCGTCGTGTTGACCGGCACGATACGCCCCGCAGTGGTTCGTGCGTGCAGGAGCGTGACCAGCGAACGAAGGTCGTCGCCAGTTTCGACGCTCGTCATCGCAGGCAGGAAATCGACGTCGTAGCCTGCGTCGGTCGCTCGCTGTGTCACCGTTTCGATCTCCGGTGGGGTGTAGATGGACTCGAAGTCAAGTGTGTCGGTCAAGCCGACGAAGTACACCCGACCGTCACCAGCAGGCCCGACGACGACCTCGCTCCGACGGAGTTTCATCGCCGCGCTGTCGAGTTCCGTCCGTGTCAACATCGGAGCCGTCCCATCGACGATGGCGACGGAAGCGACCCCTTCCTGTTCGAGAAGATGCGTCGCCGTGTTTCCGGCGCGGGCGGCGAACGTCGACCCGACCTGTACCTCGAAGCGGACTTCGTCGAGGTCGTCAAGCGCCTCGTCTGCCAGCGTCCGGAGTTCGGCTTCCGAACTCTCGTCATCCCCGAACTCATCCGGAATGTCGTCGTCAGAGCGGTAGTTGACGAGCAACTCTCCGCCGCTGTTCGCGGCAGCGACGAACGTGTCTTTCAACATCTCGGCGTACAGCTTCGTCACTTCGGCTTCGGAGAGCGGTGACGTTGCCGCGAGTTCCGGGAGAACGAACCCCTCGCGTGGCGGGTCAGCCAGCACGGCGATGGTGGTCATACCTGTCGGTCAGGGTGGAAGCGCCTTGAAAGCCACCATTTTATGCCACCGCTCTCCCTCGATTCGGACATGCACTGGACGAAACCGCTCGCACTGCTCGGTGTCGCCGTCCTCGTGGGACTGGCGCTCGGTGGACTCGCACTCCTCGTGACGACGACGCTCTCGGAGATGGCGGCCATCGTCACGATGGCACTCGTCGCAGTCTTCGTCGCAGGACTCGCGCTCGTCGGCGCAAAATCGAAACAGTGGCGTGCGAATCCCTACTGGTGAACCGGGCTTCGAACGATAATCACTCTCTTCTTATCGACCCTGTCGCCCCTTCGTCTGTCGGTAATCGTTCCCCATCAGGTCGAGGAAATGCTGGACGAACGCCTCGGTTTGTTCACCCGTCTGGTTCGCCGGGTGTACCATCGGAACGAGTTCGAACCCTCGCCCTCGAATCGTCGTCGCGTGGTCGGTCTCGATGTCGAACTCGCCTGCCGGTGTCGTCGTGTACTCTTCGGCGACCTCCGCGAGCGCGCGTTGCCCCACAGGCACGAGGATCTCGGGATTTATCATCCGGATCTCGGCGTTCAGATACGGCTCGCAGGTCGTTATCTCCTCGTCGCGCGGCGGGCGTTCGGGGTGGCGACACCGGGTCAGATAGGTGAGAAAGACGTTGTCGAGGTCGGGTTCGGCGGCGTCGGAAGCGGAATCGCTCAATCCGAGTTGCCCGAGGACGTCCTGTAGTCGCGCTCCTGCTGCGTCGTTCGTGAACGGGACGCCGGTCTGCTCCGCTCCTTCGCTCGGCATCTCGCCGACGAAGAGGAAATCCGCACCGACGTCGCCGTAGCCGTGAACGACCTGTTCTCGCGGCTCACACAGGCGACAGTTCGTACACGTCTCGTCCATACTGAACGGATTCGAGAGCTCGTCCTGATTCGCATCCATACCGTTCGGTTGTCACGCGATACTAAAAGGAGCTACTCATCGGTGAGGGCGAGAAACGGCTCCACCCATCGTGCTGGCTCGCGGAGCGAAACCTGCTGTGTCGTCTTATCGTGCTCGACCAGTCCGGCGTCGGCCAGTTTCGGCAGGTGCAACTGATACAGTGCCGTGGAGTAGCGGCGTTGGAGGTTCGGTTTCGGTTCGCTGTCTCCCCGTCGGGCGACGACGGTTGCCAATTCGTCCACGTCTACCGGTTGTGGCGTTCGAAGCAGATGCCGAAGTGCATCTCGCCGTAACCGCACCCGAAGTGAGTCGAACAGGACGTCGAGCGAGGGGCAATCGCAGGTTCGCTCCTGGAGCGAACGGAGGTACCATTCGACCCCGTCGTCGATGAGTTCGAGAGCTTCGTCCGCGAGCACTCGAAGTGTCGCAACCGTCGGGGCGTCGTGGGAATGCGTTTCGAGGTAGAAGTATCCGACCGCGTCGGCGTCTTCGAGTTGGGTCGAGACGGCGTCGTAGAACTGCACCAACTGGGTGAGTGAGATATGCTCGGACAGCTTCGTGACCGAGTCGAAGAGCAATATCGTCTCGCCTGTCGAATCCTCTAACGCCGACGTGATAGCGTCTTGAATGGCCGGGATGTCGACCGGATTCTGGACGGTTCGAACGACGTTTCGAACGCTGTCCGTCTGTCCCGATGCGCTCGCTACCGAGCGCATCGTCTGGCAGACATCGACGATTCGAACGAACTCCGGAACAGATCCGATCTGCGAGCGCCACGTTCGGAGAAACGAGTCTGCCGATTGGTCGTACGTGACTACGACGACGGAATCCGCTTCCGTGAGGGGAAGGTGAGCGAGGGCAGCCGCACGTACTTCGGCGTGGAGGGATTGGACGGTGAGGAGGAAGCTACTCCCCGGTTCGGTGGAGAGGGTTCGACTGCTCATGGTCGTCGACCGACCTCCTCACTACTGCCGATCGAAGTTGTGTGAGTCGTGGTGATGCAATTCAGGGATTTCATACTCTCATCTTTGGCGTTTTTCGTCGTTAGTGTCGGGTCGTTCGCGGAGGAAGATGTGGCCGTTGGCGTGAGCGAACACTTCGAGACCAGCGACGGTGAACTGGATGTAGCCGCCGATACGTCGTTTACCACCGTGTGTGTCGGTAAATAGTAGGTCGAGCGAGTCCGGGTCGACCACATCTGTCAACGGAATCGGCGTCACCGTCGGATCGACGTTTTGGATGACGGCGATCGCAGAGATGAGTGTTTCACTCAGTGGGCGAGTGCTCGTCGCGTCGTGATAGACGTGATAGCCGGTCTGGTTTGCGACGGGAGTCGGCGTTGGTTCGCCCCCGTCACATTCTGTGTTCACTCCACTCATCTACGAATTGTAACTACTACATAGCTGTGAAACGTAATAAAAGTGCGTCCAGAATACGTTTTATATTCCAGATGTATTACTATTTATCGAGGGTCGATAATCGACCGTTACCGGTATCAAACGGACTCCTTTCCCGATGTAGGCCAAACGGACGCTACGAGTAGGCTCCGTTGAAGCGTTTTCAGTCGGCTCATAGCGAAGTAGTTCACCCACGTTGCGGTTTTCGTACCGATGACTGACGACACCTTCCAATCGTACCTCGCAGAGAACCCACGAATGATCGGCGTCCTCTTCACGGCGATACTGTTGCTCGCGCAAGCAGGCACCGCTGCGGCAGGCGTCGGAACGCTAGCTGTGTACGGGCCGTAGAACGGGACGAGTCAGAGCGGACTTTCGTCCCACACCAGTTCACCGTCTTTTCGCACGGGAGATTGATGCCAGAAGAGATATTGTCGAAGTTCCTCCTCAGACAGTCGGAATCGCCGGAGCGCCCCCGGTACGAGGAAATGTTGGTCGTTGGATTCGACGAGTGGGTAGGCCATCGTCCCGATCTTCCCTTCGCGGGACGGATAGGTGAGTGGAATCGCGTCGAACGAATCGTCACGGGTGTGGATATCACAGAGCGTCGGGACGCCGTCTTTGACCTGTACGACGTCCGCGCTTCCGTCACCGATGACGAGATAGTGTCCTCCGACGATGCTCTCCGTGCGTGCGAGGTCGAGTGCAGCCCCGAGTGGGAAGCCGAGATTCAACAGGCGAGCCATCGTGTACCCGATGCGCGCCGCGCCGTCGTTCACCACGTCGCTGAACGTGACGACTCCGCCGATGGCTCCTGCGTCGATGAGCGCCAGTCCTTGCTCGTAGGACTGGCACGCATTGAGCAGGAAGGTCGGGGTTCCCACGTTCGTCACCGTCGTCGCGTCGAGCGAGCCGTCGTGACACCGGAATCCGGCTTCGTCGATGTGGCCGACGTAGTGGAGGAAATCCTGTTCGGATTCGAGGACTGAGTGTAGCTCTGCCATCGAGAGGTCATAGCGAATCGTCACGTCGAACGAAAGTTCCGCACGACCGTACACGTCACTGACGCCCTCGTCTGCCGCCATCTCCGATTCGTTGCAGACGACGGTGATGTCGATAGAGCCAGTCTTCGGTTCGCGTTCGAGTTTGCTCCGGAACGCTTGCGGGATGGCCTTGGTCGCACGAAGCGGCAGGTCGTCCGCAAACCACGCCTGCTCTATCGAATCGCCGGGTTCCAGACGGACGAACGTCGGGTCGTCTCCCGACGTTCCGCGAACGGAACGGAAGAACGAATCCAGTACCGACGAGTGAACGTCGTTCGCCGAGACGGTGGTTCCACGTGGCGTCCGCACGATACCGAGGTCGTTTACGACGAACGGAAGGACGGCGACGTGTTCCGCCGTCGGGTCGACGTGGGCGGTGAGCGGCCACTGGGGGAGATGTGGTGCGATTCGGTCGAACGGAATCGAGAGATACGCCGGAAGCTGTTCAGCGATGGGTCGGTCGTACAGGGCCGCGAAATCCAGGTTCAGGTCGGCCTGCTCGCGTTCGTAGAGGTCGACCTGATAGTAGCCTTCCGTTCGAGTGAGACAGTCGAGGAAGAACGTCTGTTTGAGAACTCGTTCGACCTCCCGTTCGAAGTTCTCGCTCGAAAGGGGATGTTCGAACCCGTCGGCGACGAGGCTCGCCTCGTCGCCGGGAACCATCTCTGCTCCGAGATAGAATGCAAGTGGTGCCGCGACGTATGCCGCCCGAAGGGTCGGCGGCAGTTCGAGACGAACACTGGTCTTCGGGGGCTCCAGTTCGGCAGGGACGTGGAGCCGCTCACCCAACTCCACAGTCGGCGGATGCCCGCGGAGCGTCGGATACGACCGTTCACACGTCGTGGTCTTCAGAGCCGACGAGAGCGCCGACAGCGCGGTCAGCACGTCCGCTGGGTCGTCGGTGGTCGTCACCGTCTCCGCCGGATGATGGTGATAGGAACGCGCACCGACGAGAAGCTCCGGGGGGTCGAACTGGAAGCTGACCTGTTCTGCGTTCGCCTGTACCGACAGCGCGCCATCCACTCGGAGGTACACCTTGACCGGCGCGTTCAGTTCGATGTCGTACACGCCCGGTGGGAGTTCCTCGTCCGTGTTGGGACTCACCTCGAACAGCAACTCCCCCTTCGCTCCACGGACGAAGGTATCGACCCGGTGGTCGAGGGTCAGTTCGTCCGTCGAAACGCGAACCGCGCGGTCGACCGGGAAGTAGAACTGCGCTTCGTCCGCCGGTCGAAGGGCGACCGGTTCGGGCGTATCGAGCGTGTATCGGCGTCGCTCGATCGGATCGACGATCTCGACGCCGGACGTGGGGTGGGATTCGAACGAGAGCACGGGAACCACGACGCTCAGGCGAAGCCTTGTCGTTTGTTACCACGTTTTATTCGATGCCGAATGATAAAAATCTATCGCGGAATCACTCGTCCGGCGCAGTCGGATGGTAATCGGTGTCGTACGCACCGGGTCGGTCGTCCAGGCGGTCGGGGTTGATGCGCCCACCGAGAAGCATGAAGTCGACGAGCGTCAGCGCGAGCATGGCTTCGACGACGGGGACGCCGCGTGGCGGAAGCACGGGGTCGTGTCGCCCGATGACCTGCACTTCCTTTTCCTCGCCCGTCTCCCAGTCCACCGTCGTCTGGGTTTTGGGAATCGAGGTCGGGGCGTGGAGCGTGACCTCGCCGTAGATCGGTTCGCCCGTAGTGATACCACCCTGGAGGCCGCCGTGGCGGTTCGAAATCGGCGTCGGGTCGCCGCGTTCTCTCGGTTCGTCACCGCTCGTTTCCGACTCGTTGTCGAACTCCCACTCGTCGTTTCGATCCGACCCCGACCACTGGCGCGCTTCCTTCCCGAGTCCGAACTCGAACGCGGTGGTCGCCGGAACCGCCATCATGGCCTGCCCGAGACGGGCCTCGACGGAGTCGAACCGGGGCGCTCCCAGTCCCCGCGGGATGCCGTGGACTTCGAAGTAGATCGAGCCACCGATGGAATCACCCTCTCGCTGGTACTCGTCGATCAGCTCAAGCATCTTCTCTGCTGCGTCGGGGTCGGCACAGCGAACGTCGTTTTCCTCGCTGTTTTCGACCATCTCCTCGAAACTCACGTCGTCTGCTCGGACGTCGCCGATCTGGTTCACGTGGGCTTTCAGCTCGATTCCCTCCGCCGCGAGGATCTTCTTGGCGATGGCTCCGGCGGCGACCCAGTTCACCGTCTCGCGCGCGGACGAGCGCCCGCCGCCACCCCAGTTTCGCGTGCCGAACTTCGCCGAGTACGTGAAATCGCCGTGGCTCGGTCGCGGTGCCGTGATGAAGGGTTCGTACTTGCCCGAGCGAGCGTCCTTGTTCTGGATGACCATCCCGATCGGCGTCCCGGTCGTGTAGCCGTCCTGTATCCCGCTGTTGATGGCGACCGAATCGGGTTCGTCCCGACTCGTGGTGATCATCGACTGGCCGGGTTTCCGTCGGTCTAGGTCGCGCTGTACGTCCTCTTCCGTGAGTTCCATGCCTGCCGGGCAGCCACTGACGGTGACGCCCATCGCTTCACCGTGGCTCTCGCCGTAGGTCGTCACCTGAAAGAGGCGTCCGAACCGGTTTCCGTTCATTACTCGTCTTTGTGTGTGCAGACCATTTAGGTGTTGTAGGAGGCGGAACCATTCGCCGGCCATCGCCGGACACAAATTTATACCCCGGCCTTGAATGTCGACGTAATGAATCGGCGTCGCTTCGCCGTCCTACTCGGTTCCATGGGGGTTTCAGGGTGTCTCGACCGTCTCCCACTCGATCACGGGAAGACGCCCGCGAAACCGGTGAGCGTACGGGTTCGCAACTACTTCGAAGAAGAACGCACCGTCTCCATCGTGGTCGAGGGGACGAACGCGGACGCTCGCTTCGAAGACGAGTTTTTCCTCTGGCCAGGACGTGTCGTCACCGAAAAGAACGTCCTCGAAGCAGGAACGTATCACGTCGACGTCGAGGTGGACAACGATATGTGGCGGTCTGCGGAGTGGCGGATGATGGGCTGTTCGACGAACACGATACTGGTCGATATCGGGCAGGATGGTATCGGCATCACCGCTACCTGTCGGGAGACGTCCGAGAGTTCGACACCGTAACGTCCTCCCCACGAACGACCGTCGCTTTCTCTACTGCGAACGGGACGAGTATCGCCACGTCTCCGAATTCTACCGACCGACGATACCGAACCCTATCGCTGAATCTCCGCCCCGAGGTCGTAGAGCACCTCGAAGAAGTCCGGGAACGAGACGTCGACGTGCTCGGCGTCGGCGATCATCGTCGTCCCGTCGGCGGCGAGTCCGGCGACGGCGAGCGCCATCACGATTCGATGGTCACCGTGACCGTTCACGACCGAACCCTGGAGGTCGGAGTCGTCACCGCGAATGGTGAGCGAGTCCTCTCCCTCCTCGACTTCCGCACCGAGATTCGAGAGTTCCTTCGCCATCACCGCCACGCGGTCGGTCTCCTTGTACCGGACGTGCTCGCAGTTGACGATGCGTGTCTCGTCACCCGCGACCGCGCCGAGCGTGGCGATGGTCGGAAGGAGGTCGGGCGTGTCGCCGACGTCCACTTCTACACCGGAGAGCGACGAGTTCCGAACCGTGAGGACGCCGTCGTTCCGATTCCATTCGACGTCCGCGCCCATCCTGTCGAGCACCTCGACGATGAACGAGTCGCCCTGCGCGCTGGGGTACGCACCCTCGATCAGGACGCTCTCGCCGTCTTTCGCGGCGATAGCCCCGGCAGCGAGGAGATAGGAGATGGACGAGAAATCGCCGGGGACGTGGTACTCACCGTCGGCCGGTTCGTAAAACTGCCCGCCTTCGACGTGACAGCTTCGACCATCGCGCTCGGCCTCGACGCCGAACTCGTCCAGCAGTTCGATGGTGATATCGACGTAGGGTGCCGATTTGAGTTCCGTTTCGAGTTCGATATCGACGCCATCGTCGGTGAGTGCGCCCGCCATCAACAACGAGGAGATGTATTGCGAGGAGACGTCACCCGGAATCGACACCGTGCCGCCAGCGACGGGGCCTTTCAAGACGAGTGGCGCTTTGCCGTTTCCGCGGGTGCTCTCGGCCCGTCCGCCGAGTTGTTCGATGGCGTCGAGCATCGGCCCCTGCGGGCGCGAGCGAAGCGAACTATCGCCGGTCAGGACGGTGATACCGTCCACGAGTGCCGCCGTCCCCGAGACGAGTCGCATGGTCGTCCCGCTGTTCGCACAGTCGATGATGTCTGCCGGAGTCCTGGGTTCGCCGTCGAAACCGTCTATCTCGATGGCTTCGCCGTCTTCGATAACGTCGCCGTCGAAGGCGTCGACGGCCTGCATCGTGGCCTTGGTGTCGCCGCTGATGAGTGGGTCGTACACGAGCGCGCCGCCGGAGTACCCGGCGGCGAGGATCGCCCGGTGGGTATAGCTCTTCGACGGCGGTGCCCGCGCCGTCCCCGAGAGCGTCGAATGAGTGATCTCTACGTCCATGTGCGGAGGGTCGTCACGGAGAAGTAATAGAATACCGCCTACCGGACGATAGTGACGGGAACACTCGCCCGTCCGGCGATCTCCTTCGCCGTACTTCCGAACAATCCTTCGTATCGTTCCGAGGTTCCGCGATGCCCGACGAAGATGGCCTCGAGGTCGTTGTCCTCGGCGTACTCCGTGATCTGCTCGACCGGTTCGCCGTACAGCAACCCGGTTTCGATGGTCATCCCGTCCTGCTTGGCGAGTGCGCTCGCTTCGTCCAGTAGCTCCTGCCCACGTGTTTCAGCGTCCTCGATGTTCGATAGCAGGAGTTCGCGCTCTGCCTCCGCGATGCTCGCGGGGGGCGTATTACCCCCGGTGAAGAACTGCTCCGGAACGACGACGTGGATTGCCGTCACCTCCGCGCCCGTGTCGTCCGCCAGGCTGAGGGCATACTGGAGAGCCTCCGTGCTCGCGGGAGAGCCGTCGATGGCGACTAAGTATCGTTTCATAGCGCATTTAGATACGTCGTGTAGCAGGATGTGGATTTCGGGTGTTCTCGGTCACTGGGAGTCATACGCCGACGGGATATCGTTTGCGTGCGTATCGAAGCTAGACTCCCGTAGAGGCGGTCCGTCTAGGATTCGTGCAGACCAGTACATTTCAGTACATAACAGTAGGTTTCAGTACAACCGTTGGAGGAATTGGGGCTCGATACGTTGCTGGTAATCGTTCGAGAGGCGGATTCAGGCAGGCCCCCAGATGTACGCCACAGCTCCCCTCCCTCGTGGCTACCCACCACTCGCTACGAAAGTGACCAGCTCTTCCGGAGCGACCGAGGTGAGGAGCGCAACGAGGCGTGCGAGTCTGGACCACGAGGGCTTTCTGGGAATCTAACCCTTTGTCGATAGAGCGAAAGTGTGAGAGGGCTTTCTGAGACTCTCCTGTGATGGTATCTGAGCGAAAGCTCGAAGGGCGACATGCTAGAATAATCGTCTCCCCATCTCGTCCCACCGTCCAAAATCGAATAGTTTAACCAACTCAACCAACCGTTCCCGGAGTGATGAAAGTCGTTAAGACCCACCCCGCGAGTTGACCGCTATGGCCGGTCTCTACGCGCATCCTGACTACTACGAAATCGCCTTCGATTTCCGCGACGTGGCGGCCGAAGTGGATTTCTTCGAGAGCTGTATCGACCGATTCGGCGGACGTGTGGACGACCCCGACTCGGTGCTCGAAGTCGCCTGCGGCCCCTCGCCCTACCTCCTCGAATTCGACGCTCGCGGGTACGAGTTCACAGGTCTCGACAACTCCTCGGAGATGATCGCCCACTCCATCGAGAAGGCGCGCGAGCACGACATCGAGGCGACGTTCCTCCAGCGGGACATGGCCGACTTCTATCTTCCACAATCTGTCGATTTCGCCTTCTGTGCGCTCGGGTCGCTGTATCTGGAATCGAACGACGACCTTCGGTCGCACCTCGAATCGGTCGCCGACGGCCTGTCTTCGGGGTCGCTCTACTGCATCGACGGTTCGATCGACTTTCCCGGTGGTAGCGCCTCCAAGACCGAGTGGGAGACGACGCGCGGCGAGACGACGGTTCGGTTCAGCAGCGAACAGGAGCCGATACATACGACCGAGCAACTGGTTCGCCAGACGATCACGACGCGGGTCGAGACGCCGGACGGAACCCGCCGCTTCCGCGAAGCGTACACCATCAAGTCGTTCGCGCCCCAAGAGTTTCGCATGCTCGTCGATGACTCCGAGTTCGAGCACGTCGGCTGGTTCGATAGCTTCGACCTCTCGAAGCCGGTCGAAGACTGCGAACCGGGCACGCTCCACCGCCCCGTCACGGTACTCAGGAGGCGATGATGTTCGTCTCGCTCTGGGACTGGCAGTCCGAACTGGACGAGTCGCTCGTCGCCGCCTCGCCAGACGAGATTCGCCAGCAGGTGCGCGAGTACGCGGACGGCGACCGACAGGAGTTTGACCTCGAGATCACGTTTCCCGACAGCTTCACCGGCCGGGTCATGGCCGCGATGCTAGAGATTCCACGCGGCGAGACGCGAACCTACGGCGAGCTCGCCGACGCGCTCGATACCGCCCCGATCGCCGTCGGCCAAGCGTGCGGGCGCAATCCCGTCCCCATCGTCGTCCCCTGTCACCGCGTCGTTGCAGCGGACGGCCTCGGCGGCTATTCAGGTGGTGGAGACGACCGACTAGCACTCAAAAGGCGACTGCTCGACCTCGAATCGCGGTAGTTACTCGTCCGGAGCGATGCGCGTCACGCGCCCGGTCACGCCCGACTCCAACTCGACTTTCACGCCACCGGGTTCGGTCTCCTCCTCCGAGAGCACCTTGGCGATGTCGCCCCGGAGCGGTGGCGCGTCGCCAGCGTTCTCCGCGTTGGTCTGCTCTATCTCGACGGTCATCCCTCGACGCAACTCTTCTTTCGACGGTCGATCGGCGGACATACGACGAGCTATGGGGTTCGAACCAAAGAGGATGATGGCCTCGTTGTTACCGCATCCCTAGTGTGGTACGTTATGACTTGCCAATAAGTTTAATTCTATTGCAAAAAGAGTTATAACAAACACGTGCATAGGAACTTATGCGGCGCCATCATCTCTTCCGGATAAAGACCGACTAACCCCTACTCGAACTTCTCGAACGGCTGTTCACAGCCGTTGCAGAAGTGCATCGACCGACAGAGCGACGGCCCTTTCGGGTGTTCACGCTCGGTATCCGTCGAACCGCAGTAGGGGCACTCCGCGCCCGAATCTTCGCCGCTCGTCGTCACGCTGGGGTCGAATCGTCTCATATACTCAGTCCGAACTCCCGCAGGTCGTCTTTGCCCTGTTCAGTCACCATCTCGATCGTCCATGGCGGGCTCCAGACGAGTTCGAGGTCGGCGCTCTCGACGCCGTCGACTGCAGCGACATCCTTCTCGATCTCCTCGGTGAGCATCTTCCGCGCTGGACAGCCGGTGTACGTCAGAGTCATGATGACCGTCACGTCGCTCTCGTCGATTTCGACCCCGTAGATCAACCCCAGGTCGACGATGCTGATAGGCATCTCGGGGTCTTCGATCTCGTAGAGGGCGTCCCAGACGCGCCCTTCGAGTCCGGTCGCACCCTCGCCCGTGGCGGGCACGTCGTCGGGAGAGCGCCCGCTTTTCGAGTAGTCCGTGTACGCGCACGGCGTCGCATCCGGTTCTACGTCTTGTGGTTGATTACTCATCGTCGGGGTCCGGCATGATTCGGTGGGCTTCGCTTCGTCCGAGTTCACGGTACGAGTGGGTCATCTCGTCGTGGAGGTCGAACCAGTCGTCGGTGTGGTTTCCATCTCGTCCGTGGTGTTCAGGGAGCAGTTCGTTCGGGTCGCCGCTCTGGAGTTCTTCAGGCACCTCGACATCCAGCGAGACGAGGAACGGAACGACGATATCGAGCCACTGCTCGCGCATCGCTTCGAGTGACCGGGTGCGGATCCCGAATTCGTCGATCTGCTCGTCTGCTTCGCCGCCGACGAACAGGGTCAGTGCGTGCGGAAACAGTGCATCGACTGCCGACTGCACACGCTCTCTGCCTTCGTCATCGCTGGCGAGTCGTTCGAGCCAGTTCTGGGCGTGTTCGCGGTGGTATCGCTCCTCGCTCAGGATCTTGGCTACGCGGTCTGCGATGCGTGGGTACGAGGTGTCTTCGAGGGATTCGAGGCGCAGCTGTTCCGCCACGTCGTAGAAGTATCCACGGACGATGGCGTCGGCCCAGTCACCCGACTCGAATGGCAGCTCCACGAGCGTCGAGTGGCGGAAGTCGCTCGGGTCGCGCTCGAAGATGAGGTCGGATTCGGAGTAGCCGAAGTCCTGCAGCAGGTCGTACCAGAGGCGAGCGTGTCCGAGTTCGTCCTGTGCGATGTTCGAGATGGCGAGGTCGGATTCCAGCGTGGGCGCACGAACCTGCCACTCGGTGTACCGTTCTGCGATGACGAGTTCGTCGTCCGCGAGGCGGTAAAGTAGCTCTTCGACGGCGTCCTGCTCTTCGTCGCTGAGTTCGTCCGGCCCGGCGAGTTGCACAGACATCAGGCCTCACTCCGTTGGCGGTCGGCTTCTTCCTGTTCGGCTTCGGCCTCTTCGACTTCCTGTGCGAAACTGGAGTCGATGCGATTGTACGCCATCACCCAGCGGTAGGATTTGTCCGTCGTCCCACCGAAGGAGGTTTCCTCGGCATCGACTTCGCCGATCTCGTCTTTCGGGACGACCCAGATGCTGTTCGTCGGTTTACGTCGCCCGTGCTGTATCTGGGCGAACATGAGCGCCATATCTCGGTCTGGCGCGTGGACGTTTCCACAGTGGGTGTGATACTTGCCTTTCTCGTCTTGTCGGAATACTTCCCAGATCATGTTAATCAGCCGCCACCGGCGTGTTCGAACCCTTCGTTTCCCAGTCGTCCAGCACGTCACGAACCCAACTGACCGCTTCCTGTGCGTTCTTCCGACCGTTTATCTGGTCGACGCCGGGTTCGTAGCTGTTCTTGGCGATCTTGAAGAACTCGTCCCAGTCGAGATCGTCTTCACGAACCTTGTACGTGCCCGTCTCCTCGTCGTGCTCGATCCGCGGTTCGTCCGGAATCTCGAGCCCGTACTTCTTCGCCTTCGGGATGTAGGCGTTGAGGAAGGCGGTACGCAACTCGTCGTTCGTCATCGTCTTCAGCCCCACGTCGGCGGAGAAATCGTGGTGCGTACTCTTGTCGTCGGTCGGCCCGAAGAACTGGATGATGCGCGGCCACCACTTCTCGAATGCCTCCTGGAGTAGCTCTTGCTCCTTCTTCGACCCCATGGAGAGTTCACGCATGATGTCCTCGCCGTGTTTGACGTGGAAGCCTTCCTCGAAACAGACCTTGTCCATCGCGTGTGCGTAGGGTTCCCAGCTCGTTCGTTTCAGGGTCGCCTGTCGGCGCATCGCCGCGCCGTCGACGAAGAAGGCGATCATCGGTGTCTCCCACCAGTGATCCATCTCGTAGTGGAAGCAGTTCAGAAATTTGCCCTGGCCGTTCTCCAGCTCGTCCATCATCTGGTCACGAGTCTTGATGCCGAGTGATTCGGCAGCACGGTAGAGCAACTGCCCGTGGCCGATCTCGTCCTGCACCTTCGCGCTGAACGCCAATTTTCGGTCGAGGCTTGGAGATTGGCGGATGAACGGTCGCTCCAGATATGCACCCATTATCTCCGAGTTCGCGTGGAACTGAATCATTCGAGTCGCGGCCTTCCGGTACTCCTCAGGCATGTCGTCCTTCGGATTGAATTCCCGAGGGCCGGCCCGCTCTTTGACGGTCTCGATGTCCATACCCGATAATTATTCGTCCCGACCCATACGAGTTGACCCGTCCATAGACTGGGTTTAAATACTCTCGAATCCTACCACCACCGAATGATAGACGAGTGTCTCGTCGTAGAGTTCACTGTCACCGGGGACGATTGTCCTCTCTCCGATGCGTCACGCTCGACGGGGGTTCGAATCGATTGTCAACCCCCTCAGCATCGGAACGATGGCTACGCCCTCCTTCGATTCAGTGCGCCGGAAGGCAGTGACGGTCTCGCCGACTATCTCGATGCAGACGACCGAATCCGATATCTCCACGTCTCGACGACGGACGGGAGGCAGAATTTCAGATGTCTCTCGAAACATCCCTGCGTCGTCCACGAACTGACGAACGTCGGGTTCATGGCCGAATCACTTCGCTATCACGACGGTAGGGCGAAGTTCACGGGGGCGGTGGTGGGTCACGATGTCCTGCAAGGCGTTCTCGAAGCAGCAGGCGAGACGGTCGGAATGCGACTAGAGCGCGTCCACCAACTCGGTTCGGAAGACGAGAACGTCGTCGCACAACAGTGGGACGTGACGCCAGCACAGGAACGCGCTCTCCGAATCGCGCAGGAGATGGGCTACTTCGGAGTTCCCCGCGCTACCACCGCGACCGAGGTAGCTGACGAGCTCGGCATCAGCAAGTCGGCGTTTTTGGAGCGGATCCATCGAGCAGAGCGATCGCTTTTCTCACAGATATTCGTTTGATGTGATACTTTGGTTGCATCGTCGTCGTCGGAACTTATTTATCGAGTACCGTAGCCTCTTTCGCTGTCGTGTCTGCACTCCTCGCTCCCTCCAGAATCGACGTGACACTCCTGTTGCTGGCGTATCTAGTCGTCGCGCAGGCACAGCACCTTCCTGATGGGGCAGCACTGGTGGGGTACGTGACTGGATTCCTCCTCATCGTTCTGATCCCACTTCTGGCGCTTGACGAGACCAGAACGTCGACGACCAGCAAAACGAAATAGCCGACGAACGACGTTCGACACATGAATCTCGTGGAGGCCCTCTCCGCCGAATCGGGCTTGCTCTGTGTCGTCGGTGCGGGTGGGAAGAAATCGACCCTGTACGCACTGGCAAACCGCATCGACCGAGCCGCCGTCACTGCGACGGTTCGTATCCCGATATTCGACGACCAGGTGGCGGAGGTGTTCGTCACCGATTCTCCTACGGATGCACTCGAAACGGCCACGGACTGGCCTGTCGGACTCGTCCCAGAACAGGAGCGCCCCGACCGTTATCGAGGGTACGACCCGAAGACGGTCGTGTCGCTCACGGACGCTGACGTCGATGCAATCCTCGTGAAAGCAGATGGCGCACGAACCCGCCTACTGAAGGCTCCGAACGAGCGCGAACCGCAGATTCCGCCGACTGTCGATGTCGTAGTCCCCATTGCGAGTGCGCGTGTGGTGGGCAAACCACTAACGGAGGAGTACGTCCACCGACCTGACAGGGTGGCTGCGATTACCGACAGACAGGAGGGGGAGAAGCTCCGCCCGTCCGACGTCGCCACAGTGCTCGCAAGCGAGCACGCGGGGCTGAAGGACGTTCCTGAGGGTGCGACCGTGATTCCACTCGTGAACATGGTGGACGACGAACGACTGGAGAAGACGGGGCGGGAAATCGCAGAGGCAGTGCTAGCAGAGGCGGACGTTCCCCGTGTCGTGCTCACTCGAATGACTGCAGAGGATCCCGTCGTTGCAATCATCGACTGATGAGGTGCCGTCTCCTGATAGGGAACGAACAGTGCACGTTGGAATCGATGTACCGTGTGACGACCTGACTGATGAACAGACGGCACGAGTGACGAAAAGACGGAAGAGAGGTAGAAGGCGTGAAGCGGTGTGCCGTGCTCCCGCGAGCCGCTTCACGGTATCGTTCAGGTCATGGCGGTCGTGGCCGCGTTCTCCGTGATAAAGTTCAGGGTGCGTCGAGACGCTCGGCTGCTGCCTCGAACTCCTCGCGGGTGTTGACGTTCTCGAACGACGTCAGCACCCCGTGTTCTTGCAGATCGGTCTCTTCGACGACGACGTAGTCGAGTTCGAACAGCGGCTCGACGATCTTCCGCTCGTTTCGGGCGAGCGCAGCGTCACAGGCTTCGACCATCGGTTTCGTCTTATAGGTGGCGTGGGTGGTCTGGTACCAACCATCATCGAGCCGGGGAACTGCGGCTTCGTGTCCGGCTGCGCTGTTCAGGAGGAATTCGACGAGCGATGGTTCGACGAACGGCATATCGCAGGCGACGACGAAGGCGTATTCCGCATTGCAGGCTGCGAGCCCTGCTCGGATTCCCGCCATCGGTCCCTGGTCGGGATCGGTGTCGATGGCGAACCGTATCGGATGTGAGTATCCCTGCATCGCCACTTCGATGGCGTCACGCTGGTCATCTCGACAGTTGACGACGAGTTCGTTCACGACGCTTTCGATTCGGTCGGCGACTCGTCGGAGCATCGGGACGCCAGCGAGGTTTGCGACCGCCTTGTCGGCCTCTCCGAATCGAGTCGAACGACCACCTGCGAGGATGACACCTGCGGGCATGGTTCGACTGTAGGTATCGGGTTGATAAGTGGCTGTGGTTGAACGCTCTGGGCGCGTATCAGTTGTCCCCCGCCATCTTCTCGTCGGTGGTGTCTTCGATTCGTCTGTTGGGGTGGAGGGTCGGTGTCCTTACCCCGTTTTGTAGACGCCACGGGCTTCCGCGATGTGTTCGTCGTCTTCGTCGTAGACGCTCACGTCCACGGTTCCGACATCGCTTCCGTTTCGTACCACGTCGGCCTCGGCGTACAGGTCGCCCGTCCCCGCACTGAGATAATCGATACGCATGTCGATGGTCGGGACGGGTTGGTCGTTAAGCGAGACGAGCGCCGCACCGCCGACGGTGTCCGCGAGGGTGAACGCGACGCCACCGTGCGCCATGAGTCGGTCTTGGTTCCACGACAGTTCTTCTCGCATCTCGATCTTTCCTTCGGCGTGGCCGTCTGCTGCTTCGGTTACTTCGACGCCGAGCAGGTCTGCGAAAGGCATCCCCTCGAAGAACGCTTCGATGTCCATACCCCGACTGCACGTGGGGAGTAATTAAATGTGCGTACAGTGACCCTGTTCTCGTATGCAGGTTTCAGACGACGACGGAATCCGAACGGTGACGTTCGACCGCCCCGAGGTTCGTAACGCTTTCACGC
Organism: Haladaptatus rarus; assembly: GCF_054177585.1. Taxonomy (NCBI): domain Archaea; kingdom Methanobacteriati; phylum Methanobacteriota; class Halobacteria; order Halobacteriales; family Haladaptataceae; genus Haladaptatus; species Haladaptatus rarus. The sequence goes on along the minus strand of NZ_JBPEHG010000001.1, from coordinate 411,051 downwards.
CGGATGCGGCGGGTGAACTCGCCGAGATTCTCGCAGATTGCAACCCGAAATCCATCGACGCCGTCGTGCTGACCGGCGACGGCAAAGCGTTCAGTGCGGGTGGTGACATCCAGTCGATGGCCGAGCGCGAGGAGAACGTTCGAGAGGCCTACGAACGAGTTCGCGATACGCTCTCTCGCGTGGTTCACGAAGTGTTGTCCGCGCCGGTTCCGGTCGTAGCGAAGGTCAACGGCGATGCGGTCGGTGCGGGAATGGCGCTCGTGACTGCGTCTGACTTCGCCTACGCAGGCGAATCGGCTCGCTTCGCGGCGTCGTTCATCAACGTCGGCCTCATCCCAGATATGGGCGGAACCTTCCTCCTGCCGCGACTCGTCGGGCTTCGAAAAGCCAAGGAACTCGCCTTTACGGGTGAACTGATCTCGGCGGACGAAGCTGCCGAACTGGACGTCGTGAACGAGGTCGTGCCGGACGAACAGCTCGATATCAGGGTGACGGAACTGACCGACCAGTTGGCCGAACAGCCGACCCACACGATCGCACTCGGAAAGCAGGCCCTCCACGAGAACCTGGGAAAAGACTGGCGAGAGGCCCTGGATTACGAGACGATGATCCAATCGCAAGCGTACGACATGCCCGCCCACGCGGAAGGTGTCTCGGCGTTCCTGGAGGGACGGGACCCCGAGTTCGAGTGATTCGGGGCAGTCGAGTCGTGATGTCGTAACGCCTTAATTCCATATTTTGATACTGGCTCGTCGTCATCCGTAGGGGGCTCGAATCCAAACACCGTATATCGCTCTGTGAAATGACGAACGAATCATTTCACACCCTCGACAGATGAACGTCAATCACGCGATTGCAGTCCTCTTCGCCACAAACTGCACATTCGTCACTTTGCTCTGTGCCTGCTTCGGCGAGCGCGACGGCCCCATTTGCATCCAAGTCGGCGGTTGCGAATACTACGCGCTCGCCAGCGTGACCGAGTTCGTACTTCCCGTCGGTTTCCCGGACGAATCGCTCGCGGAGTTCCGAGAGATGGTAGTTGAACCGACTCGTGTCCCGGATTCCTACTCGCTGGCGCAGTTCGGAGAACGCGATGGGTTCGTCCGCCGTCGCCAGTTCACGGAGAATTGCGATGCGGTGTTCGCTTGCGATGGTTCCGAGTGCGTTTACCGCGGATTCCGCGATCTCCTCGTCCGTCGCAGGTGATTCGGGATGCATGCGTAGCCGTCACGCGGTCTCCGTGACATACGTTCCGGAACTGGTTAGTTCGGCTACAGAAACAATGTTCGCGGAAACGATATATTTCTCTCGCCCGGCACACCGAACATGGCAGGTGCAGATGTCGAATTTCGGCTCGAATCACCCGCTGACGAAGAACGGTTCGTTCGGGAGTATCTCCCGGATGCGTGGCATCGCTTCGAAACCAGTGATTTCTGGGAGACGGGCTGGTTTTGGGCATATCGCCAGTTCGCGGAGTACGATTCGGGCCCTGATTGCGGACTGGTTCGAATTATCTTCGAAGGCGACCCGGACGCGCTGGTCGAAAACGAAAAAGACCACTGGAACCGATTCGACGGACTCGAATCGTGGACTCTCCGCCGGTACGAGGACACCGAGGAAGGGTACGAAAGCCTCCTCGAACAGCAGATGGACGCGAAAGGTGATGTCGGCGGCGAGTGGGAGTATCGACTGAAGCCACTCACGGCGCGGTTCGCACTCTTGTATCTCCGCGAGTTTGAGGAGGAACTACCTGCCGTCGCTGAGCGAACCGACGAAAATCTGCCGGGGATCGGCTTCTGGACGGTGTATCACGATGCTATGGTTCAGTGTGGCTACAACTGGTACGACGAAACCGATGCCTGTCTGAAAGGGATGAAAAATCGGCTGAAATCGCTCGCCAGTTACGAAGGGGCTGACTCAGCCCGTGAGGAGTACGACCGACTGCTCGCGGAGTGGGAGGCCTACCGGGAGGAGCTAGAGATGTGGCTTGACGAGAATCCGACGGGCGAAGCGTCGGAGCCCTGATTCTCGCTCGTCCGTCGAAACCAGAATCGGAATCCCGCTCTCGATTCGATGAACTGTGACAGTTCGCGTGAAATTCTACCGAGCCACTTAACGGAATAGAAGACGAGTGTACGTGATACAATCGATGGTAGTAGATTCTCTCACGACCGTCGTCGTGATACTGGCGATGGGGCTCGGCGTCGCGTTTACCTACTTCGGCTACTCCGTCGTCACGCGACTCACGTCGTTGGTCGGCGGACTCGGCGGTGCCCTGTTGGGAAGTTTCGCTGGACGGACGCTCGTCGCACCAACGGTCGGTTTCGCCTCGCCCAACGTACTTCTCGCGTCGCTGGTCGGTGCCCTCGTCGGCAGTCTCGTCGGGAGTCGTATCGCTCACTCCACGCAGCGATTCGCCATCGTCGCGCTCAGTTTCGCCGTCTCGTCGGCCGTCGCGTACTCGGTGGTTGGCCACACCGACCTCCTCCACTTGATGCCCTCGCTATCACCCGGTTCCGGAGCCCTCACTCCCGTCGTCGGGTCGGTCGTCGTCGGCGGAATCGTTGGAATCCTGGTCTGGCAGTTCTATCTCCCGTTCTTGGCCGTCGGGACGAGTTTATTGGGCGCGAGCATACTGCAACGACTCGTGCGCCACTGGAGCGGTTCGTTCCCGGTCTTCCAGTCGGACGTGTGGGCGTCTCTCGGGACGAACCCCGTCGTCTGGCTCCTCCTCGTCGGGACGGGTATCGTCTACCAGTATCGCCGATACCGTCGGACGAAATCGGTGAGCCGTCGATTGCAGTTTCACCACCGAGGTTCGAGCTAACGGCCACCGACTTCCCGTAGTCCGCGAACCTGTTCGAAGGAATCGAATCCGTCACACGTTCTCGAACGCTTTCAGCACGACCTTGCTGAGCGCCGGGTGGATGTGGATAGTGTCGGTCACGTCGCGTACGGTTCCCGACCCACTCGCCAGTGCGAGGAGGACTTCGTGGACGAGCGTCGATGCATCCGGGCCGATCACGTGACAACCGAGAATCTCGCTATCGCCCGGGTCGGCCAGCACCTTCACGAATCCATCTCGTTCTTTTATCGCCTTTCCCATCACGGTGTCCTGATACTCACACCGACCGACTGCGTACGCTTTTCCGGCTGATTCGAGTTCCTGTTCCGTCTTTCCGGTTCCGGCGACCTGGGGAGAGGTGAAGACGGCGTGACCCATGCTCGAATAATCGACCGCTTCGCGCTCTCCGTCGAGTGCGTTTTTCACGACGTACTTCGTCTCCCAGTCAGCAGCGTGTTTGAACTGGTAGTTACCCGCGATGTCGCCCTGGGCCCAGACGTTCTCGGCGCTCGTTTCCAGATATTCGTTGGTCTCGACGTACCCCCGGTCGTCGGTGTCGATGCCTGCTGCATCCAGGTCGAGGTGGTCGCTATTGGGTCGTCGTCCCGCCGCGAGGAGCAACGAATCACCCGTGACGGAGATGGTCTCGTCGCCTCGCTCTGCTGTCACCGTCACTTCGTCTCCGTCCTGTGAAACCTCGGTCGCTTCGTAGCCGACGTTTACCGTGTGGCGTCGACTTGCGATTTCGGTGAACGTCTTTGCTACCTCGTGGTCTTCGTTGGAGAGGAGGACGTCGCTCCGTCCGACGATGGTGACGTGCGTCCCGAGCGATTCGTAGAAGTGGCCGAGCTCCGCAGCGATGTATCCGCCACCGATGACGACGAGGTGTTCAGGCTGTGTGTCGAGGCGCAAAGCCTCCCTACTCGTGAGGTAGTCCACATCTTCCAGGCCGTCGATGGGTGGGACGACCGGTCGTGCCCCTGCCGCGACGACGACCTTCTCGCCGCGAACTCGCTCCCCGCCGACGGCCAGCGTTCGGTCATCGACGAATCGAGCGTCGTCCCGAAAGAGGGTGATGTCGTCACGTTCCCGGTCGGTTCGTTCCATCCGTTCGGACTTCCCGTCGACCGTATTCGTAACTTCGTGCACGATGTGCGAGAAGTCGATTTCGTTCACCTCAGCGTCGATACCGAACTCACCTGCCCGCACGACCGTATCGACGATATCCGCGCGGTGGATAAGCGTTTTCGAGGGGTTACAACCCCGATTCACGCACGTTCCGCCGATCGGCCCTCGCTCGACAAGCGCCACGTCCATCCCGCGGTCTGCGGCGGCAAGTGCCACCTTGTTTCCCGTCCCGCCACCGATGACGACGATATCGAAGTCCCCCATGCGATTTCACCATCCTGTTCTATGTTATCGATTGCCATAGCCGTACTCCCTCTCCCGACTGTTGCTCGTGGAACGTCGTTCGCGGAAAAGGAGTAGACGACTCAGATTACTTTCTTGCCACGGACGGTGACCTCGACACTCCCGACCGTCTTTTCGTCGAAATCGATCGCGGTGAGCGTCGACTTCCCGACGGGGAGAAACAACGTCTTTTTCGTTTGACCACTCAGGATCGACGCCGTATCGAATTTGGAGCCGTCCGAATGAACGACTGTCAGTCCTCGAACGCCAAGTTTCGTCGTCGCTTCCGGGGTGAGACTGACGCTCGCTGCGACCCGATCACTCGCCCACGGTTCGCTGACCGAGACGCGCTCGAAAACCTCCGAACCGGCAAGTCCCGATACGCTCACGGTCGGACTGAGCGTGACACAACCACTGAGTCCCGCGACACCTGTTCCGATAGTCGCTCCGAGGAGCGTTCGCCGTGAGAGCGTCGTATCGTCGATTTCGTCTGGTTCGTTCCCTGTCATCGTTGTGAATCCCGAAGGATGAGTGGCCCGATGGCGAGCGTTCGTTTTGCGACCGTTGCGATACGCAGGATGTAGGCGACGAGCAGCAAGAACGGAACGAGCGTGATGGTAAACGCCCCGCTGACCACCAGGAGGATATTGGTGAACCCCAACGTCGTGCCGTCGAACGTTCCACTGCCGACGAACGCGAGCATCCCCCCAGCCACGAACAGCGCGGGAATCGCCGCATAGAGGATCATTTGCGAGAGGTCGATGAGCGCCCACTGGAAGTAGAGCGTCTTGATATGCTCGCGGGCCGGGCCGAACATCGACAGCGACGTCTTCAGTTGTTCGAACAATCGATACTGTTCGTCAGTGAGATCGTCCGAGTAGTCATCTCGCATCCGTTCGACGTGGAATATCTTCCACGAGTAGTTGAAATCGAGCGCCGCGAACAGCACGTCGAACGTGCCGAACTTCGCGCCGTCGAGTTCGTCTTTGACCGTCTCCGCGTTGCCGGTGAGACTGTCGATAAACTCGTCTAACTCATCGCACAACTCGTCGTTTCTGTCCTCATTGACCGAGTTTCGCAGTTCGTTCGCCCGGCTCTCGGTCGTGTCGATTATCTCCCGGAGGAACATCGACGGGTCGGAGGGCGTCGTATGTCCGAGCATCTCTCCGACGAAGTTACGAAAGTCCATCGCGTCGCTCATCCGCTGGCGCTGGTCACCGAGTGGGCCGTTCTCCTGTGAGATGACCAACTGGCTGATGGTGACGACCAGCGTCGTCCCGGTGATGATCCCGCCGATCATCGTCGAGAACAGCGTCTCGATGGTGTCCGTCCTTGCGATCTCGGATTTCAGCGGCGGGTAGAGAAACGTCCCGACGAGCACGAACGAGACGAAGAAGATGACTGCTATCGCTCCCGTCACCACGAGACGTCGCGCACCGAGGACGAGCCAGAGCTTTACGCGACTCTCTCCCGCCCGTTCGCGCATCGTATTCGCGGTGCTGATCTCGCTGTCACTCATTCGGCGTCGTCACCCGATCGTGCGGGTCGCTTGAACACGAGGTACTTCGTCCCACCCCCGACGTATTCGATGGTCTCGACCAGTTCCCACCCGTCTTCACCGAGGTCGTTCAGATCGTTGATCGGATCGATAGACTCCTTCTTCGTTGCCCCACGGGGCGGTCTGATGGTGTGATACTCCCATTGCTCGATCGCGCGTTGCATCATGAGTGTCTCTTGTTCGGTGGCGTCGAAGAAAGAGGGTTGTGGCTCCGTGAACTATCGTTCGTGAACTGCGATGGCCTTACAGGCCGAGGAACTCTTCGGCGTTCTCCCAGAGGATCTTGCGCTGTACGTCCTCGGGGAAGTCGAGTTCTTCGAACTGGTTCAGCCACTTCTTCGGTCGGATCATCGGATAGTCGGTACCGAACATCACCTTGTCTTGCAGGAGGGTTCGCGCGTAGTGGAGCACTTGATCGTCGATGTACTTGGGCAACCAACCGGAGAGATCCATGTAGACGTTGCCCTTCTGCTGGCAGATGGCGAGTTGTTCCTGTTCCCACGGGAACGCCGGGTGTGCGATGAGTATCTGGAGGTCGGGATGCTCGGCGGCAACGTCGTCGATGAGCATCGGATTGCCGTACTTGATCTTCAGGCCCCTCCCGCCGGGCGCACCCGCGCCGAGCGTGGAGTTGCCGCCGTGGAAGACGACCGGAACGCCGAGGTCTTCGATGGTCGAGAACAGTTCCTCGTGTTCGGGGGCGCTCGGATCGAATCCCTGTGCGATCTGCTGGAACTTGAAGCCGGAGAGATCGAGGTCGTTGACGACGCGCTCTGCCTCTTCGACGCAGTCGTCTTTCAGTGGGTCGACGCTCCCGAATCCGACGAAGAAGTCGTCGTACTCATCGCGAATTTCGGCGACGTAGTCGTTTGGAACCGGCGGATTTCCGGTGTTCGTCTCGGCGTCCCAGCCCAGCAGTACCGTCTTGCCGATTCCGGCTTCGTGGTACTCGGAGACGAGCGAGTCGTAGGTGTCCGTTTCCATCTTCGCGCCGAACTTGTTCGCGGCGTCCTCCATCATCTGCCCGCCGGCGTCCTCCAGGAACTCCTTCGTCGGCTGGTGGGCGTGGGTGTCGATGATTCGCGGTTCGTCCTCGTCGGCGAGGATGTCGATTGGCATATGTGACCGTTCTCGCATCGTCATTAAAAAGATGGGCAACACGACCTCACGTCCTTCAGCTGCTCTACACTTATGAAATTTAGTTTTAATAAATAATCTATGAATTAATTTTATAAATAAAATCGTCGATGGTGGTTATTATGCAGAATTCCACAAATAAATCAATTCCCGGGGCCCCTACGGTTGGTCGGCGGTCGTATCTGAAACTAGCGAGCGGGACGCTGATAGCTGGTGCAACACTTGGCGGTGCCGCATCGACGGCGACCGGCGCGCAAGCCGGTGACGATGTAACTGCCCGAACCGTGACGACTGACGATTTCCAGTTCGATACCGTATACAACGTCGTTGACGACCTCGGAATGGACCCGACGGGTGGAGAACCGATCGACGATATCCTCGACGACAACATCCAGAGCAATACGAAACTGGAGTTCCCACAGGGCGAGTTCCTCGTCACCGACTTCACGTTCGACTTCGGTAACGGACTTCACGATTTCGGCATGGTCGGCATCGACCCGGGTGCGACCATCGTTCTCGATACGGCAGACGATGTTACGCCGAGTTCCGGTGCGACGTGGCTATCACTCGGCGGAAAAGATTCGTACAACCTCCTCTACGAGGGCCTGAGACACGATGTCGGCGACGCTTCCGAAGCGCCGAGAATGCAACTCATCGTCGACGACGGACTGGTCGTCCGGGACGTTCTCCATCGCGGGAGTCACGACGGTTCGCGAGGGCCGTTTTTGTTCGGTGTCCGAACGCCGTCCGGACGCGGGCTCGTGAAGAACCTCCGCGCGCCCGACGGTGCGCCCGACGGGAGCGGGGCCGTCGGGACCTTCGTCGAGATGAACACGACGGGCGAATTGGAGTTTCGGAACTGTCACCTGAAGGGATTTCCGAACAACGGTCTCTATCAGTCGAGCAAAAGTACCGGACTCGTCCGTGTTATCGGCGGATGCTACCAGAACAACAACATCTCGAACGTCCGCCTCGCCGGCGCGGGAAGCGAGGTTCGGGACTGTTGTGTAACCGTGGACACGCCCCACTCCGACGACTCGTTTCCCACGAACATGCGGGGAATCTGGCTGTTCGCACGCGATACCACGGTTGCGAACTGCGAGGTGAACCTCACCGCGGATACGGTTAGCGACGGCGGCATCGTCATCGTCGGAGAGGGAACACACCAAATATGCGACACTCGGATTCGAGTCGACACCGACGACACGGCGGCGATGTATGCTGTGCAACCGGACACGACTCCGGCACCAGTTCGGTGTGTAAACGTACAAGTGACCGGAAGCGCCTCGCACACGTCAGGCGGGTATCCCGGAAGCGCCGCACTCCGTGCCTTCGGTCGTCCGGACTCGGTGTTCAAATCCTGCTGTATCGAGCAGACCGGCTCCGGTCGGGACGGAATCTTGCTGCAGTACTGCGATGGAAGTCGCGTCGTGGACAGTTCGTTCGACGTAACCGGCGACCGCATCGTACTCGATAACTCCAGCAACGTCGTTCGTCGGCGGAACGAAACCGGCGCGTCATGTTCGCCGCCATCGTGTTCGTACTCTCCGACGACGATGGTCGATGGATTCGAGGACGGCACTCTCACGGAGTACACGTTCGACCGCGGCGAATCGGGAGCGAGCATCGTTTCGTCGCCGACGAAAGGGGGAACGAACGCCCTCGAAATCGCCGGGACGAACACGGAACTGGTAAGCACATCGGGTCTACCGACGTATCCGAAAGCAGGGAACTCGTTTAGCTACTGGATTCGCGGCGACGGCGGAGCGGCGGACAGCAACCTTTCGTACGGTGTGCAGGGGCCGGACAACCGATATTTCGTCCGCGTCGATATCGCCAACAACGACCTCATTCTGTTCCGGTACGAGGACGAAACGGCCTACCGACTCGACTCGGATTCGACGGGATACACCCTCTCGCAGGGTTCGTGGTACGAACTCGTCGTAGATTGGAGTGCGAACGGCGACCACATGGTGACGCTCCGGGACGGGGGCGGAAATCGTATCGCTCGCGTCTCGGCGACCGATTTGACGTGGGTGGACGGTGGGGTTGGTTACGATGCGTATCTCCGATGTGGGGAGCGCTTCTACGTGGACAGCGTAGAGATACGATAAAAACCGTCACGATTCGACGTTTTATCTTCGGCCGTGAGGTCCGGTGTCGTTCGTTCGTCGTGTCCCACCCAGCCGTACAGTCCGCTCGATGAGAGCGATTCGACGTGAGCGAGCGTTCCAAGCAGCAAAGAAGTGTGCTTACGTCGATAGAAAGCTCGAAGCGGTCAAAAACGCGTCTATCGATTCCTGACCCGAAATGTCCGGGTTCGACCGTTCACTCGCGGCGCTTGATGAGGAACTTCATGTCGCCCTCGAAGACGACGGTGTCCTCCTGGTTCGTCATCGTGGTGTCGATGACGACGAGGCCGGAGTCCTCGCGACTGCTGAGGTCTTTCGTCTCGATGACTTCCATGTCGAGCGAGATGGTGTCGTCCATGTGGACGGGCGCGGGGATGTCCATGTAGTTCATGCCGAGGAACGCGAGGACGGTACGCTCTAAGAATCCACACCGGTAGACGAAGCCGGTGGCGAGCGAGAACGTCATCGGGCCGTGGGCGACTCGCTCGCCGAAGTACTCGTCCTCGGCGTAGTGTTTGTTCGTGTGGAGTTCCGTCCAGTCGCCCGTGAACGCCGAGTGCATCACGAAGTCGTACTCGGTGACGGTTCGACCGACGCTCTCGAACGTCTGTCCTTCCTCGAAGTCCTCGAAGTAGTGGGGTTCGTAGCTGTAAGGCATACGAAAACCCACTCGGGTAGAATATAAGTAACTACTGCACCGAACCGGTTTATGGCCGACATTCCAGACGACCGACGCGACGAGATCGCCGCCGACCCCTTCTGTGCCACGCTCGGAATCGAACTCACAGAACTCGGGCCGGGTACGGCGCGAACCGAACTTACCGTTTCGGACGACCTGCTGAACTTCCACGGGACGCCCCACGGCGGAGCCGTCTACTCGCTCGCGGATGCGGCATTTGCGGCGGCGTCGAACTCCGAGGGTGAGACGGCGCTCGCGCTGGAGACGAATATGTCGTATCTCGCGGCGGCGGACGTCGGTGAGACGCTCGTCGCGGTGGCCGAACGAGAACACGAGAGTCGGAGCACGGCGTCGTATCGAGTGGACGTTCGGGCTGGCGGGGTGACGGTTGCTATCTTCCGCGGTCGAGTGTACAAACCCTGAGAAGTGCTGTCTCAGCTCCGTATACAGCTATCATCGCCCGAAACGTACTATCTATCATGGAGACTCGATTCAACCAGAAGACAGCTAGATCGTCCCGCAGACCGGCGAGCCAGACCATCCTCGGTGGGATCATCATCCTGCTCGGTGGTCTGCTCTTGCTCGAAACGACGGGGATAGCCGACACCACGTTCCTGCTCGACTACGTCCCGACGCTGTTCGTCCTCGTGGGCGTCTACGCGCTGGTCAGCAGCAACTTCCACAACGTCGGCGGGCCACTCATCGTCATCACCGTCAGCGGGGCGTGGCAACTCGTCGCGCTCGACGTGGTCGTCGTCAACGACGTCGTACAGTTCTGGCCCATCCTGCTCATCGTCTTCGGCTTGTCGGTCGTCCTTGGACGGATGCGCAGTCGAGTCGAGACGGTCGAAGGTGAGTACGTCAGCACGCTCGCCATCTTCGGTGGGCGCAACCAGCGCGTCACCGCCAGACCGTTCGTCGGCGGTGACCTGACCGTGCTGTTCGGCGGTGCCGAACTTGACCTTCGAGACGCGACACTCGACGAGCCTCCCGTCCACGTGACCGCGAACGCGCTGTTCGGTGGCGTCGAAGTGATCGTCCCCCGCGATTGGAACGTCGAGGTGGACGTGCTCCCCGTGTTCGGCGGTGCCAGCGACGACCGCCCCCGCCGCGAGGGACAACACGGCGAGATCGACCTCGTGGTGACCGGCTTCGCGGCGTTCGGCGCTGTGGAGGTCTCCGATTAAATGTTCGAGAAAATCGTTCGGAGTCAGCGACGAGTCGATGCTGGTAATTCGGCATTGAGTTATTATTTTCGCAACCTTTGCCCACTCCATTCAGGAATGTGAGAATTGACCCTGCGATTTATACGGTTCGAATAAGAGTCGTGAGGTATGAACGCGAGTCCCGCACTGTGGACTCCTTCGCTCCTGTACACCGGAGGCGGCAGTCGAACTGACCGGCGGAACGTCGTCGTCCCGCTGTCCGAGAGAGAGGCTGACGACCGGGTGTTCGAGCTCGCGGCCTCCATCGCCGACTACAGAGATGGGGACGTGATACTCGTCACGCCCGTGATCCGACCGACCGGAGCGTCCACCGACCACGCCGCCGACCTGCTGGCAGAACACGAAGCGGCAGCCGAACACGTTCTTCGAACGTCGCTCGATCCGTCGACGAACGTTCGAACCATCGGTACGACGCGAGGCGGTCGGACGTTCTCCAGTATCGTCAGAGGAACCTGTGAGGAGTATTCTGCGGACGTGATCGTTCTCGACGAAGGGAAACAACTCCCATCGCTCAGACGGAACGTCTCTACGCGCATCGCAAAACAGGCCGACTGTGACATCGCCACCATCGGTGGAAACCACGCTTCGTCGACTATCTCGTCGATCCTCGTCCCGATCGCTGGTGGTCCACACTCGGGATTGGCGGTGGACGCAGCCCGACGTATCGCCGAGGTACGAGATGCGTGGATAGAACTCCTCCACGTGGTCGAAGAGGGTGCAGGAGACCACGAACGCGCCGCAGCCGAAAAGTACGCCGCAGCGGCCCGTGACCGACTCGATAAGTTCGACGATGTCGACGAATGGGTGCTCGAAGCCGACGACCCTGCCGCAGCTATCGTCGAACAGTCTCGGTACTACGACGTGACGGTGATGGGTGCGCCACAGAAGAACAGACTACGGGAGTTCGTGTTCGGATCCACGACGGGAGAGGTTCGCTCCGAGGCGTACAACACGGTCGTCACGGTCGAGCGCCCGCACGAGCGAGATTCGTTGCTCGGTCGGTGGCTCTAATCTCTGAAATCGTTGTACCGTCTGAACGAGGTGGTGTCGCTACTCGCGGTGGTCGAACACGCGCTTTACCTTCCCGACCTCGGTTCGGTCGACGACGCCGGGACCGACCACCTCGATCTCGTCGGGCTTGACGTCGAGCGTCTCTTCGATCTCTCGTCTGATTCGTCCTTCCAGTTCGTCGTGGGTGCCCTCGTAATCCTCGTGGTACTCGACGGTGAGTTCCATCCGATCCAGGTTGCCGCGCCGGTAGAGGTCGATGCGGTAATGGGGTGCGACGTCGTCCAGGTCGACCATCACCTCCTCTATCTGGCTCGGATAGACGTTCACGCCGCGGACGATGAGCAGGTCGTCCGTTCGGCCGGTGACGTTGCCCATTCGAACTGCGGTGCGCCCACAGCCACACGTCTCGGAGTTCAGGGAGGTCATGTCACCGGTTCGGTAGCGCAAGACCGGGAGGGCCTCTTTCGTCAAACTCGTGATGACGAGCTCACCCTCTTCACCCTCCGGAAGCACCTCGCCCGTGTTGGGGTCGATGATCTCGGGATAGAAGTGGTCTTCCCAGATGTGGAGACCGTCTTGTACCTCGGCACATTCGATGGAGACGCCCGGCCCGATTATCTCCGAGAGGCCGTACACGTCCACGGCGGTCACGTCGAGTGCTTCTTCGATCTCCTCGCGCATCGGGTCGGTGAACGGTTCCGCGCCGATGACGACCGTCGAGAGCGGGAGGTCGCGCGGGTCGATGCCGCGTTCCTCGGCGGCTTCGGCGAGATAGAGACAGTACGAGGGGGTACAGGCGAGCACGTCGCTCTCCAGATCCTGGAGCATGTCGATCTGGCGTGCCGTGTTGCCACCACCGACCGGGATGACACAGGCACCGAGTTCCTCAACTCCGTCGTGGAAGCCGAGTCCACCAGTGAAAAGCCCGTAGCCGTAGGCGTTCTGGACGACGTGACCGGGTTCGACACCCGCGGCGACGAGCGAGCGAGCCATCACTTCGCGCCAGACGCCCAGGTCGTCTTCGGTGTACGAGACGATCTTCGGTTTTCCGGTGGTCCCCGACGAGGCGTGGATTCGCCGCACGTCTTCGTGGGAAACCGCGAACATCCCGTCGGGATACTGGTCGCGGAAGTCCTCTTTCTTCGTGAACGGAAGCTTCGAGATGTCCTCGACGCCCTCGATGTCGTCGGGAGAGATACCTGCTTCGTCAAGCGCGTCCCGATAGAACGGAACGTTCTCGTACACGTGTTCGACCGTTTCCGAGAGTCGTTCGTTCTGGAGTTCGCGCAGTTCGTCCCGTGACGCCACTTCGGTGTCACTGTATACCATGCTTGTAGACGATTCGAAGGGCGGTGTCAAAACTGTTACCCGCCGCGCGATGGAACGCTATCCGACGCGACCTATCGTCTTCCCACTCGGCTGAACATTTATGCCCTCCGCCGTTGCAGGTCGTACAGATGATAACTCCCTCGGAACGACTCCTGTGGGGTCGCCCGGAGCGCAGGGTTCGTCACTGGTCTGTCTTCGTCGGGGGCTTCGCTGGAATCGTGTTCGTCCTCTTACTGGTGGTGGTGTTCGGGGATGGCTGGGGCGCACGTCTCGCATACGACCTGTTGCTTCCCGTGACGTTCTTCTACGCTCCACCGGTCGTCGCAGCACTCAGTGGGGTTCGAGGCGGCGGGTTGCTCGTGAGTCTCGTCATCGGTATCGTTCCGATGCTCCTGTTCGGGGCGATGGCACTGATCCAACCGGTCGTTACTGGCCGAAGCCCCGGAGACGGGTCACTCTGGGGATTGGCACTCGCATTCGGGATCATCGGCGTCGTCGGGGCGGTCGTGGGGTTCGCGGTCGGGCGGGGTGTCCAGTGGTTGCTCGGCCGGTGACCATCGACGAAGTCTGACCAGCTAGGTTCCGGAAAAGGTGTCCCCGAACCCGGCAAAGAGGACGATGACGTAGGTCGGAACGACGAGCCACAGTAGATACCAGACGATGGCCCCGGCGACGAGGACGACCGTCGTTGGTGTGGATTCCTCGGCGTACCAGTCGAACCCCTTGGCTGGCAGTGCGTACAGCAACAGAGTCGGCCACAGAAGGATCGAGACCCCCGTCGCCACGACGATTCCATCCAGGCCGGAGACGTAGAGTGGCGACGCCTTGGTAGGTGGTCGGACGTCACGGCTCAGCGAGAGGGCACTTCCGCAGAGGAACCCCCAGAGCACTGCAGGTAGTGGCATCCAGAGAAAGTGGTTCAGACCCCAACCGGAGGGTGGAAGCGAGTCGAAGAGTCGCCGCAAACGTCCCACGACGAGGAACGGCGACCACACGACGGCGATGAGTCCCCCGTACAATCCGCCGACGACGGCGAGAAAGATCCCTGTAGGCAGGATCGAGATCGGCTCGACGGTCATTCTTATAGAATTTATGACCATTATCATGAGTTTTGTATTGCAGTCGATGCTGTCGCGTGACGGTGTACTGAAATCCACTGATATCAACTGGAATGTACTAAAATGTACTGGCGGAACACACACGAAGCCATCGGCCACCGTCACGACTCTCCATCCCGTCTGCCCACAACCCTATACCCGATGTCGAACAATCAATGGAACGAACCATGACGGAGATGGAGTACACCAAACTCGGGAGCACAGGTCTCGAAGTTTCGCGGCTCTGTCTGGGCTGTATGAACTTCGGCAGTAGTCAGCCGTGGATGATGAACGACGAGGCGGCGAGCCTCGAACTCATCGACCGGGCACTGGAGATGGGTATCAACTTCCTCGATACGGCGAACGTCTACTCGCGTGGCGAGAGCGAGGAGATCGTCGGCAGAGCCATCGAAGGGCGCAACCGGGACGAACTCGTCATCGCGACGAAGGTCTACGGCCAGATGGGCGATTATCCGAACGGTCAGGGCCTCTCCAGAAAGCACATCTTGGATCAGGCGGAAGCGAGTCTCGACCGCCTCGGTACCGACTACATCGACCTCTACCAGATCCACCGCTGGGACGAGACGACCCCCATCGAGGAGACGCTGTCCGCGCTCGACCACCTCGTCGAGACGGGGAAGGTTCGCTACATCGGTGCGAGCACGATGGCAGCCTGGCAGTTCACCAGGGCGCTCTACGAGAGCGACCTGCAGGACTACGAGCGGTTCACCTGCATGCAACCGGAGTACAACCTCGTCGACCGCCACGAAGAACAGAACATCCTCCCCGTCTGCGAGGGAGAAGGGGTCGGCGTCATCCCGTGGTCGCCACTCGCTGGCGGCTTCCTGACGGGCAAATACGACCGCGACGAGGAGGTCACCGAGGGTCGAGCGACGGAGGACGAGCACACCAAAGCTCGATTCACGGACGAGAACTGGGCGGTGTTGGGCGAAGTACGTGCCATCGCCGAGACGAAAGGCGTCACGCCCGCGCAGGTCAGTCTGGCGTGGCTCCTTCACAAACCCGTCGTCGATTCGCCCATCATCGGTCCGCGAACCATCGACCATCTCGAAGAGAACGTCGCGTCCATCGACGTATCGCTCACCGACGAGGAGCTAGAGCGGCTCGAATCACCGAAATCGCCAGTGTGGTCGCGCGAGATCGCGGACGTCTGATTCAGGAGTACCGAGTAGACGACCGACGATGAGCGAAAAACCAGCGAGACGCCGAGACGAGTCGTCTCGGACAGTTCGACACGTCCGGCAGGCACGACGAGGAATGAGACGGATGAATCGACACCCACTCCCGCGATGAGACCGTCGCCATCCACGAATTCCATCGATGTGTTCGAATGTGCCGCCACCCCGCCAGATTAGTGTCACGAATGTATTTGTTTGAACGCAATAGAGTCTGGTGTCGGACGATTTTACGTCTTGGAATCATTCAAAGTGATTCCAAACGGCCATAAATCGTTTTACACGGGCTGTAGTCAAACTACGCGAGTGTGGTACTCTGTGACTAGAAAATGCTACAACTGTCGTAGTCAATCGCACCAAAGTTATAAATGGATTAGCTACGTGTTCTCTTCGCATGGTGGGTGCTAGCGAACGCGACGGACGGCGTCGGTTAGACGGCGTTTCACGAAGGACGTTCGTGAAAGCCGTCGGCGCATCGGGGACGGCAGCGAGTCTGGCTGGATGCACCACACGGGGACAGTCCAGTAACCCGAACGTCATCCAATGGGCGGCCGACGACGACGTTCAGACGAACAAAGATGAGATCGAGAAGGCACTCTACGATGCCGGACTCGACGAGAGTATCAAGCTCGAAGTTCTCGCGGGCAACGAGAACACGGGTGCGAGGCAATCACAGTATCAGCGATGGTTGTCTGCCAACCTGTCGGAACCGGATATGTTGCTCGTGGACAGTGGCTGGGCGATACCATTCATCGCCCGTCGCCAACTACTGAACTTGAGCGAGCACATGTCGAAGGAGTCGCTGAACAAGGTCAATAACGATTACTTCCAGGGGAGCGTCATCACCGGCAAATCGAACGACGGCGACCTCTACGCCATCCCGCTGTTCTCCGACTTCGGGACGATGCAGTACCGCAAGGATCTGGTGAAAAAGTCCGGATTCAAGCCCGACAAGGAGAACTGGGCGACGGAGGGAATCTCGTGGAAGAAGTTCGCGAAGGTGACGAAGAAGGTGAAAAAGGACAACAACATGCGGTACGGATTCACCTTCCAGTCGAGCATCTACGAAGGGCTGTCCTGTTGTGACTTCAACGAGTTCATCACCAGCTGGGGCGGCACGTACTTCGGGAGTGTCGACAACCTGCTCGGGCCAGTCGGAAATCGTCCCGTCACCCTCGATTCCAAGAACGTCATCGACTCGGTGCGGATGATTCGGACGTTCATCCACGGGAACAGCGCCTCGAACACGTTGGACGATTACGCGGGCAATATCTCACCGCGGGCGGTGTTGAGCTGGACAGAAGAGACCTCCCGTGCGCCGTTCACCAACGGAAGCGCGGTCATGCATCGTAACTGGCCGTACTCCATCCTCATCAACGGGGCCCCCAAGAAGGACGGTGGGTTCGGTAAGGACTTTGGCGTGATGCCGATACCGTACGGCGTCAAGGAGAGCGAAGCCAAAGGGAAACAGCTCGGCGGCGTCTCCTCGGCGCTCGGTGGCTGGAACGTCGCCATCAATCCGAACAGCAACAAACGGGACAAGGCGGTGCAGGTGATGGAGGCGATGACGAAAAAGAGCTTCAAGCTCAAACTGTTCGAGTTGATCGGCTGGATCCCGCCAGAACCGGGAGTGCTCGAAACGAAACGCGCACAGAACGTTCCTATCATGGGTCGGTACGTCGATACCCTGAAAATTGCAGGCCAGAACGCTCTGCCGCGTCCCGTTTCGGTCGTCTGGCCCCAACAGTCCGGAAAGATATCGCAGAGCGTTCACGCCGCCTACGCGGGCGACTCCACCCCGAAGCAGGCGATGTCGACGCTGAACAGCCAGATCAAGGAGATCGAGGACTACAACAAGTAGGGTGTGATACGAATGTCAACAGAACAAGCACATCGAGAAGAACCGAAATCCGGGGTGTATGCTGGCACTGTCCGGTGGGTCGAGAATCTGAGCGAGACGCAGTTCGCATACCTGCTGTTGTTGCCAGCACTGTTACTGCTGGGTATGATCGCCTTCTGGCCACTCCTCAGCACGTTCCAGATGTCCCTTCGGGCCGACAGCCTCCGTGGTGCGACACAGGTCGGCGAGTTCGTCGGACTCCAGAACTACGTCGCCCTCCTGACGGGGAAGCTGGACACCGTGGCACTCCCACAGCCGTTCATGGACTTCAGTCAGCCGTTCAAGAGCGCGCTCGTGGTGACGTTTATCTTCACCATCGTCAGCGTCGCCATCGAGACGGTCATCGGCTTCGGACAGGCGCTCGTGTTGGACCAGGACTTCCGCGGTCGGCGCTGGGTTCGCGTGGCCATCATCATCCCGTGGGCAGTCCCCATCGTCATCCAGGGGATGATCTTCTTCCTGATGTTCCAACCGGGCATCGGATTCGGTGCTGAACTCATGGGGATGATCGGGCTGACGACCACCCCGTTAGTCAAGAGTAGTTCCGCGCTCGGCATCATCGTCATCGCCGACGTGTGGAAGACGACGGCGTTCATGGCCTTGCTCATCCTCGCAGGGCTCCAGAGCGTCGACCGGAGCCTCTACGACGTAGCGAAGGTCGCGGGCGCGTCCAAGTGGCAGCAGTTCAAGATGATAACCCTGCCACTCGTCTTCCCGACGGTGATGGTCGCCATGCTGTTCCGCACCATCGCTGCGATGCGTATCTTCGGTCTCATCGAGACGGTATCGAGTTGTACGACGGTGCCGTCGCTGTCCTGTCTGGTCGTCACGACCTTCAGTACACGACGGTTCGGCACTGCGGCGGCCATCGCGTTCGTCACAGCGGCTATCATCGGGATCGTGGTCTCGGTGTACATCTTCAAGTTCCGCGACAGCGCACAGGGGGGATTCTAGATGGCGCAAGCAGACGAAACGCAGTCCGAAACCCAGGGCGGGCCGTTCCAGCGCTGGGTACAGGGGTCGATACAGAATCCCGAACGAACCTACCAGGCGATGTTCTACGTGGTGACCATCTTCTTCCTGTTCACCACGCTGTTCCCCTTCTACTGGCTGTTGGTGCTCGCACTGACGCCACGGGAGGCCATCTCGAACATCTGGTTCCTGCCGAAAGGGTTCAACCCTGAAGCGTTCGTGACCATCTTCGAGCAGTTACCGTTCCACATCTTCATGTTCAACAGCTTCGTGCTGGCGCTCATCACGACAGCCATCGTGTTGGTGCTCGCCAGTCTCGCGGGCTACGTCTTCGGTCGGTTGAGCTTCCCCGGTCGAGGGGCGTTGATGTTGCTCATCCTCGCCATCTCGTACTTCCCGCCAGCAGCGTTCCTCCTGCCGCTGTTCCGGCTGTTCACAGGAAACGTCGAGATACTCGGCATCAGCAGTCCGATGCTGTACAACACACCGGGCGCGATGGTGTTACCGTTCAGCGCGCTGTTCATGCCCCTGTCGATATTCATCCTCACGACGTTCTACGGCCAGATTCCGGACGGGCTGGAGGATGCTGCGCGGATCGAAGGAACCACGCGACTCGGTGCACTGTTCCGGGTCATCATCCCCCTCTCGGCACCCGGCGTCGCGACGGCGGGCGTGCTAACCTTTATCTCCGTGTACAACGAGTTCTTCTTCTCGTTCCTGATGACGAACGGGAAGCCGGAGAACTGGGCTCCACTGCTGTGGGGCATTCTGGGGTATCAGGGTCAGTACGCGCAGTTCTACAACCTGATGGCGGCAGCGAGCATCGTGGGCGTCCTGCCCATCGCCATCCTCGTCGTCGTTGCACAGGAGAAGATCGTCAGCGGACTCACCGCTGGAGCACTGAAGGAGTGATACAAAATGGGTGAAGTCAACTTAGAACACGTCACGAAACGATATCAGGACGTAACGGCAGTCGAAGACATGAACCTCACCATCGAGGATGGTGAGTTCGTCACGCTGGTCGGGCCATCGGGGTGCGGGAAATCTACCACACTGGAGACCATCGCCGGACTGACCATGCCAACGGAGGGGACGATCTCCATCGCCGGGCGGGAGGTGACGAACCTCCCGCCGAAAGACCGCGGGATAGCGATGGTGTTCCAGAACATCGCGCTGTTCCCGCACATGGACGTGTACGACAACATCAGCTTCGGGCTGCGACTCCGCGATTACGACAAAGAGGAGATCGACCGACGGGTCGACCGCGCGGCCGAGGTCGTCCAACTCGAAGGGATGATGGATCGGATGCCGGACGAGATGTCCGGCGGCCAGCGCCAGCGCGTCGCCATCGCCCGCGCGATCGTGCGCGAACCCGAGGTGTTCCTGATGGACGAACCGCTGGCGAACCTGGACGCCAAACTGCGCGTCCACATGCGAACCGAACTCCAGCGACTCCACAAGGAACTCGACGCGACCATCGTCTACGTCACACACGACCAGGCAGAAGCGATGACGATGTCGAGTCGAATCGCGGTCATCAACAAGGGTGAACTCCAGCAGTTCGCCGCACCGCTCGAATGCTACAACGAGCCGACGAACCTGTTCGTCGCCGGATTCATCGGGTCGCCGAGCATGAACTTCGTGGAGGGAACCGTCGATTCGAACGGGCTGGAGTTGCCGGACTACCGCGTGGAGTTCGACCCCGGACAACTCGACGGCGTTGCAGTCGGTGACGAAGTGACGCTCGGTGTCCGCCCCGAGGACGTGTATCTCGTCGAGGACGCCGACAAAGTGTCGAGTTCGACGCAGCGCATCGACGCGCAGACGGACGTGCTCGAACCGATGGGTGACGAGATATTCGTCTACATCCTCACCGGCGAAGGCCAGACGGCAGGGATGGAGGCGGAAGCAGACGATGCTCACCAGCTGCTGATGAGCGTCAACCCCGACAAGGACATCGACATTGACCAGGACGTCGAAGTCGTTCTTGATAGAGAACGTATCCATCTCTTCGACTCGCAGACCGGTGACGCCATCGCCCACGGACTGGAGTTCGCACCGGTCGAGGCGGGAACGAGGGGTACCGAAGCGGAGGGGGACGACTGAGATGGCGACGGAACTCGGGTGGTTCTATCTCGGCGCGGGGACGCTTTTGTTCTTCTTCTGGGCGTACGGCATCGTCTCGTTCGCCCTCGACCTGAAGAACAAGATCATTCCCGGTATCCGGACACTGCTCGCCAACCGGCGGGCACAGAAGGAAGACGAAGATCGGGAGCGTGAACGCGAAGAGAAGAAACAACAGTTGTACTGACGTGATCTCCCGTGTTCGCCCGAGTTCTGTTCGCCCCCCGTCAGGTATCCGAAACGGAAATTCCAGTCGCGGTGAGCTAAGACACCGAAGGGAAAAGAATAACACCGTCTCGCAGGAGAGCGGTAACTATGAGTGCCAGTGAGCCGGTTCGAGTTGGGTTCGTCGGTCTCGGAAATATTGGACACTATCACGCCGATAGGATTGCGGATCTCCGCCACGAGATCGTCGGCGGGGTCGATATCAACCCCGACGCACGCGCGCGCTTCGCCGAAAAGTACGACACCCGTTCGTTCGAGAGCTACGAAGAGCTGTACGAATCCGATATCGATTGTGTCATCGTCACGACTCCGAACAAGTTCCACGAGGAGTACGCCATCGCCGCGCTCGATTCTGGACTCGACGTACTGCTGGAAAAGCCGCTCGCCCACACGTTAGAAAGCGCGGAGCGCATCGCGGAGGCGTCCCGCAACTCCGAGGGCTTCTGTATGGTCGGCTTCCACAACCGATTTCGAAACCCCGTCGAGGTCATCAAAGGCTATCAGGCCGAGGGGCGATTCGGCGAGACCCGACACGTCGAGGCGAACTACATCCGCCGCAGAGGGATTCCGGGGAGGGGTTCGTGGTTCACGAACCGCGACGTGGCCGGTGGGGGTGCGCTTATCGACATCGGTGTCCACGCCATCGACCTCGCACTGCATTTCCACGACTTCCCGGACGTAGTGGAAGTGAGCGGCGAAGTTCGATCTCAGTTCGGCGGGCGAGAGGATTACACCTACTTAGAGATGTGGGGCGAAGACGCCGAGTCCGGACCGTTCACGGTCGATGACTCCGTGAGCGCGTTCATCCGATGTGCTGGTGGCAAGACCATCGCACTCGAAGTCGCGTGGGCGGCAAACCGGGATTCGAGCGAGGAATATTACGTTCGCGGAACCGACGCTGGCGCGCGGTTCGACAAACACGACGACTCGCTTACTCTCTACGAGACCGACATGGTCGGCGCAGATCACTTCTCCGACAACAACGTTCGAACGCGCCAGGAAGACGCCCACAAAGCCGAACAGCGCGTGTTCTTCGAAGCGGTACGGGAAGGTGTCGCCCCGAACATGAACACCGTCGATCAGGCACTGTCCGTCCAGCGCGTCATCGACGCGATCTACCGGTCGGCAGAAAAGGATGCGGCAGTGCAGTTACAGTAACCACCGAACCCATTTTCCGTGTTGTTCGTAGGCCGCAAGTCGCCGAGACTCGTCCCCGTCGAACCAGTCGAGCGTGAGCGCATTGTCCCATTCCGGCGCGGCCATGTGGCCCGAGAGCCAGTGAAGCGTCCGGTCTTCTGCAGCGTCTTCGATCCGTTCTTGGAGACGTTCCTGTACCGACTCGGGGAGTTGATAGCGCATCTGCGTGTCGAAGACGCAGACCGGGACCTCGGTCGGAATCTCCTGTAGTACGTCTGGCAGTCGCTCGACCGCGTCTCCCTGGCGGAGTTCCGGTGGGTGCTGTCGGGCGACGGAGGTGGCCGCCCGGAGGATACGGTGGCGGTCGGTGTGTTCGGGCCAGACGAGTGCACGGAGCCACCGGACGTCGCTCTCGTCGCGCACGTCGAGTGGATTCAGGTCGATGCCGACGCGGGACGCGACGGGAGGAAATTCGACCTGAAGGGGTGGCGACTGCTCGCTCCTGCTCTCCGAGTCGAGTACGCACTCGCTGGTTCCGTACCGGCCAGCGTCACCGTAATCGTAGGCGTAGTAGTCCCAGCAGAGGTTGAGACCTGCGCTCGGCCCGAGTTCGACGAGAGCGAGAGGTTTACCACCGACTTCGCGAGAGACGTGCGTGAACGCAGGAAAGAGTGCGGTACAGCGCCGGACTGCGTTCGTCTGCGTTCTGCGACTGTGCAGGATGGGCAAGAGGTCATCTTCGTACTCCGTGCAGAAGTCACGAAACGCAGGAAGCGGGTCGCCGTCTTCGGGGTCGTCGGAGACGGTCGGATAGTAGTCGGCCAGTGCGTGGTCAGTTCCTGCGAGAAGATGCGAGTGGACGGCGGCGAGCAGAATGTGTGGACGAGACCGCTTCGATGGGACTTCTTCGGCGAGTGCGAGAAGCGTAGGGTCGGATGCGACGCCGTGTGAGATGCGCTCGTACAGTGGCGACGTTCCAACACACCACTCGGCGAAGTCCTCGAATCGTTCCGAGAGAGTCATGTTCTCGGATGAGTTTTCAGGAAGCGTAAACGGGCACTGTCTAGTTAAGCGATTCTGTTGTAGAGTGGCGTTTCAACGTCTGTAGCGGGTGTAGCGAATGAGCCACTTCGTCTCATCATGACTCGGTTTTCGGTGAAGCAGCCGAATTCCGTCTTCTCACAGTGCAGCCGATCTCGATATCATGAATCAGCCACGGACGATCGGTGGATGAAACTTCGCCAATCGTACCGCCGTCGCTTGGTTTTCCTTATCTAGACAGTGCCCGTAAACGTTATCGGATGGATTTCTGGATAGCGTAATCGTTGGTGCCGAAATTTTATTCCCGAATGGAGTAATCGTTCCCAGTATGGAGATCGGTGTACTCACAGTTCCACTCGGTGATGAGTCGCTCGAAGATGCTCTCGACTATCTCGACGGTATCGGCGTCGACGCGGTCGAGATCGGCTGTGGTGGCTATCCCGGCGAAGACCATCTATCACGAGAGGAGTATCTCGATGACGAGGACGCACAGAACGACCTCCGCGCCCTGATCGACGAGTACGACATGCGTATCAGCGCGCTGGCGACCCACAACAACCCACTCCACCCGGACGAGGAAGAGGCCAAGGAGGCCGATACCGAACTCCGTGAAGCGATCCGACTGGCCGACCAGCTCGACGTCGACGCGGTCACGTGTTTCTCGGGACTACCTGCTGGCGGCCCGAACGACGAGGTGCCGAACTGGATCACAGCCCCGTGGCCGTCGGAGCACGCCGACGCGCTTGAGTATCAGTGGGAGGAGGTCGCCATCCCGTACTGGCGTGATATCGCAGAACATGCCGCCGACCACGGTGTCGACGTCGCCATCGAGATGCACCCGAACATGCTCGTCCACGAACCGGCAGGGATGCTGGAACTGCGGAACGCGACGAACGAGCGAATCGGCGCGAACTACGACCCGAGCCATCTCTACTGGCAGGGCATCGACGTACCCGAGTCGATCCGATTCCTCGGTGAACACGACGCCATCCACCACTTCCACGCGAAGGATACGAAGGTCTACGAGTCGCAGTCGCGGTACAAGGGCGTGCTCGACACGACGCCGTACACTGAGGAGGCCAATCGCTCGTGGCTCTTCCGGTCGGTCGGCTACGGTCACGGGGAGGAGCACTGGAAAGATGTCGTCAGCGCACTCCGGATGATCGACTACGATGGTGCTCTCTCCATCGAACACGAGGATTCGTTGACCAGTTCGCGCGAGGGGCTGGAGAAAGCGGTCGAACTGCTACAGCGCGCAGTGTTCAGAACGTCGCCCGGAGAAGCCTACTGGGCCGAGTAGCGAGCGCGACTTACAGATCGACCAGAAGCCGTTCGGGATACAGGATTTCGTCTCCTTCGGTGAACACGGACGGCGATTTCCAGACACACTCGAATTCTTCGTCGAACTCCGGTTCGTAGCCCAGAAACGAATCCTCCTCGTAGGGCCACGATTCGACGATGTCTGCCTCGTAGACGCGCCAGACTTCGTGTTCTCGCTGGCCGTCGAATGTGAACACTGCTTCGTAGGTTTCGAGGTGTGCCACGTTCGTCAGGGAGACGTTGAGTTCCTCCTCGAACTCCCGGTAGAGGGCGGCTTCGCTGTGCTCGCCAAACTCGACGCCCCCTCCGAGAAGGTAGTAGAAGGGGCTGTCCTCGGCGAGATCACGGTCTCGTGCGACGAGGATCTCGTCATCGCGGCGGATTAAACCCCGAGCGGAGACCCGGATGTGATCTTCGGACATGGATTCTGTGAATAATCGAATTCATTTGATAAATATACCGGAGTGGTGACGAAAGCCATAGAAGATATCTCAACCCCCTCAGCGAAACATATTCTCGAAAGAACTGGTCACGTAGCGGGCCATGAAACACTAAGCCCCTTCCCGAAGAAGCCAAAACCAATTATGACGCTGAAAGTCGGCGTTCTCGGCTATCGATTCATGGGCAACGCCCACGCGAACGCACTGGCGCGCCTCCCGATGTTCTTCCCCGACGCACCGGACGTCGAGCGCCACGTTCTCATCGGGCGAGACGAGGACGCACTCGAGGAGGCGGCAGACCGCCTCGGGTTCACCGAGACGAGCACGGACTGGGAGGAAGTCGTCGACGAGGTGGACGTGTTCTACAACCTCGGGCCGAACTTCGTCCACGCGGAGCCCTCCATCGCCGCCCTGAATGCGGGCGTCCCGGTGCTCTGCGAGAAGCCACTCGCGGCCACGCTGGATGACGCGGAGCGCATGGCCGACGCTGCGGAGTCGGCGGGCGTCCACACCGCGACCGCGTTCAACTACCGGTTCATCCCGGCCATCCAGTACGCGAAGGGGCTCATCGACGACGGCGTACTCGGTGACATTCATCACTTCCGCGGGCGCTACCTGCAGGACTGGCTGGTCGACCCCGACGTGCCGTGGTCGTGGCGCAACGACGAGGAACTGGCGGGCAGTGGCGCGCTCGGCGATCTCGGCGCGCACACCATCGACCTCGCGCGATTCCTCGTGGGTGACGTGGAGCGCGTCTCGGGCCACTGCCAGACCTTCGTGGACGAGCGCCCAGTCCCCGACGAAGACGAGACTCGACCGGTCACGGTGGACGACGCCTACTCCGCACAGGCCGAATTGGAAGGGGGCGTCATGGGAACCTTCGAAGCCTCGCGGTTTGCCACGGGGCACAAGAACGACCACTCCATCGAGATTCACGGCTCGGAGGGAAGCCTGAAATTCTCGCTCGAACGCCTCAACGAACTCGAAGTCCTGCGGGGCGACGACCGCGGCTACGAGACGGTGCTCGTGACCGACGAATCAGATCCCTACATCGACCACTGGTGGCCGCCGGGCCACGTCATCGGCTGGGAGCACACCTTCGTCCACGAGAACTACGAGTTCCTCTCGGCGATCGATTCGGGCGAGGAGTATCATCCGAACTTCGCTGATGGGTTGGCGGTTCAACGCACGTTGGACGCCATCGAGAAGAGCGACGAACGCGGTGAGTGGGTGAACGTAGAGTAGGTTAGGTTCTGCGGCGTCAAATCGGGCAGTGCCGGAGTTCAGTACTCCCACGTCCCCTCGTCCGTCACGACGGAATCGAGGAGGTGGGTCGGCGTCGCGTCGTAGGCTGGATTCGCCACCGAAAAGCCCTCGGCTGGTTCTCGAATCACTTCGCTCCCGGAGCGGAAATCGTTCTCGAAGCGGAACGCTTCGCCGACGATCTTCGCGCTGGACCCGATGGTCGTCACGGGAACGCCGACTTCGTTCGCGGTGGTGACGAGGGGGAACGTTCCGACGCGGTTGTAGAGCGTCTCGTCTACGATGCAGTCCATGCCGGTGAACACGCGGTCACACTCCGGCAGGTAGTGGCCCGAGGCGCTATCCACGATGAGCGTCACATCCACGTGGTCGATCTCGCCGAGGACGCGGGCGGTCTTACGCCCGAGATAGCGCGGGCGAGCCTCCATCACGTACACGTCGAGGTACGCCCCTTCCGCGACGGCGTGTTCGACTGCCTCCAGCACCGTCGAGGAGTAATCGTGCGTCATGAACGTCAGGCCGTCCTCGAACAGTGGTGCGGCGTTCTCGGCGGCGCGGCGCTTGGCGGTCACGACCTGTTCGACGACGCTGTCGATGGCTTCCTTCGTCTTCTCTTTCGCCTCCTCGACCGTCTCGCTTTCTGCCTCAGTTACCATCGTCACGATAGCGCGCTGTGTCGTGACGAGCGAGGCGTGGGAGGGATTCGCCCGGCGGAGGGCGTTGCTGTTGTGGTCGAGTGCGCGCTCGTACTCCTCGACCGTCTCGAAATCGCGCTCCAGAAGGTCTTCCAGTGCCCGCGCGGCCTTGACCGCGACGGTCGAGGAGCTGTGTGTCTGCATCTCCTGTATCTCCTCGACTGTCTCGTCTATCATGCGCTAACGGAGTTCGTCAGGATACAAGTTTGTTCTGGGTTTCCGATTCACGAGAGAAGGCCGAGCTTACAGATACGACGCTCGAAGTCGAGGTTGAAGCCGAAATTCCGACCGCGAAGAAAGATACGAAACTCTCGACGAACGACCATCTGACTGAGATAATATTTACAACCCTCCTCGTTATTTTGCAGGTATACTCGTGACCGAACCGCCAGTCACCGCCGAAAAAGCCTACGCATACGTCACCCGCGACGGCGCACAGACCGAACTGCTCGTGTTCGAACACGCCAACCAGGATGTCGGCGTGCAGGTTCCGAAGGGAACCATCGAAGACGGGGAAGACCCCCGCGAGGCAGTCGTCCGGGAAGTCCAAGAGGAGAGTGGATTGACAGAGTTCGAGTCGATCCGCCCGCTGACGACCGACGTGTGGCACCACCACGAGAAGCCGAAAGCCTACCGACGTCACTTCTTCCATCTCGAAGCCGACGTGGGTCGTGACGAGTGGCGACACAGCGTCACCGGCGATGGCGAAGATTACGGCGTCGTCTACAGCTATTACTGGATCTACCCCGGAGCAATCCCCCTCGCACGAGATATGGACGACTATCTCGGTCGACTATCTGACTGATACGGTCAGTCGGTCGAGTACTCGACTGATCAGATTTCGAGGGACTGGCATCGCTCGACCCACTGTTCTTCGAACGTCGAGTTCGTGACCACGCGCCCTGCGAGGTCAGAGATATCGGTCACGCCTTCGTCTTTGCACCACGAGACGCATCGTTCGTACACCGGCATCGAGATGTCGTCTGAATCCCGAACGACGCGAAGTTCTTCGGCACCAGCGAGGTAGGTGACGAACGCGCGGGTGTGGCCATCAGTCAGCATCCAGTCGCCGTCGAGTTTCCGAACTGGAAGCGGGTCGTAGTTGGGCGACTCGAAATCGAACCACTGCGTGACAAGGGACAGCTTCAGCCCGTTCACGTACAACTGGCTGGGTTGTACGTCGGCCAGCGAAACGACGAACGGTTCGGGCACGAGAACACGTCAACGCTTATCCACGAAAACATCATCGGTACACCAATGACCGAATTCACCGAGTTGACACACGACGAGGCGGTCGTCAACGGGGTTCGGCTCCACTACGTCGAATCAGGTTCCGGCCCGCTCGTCGTGCTCCTCCACGGCTTTCCGGAGTTCTGGTACTCGTGGCGCGAACAGATTCCGACGCTCGCCGAGGCGGGTTTCCACGTCGTCGCGCCGGATCTTCGGGGGTACAACGCCTCCGAGAAACCGAGCGAGGTCGAACAGTACCGACTCGACGAACTGGTCGGTGACGTGCTCGGACTCATCGACCGCTTCGACAGGGAGACGGCCTACGTCGTCGGCCACGACTGGGGCGGCGGCATCGCGTGGGAGACAGCAATTCGGCATCCCGAGCGCGTCGACAGACTCGCCATCCTGAACGCACCCCATCTCGGTGCGTTTCGGCGCGAACTCCGCAATCCCGCGCAACTACGACGCTCGTGGTATATGTTCTACTTCCAGCTTCCGTGGCTTCCAGAACGGTTCCTCGCTGCCTGTGACTATCGTCTAGTCGAGGAACTGTTTCGGGAGGGGGCGGAGAATCCCGATGCGTTCAACGAGCGCGACATTCGACGGTACGTCGAAGCCGCCTCCCAACCCGGTGCGCTGACAGCGGCTATCAACTACTATCGGGCGCTGTTCCGCGAACAGGCGCACACCGAACTCCGGACCCTGTTCTACGATCTCTTTCGTGACGACTCGTCTTACCGTTCCGCACGTTCGTTCGAGGTTCGGGTCCCCACGTTGCTGATATGGGGCGAAAACGACACCGCGCTCGAGATCGAATTGACTGAGGGATTGGAGCGGTGGGTGCCGGACATCAGGGTGGAGCGACTGCCGGACGCCAGCCACTGGGTACAAAATGACCGGCCAGAGCGCGTGAACGAACTACTGGTCGAGTTCCTTCGGGAGTAATCCGAGAGCAAGATTCGTCGGTCGAGGTCGACCGGGAGTAGGTTTTTGACCGGTTCCGACCGATGTTCACCTGATGCTGCTCGTGCTGGAAAACGAGGTGAACCCGACGTTCCGCTATTTCGTCCGCGAGATGCGGTCGTACCTCGCGGAGCATACGGTCTACGATTACGTGAACGAAGGGGAACGGCCAACGCTGTCGGGTGTCGATGGCGTCGTCGTCGCCGGGAGCACGGCAGGCGTGTACGAGCGAGACACCTACCCGTGGATGGACGAGGAGGCCGCGCTGGTGCGCCAGTTGGTCGAACGTCGTATTCCCACGCTCGGCGTCTGTTTCGGCCATCAGTTGGTCAATTACGCGCTCGGCGGGACGGTCGAACATCGCGGGCTGACGGCGGAATTGGTCCGTGCAGAACTCGAAGACGATCCGCTGTTCGAAGGAGTGAACCCTGTCGTTCCGGCAGTCCACGGCGACCACGTGACCGAACTCGGCGACGGGATGGAGACTATCGCCTCAACGGAGCACTGCGACCACTTCGCTACTCGGCATCGGGATGCTCCGGTCTGGACGACCCAGTTCCACCCGGAGTTCACGGCGGCGCTTCACCCGCGGATCACGGAGGATTTCGGCTGGCACGAAAACGATCTGTCCTTTGGTGACGTGACTTCGGAACGAGTCTTCGAGAACTTCGTTCGATTGGTGGACGAGGCCTGACCGTTCGTCATGAGCGTCCGTCGAGGGCTATCGTGAGCGTTGCCAGTGGTCGTAGGCGGCGCGAGCTGTCTCCTCGTGGTCTTTGTGCCACACGGGCACGTCCTCGATGTGCCAGTAGCGAACGTCGGTACCTTCGTGAGAGACCTCGATTTCGCCCCCTGTGACCGTACAGAGATAGACGTGAACTACGAGACAATGCGGGCCGTACTCGCCGGGTTTTCGGGTGTTGATCTGAACGAGTTCGTCCGATTCGACCACGAGTCCCGTCTCTTCTCTCGTCTCTCGGATTGCGGTTTCGCGGGGCGACTCGTTCGGGTCGGAGTACCCACACGGAAGACACCACGTGTCGTCGTCTGCACGCAGTTGAAGGAGAATCCGCCCCTCGTCGTCGAAGATTGCCGCGTCTGCACTCACCTTCGGCGTGACGTAGCCGACTTCCTCGGCGAATCGTGCTCGAACGTCTTCGGGCGGCAGATCGACGGAGCGACCGTACCACTCGCTGACCAGCGTCAGGATTCGCTCGTAGCGTTTCTCGTCGTACGGGTCGTCGGCGTACTTCAATCCGACCTGCGCCACGATTCGGAGTTCGTCGAGGAGGGCTTGGAAATCGTCGTCCATGTCGTCGTCCATGTTGTCGGTGAGGGTGCCGTCGATGTCGTCGGAGTCGTCTTCGTCCTCGGTGTCTTCCGTATCGTCGATGTTCGTCATCGTTGAACCGAGAGGACTACTTCGCCGTGCTGACGATCTTGATCACGTCGCCCTCTTCGAGTTCGTAGGAGTCGCTGATGTCGCGGTTCGTCTTCGCGTTCACGGCGTGGAGATAGCCGTCGCCGATGTCGCTGTGGACTGCGTAGGCGAGGTCTGGCGGGGTCGAACCGCGCGGGAGCAAGAACGCGTCCGGGAGGACGTTGCCCTGCCCATCCGTCCACTTCGATTCGTTCTGCACCGGGAAGGCCGTGATCCGGTCGAGCAGGTCGTACACAGCCGAATCGAGGGCGTCCTGTACCCCCGTTCCTCCCCACTCCTGCATGACGCTTCGAATCTGTTCGAGTCCGGCCTGTTGTTGGTCGCTCAGGTCGCCGACCACCTCGAAGTCGTCGTCGCCGGGGTCGTAGTCCACGACGCCCGCCTCGACGCCCTGCCGGAGTGCGAGTTCGCCTTCTGCGGTCGCGGGGATGACGAGTTTGCCCGTCTCGCGGAGCCGTTCGATATTTTCCGGGGGTGCAACGTCGGCCTTGTTGGCGACGAGGATGATGGGCTTGGTTCGAGCGCGGATGTCGCGGGCCAGTGCTTCTCGGTGCTCGTCCGTCCACTGCTGGGGGTCGTCGGGGTAGTCCAGTTCGCGGAGGCTGGCGGCCACTTCGTGTTCGGTCGCGCCGAACCCTGTCAGCATCTCCGCGAGAGCTTCGTCGATGTCGAATCCGGGCGAGCGAGATTGGCGTACGACGCTTTCCCAGTTGCGTTCGATGATTCCCGCGAGCCACTGATCCATCTCCTCCTCGATGAAATCGACCTCTTCGACGGGGTCGTAGCTCCCGACTTCGACGGGTTCGCCCTCCTCGTTCGTGCCGCCGGAGGCGTCCACGACGTTGACGATGGCGTCGGCGTTCGTCAACTCGTCCAGGAACTGGTTGCCGAGTCCCCTGCCTTCGTGTGCGCCCGGCACCAGCCCGGCCACGTCGAGGAGTTCGATGGGGACGTAGCGTTTCCCGTCGTGGCAGTTCTCGTCACCACAGCGTTCGTCGCGTTCGAGACAGGGGCAGTCGGTGCGGACGTAGCTCACCCCGCGATTCGCGTCGATGGTCGTGAAGGGGTAGTTCGCCACGTCCACCTCGGCCAGCGTCGCCGCATTGTAGAAGGTGGACTTCCCGGCGTTGGGTTTGCCCGCCAGTGCGATGGAAATCATGCGTATTCCTATCAGGGTATCGTGGAACTACCTTTCGGTTCTGCAAGACGGCGATGAATCAACAACGAGTAGAATGCCGACCTCGGCTGATGGCAGAACCGCCCGTTTCTGCGTCAGGTGTTTTTACTTGCGAGGGCCTGCCCCACGACCGTGTCGAGTGCACGGCGCATCCGCTCCGAAGCGGCGTTCGAACTGACCCCGATCAAATCGGCCAGTTCCCCGAGTTGAATCTCACGGGGGACATGCCAGTAGCCGTTTTCATGCGCGGTCGCGAGGATGTCGAACTGCTGGCTACTGAGTTCGCCTTCTTCGAGATCCCTACCCGGAATGGTCGGATTGTACAGCGCCTCCAGGTGGAACTGGATATCGTTGTCCTGACAGCGTTGCCGGAACGCGGCCAGCATCGACCGATTCGGGAACTGGAGTCTGAAATGCCACTGGTCGATATCCCCGTCCGCCCGCAGGACTTCAGCGTGACTCTCGATCATCGGGTGGATCAGTTGGTCGATCTCGGTGCTCCACCGGATTTCGAAGAGGTACCGGTCGTCCGCCTCGGTCAGCAGGTCGACCTCCTCGGCCAATGGGTCGTCTCGAATCGTGGATTCGATGTCGGCAGGATTCCCTCCCGCTACCCAGAACAGGGGGATGATTCCCTCGCGCAAGGGAATGACGCGGACGAGTTCGATGTCGATGTCGGGATACTCATCGAGGAGCTTCCCAAGGGCGAATTGGTCGGCCGGAATCGAGATGTCTGTAATCACGGCCATATCACCAGGTATACGCCCCGAGAACAGTTACGTCTGCTGATAGCTATCGCAGCACTGAGACTAAACACCGTTGGTACCGAGGCCATCCTTTTTATGCGGTGTCGTGCGTCGGGGAGCATCGTGCGACGGGTTCCCACGAACGCATCAGCCAGTGGGTGTGGGATGGGAGATGTGCGCCATGTTTTCAGCACGGCTACTGAGACCTATCTCCGCGAGAGGGTTTCAACAACGCCGAATCATCTTTCCAGCCCAAACTCTCCACTGGCTCGGCGGCCACAAAACGCAACCTCGGTGCTGGCGTAGAGGGTGTGCCATGACGGCAGTGAAGATCATCAAAGTGCTCGGCACCTCCGAGGAATCGTGGGAAGACGCCGCACGCGAGGCGGTCGAACAGGCGAGCAAGACCATCGAGGATATCCACGGCATCGAGGTCGAAGACTGGACGGCGAACGTCGAAAACGGCCAGATCGTAGACTACAAGGCGACCGTCGAAGTCGCGTTCCCAGTTCACGAACAGTAGCTCGGGGGAGTGGGATCGGCAGACGAATCGCGCTTCAAAAATTCCATTTTCAAAAATCGCTGTGAACCGTCGCACGCTACGACCAGACGGTTATCGCTACAATTTCACCGCCATCATCACTTCGTCTACGTAGTCGCCGTTGATCTTGTAGTGGTCTGCGCGCACCGCCTCGGTCTCCCAGCCGTGGGCTTCGAGGAAGTCGATGGCGTTCTGGTTGGTCGAAGGCGCGCTCTGGTACACCTTCTCGTAGCCGTTCGAGCCAGCCCACTCCAGGCCGCGTTCGAGGAGGTGACTGCCGATGCCGTGGTTGCGGTACTCGTCCAGTACGCCGACCGTCAACTCGGCGGTGTGACTGAGTTTGTCGAGTTCCGGCGCGTTCAGGTGCACCCAGCCGACGACTTCGTCCTCGACGGTCGCGACGAAGAACATCCGCGATTGGAGTTCGTTGTGCCGGAGGAGCGCCTCCTGGTGGTCGATCTCGTCGGCGACGCTCTCGGCGACGATGTAGGTGCCCTCCTCCGCGACCTGGCGGATGGCACCGACGATGCCGGAGAGGTCTTCCTGCCGAGCAGGGCGGATGATGAAGGCCACGTCCTCGGTGTCGTACTCCTCTTCCGCGCCGGTTTCGAGCGCGACCGTCAGAACACCGTCGTCCTCCGAGATGTAGCCGTCGCGCCGGAGGATGGCGACGTGGTGGCGGAACCCACCCGGATCGATGTGGAGGGTCTTCTGTACCTCGTCGGCGTCGGCGGTACCGTGGCGCTCTACGTATTCGTAGATTCGCTTGCGGTCTTCGTGGCCGAACTCTAGTTTCTCGGAGAACTCCATGATGACTGTTACCACTCGTCGCTACTTATTTTTACCGACGATTCTCGAATGCGGGGAGACGTCGTCTTCCAGTGCGGGTGGTGACGAATACTGCCGAGCTACAGCTCTCTGATCGAGATCGGGGTTGGAAATTCATGCACTCGAATCGGGACGGACGATGGAGGCTATCAGCCTGAAACGAGCGTAGACGGTACCGATGATGAACTGGCAACAGACGCGACTCTCATCCCTGTTCACGCCACTCCTGGCGGAGCAATCCGTACTGAACCATGTCGCGGTGCTCGCCGTCGATGAACATGAACCTGCGACAGCGGCCTTCTTCAATGAACCCGAGCGATTCCAGGAGGCCACGGGAAGCCTCGTTGAAATCGAAAGCTTTCGCACCTACGGCGGGGGTGTCGTACGCCCGGAAGACGTACTCGACGACCAGAGAGACGGCCTCCTTGCCATAGCCCTGGCCGTGAACTTCCGGGACGAGCCAGTAGTCGAGTTCCGGACGTTTGTAGTGCGCATCGACCACACTTACCTGACCGAGCCGCGTCACGTCGTCCTCGTCGGGTTGACCGGGGCTGACGTCGTCTGCTTCGAGACAGACGAGGAACTGGTCGGGGCCATTTTTGTCGTCCGATATCTCGTACTGTTCTCGATTCATGACGGAGTTGCCGAGCAGTGTCCGAATCTCGGGGTTCGCGCCTGCGCGCTGGATGAACGAAATATCCTCCTGTTCGACCGTTCGGAGCGTCACTGGCTCACCGCCCTGCACTCGTGCTCCAGGCATGCGTACAGTGTCAGAGAGCCTCTTCATATTTTTTGGGTGACAGATCGTGCGGACAGAGTATTCCCCCGAAGTCGCAACCGTCGGAACGGTTTTGGATAGTACATTTCAGTACAAATTAGTTGCTTTCAGTACAAACGTTCTGCAGTCCCTGTGCTCGGTGGTTGAATCGTGGTGGCTCGACACGTCTCTGGAACCGTCCGTCGAACCGACTGCTTCCAATCGGATGATATCGTTCCCAGTGGACGACACCGTTCTCCAGCGTACCATCCGCCAGGGTGTCGACGAATCCGCCGGACGATTCTTGTATCATCCCGTCGTTCCAGATGTGGGGGGAAAGTATGGATTACAGTGAGTTCATCGGACAGGCACAGCATCGGATGGAACTGGGAAAACAGGGAAAGGCAGTGCGGGCGATCCGCGCCACACTGACGACGCTCGGTGAGCGATTGCAGGAAGGAGAGGCGACCGACCTCGCTGGCCCGCTCCCGATGGAGATCGACTGGTATCTCGAAAACGCAGACTCGGGTCAGCGGTTCCACTTCGACGAGTTCGTCTCTCGCGTGGCCGAGCGCGAGCACAGCGACCGTCAGAAAGCGATGTTCCACGCGAAGGTCGTCGTCGCGCTCGTGGACGAGGTCGTTCCCGAAGGAGAGATGCGTCAGGTGCGCGCGCAACTGCCGGACGAGTACGACCCACTCTTCGAACTCGTCGGGGCGGAGTTCGACTGACCTCGTCGTCGGCACCGAGTCCAGCCTGAGGGCCTAACCCTGTGCTCGGCGCGTCTCCGGACTCGGTACGTGGGTCAACAACTGCACCGTATCGTGGATGTCGTGGGTCTTCACGACCATCTCCGCAACCTCGCGCACGGTGACGTCCGTCTCGATCTCGTAGCCGTAACACCGCGCATACAGCGCCAGCCAATCGTTGAGCGCCCGTTCGAGTCCGGCCATCTCCGACTCGTCGAACCGGGCGAACTCGCCGGTTCGACCATCGACGTACACCGCGACGACGTCGCCGACACCGTCCCGCAGATACGAGAGCGCCCGTTCTTCGTCCGGCGGGTCGCCGGGGGGTTCGAACGACTCCCGATCCGCCCGAGCGCGGTCTGCGAGGTCGGCGATCCGGTCGCGGTACTCGGTCATCCTTCTCTGAACTCGACGCCTTTGCTCCCGCGTGGATGCTCCCACTCGGTCTCCGCGACGACGGCACAGGTGCCACATTCGACGCAGGGTTGCGTGTCGAGGCTGACGATCCGCTCTTCGTTTCCGTTCGTCTGCACCGTCTCCTCACGGTAACAGCCGCCGCCGAAGTCCTTCGCACTGACCGGGCACGCCGATACGGCGGCGCCGCTGGCTTCGTAGGATTCGTCACGCAGGCGGATATGTGGGTTCCCGACGTCGGTGTCGTAGGTCAGGTCGCCGATGCGGTCGGCGAGGCTCTTCGGTTCGACCTCGTTCTCGTCCGTGACGGGCGTCCCGAGTTCCTCCGCGATGACCGTCGGAAGCGTGACGTAGGGCGTCTTCGTGTCCGGAATCATCGAGGAGAGGAGCGGCGAACTGTACAGACGTTGAAGCTGCCCCTCCACGACGCCCGACCGGAGCACTGCCCGTCCGATCGACGAGGAAAGCAGGCTATCGGCGAGGTTCGCCGCTCGTTCGTTCTCGCCGACCGACCCGACTGCTCGGTACTGTTTCGGGCGGAGTTTGTCCATCACACCCTCGTCTTTCAGCTTCTTCGTGTAGAGTTGGCCCGCTTGCTCGGATTCGCCGCGCATACGCGCTTCCGCGAACGCCTCCGCGGCGAGCGCGCCCGCGGTCACGGCGTGGTTCATCCCCTTGATGATCGGCCCCTGTGCCTGCATCTGCCCGCCCGCGTCGCCGACGAGCACGAGCCGACCGCGATGCGGCGCCGGGTGGGCGACCTTCTTCGAGTCGGGAACGAGTTTCGCGGAGTACTCCACCTCGTTGTAGTGGCCGTTCAACCACTGGCCCAGCAGGGGATGCGTGAGCAGGTTGTCGAGCAGTTCGTGGGGTTCCGCTTCCTCCGCGACGAG
The DNA here is from genome assembly GCF_054177585.1 of Haladaptatus rarus. NCBI lineage: Archaea > Methanobacteriati > Methanobacteriota > Halobacteria > Halobacteriales > Haladaptataceae > Haladaptatus > Haladaptatus rarus. The sequence goes on along the minus strand of NZ_JBPEHG010000001.1, from coordinate 374,575 downwards.
ACTGTCGAGGTGGAAGACGGTGCCGATAGAGAGCGAATCCTGATTCGTGTAGAGGAAGCCACCGCCCCGGACGCCGTCGAAGAGGTTGCCCGAGAAGAGGTGTGCTTTACCCGTGTCGTCGTCCACGTCGAACCGCTCTTCGATGACGTCTTCGGGCATATCGATGACTGCTTTGACGCCCTGGAACCACTCGTCCGGTTCGTCCCAGTTCATCAGCCCCGCGTCGCGTGCGAGTTCGCTGTTCACACCGTCTGCCGCGACGATGAAGTCCGCCGTGATGGGGTCGAGTTCGTCACTGGTGACGCCGACGATCTGTCCGTTCTCCCGGAGAAGCCCGTTCACTCGGACGCCCGTCAACAGGCCACCACCCGTCTCGCTGGTCATCTCGTGAACTCTGTCGGCGAGCCACGAGTCCATCTCTCGACGGAGGACGGCGTCGCACCATTCCGTGTCGTGGTCGTGGAGTCGGGTGATGTCGAACGATTTCACCTTCTCGTTGGCCACGTTGTGGATGTAGTAGTCCGTGATGGGGCGTTCTGCCGCCTCCTCGCGGAAGTCGGGGAACAACGAGTCGATGGTGTAGGGGGCCGACTCCTCCGCGTAGATGAGCCCACCGGAGACGTTCTTCGACCCGGCTTCGGTACCGCGTTCGAGGACGAGCGTTTCGATTCCGTTTCGTGCGAGCGTCGCGGCCGCTGCGGCCCCGCCGGGGCCTGCGCCGACCACGATGGCTTCGTAGTGTTCGTATTCCTCAGTCATCGTCTATCAGTCATCGTCTTCTGCTACGACCGCGCTCAGTTCGCCCGCCTCGACCGCTTCGGTCAGTCGGGGAAGTACTTCGAAGAGGTCGCCTTCGATGAAGTAATCGCTGAAGTCCTTGATGTCGGCCTCAGGGTCGGTGTTGATGGAGATAATGGTCTCGGATTCGTCCACCCCGACCTTGTGCTGGATCGCGCCGCTGATACCCGCCGCGATGTAGAGCGGTGGTTGCACGACCTGTCCCGTCTCACCGAGCTGGCGCTCTTCCGTGACGTACTGTTCGACGTGCCCCTCGACGCTGTACGAGGCAGTGACGACACCACGTGACAGCCCGAAGTCGGCGTCGTCGAAGGCATCCACGAGGTCGAGTGCGAGTTCGATTCCCTTCGTCGGATCGTCGCCGATTCCGCGTCCGACGGCGACGATGACCTCTCGGCCAGTCAGATCGACGCCCGTATCGAGTACGTCCCAGTCGGAGACCTCGACGCGGAACCAGTCGTCTGGGAGGTCGATGTCGTGAGAGACGACCTCGCCCTCGCGGCTCGGGTCGGCCTCCATCTGGTCGAAACTGCCAGGAATCACGGAACACCCTTGCGGGTGGAACTCCCGGTCGGGGTTGTCGATACAGAGGATGGTCGAATACTCGAACCCGGAGAAGTCCGGGCGCTTCATGTGCAAGATTCGCTCGAACTCGACCTTCTCACCGGGGGTGCCAGTCTTTACTGGGTTGCTGATGAGTTCGTCGGTGATGGTGAGTCCCGAACAGTCGCTTGCGAGTCCGGAGTCGAGTTCTCCCTGTACCTGTGCGGAGAGGTCGCGCCCGTTGTTCGTCGCCGGGAACAGGAAGTATCGAGGCTTGTCGTAGTCCTTCCAGTCGGTCTCGGTACGAGCCATGTCCGCGACGATCTCCGTGTACGGCTTGTGGCGGAACCGCTTCAGTCGGTCGTCGTCGTGGTACACCGCTACGTCGGCACCGAGCGTGATACATTCCTCTGCGAGTTCGCGCATGTCGTCGCCGACGAGGACGGCCACGACGCGCTCGTCGCCACCGTATGTCTCGTCGTATCCATCCATCAGTTCCCGGGCCTTGCCGAGCATCTCCTTCGACACGTCGAGGAGTTCGCCGCCCTGTGTCTCACAGTAGACCCACATATCACGGTAGACGCCGTCTTCCAGCGCCCTGACGTGCTTTTTGTCCGCAGTGGGGTGGGTGAGTCCGTCGTCTTCTTCCTCTTCTGCTTCTTCGTCTTCAGTTTCCGCTGCTTCCTCGGCGGTCTCCTCGGCCTCATCGGGGTCTTCGACGTCGTCTTCGGTCGATTCGTACTCCCCTTCGGTCTCCGTGTCCGCTGTGGCTTCGCCCTCCGTTTCCTCCTGGAGTTCGTCGATTCGAGCCTGGATGACCTCTTTCGCCGTCGATCGGTCTTTGCCTTCCTCCTCGCTGGCGAGGAGGTCGTCCAGTGCACCGGGGTCTTCGACGGTCTGCACGTCGTCTTCTATCTCTTCGACGGTTCGCTCACCGGGGTCGATATCCGTCATGGTCAGTCACCCTCCGCATACGGCCGCATCGTTTCGAGCACTTCGGACATCGCTCCCTCGTCGTCGGGCGTGACCATCGTTGCTTCCCGTTCCGCCGGTGCTTTCGGGATCGGATCGACAGATGAAACGATGGTCGGCGATCCGTCCAGACCGATGTACTCCGGGTCGAGATTGAGTGCCGCGTGATCCCACGTCGTCAAGTGGTCTTCGTACTCCTCGGCGCGCTCTTCCGTCTCGGCTTTCAGTTGTTTGCGCCGGAGTCGGTGAGCCGCCTTCCGATACGACGACTCGTATTCGGGGTCGGTCACGATGAACGCCGGAAGTGGCGCTTCGACGGTCTCTATCTCGTCTACGTCGGCTTCGACGAGGCGTTTCGCACGGACACGACCTGCCTCTTCGTCCACTTCCAGTGCGATGACGTGCGTGATGATGGGGTAGTCGAGACACCACGCCGTCTGGGGGCCGGTCTGGCCCGTCTCCCCGTCTGCGGTCTTGAATCCCGCGAACACGAGGTCTGGTTCACCGATCTTCTCGATACCTGCCGAGAGGGTGATCGCGGTCGCCCACGTGTCCGCGGCAGCCATCTCGCGGTCGGAGAGGAGATAGAGGTCGTCGGCGTAGACGGTCATCGCCTCCCGAAGTACGTCGCTGTAGCCCGGTGGTCCCATGCTCATCGCACTTACCTGCCCTCCGTGTTTCACCTTCGTCTGGAGGGCGGCCTGAAGCGCAAACCGGTCGTTCGGGTTCATCACCGTCGGCGTCTTCCCGCGCTCCAGATGCCCATCCTCGTCGAACGACACCTGTCCCTCACGGAAGTCCGGGACGCCCTTCGTCAACACGACGGAGTGCATCGGTACCCCCTGCCATGAATGTATTTGGTTTGCATACGTCACTTCGTACCATTCCCTCAGACGTTATTATACTGTCGGGGAACCAACAGAGAACCGACATACGAACGTGTCGAGTTCTGTAGCAGACAGCTTTCGCACGAACTGAGACGCCGAGGAAACCTATCAATAATTATGCCTGTGGTGCAGGCCCGTCTGACGTATTCCGCTCGCGTTGGTGGGTCGTATCGACCGATTCGTCCGAACCGTTCGCCTCGTTTTCACTTTCAGTCTCGGCTTCCTGTCGGGTTTCGCCCCCCCGTTCAGCTTCAACCCCACCTTCAGCCTCGTCTCCCTGTTCCGTCTCGCCCGTCGGTTTCCGGTTCTCCGTCCGGATCATCGTCATCTCGCCGCGAGCGCGCATCGTCCCGTCGGCGGTGGCGTTCTCGTGGAATTCGAGGTCGGTACAGGAGACGTCACCGAGCACTTCCGCACCGTCTTCGAGGACGACGGTCCCGTTCCTGGTGGTCACGTCGCCGTGGATGCGCGTGTCGGAGCCGACGACGATGTCGCCTCGCGCGCGAAGACTCCCGAACAGTTCGGTGTCGGCACCCATCGCGATCTCCTCGGCGCGGATGTTTCCGTGCAGGCGACAGTCGTCGCCGATGGTCGCTGGCGTCGAAACCCGCCACGCGTCGTCGCTGACGTGAGCGTTTCGCGGGATGACCGCTGGGTCGGCTTCGGTCTCCTCTAACACCTCGTCGATGACGTTCTGGGCGGCATCCTCCTCACCGAGTCGGAGCAGCTGCGAGAGGTAGACGAACAGGAAGACGACGGTCGGCATTGGATTGCGGATGACGATCCAGCCGTTCGTCTCGAACCCCTCGTCTATCTGCACGTCGTCGCCGATGTCGAGATCGCCACTGACCATCAGTCGTCCGGAGACGTGGACGCGCTCACCGAGGTAGGCGTCCTGCCCGACGAGCACGTCGCCGTCCACGTCGCTCCAGAGGTCGAGACGACAGTCCGCCTCGGCTTCGATGTGTCCGCCGAAGGTCGCCCGCTCACCCGCGATGACGTTGTTCCCGCGAACGCCGAACTCCACGGTGCTCTGTGCGCCGACGATGATGTCACCGTCGGTCACGAGGTCGTGTTCTTCGACGGTCGTTCCGTCGGGAATCGAAAGTTCATCGAGAGGGTCGGAGCGGAGCGGCACACATCTTACCAGCGAGTCACTGGTAATAAATCCTCCCGAGAGTGTCTGACGAGCGTCTGCCGTTTGCCGCGTCGCGTTCTATAGCTTTTTTATTCGGTCGTGGCGAACGATGGAGCATGACTACGCTTTCCTTCGACGACGAGGGTGTCGATGTCGTGTACGAGGGTACCGAATTTCGGCTCTCGAAAGACCTCATCGAGGACGCCACGCAGAAATCCTACTTCGACGTGACCGACCACGAGGTGCTCAAACTCGTCGAGAAGAACCCCTCGCTCAGCGGGCAGGCCCGTCGGATCGGCGACATCATCCGGTAGCGTTTTGGGGTACGAATCGAAACGTCGGGTATGAACCTCCCAGCCGACTTCGACCATCCGTCGTGGATGACCGCGGCGAGTACGGCGGCGTCCTACCTGCTCGTGCTCGCGGTCATGACCGTCCTGCTGTTCGGCGTTCCGTATCTCATCTTCACCGCGTTGTAGCAGGATTCGGGTTCGAAGACGAGATCTGTCGAATCTGCTTTCAGTCGAGAGTTACGAGAGAGGCTTGTACTATTTCCTACTGATTTGTACTGAAATGTACTGCGAAAACGGAGAGCAATCCCGTTCGAAAATCGCTGTCGCTGGTCATCGGAGAGAGTGACGTATCGAGTACGCCGATTCTAAATCTGCGAATGCAAAAACGCGAACGCAGAGATCGGAATGTGGAAGACGAACGCTCAGGCGAACGTCTTGGAGACTTCGTCGTCTTCTTCTTCAGCCTCGATCTTCTCGCGCGCGTCGAGGAAGTCCTGCATCCGAATCTCTGTCCGGTCGTCGCGGATCGCGAACATCCCGGCTTCCGTACAGATCGCCTTGATGTCTGCCCCGCTGGAGGCATTCGTATCGGTGGCGAGTTTCGCGTAATCCACGTCGTCGGCGATGTTCATGTCGCGGGTGTGGATGCGGAAGATCTGTTCGCGGCCCTCCTCGTCGGGGTTCGGCACCTCGATGAGGCGGTCGAAGCGACCTGGGCGCAAGATTGCGCGGTCGAGCATGTCGAAGCGGTTGGTCGCGGCGATGATGCGGATCTCGCCGCGGTCTTCGAAGCCGTCCATCTCGGACAGGAGTTGCATCATCGTGCGCTGCACCTCGGCGTCACCCGACGTCTTCGAGTCGGTGCGCTTCGACGCGATGGCGTCGATCTCGTCGATGAAGAGAACGGCGGGTTCGTGGTCGCGAGCGACCTGGAAGAGGTCACGAACCAGCTTCGCACCTTCGCCGATGAACTTGTGGACGAGTTCCGACCCGGCCATCTTGATGAACGTGGCGTCGGTCTGGTTGGCGACCGCCTTCGCCAGCATCGTCTTCCCGGTGCCAGGCGGGCCGTAGAGGAGGACACCGCTCGGCGGTTCGATACCGACTTCTTCGAACATGCCGGGGTTCTCCAGCGGCATCTCGACCGTCTCGCGGACTTCGTTCATCTGCTCTTCGAGTCCACCGATGTCCGTGTAGGTCACATCGGGACTCTTCGTGACCTGCATCACACGGGCGCGCACGTCGGTCTCATCGTCGAGCGTCTTTACGATAGAGAGAGAGTTGTTCACGGCGACACGCGAATCGGGTTCGATCTCGGCCCGCATCTCGTCGGTCACTTCGGTAACGGCCTCTTGATTGTTACCGTGCTGTTTGATGATGACGCCCTCGTTCGTGAGTTCCTGAACGGTAGCGACGAACAGCGGCGACTGTTTCAGTTTCTTGTTCTCGTGGGTGAGTCGCTCTAATTTCTGCTGATACTTGTTGTTCTCTGCGTTCGCGTCGAGTAGCTTGTCCCGCATCTCTTCGTTCTGAGATTCGAGGACTTCGAGGCGTTCTTGGAGTGCCTCTATTTTTTCCTGTTGGGACGTGCTCTCCTCGTCGTAGGGGAGATCAACGTCTTCCACAGTGTCGGTCATCAGTACCGGATAAGTGCCTGTCTCTTAAGAGGCTTCGGGTGACCGACCTTTTCGCCCACATCTGTCCACCTACATCTCAATTCCCAAGAGTAATATTTTGGAATGGGAAATATTATTAGTCTGTATTCGAAATGGGTGATTGATGAGTGCCCCAGAGCTATCACAGTCGAACGAGACCCGGTTGCGGGACGCGGATTCGTCGGAAACCATCCGCGACCTTCCGCCTAGCGCGAAGCTAGTCGCAAAAGTGCTCGAATACAACCAGACCATGACCCAGAGCGAACTCGCGGAAGAGACGCTCCTCCCCCCGCGGACGGTTCGCTACGCGTTGAACCGCCTCGAAGACGAAGATCTCGTCGACTCGCGGTTTTCGTTCTCCGACGCTCGGAAGCGTCTCTACACGCTCGACCTCGAATAGATCGACGATGACTCTCCGTTACCTGTCCGAACATTTATAAACTGGAACGCGACCAATCGCGGTCGTGTTCCCCAAGGCCGCTCGAATCGTTCGCTTCTTTTCGCTCCTTCGTTTGCCGTTCGCCCTCCTTCCCTCGCTACTTCATCGCGTCCGACGTAATTTCGGGGTGATCGCGCACGAACGACACCAGATTCGGTGCGTACGTTCCGAACGCCGGACAGCTGATTTCGTCGTCGAGATCGGCCAGCGTGTTCTTACAGGTGTAGTGGGTTGGATGGACGAAGTAATCTATCGTTGCCGGTTCGATATCGAGTCCTGGTATTCGCTCCAGAGATCGCTTCAGCAGTCCTTTCGGTATCGGAACCTGGATCGCTCGTCGCTTCGTCGCCCGCGCCATCACCCGCAGCATCTCGTCTACCGTCGGCGGATCCGGGTCACAGAGTTGGTAAACCGTATCGACCGACTCATCGATATCACTCAAGTAGGCTATCGCGTCCACGACGAAATCCCGTGGAACGACGTTGATCTCGTACTGTGTCGGGTCACCGACCCTGGGTGCCATCGCTATCGATGGCTGTTGCAAGATCCACCGAAGGATGTAGTACGGCCCGTCGTACTTCTGTGTCTCTCCGGTCGTGCTATCGCCGACGGTGATCGCCGGACGATAGATGGTCGCTGGCAACCCTTCGGCCATCCGGTCTTGAACCGCGACCTCGGCGAGATACTTCGTCGTCTCGTAGTAGTTGTTGAACTGTTGGCCCTCCACGAGGTGGTCTTCGGTGAAAGTACCGTCGTAGCGCCCACTCACGTAGCAGGTGCTCACGTACTGGAAGCGTTCGAGGTTCGAACAGCCCTCGGCGAAGTTGAGCACGTTTCGCGTCCCCTCGACGTTGACCGCCATCGCGACCTCTCGACTCACGGCGAGGTCGTACACCGCCGCGAGGTGGTACACCTCCACGATGTCCGACTGCAACGACTCCACGCGGGCACCCAGTCCCAGATCGGACTGCGTGATGTCGCCTTCGACGAGTTCTATCTGCCCCGTCACAGAGTGATTTGCTTCTATCTCTGCGGCCCGCTGTTCGGCCAGGTCTCGGTATTTCGGCTGGACGAGACAGGTGACCGACGCCCCTCGACCGACGAGTCGCTCGGTCAGCGCGGAGCCGAGGAACCCTGGAAATCCGGTGAGAAAGACGTTCATCTACCACACCTCCTCGACTCGTTTGTAGCCACGCATCACCGCCGTCATCGCCTTCGCGTACCACTTCGTCGGAACGCTTCGTGGCGGGGCGATAGACGCGACACGCTGTTCGGCGATCGTCTGTGGTTCGGTGTATTTCAGGATTCCCTCCGCCCCGTGGCGACGACCGATACCGGAGTCTTTCATCCCACCCATCGGCGCGTCGACCGACGCCCAGATCGCTGGATAGGGGTCGTTGACGCCGACGGTTCCGCACTCGATTCGTTGGGCAAGTTCACGGCCACGGTCGGTGTCGGTCGTCCAGACACTCGCGTTCAATCCGCGCTCGGAGTCGTTTGCCAACTCGATCGCTTCGTCGGCATCCTCGAACCGATAGACTGCGACGACCGGGCCGAACGTCTCCTCCCGTGCGAGTGTCATCTCTTCCGTGACGTCCGTGAGGATCGTCGATTCGAAGAAGAACGGCCCGATGTCCGGTCGTGCGTTGCCGCCCGCAACGACCGTCGCACCCTTCTCGACCGCATCGTCGACGTGCGATCGTACTTTTTTGAGTTGCGACTCGGACACGAGCGAACCGACCTCGTTCTCGTAGTCCAACGACGGGGCCATCGAAAGCTGCTGTGTTCGCTCCGAAAACCGGCGGCAGAACTCGTCGTACACCCCGTCCTGAACGTACAGCCGCTCGAAGGAGAGGCACAGCTGTCCAGCGTTGGTGAAACACCCCTGTATCGCCCCTTCGACCGCACGATCCAGGTCTGCGTCGTCAAATACGACCATCGGATTCTTGCCGCCGAGTTCGAGCGAGCATTTCACCAGGTTCGCTCCTGCCCGTTCGGCGACTGCGCGTCCGGTTTCTGTGCTCCCGGTGAAACAGATGTAATCCACGCGGTCGATGAGCACAGGGCCGAGTTCGTCGCCTCGACCGGTGACTACCTGGAATACGTCGTCGGGAAGGCCCGCTTCCCTGAGCAATTTGGTTGCGAGCAGCGCGGTGAACGGTGTCTCTTCGGCGGGTTTCAATACCACGGCGTTCCCCGCGAGGAGCGCCGGTATCGAGTCGGAGACGGCGAGCGTCAGCGGATAGTTCCACGGTGCGATGACGCCCACGACGCCGACGGGGTGGTGGTGTTCTTCAGTCTTCGTGAGCAACGGGATGGCTCCCTCTCGACGAGTCGGGTCGAGGTAGTCTTCCGCACGGTTCGCGTAGTAGCGAGCATTGGTCGCCACGTCGAGGACTTCCTCGAACGCATCACGGCGGGCTTTTCCGCTCTCGATTCCCATCACGTCGAGCAGTTCTGCCTGCCGATCCAGCACGAGGTCGTGGAACCGAGAGAGCACTGCCGCCCGGCGGTCGAGCGACCACGAGAACCACTCATCTTGTGCGTCACGGGCGCGCTCGACCGCCGTCACAACGTCGGATTCCGTGCAGTTCGGAACGGCCCCGATTCGCTCGTCACTGAAGGGTGCACGAACCGTGTGCGAATCGCTCCCATCGCCCTCCTCGTTGGTGGTGATGATCGATGAGAGGTCATCGAGTGTATGCGCGTTTACACGTTCTGTCCAGAGGGCCATACAGATGCCAACGCAGTGCTCACGGAAATCATTTAAGCACTGTATACGAAGTAACTGACCAATGACACGGGTGATCCACACGGGCGATACCCACATCGGGTATCGGCAGTATCATTCGCCCGAGCGACGGGACGATTTCCTCTCGGCTTTCGACCGCGTCGTAGACGATGCCATCGAGGACGAGGTCGATGCAGTCGTTCACGCTGGCGATCTGTTTCACGACCGCAGACCGGGACTCGCCGACCTCCACGGAACCATCTCAGTCCTCCGAAAACTCCGACGGGCGGAGATTCCATTTCTCGCTATCGTCGGCAACCACGAGAGCACGCGCGGTGACCAGTGGCTCGACCTCTTCGAAACGCTCGGACTTGCGACGCGACTCGGCTCCGATCCGGTCGTTGTCGGTGACACCGCATTCTACGGCCTCGACCACGTTCCGCTGTCGAAACGGGACGACCTCGAATACGAGTTCGCTTCGCACGAACAGGAACACGCCGCCCTCGTCGCCCACGGACTCTTCCAACCCTTCGAGTTCGGCAACTGGGACGCCGAAGTCGTCCTGACCGAGGCGTCGGTCGATTTCGACGCGATGTTGCTCGGCGACAACCACCAGTACGGCAAAGAACGAGTGGAAGAGACATGGGTCACGTACTGTGGCTCGACCGAGCGCGCGAGCGCCAGCGAGCGCGACGACCGCGGCTATAACATCGTCCAGTTCGAAGGCGAGACAACCATCACCAGGCGAGGCATTCCGACCCGTGACTTTGCATTCATCCCGGTCGAACTCGTAGACGACGAGGGGATCGACCGCGTCCGCGAAGCCATTCGGGAGTACGACCTCGACGACGCGGTGGCACTCATCACGCTCGCTGGCGACGGCGAAGATGTCACCCCTGCCCGCGTCGAGGAGTTCGCGCTGGAGGAAGGCGCACTCGTCGCCCGCGTGAACGACCGCCGGGAGATCGAATCCGAGACAGGTGACCTCTCGGTTTCGTTCGCAGACCCGGACGATGCGGTCAGAGAGCGCGTCCGTGAGATGGGACTCAGCGAGACTGCACACGATCTGGACGAGATCGTCCGCGCGAGCAAAGTCGCGGACTCGAACGTTCGGGCCGCCGTGGAAGAACACGTCGCCGAACGCATCGAAGACGGTGTCACCGCGTTCGAACCGGCCACTGACGAGACGACCTCAGAAGAGAATGATACAGACGACGAATCTATCGTCGAAACGAGGGATGTGAGCGAATCGGAGGCTGAAACCGAACCGGAGTCCGAAATGGAATCGGAGACCGAAGGCACAGATGCTTCCCCGGATTCAGATGGGGTCGATGACCCCGACGAGCAGCATGACCCCGTCGAACAGCAACATTCCGAAAACGACGATGATGGAGAGCCCGCCAGTACCGACGGCCAGATCTCGATGGAGGATTACCTGTGAAATTCGACCGAATCCGTCTTTCGAACTTCAAATGCTACGAGGACGCCGACCTGGAACTCGATGCAGGTGTCACCGTCATCCACGGTCTCAACGGGAGTGGCAAGTCGTCCCTGCTCGAAGCGTGCTTTTTCGCACTGTACGGTGCGCGGGCACTCGACCGGACGCTGGACGATATCGTCACCATCGGAGCGGACGACGCGGAGGTCAACCTCTGGTTCACGCACGCGGGCGGCAACTACCATCTTCATCGTCGGGTTCGTGCGACGGGCGACACTGCCCAGACCGCGAAATGTGTGCTGGAAACGCCTGACGGAAGTATCGACGGTTCTCGTGACGTTCGCGACCACATCGAGAATCTGTTTCGTATGGACGCCGAGGCGTTCGTCAACTGCGCCTACGTCCGTCAGGGAGAAGTGAACAAACTCATCAACGCGACGCCCAGCCAGCGCCAGGACATGATCGACGACCTGTTGCAACTGGGCAAACTCGAGGAGTATCGGGAGCGCGCGAGCGACGCCCGCCTCGGAGTCAAGAGCGTTCTCGACGACCGTCATGGGAGTCTTTCCGAACTCGAATCGCAGATCGAAGTGAAGGAGGAAAAGAACCTTCACAGGCTGCTGAACGACCTCGAATCGAAGCGCAACGAGCTGGAATCGGAGATAGAGCGTTTCGAGGAGAACCGCGACAAAGCACGACAGACGCTCGAAGACGCACGGGAGATCCTCGAAACGTACGAAGAGAAGCGTGAGGAATTAGCGTCGATCGGGGAAGACATCGAGGAACTCCAGACCGAGATCACCGAGACGGAGCAGGAACACGAGCAACTTCGAAATCGAGCGACGGAGATCAGAGAACGTCTCTCGGAACTGGAATCGAACGTCGAGACTGTGCTGGCCGAAACCGAACTCGACGCAGCCACCGAAGAGGCACTCGGTGCTCGACTCGACGAACTCGAAACCGAGGACGAGCGGATCTCCGAGGGGTTAGAAGACGCTCGCATGAAAGCGCAGATGTTCGACAATCAGGCGTCGAATCTCTCCGAGCGAGCAGACGAACTCGAATCGCGTGCGAATGAGAAACGAGAGCGAGCCGACCAAATCGACAGTGAAGTCGAAAACGCGACCGACGATCTCGAAGACCGCCGCGAGAAATTGACCGAACTCAACGCCGAGATCGAGTCCCATCGCGAGGTGTTCACCGACGCGCCGGTCGAGTTCGGTGACGCGAACGACCATCTCGAATCGCTTCGATCCGATCTGGCGGAGTGCCGTGAGAACGAGACGGAATCCCGAGCGAAACTCCGAACTGCGAAAGAACAGGTCGAGGAAGCCGAGGAACTACTCGATGCGGGTAGATGTCCGGAGTGTGGCCAACCTGTCGAGGAGTCACCCCACGTCGATACGATAGACGAAGACCGCGAGCGAGTGGCCGAGTTGGAATCGAAGGTCGAAGCGTTCCGCGAAGAGCGGAAACAGCTGGAAACGCGGATCGAGAACGCCGAATCGCTCGTGACGGCAGAGAATCGCGTGAGTGAACTCCGGAACAACCGAAAGAACGTCGAGCAGTTGGTCGCAGACCGTGAGAAAGCGGTCGAAGAGAAGCGCGAACAGGCAAAATCGCTCCGCGAGGAAGCCGACGAACTCGAATCCGATGCGACGGAACGACGAGGGGATGCAGAGGAACTGCGCTCGAAGGCCGAGACGCACCGAGAAACCGTCGAGAATCTCCAAGCCGAGCAGCAATCGATAGCAGAGAGTCGAGAGAAGATCGAGCGAATCCAATCGCTTCGGGACGACGTCGCGGAGGCTGAAGACGAACTCGACCGGCTCGCCGATAAGCGAGACCACCTCGAAGCACTGAACGACCAGCGGCGCGACCGTCTCGTGGAGAAACGGTCGCGGCGCAACGACCTTCGTGAAGCATACGACGAATCGCGTGTCGAAGCGGCACGTGAAGACGAAGAGCGGGCGACCGACTACCTCGAACGAGTCGAAGAAGAACTGTCCAAACTCCGGGAACGACGAGACGACCTCATCAACCGAATCGGTGGCGTCCGGGGAGAGATAGAGGAACTGGAGGAACTGCGCGATCGCCGCGACGAGATCCAATCACGCGTCGAAGCCCTCGATTCGTTATACGACGAAGCCGCCGACTTGCAGGCGATGTACGGTGACCTCAGAGCAGAGCTTCGTCAGCGGAACGTCGAGAGTCTGGAGCGGATGTTGAACGAAGTATTCGAACTCGTCTACCAGAACGACTCGTACTCGCGCATCTCACTGGATGGTGAGTACCGACTGACCGTCTTCCAGAAAGACGGCGAACCACTCGATCCCGAACAGCTATCCGGCGGCGAGCGGGCGCTGTTCAACCTCAGTCTTCGCTGTGCTATCTACCGCCTCCTCTCTGAAGGTATCGAAGGAAGTGCACCCATGCCGCCACTGATACTCGACGAACCGACCGTGTTCCTCGATTCGGGACACGTCTCGCAGTTGGTCGAGCTGGTACAGTCGATGCGCGAGTTGGGTGTCGAACAGATCGTCGTCGTCAGTCACGACGACGAACTCGTCGGGGCCGCAGACGACCTCGTGCGGGTCGAAAAGGACTCGACGACGAACCGGTCGCACGTCGACCACAGAGATTCACTGCTCGAAGTCGCGGAGTAAGGATTCTAGCCCCTCTTCAGCAGTGTCCGTCAGGTCGTACCCTCGTTCACCCACGACGCGACACTCCTCGATGAGTCCGGCAGCACGGAACTCTGCGAGCAGTCCGTGGAGGTCGCTTTCACAGAGGTCGTAGGCTGAAAGGAGTTCTCGGACGGAGAGAGGCCCTCGGTCGAAGAGTTCGACCAGCAATCCCAGTGCGCGTTCGTTCGGGACTGCGGTGAGGATTCGACGGGTGGCTGGCGGAATGCGACGAGCGGCGGTTTCCAGTGGCGATTCGCCCTCGACCGACTGAAGTCGCTCGTTGTCGAGGTACGTCTCTTCTCCTGTTTCGGGATGGCGGACGAGACTCGACTCACCGGATTGCTTGACGAGCAGATAGAGTCGTCCCGACTCGTCGCGCACGGTTCGCATAGGTCGGGGTAGCGTCGGAGTGCGGTTAGTCCTTCTGGATGGCACGGTATCGCCGATAGCCACGAACGAACGCCGCCAGTCCCACGACGACGAGTCCACCGCCAAAATACCACCGTTGTTCGAATCCGACGAGCATGAGTCCGAGACTGAGTGCGAACAGGGCGATATTGAAGAGCAAGACCTGCACCCAGAACTCCTTCTGTAGCTCCGGGTCTGCGTCAACCTGGCTGTAATCGCGTACCTTCGGCGTGTCGAACTTGAGATTCTCGGACGGGTCGTTTACCTTCGGTACGAGATCAGCTTCTGGGGCATCACCCGGGTCTTCTGACCCTTCGTCGTCGTGGCCGAATCTGTCGAACACCGAGTTAAAAAACCGTACGGGAAGTGAAAAGCGTTCGGAGTTATTTCTGCATCGATTCAGACATGTTTCTCTAGCGTGACCGTGCTGGATGCTTTGACCCACCCGAGCGGATTCTCAGCGTCGTAGAATACCACCCCGTCGTCCGTCTCGTAGGCCTCTATCGAACCCATCGGCTCGTCGGGAGCCGGAAGTCCGGTTTCTGCGCGGTCCAGCTTACTGTCTTCGGTGGCACGGTCAGACATTGACTTGACCTCGGTCTGTGCTATGCGTTAACACATTAAATCTCTTTCCATTCCGGCGACTGGCACAAACGGGAGGGTTTTTACCGGGAAGCACCAAAAACAACCGACATGACTCAATCTGGGCTTGGTGACTTCGCGGGCGGGGACGAGCGTCCCGCGGCAGAAGCCCACGCCGTTGCAGGAAACGACGACACGGCAGCGCACGTCGTGGATGCCGACACCGACTGGCTCCCGGATTCACGAGGGGAGATCGAACTGGCGGTGACACAGGTCGATTACACCGTCGACGGATACGGCGACGACGAAGAACCGATGATCCACGTCTTCGGACGGACGCCGGACGACGACCTCGAACACGTTCGCGTCGTCGGATTTCGGCCGTACTTCTACGCACCAACCGACACGCTGGACGACGAGAAACTGAACGACGACCGCATCACCGGTACGGAAGACGGTTACGAGAGTATCCGCGGTGAAAAGCTGACGAAGATATACGGCAAGACACCGCGCGACGTGGGGAACATCCGCGACCAGTTCGACCATTACGAGGCGGACATCCTCTTTCCCAATCGCTTCCTCATCGACAAGGACATCAAAAGCGGTATCCGCATCCCGGAACGCCGTGGTGAGGATGACGGCATCGTCGTTCACGAACAGGAGGTCGAAGCGGCGGACGTGCAAGCGAGCCTTCGCGTCCATACCTTCGACATCGAGGTCGACGACCGCTCCGGATTCCCCGAGGATGGCGAAGAACCCATCATCTGTCTCACGAGCCACGACTCCTACGACGACGAGTACATCGCGTGGCTGTTCGACGCTCCGGAGGGCGACACGGGTGTCGAATCACCGGACGACCTGCCGAACTACGAACCACTCCGCGACGATTCCGATATCGAGGTTCGAACCTTCGCGGAAGAGGAAGGGATGTTGGCGGCGTTTCTCGACTACATCGAAGAAACCGACCCCGACGTCCTCACGGGGTGGAACTTCGACGACTTCGACGCACCGTACTTTTTGGACCGCCTCGAACGACTGGACGGGCAACACCACGACTACGACCTCGATTATGAACGACTCTCGCGCGTGAACGAAGTCTGGCGGAGCGACTGGGGTGGCCCGACGGTGAAAGGACGAGTCGTCTTCGACCTGCTGTACGCATACAAGCGAACGCAGTTCACCGAACTCGACTCCTATCGGCTGGACGCTGTCGGTGAGACGGAACTCGGCGTCGGCAAGGAACGCTACGCTGGCGACATCGGTGACCTCTGGGAGCAAGACCCCACGCGCCTGCTGGAGTACAACGTTCGGGACGTGGAACTCTGTGTCGAACTCGACCGAAAACAGAACATCGTCGCCTTCTGGCAGGAGGTCGCGTCGTTCGTCGGCTGTAAACTCGAGGACGCGACGACGCCCGGCGACGCGGTAGACGTGTACGTCCTGCACAAAGCGCACGGCCAGTTCGCGCTCCCCTCGAAGGGGCAGTTCGAAGCCGAGGATTACGAAGGTGGCGCGGTGTTCGACCCCATCACGGGTGTCAAAGAGAACGTCACCGTGCTCGACCTGAAATCGTTGTATCCGATGTGTATGGTGACGCTCAATCTGTCGCCGGAGACCTCGGTAGACCCCGAGAAGTACGATGGCGACACCTACGTCGCCCCCAACGGGAGCCACTTCCGGAAGGAACCCGACGGTATCGTCCGGGAGATTATCAACGAGACGCTTTCCGAGCGCGAGGAGAAGAAATCGCTTCGAAACGACCACGATCCCGACAGTGCGGAGTACGAGATCTTCGACCGCCAGCAACAGGCGGTGAAGGTCATCATGAACTCCCTGTACGGCGTGCTGGGATGGGAGCGATTCCGCCTCTACGACAAGGAGATGGGGGCGGCAATCACCGCGACCGGTCGGGAGGTCATCGAGTTCACCGAAACCGCTGCGAACGAGATCGATTACAGCGTGGCGTACGGCGACACCGACTCAGTCATGCTCGAACTCGGCGGAGATATCGAAAGATCGGAGGCCATCGAACAATCCTTCGAGATCGAGGAGCACATCAACGCTCGGTACGAGGAGTTCGCACGCGAAGAACTCAATGCGGAGGAACACCGCTTCCAGATCGAGTTCGAGAAACTCTACCGCCGGTTCTTCCAGGCGGGCAAGAAGAAACGATACGCTGGCTACATCGTCTGGAAGGAAGGTAAGGACGTAGACGACATCGACATCACCGGCTTCGAGTACAAACGGTCGGACATCGCACCCATTACGAAGGAGGTTCAGCGGCAGGTCATCGAGATGATCGTGACGGGAGAGGATCTCGACGACGTGGAAACCTACGTCCACGACGTCATCGAGGACTTCCGAGAGGGGAACGTCGATCTGAACGAAGTCGCCATCCCCGGCGGCATCGGAAAGCGACTCGACGACTACGACACGGACACGGCACAGGTTCGGGGTGCGAAGTACGCGAATCTGCTCCTGGGAACGAACTTCCAGCGTGGGAGCAAACCGAAACGACTCTATCTGAAGAAGGTCCATCCATCGTTCTTCGAGCGAATGGAGGACGAAGAAGGGTTGGACGCTCGAGCTGATACCCTGTACGGGGAGTTCAAGCGCGAGCAAGACGTGATCTGTTTCGAGTACGCAGACCAGGTTCCCGACGAATTCGAGGTGGACTGGGACAAGATGCTCGACAAGACGCTCAAAGGTCCCATCGCGCGCGTACTCGAAGCACTCGACATCTCCTGGGAAGAGGTGAAGACGGGACAACAGCAGACCGGTTTGAGTAGCTTCATGTAAGAGCACCTCGAATTGTCGGGAGATCATAAGTAATCCACTGTTTTTCCATTCTGTGAAAAGAAATTTTTCTTTCCGAAAACCGATTCCATACGAATGCGAAACGGTTATGGGACAACCTGCCCTTGCTCCAAACGACTTAGGTGAACCTAACAATGGCAACGCTCGAACTAAAAAATGTCCACGCAGAGGTCGTGGAAGAAGGTGAAAAGATCCTCAAGGGCGTCGATCTCGAGGTCAGCTCCGGCGAGATCCACGCGCTGATGGGACCGAACGGCAGCGGAAAATCGACGACATCGAAGATCGTCGCGGGCCACCCCGCGTACGAAGTCATCGAGGGTGAGGTACTCCTTCACCTCGAAGAGGGTGAGTTCGGTGACGTAGAGATTCCGGAAGATATGCGAACGTGGAATCTCCTCGAACTGGAGCCGAACGAGCGCGCGGCGCTCGGTGTCTTCCTCGGCTTCCAGTATCCTGCCGAGATCGAAGGCGTCACGATGTCTAACTTCCTGCGTACCGCACTCAACGCAAAACTCGAAGAACGCGAGGATCTCTTTGAGGGTGACGACGGAGACGACGAAGAGGAAGAGGCTGGCTACGACACCAGTCCGATGGAAGGACCTGCCGACGACGGCGAGGTCAGTGTCGCGGAGTTCCAGCAGCTCCTCAAAGAGAAGATGGATCTGCTCGACATGGACGAGAAGTTCGCCTACCGCTATCTGAACGCGGGCTTCTCGGGCGGAGAGAAAAAGCAAAACGAGGTGCTGCAAGCCGCCATCCTCGAACCGTCCATCGCCGTGCTCGACGAGATCGACTCCGGACTGGACATCGACCGCCTACAGGACGTATCGAACGGAATCAACGCACTACGCGACGAGCAGGGTACTGGCATCCTCCAGATCACCCACTACCAGCGTATCCTCGACTACGTGGAACCCGACACGGTTCACATCATGCTCGATGGCGAAATCGCCATGGAAGGCGGGGCGGAACTCGCCGAGAAACTCGAAGACAAGGGGTACGACTGGGTTCGCGACGAAGTCTACCAGACCGCATAAGGTGATACTATGAGTTCAGAACAGGACCACTTGAAAGAGACAGATACCGAAGAACGGTTCGAGTTCAAGAAAGAACAGCGGGCCGCCGTCAAGTCCGACAAGGGGCTGACCGAAGAGGTCGTTCGCCTCATCAGCGAGGACAAGGACGAACCTGAGTGGATGCTCCAGCGCCGCCTCCGCGCACTGGAACACTACCAGAACATGCCCCTGCCGACGGACTGGCCCGGCCAGCCCGACCTCACGGAACTCGACGTCGAAGAGATCGTCCCGTACATCCGCCCCGACGTGGAAACGCGCGGCGGCGCAGACAGCTGGGACGACCTGCCTGACGACATCAAGGACACGTTCGACAAACTCGGCATCCCCGAAGCAGAGCGCAACGCGCTCTCGGGCGTCGGTGCCCAGTACGAGTCCGAGGTCGTCTACCAAAACATGCAGGAGCAGTGGGAGGAGAAAGGCGTCGTCTTCATGAACATGGACCAGGCGGTCCAGGAGCACGAAGACCTCGTCAAGGAGTACTTCATGACGAAGTGCGTTCCGCCGAGCGACAACAAGTTCGCGGCGCTCCACGGAGCAGTCTGGTCGGGCGGGTCGTTCGTCTACGTCCCGGAAGGCGTCACCGTCGAGATGCCCGTACAGGCGTACTTCCGCATGAACTCCGAGGGGATGGGTCAGTTCGAACACACGCTCATCATCGCGGAAGAGGGAAGCGAAGTCCACTACATCGAGGGCTGTTCCGCACCCAAATACTCCGCGTTCAACCTCCACTCCGGCGGTGTCGAGGTGTTCGTCGGTGAGGACGCTCACGTCCAGTACTCGACCGTGCAGAACTGGTCGAAGAACACCTACAACCTGAACACCAAGCGCGCCATCGTCGAAGCCGGCGGGCGCATGGAGTGGGTGTCGGGGAGTATGGGCTCGAAGGCCACGATGCTCTACCCGTGTTCCATCCTGAAGGGTCGCGGAGCCTCCGCGAACCAGATCTCCATCGCATTCGCTGGCAAGGGTCAGAACATCGACACCGGCGCGAAGGTGTACCACAACGCCCCGAAGACCAACTCCACCATCGAATCGAAGTCCATCAGCAAGGACGGTGGCCGCACGAACTACCGCGGTCTCGTCCACATCAGCGATGGCGCGGTCGATTCGTCCACGTCGGTCGAGTGTGACGCGCTGATGTTCGACAACGAATCCACGTCGGACACCATGCCGTACATGGAGATCAACGAAGACCGCGTGGACGTCGCCCACGAAGCGACCGTCGGAAAGATCGGCGACGAGGACGTGTTCTACCTCCAGAGTCGCGGTCTGGACGACGACGACGCGAAGCAGATGATCGTGAGCGGGTTCATCGAACCCATCACGGAAGAGTTGCCCATCGAGTACGCAGTCGAACTCAACCGTCTCATCGAACTCGAGATGGAGGGGAGCCTCGGATGAGCACGCAGGTACACAGCACACTTTCGGAGAAAACCGTTCGCGAGATTTCGAGCGACCTCGGCGAACCCGAATGGCTGCTCGAAACGCGCCTCGAAGCACTGGCCGCGTTGGACGACCTCGACATGCCGCAGGTCATCCGGACGCCGGGACGCGACTGGACGAACCTCGACGCACTCGACTACGAGAGCTTCATCGACCCGCTCGAAGCCGACGAGGAGAAAGAGCGCGTCGAACCCGAAGGCGTTCACGTCCTGCCGCTGGCGGACGCGCTGGACGAACACGGCGACATCGTCGAAGAGCACTTCGGCTCGGTCATCGATCCGCAGGAGAACTACCTCACCGCGCTCTCGACGGCGCTCTTCACGTCCGGGACGCTTATCTACGTCCCGGAAGGCGTCGCTGCCGAGGACGTGACCATCCGGACGACGATGAAGAGCCAGTCACTGTTCAACTACACGCTCGTCGTCACCGAGGAGTCGAGTTCAGTGACGATTCAAGAGCGACAGGACAGTGAGCCGCTATCGGGCGAACGCTACTACAGCGGACTGGTCGAGATCGCAACCGGCGAGAATAGCCACGTCCAGTACGGTTCCCTGCAGGACCTGGACGAGGAGACGTACAACTACACGCTGAAGCGCGGAAGCGCCAACGACCACGCCACAGTCAACTGGGTCGAGGGCAACCTCGGTTCGCGCCTCACGAAATCTTCCGTCGAGACCACCCTCGACGGTGAAGGCTCGGAGACGAAGACTGTCGGCGCGTTCTTCGGCCACAACGACCAGCACTTCGACGTGGCGGCCCGCGTCTGGCACAATGCCGAGCACACGACGGCAGACCTCGTGACGCGTGGCGTGCTGGACAACGAAGCACGCTCCGTCTACGAAGGCGTTCAGGACGTTGGCAGGGACGCGTGGGATACCAACTCCTACCAGCGTGAGAACACGCTGATGCTCTCGGATGGCAGCGAAGCGGACGCCTCCCCGAAGCTCATCATCAACAACCACGACACGGAAGCGAGTCACTCCGCGACGGTCGGACAGATCGACAAAGAAGATCTGTTCTACATGACTTCGCGTGGTGTCGGCGACCAGCAGGCCAAGAACATGCTCGTGGAAGGGTTCTTCGTCCCCGTCCTGGAAGAGGTCGAAGTCGAAGAACTCCGTGACGACCTCGATTCGAAGATCGTCGAACGTCTCCACCACTGAGCACGCGTCACCGATCGCGGTTCGATTTTCTCTCTCGTATTCTGACCTTTCTTTTCACATCTCGGTCGTCTCGTTTGCGTTCTTTCTTCATACGAAACTGCAGTAGGGACTGTTAAGTTTCCCCGTCTCTACTCCCCACGCATGAGTGTGGGTCAGCGCGTCTCGTCAGACCGCCAGCTAGCGCGCCTGCTTCAGATCGGCGTCGTGCTGGAAGAGGTCGTCGAGGCACGGGCTGCGCGCCACTTCGAGTCGCTTCCGACCGAAGAGCGGAACGAACTTCACGAAGACGTGCGCGAGATGCTTACAGAAGCACGTGTAGAGTCAGCAGAACACCGAGAACGTCTCGAATCGCTCATCGACGAACTCGATGCCGAGACGATACCGTTCGAAGAGATCGAGACGCTGGTCGCAGAGCAGTACGCCCAGACCGGTCCCGAGGATTTCGATGGAATCCTCTACGACCAACTCCACGGTGAGGAGACGGCGTACAAGTTCTACGACGACCTCATCGAGGCAATCGAGGGGAGTGACGCGACGTTCGATCTCGACCGAGATCGACTGGTCGAAACACTGACCTCGATCCGGGAAGACGAGGCGAAGGGTGTCGAAGAAGTTGCAAAACTGATGGAGGCTGGAGAATGAACACCGCAGACCAATATCTGAAGACGATCTTCCTCGTTCAGCATATCGAAGACGGGCCAGCAGCGACCGGCGCGCTTGCAGATCGACTCGGTATCAGTCCTGCCAGCGTCAACGAGATGGTCGGTAAACTCCAGGAGCGCGGGTTGGTCGACCACGAGAAATATCGTGGTGCCACCCTGACCGACGAGGGGGAGACACGCGCCCGCGATGCCCTGCAGACCTACTGCATCCTCGAACGCTTCCTCGCTAACGTTCTCGAAGTCGAGGAGTTCCGCGCCGAGGCGAAGGCGCTCGAAAGCGTCATCGACGAGACGGTCGCCGAGCGACTGGACACCATCATCGACCGCAAACCCCAGTGTCCCGACTGTTTCGACGCCGAGACGGACATGTGTGCGTATCTTGCCGAGCAGGGCGAAGCGGACTGATTCACTTTCCTCATCGACCTCTCTTCCGGGATGACAACACGAAAAGCAACACACTTGTACGAGGAAGGGCTACCCGGAGATGCAATCGTAGTCCCGTGATGTCTCGTCGAACGAGTACACGGAGCGAGTGCAGTCCCGTGGTGGTGAGCAGTTCTGAAAGAACTGCGAGGTACACGGGGCGAGCGAATTAAAAGAGCGAAGTCCCGTGGTGTAGCGGCCAATCATAATGGCCTTTGGAGCCATTGACGGCGGTTCGAATCCGCCCGGGACTACTGTAATTTACTGAAGAAATATCGATCCTAAACGAGCGACACGTACTCGCTCGCACGGTGTCGTCGAAACGAATTACGTCCTGGCCGTCTCGACAACCGAAAGCATTTCATCGACCACCAGTTCGAGCACGTCTCCATCGAGTTCGACGGAGAGCCGAACACGAAGCGGCTGCTCCGATTCCACGACGACGTGATCACTCGCGAGCCACTCCAACGACCACGTCGGCACGTCTCGGAGGTCGATACCGTGCTCCCAATGGAACGCGACGACTGCAGGATGGTCGAGCAGTGCCGAACCGAACGACGCGGTGACGACCTCGGGACATCGTTGGCAGCGGTAGGCGACGGTGGGGATGTCGTCCGCTCCGAGATCGAGTTCCGGCGTCGGCTCGATCAGTAGGTCGGGGCTCATTCGTCCGTTGCAACTGACGCAGATGCCCAGTCGAGCGTAGTTCACGATCCCTTGCATGTACCGGTCGAATCGGCGCGGGAGTTCGGAAGGTTCGGAGCCTTCGAGCGCGCCCGGTGGGATGCTCGCAGCTTCGAACATCTCGTCGCAGTCCTCGCAGGCGACACGCATGCGTTCGTCTTCGTAGGTTGCGAGGACGGTGCCGCCGCATTCGGGACAGGGCTGGTCGAACGCGGCGGGGTCGGTGTTGCCTGACTCGGTGTAGGTGCCTGAGAGGATCGCGCCGATGACCTGCCAGCCAGCGAGCCGGAGCTGGTAGCCGTCGTCGGTCTTCCGGACGAACTGGCCGACGAGTTTGCCGAGGTGATAGTTGAACTGCCCGGAGTCGCGTATCCCGACCTGGTCCCGGAGCTGAGAGAACGTCATCGGTTCGTAGGCGTTCTCGAAAAGCGCCCTGAGAATGGCGATTCGAGTTTCGTCACCCAACAACGCGAACGCCTCGTCGGGTGAGAGCGAATCGTGAGTCATGCGACCTGTACGTCGATGCTCGATTTAACTGTGTAGTGTCCGGCCTTGATTCGAGTGACGACATCACTGAGACCGATGCGGGAACGACGGGTTACTGGGACGATACCGGAACACCGGGTCACTGATAGCGATACCGGAGCAGTGAGTCACTGAGAGCGATACCGGAACAGTGGGTCACTGAGAGCTATACTGGATAGTTCCGTTCCACTTTCCGTACAGATCGTCGGTCTGCTTGTCCTTATCGAGGAGGAGTACCTCGACTTGCAGCGTTCCGGAGTCGAACTGATCGAGGGCGGCTTTGCTGATCTCGATGCTGTGTGTCCCTTTGTCGTGCTGGAATCGGACGCCTGCGCGCGCGACTCGTTCTCCGTTGATTCGCACGAGGAAGTATGGGTCACCGTCAACCAGTGGTTCGGGGTCGACACCCGGCATACTGGTGTTTGCGACGACTTCGACGTTGAAGTTGGAGTAGCCGGATCCGTTCTTCGAGTCGACCTTGTCGACGAACGTCACGCTCTTGATCCGGCCCGGTTCACGCTTGTCGTCGATCGGCTTGTTCGGGGCCTTCGGTGGTGACCACGATTCTGCCGTCGTGGTACCTGTCGTCGTGGTCGTGCTGGTCGTCGCACTGGTCGACGAAGTGGTCGTAGTCGTGGTTGTCGTCGAGGAGCTTGTCGATGTGACTTCGCTGGTCGTCGATTCCATCGTCGTCGTCGATTCGTTCGACCCGCCGATTCCGCTACAACCAGCGAGGACGACGGCGAGAACGACTACGAGCACTGTTGACCGATGGAAGTTCATGCGTAGTAGAGTAATACAGATGACCCATAAATATCCTTTTGCCGGATTTCAATCATTCATTTCCTAATATCGACATCGTGAGTGTCGAGAGTAACGAGCGCCAACCCGCCGACAGACCGTTATAACGCGACTGAACGAAGAAAAGCTAGTACGCTTCGCCTAGCGTCGTCAAGGTGGGATGCTGGTCGGCTGTAGGCTCCGAATTACTGCGTGTGCCAAAATACGATTCAAGACGATTAATTTTGTCTTTTTCGGATTGGAAAATGGAAACAAGACATATATCCTTCGAACGTATCTCTAGAATCCACATTCCTACAGTAATATCATGAAGTATAAACAAAACTATCAGTACGAGATGAGCGTGACAAAAGCAGAGTACGACGACGATGGCTCGCTGTGTGTCTCTTTGAAGCTCTGTCCGAACGAAACCCCCGCGTTGGACGAACTACTCACCAGTGGCTACGTCAAACTGAGTGTGTACGACAGGGACGAATTCGCGGAGGATGGGACGCTGGCACTGTACGACCGTCTTCACTGCTGAGGGCAAACGGTTGGCATCTCGGACGACTGTTTGCAACGTTGGTCGATGAAACATAAAATGGAGAGTTTAGAGTCGGTCGCGCCCTTTTCGACGTGAACTGGAACCACCGAGTTCGATCTGATCGAACTTTTGGACGACTGCTTGCAGATACCGACGAACGTCGAATCCGTTCTCGCTCTTCGTGGCCCGCTTCCGAGAGCGTGAGTTGCTGGTCGTTCGTCGTCCTGGTTCGGCCATCAGTTGGCGAATCGTTGCTTGCGTCTGTTGGGATATGAGGGGGTTGTCCGGCGAAATCAACTGCGAAAGCGCCCCGAAGATCGCCGCGACGACGACGAAGTAGTATCCAAGCGTCGTGAGGATGTTCGCCGAGAAGAACGCCACGTAGATGCCGTTCACGAAGAAGAACAACCCTGCGACCTGTAACCCCCTATTGAAGTATCGAAACGACGAGTCAGTCGTTGGTCGCCCGATCCCGTTTCGGTTTGTCGTACTCATCTTCCCACCTCACCTTTCGACGTGCGACGTAAAGAAAGTCAGTCAGACACGTGTATAGAACGTGACCTGAACCGAAACCGAGCACTCTGGCACGAAATATATATTCTATAACCCTATCTATATACTTCTTGAGTCAAGTTTATAGCCCAGTCGCTGTTCTCCCTACGTAAGCAATGACCGAATACGGAGCAGGGACGAGACGCTCGAACAGTTCGCATCGGCCAACTGATGCAGTTACCGAATCTTTCGATGAACACGCCGACGCTGGCCCCGTTTTCGCTCGCTTCGCATCGCCCCGAACCACCGTCCCGACCACTGTCGCTGTCGTCTCGGATCCGCACGTCTCGACCGAAAAGCGCGGGACGTGGAAGGTGTTTCATCGGACGCAAGACCGATTCCGAACCGTCTTCGCGGACGCGAACGCGCGCGACGTGGATGCGGTCGTGTTCGCGGGCGACCTTACCGAAGACGGTGCGACAGCCGACTTCGAGACGGTCGATTCGCTCCTTACAGAACTCGACGTCCCCCACTTCGCGGTTCCTGGGAACCACGACGTCCCGAAGTCGTTCGACGAACACGAGACGCCCCCGCTTTCGTCGTTCGAAGCCGACTTCACACCCGATGGACTCCCCTTTCACGAACGAGTCGGCGGGGTGGATATCCTCGGCTTGAACAGCGCCTCGACGCCCGACGACTCACTCGCCGACTGTCACGACGGAGAGATATCTTCGGATCAACTCGCGTGGCTGGACGAGACGCTCCCCCGGACCGATTCCCCGCTCGTCCTCATGCACCACAATCTTCCGGGGCTTTCTGACGAAAGCGACGCTCGTTCGTGGCGGTCGTCGTTCCCGACGCGAAACGCGGACGAACTGGCCCGGGTGCTCTCCCGGCACGACGTTCCACTTCACATCTCCGGACATCTGCACGTTCCCGCCGTCACAGAGACGATGGGTGTCCGTGAGATCGTCGCTCCCTCACTGTGTTCGTTTCCACAGGCGTACCTACTGTTGGAAGTCGGCCCTGCCGGAACCACGGTTCGGTTCGTCCCGACTGCTGGGCCGGACGGAACCAGAGAGGCATATACCCACGCGAAGAAAGATTCCGCACGAAGTGACGCCGCCGCCGAGATGACCCTCGACCGGCTATCGTCGTTCCCGCTCGTGGACGAGCTATCGCCCGTGCCGAACTAGTCTAGGACGAACTTCAGTCGCTCTTCGTCGCTCCCTTTCGTCTCTCGTCCCGTGAGCCGGAACTGGCCGATCTCGTCGGTGTTCTCGACGTGTGTCCCCGCGCACGCAGTTCGGTCGTAGTCGTCTACCTCCACGATTCGAATCTCGCGGATACTCTCGGGAAGGAGGTGGATGCGCGTCCGCTCCGGGTCGAGCGTCGCCTCTGCCTCCTCACGATCCATCTCGTACCAACTTACGGGAAGGCCTTCCTCGATTCGCTCGTTCATGATCGACTCGATGTAGTCGAACTTCTCGTCGGTGAATCGCTCGTAGGCGCAGTCGATTCGCGCGCGGTCGGTGTACAACTGGTTGCCTGTCGTCTGTGCGTCGAACTCCTCCAGCAAGACCGCCGAAAGAAGGTGTTGGGCAGTGTGATACCGCATATGTGCGTACCGGCGGTTCCAGTCGATTCGCCCGGTGACGACGGTTCCTGCTTCTGGCGGTGTTCCATCGACGGTGTGATAGATAGTGTCCTTCTTCTGCACGTCGGTGACCCCCCACGTCTGGTCGCCAGCAGCGATTTCACCCGTATCGGCGGGCTGTCCACCGCCTTCAGGATAGAACAGCGTCCGGTCGAGGACGACCCGGTCGCCTGCGACGCGCTCGACCGTCGCTTCGAACTCCTGGTCGTACGTCGCGTCGAGATACAGCGGTTCGGTCATATGGAGGGAGACGAACAGGCGTCACTTAATGAACTCGTCGTAACGCTAAAGAGCGAATCGTGCGTTTGTATCAACAATGAGTACGTACTGCGGTCAACGGAGGAGATTTTATGGGTGTCGAAATTAAGGGGTCACCCGTCTCTGAGGAGGAATTCGAGGAGATGAAGAGTTTCGTCTACGAGTACCTCTCCGCGAGCGTGAAAAACGAAGAGGGGGGTGGACGGATGCGATGGTATCCGTGGCACTCCGCGGATTACCGGTTCAACCACATCATCAACGTCGTGAATCTGGCCGAAACCATCGCGGAACGAGAGGGTGCCGACGTAGACGTGGCCCGCGTCGCCGCGCTGTTTCACGACATCGCCAAACTCGACGCAGACCAGGAGGTCCACGCTGAAGAGGGTGCGAGAGTGGCTCGTGAGTACCTCGAATCCCACGGAGACTTCCCGGAATCGTTCATCGATCAGGTGTGCAAGGCGGTTACGAACCACTCGTATCAGGGCGATCTTTCGAGCCTCTCGAAGGAGACACAGTCGCTCATAGAAGCGGATATGCTCGACAAGGTCGGTGCGAACGGAACCGCCCTGATGCTCCTGCGGATGGGCTACGAGGCTCGCACGCATATGGCCGCCGCGGAGATGGTCGACCGGGTGCTCGAACGCGGAAAAGACGCATCGGCCCGCGTGCAGAGCGAGACGGCACGAGACCTCGCGCACCGACGACTCAAGCGGGTGAAGTGGTTCCGCGAATGGCTGGAAGACGAGGTGCCGGAAATGGACGCGGAGCCATCCGGATCGCCCCGAAACGAACTCTGAAACGCGAGAGTCGTCGAGACTCCGAACGAGCCACGCGCGCCTTTAGCTTGCATTCCAACGGCGTCGCCGAGTTGGAGACGTTTCACGCCAGTGTCGTCGCCGCGTCGTAGATGAACGACACGCCTGCGAGCGCGAGCACGGCCGCACTCAGGTACGCGACCGCGGGCGCGAACGAATCGACGCGTCGTCCCGCCGCGACCAGTGCTGCCGGAAAGCCGGTGATCCAGAGCGCGATCCCCACGAAGAAGCTGACGACGATGACCGGCCCGCCGGTCGTCACTGCGAGGTTACCGGGAAGGTCGGAGAGCACGTCGAATCGTCCAGGGTTGAGCAGACCGACACCTGCTGTGAGCCACCAGATGATCTGGTACGGGTTCGTGATGGCGAGTGCGAACGCTTTTCTGAACCCTCTCGCGTCGTCGTCGACCGCGTCCGTGGTGAACGTCGCGGTCGCATCCCTGGCCGCACCGTAGGCGAAATACAGCATGAGCAATCCGCCAACGCCGACCATGATAGCGCGGACAAGCGGTGCATCGCGGACGACGGCGACCACGCCAGCCAGTGCGAGGACGAAGAAGCAGGCGTCGGCGGTCATCGCACCCAGTCCCGCGAAGAATCCCGACCGCCAGCCACGGAGGACGCTCTCTTCCGCGATGACCGCGTTCATCGGTCCCGGTGGGGCCGCGAGCGAAAGTCCGAGGACGACTCCCGCAACAGCAGAAACGAGCACCTCTAACATCGACTCCGGCTTCGGTCTCGGTCAGTAAAAGGTCGCGGATAGCGGTAACCTATCGATGTGCTATCGTATCCAGATGGTCGAAGGGTTCGAGCAGGTCAGACGAGACTCCCACCGAGTTGCGCCACGACGCTCACGGCAGTCTCCCAGACGGAGAAATCGAAGAGGAGTTGCAGGAAGAAGTCCCCGGCGAAGAACAGGAATAACATCGCCGATGCGAGGTGGGCCTTTCGCATATCCAGCTTGTGGGAGAACTTGTGGAAGAAGTAGGCGTTGGCGATGCTCACGGGGATGATGGCGAGCATCTCTCCCACCCAGATGGCACTGTGAGCGTCGTACTGAGCAGCGAGCCCGATCGTGACGATCTGTGTCTTGTCACCGAACTCGCCGAACACCATCATCGCGAAGATCGGGAGGAACGCGCCGTACTTGCCCACCTTTTCGATGTCGTCGTGCTGGAAACGCCGGGGGACGACACCTGAAAGGTCGATAGCGCCGCCATCCGTCTTTGTAACACCATCAGGCGTCTCTCCATCGGGCATCGACCGGATCAACAGCACGGCGAAGAGCAGGAACAGACCTGCAGTGAGCGCATCGAGGTAGATGCCGGGGAGGAGACGTGTGAGCGCGCTTCCGACATATATCTCGACAGCAGTCCACAGCGCGAACGCAGCACCCGCCGCACTCACGATCAGCCACGGCTTGTACCGGGTCGAAAGTCCGGCGATGATGAACTGCACCTTCTCTCCCGGTAGCACGGCGAGCTGTGTCGTGAACGCGAAGACGACGACTTCCCACCAGCCCGTCACGTATTCGCCACCTCCCCTGCGACGACTCGAACGCGAATCGACCGGGCAACGCTTTCGGGGAGGCTCTGTTCGTCGTCTCCGACGGCGACGGTCACCATTCCGAACGGAGCGACGTCGACGATTTCGAGTTCCGTGCCGGGGGAGATTCCTGCATCGGAGAGGTAGCGAAGTTCCTCTTCCTCGCGGTCACTGACGCGGGCGACGACCACGGTCTCTCCGGTGTCGTGGTCGCTTAGGGGAGTCGTATCGTCCTCCTCGATTGGAGTCAAGTCTGCATCCGGAATCGGGTCACCATGCGGATCGACGGTCGGATTCCCGAGTACCTCTGCTACCCGGCGCTCGAACTCTTCGCTGATGTGGTGTTCGAGTCGGTCGGCTTCGTCGTGAACCTCGCTCCACGAGTAGTCCAGGTGTTCGGTCAGGTACGCCTCCAGCAGTCGGTGGTGGCGAAGCACCTCGAGCGCGACCGTCTCTCCCTCGTCGGTGAGTTCGACGCCCTTGTACTTCTCGCGGTCGAGAAGCCCACGGTCTGCTAGTTTCTCGACCATACTGGTAACCGTCGGCGGCGTCACACCGAGGTACTCCGCGATCGCGGAGGTCGCCACCGGCTCCTCGCTTTCAT
Organism: Haladaptatus rarus; assembly: GCF_054177585.1. Taxonomy (NCBI): domain Archaea; kingdom Methanobacteriati; phylum Methanobacteriota; class Halobacteria; order Halobacteriales; family Haladaptataceae; genus Haladaptatus; species Haladaptatus rarus. Next base: position 344,516 of record NZ_JBPEHG010000001.1, on the reverse strand, counting down.
TCTGGAGCGTGTAGATGGCTTTCAGGTAATCCTCCATCACGTCGCTCAACATCACTATTCGACATTAGATGGTTCTAATCCTTTAATTTGTCGTGTGCTCAGAGCCTGTTTCGGCGTGTGTTTTTTGTGGATGAGAGGCAACTGATGTGAATCTTCGTCGTCGCTTCCCCGTCAATCGCACCGCTCTTCGCAGATTCGGTCGATGATCTTCCCGGTCGAGAGCAGTTCGTCGTCTTCGGGATCGAGCGGCGAGGCCCGCCGGACTTCACAGCCGATCCCGCGCCGGTCGAGTTCCGCCTGAATCGCTGCGTCGTCGTGGTGCTGGTCGTACCCCAGCGCGATGATATCCGGGTCGAGGTCTTCGATCGGTACGAAGATGTCTTCGGGATGGCCCACGCGCGCATGGTCGACCATCTCCAGTGCGCCGACCATATCCCGGCGCTGTTTGTTCGACAGGATCGGTGGTTGTTTGTGCGTTACGTTCTCCCGGCGGGCGATGATGACGGAAAGTCGGTCGCCCATCGCTGCGGCGTCCCGGAGGTAGTGGGCGTGGCCGGGGTGGAGGATGTCGAAGGTTCCCTGTGCAAGTACGTGTATCACTGCTCTCTCAGCTCCTCGTCGATATCTGCCTGCGTGAAGTCGAAGAACGATTCTGCGTCGGGAAGCTCGACATCCAACACGTCGAGCGTCCGCGGGTCGCCGTTCCGGTCGAACGCCTTCCAGTTATCATGATCGTAGGGCGCACCGATGATGATGTGTACGTCGCCTTGCCCGAACGTCGCCAGGTCGGCATCACTCGGTCTGAGCACGCCGTTCGGGTGTGAGTGAACCGACCCGACTGCTCGCAGGTCGTTCGGGACGGTGCTCGTCCGCACCGTCGCACTCACACTGTTCGACTCGGTGCCGGGCATGACGAGTACGTCGGTGATGACGGTTCCCTCACGGTCGAGTCCGAGTCGGCTCGCGGATTCGCCACGGAGAAAGCCCATGTACTCGTTCGGGTGGGAATCGCGCGAGGCTTCGAGCGCGAACACCAGTGCGTCCTCCGCGATGCCCAGGATCTCGTTCGAGCGGAACAGCCGCATGTCACACACTCCGGTTTCCCGCGTTCTAAACGTTGCGAACGCGCCGGATGCCGAATACTGTCGGATTCGACGATAATTTTACTCGATCACACATGAGCGGCCCCAAGTTGCAAAGCGTTAAAAATAGCGCCCCCGAATGAGGGGACAAGATGACTTCCCCCGATTCCGGTTCCGACGATGGAACCGACGAATCCGTCGTATACGAACTCGCGGCGGACTGTACGCTCTCCGATATCTCCGAGGGAGAACGGTATCACGCTGTCGTCAACGGTGTCGTCGACTACGGTGTATTCGTCGATCTTTCCGACTCGGTCTCAGGACTCGTTCACGAATCGAATCTCTCCCAGAAATACGAGGTCGGTGACGACCTCGTCGTGAAACTACTCGAAGTGCGGGAGAACGGCGACCTGAGCTTCACGACAGTCGATTCAGACGACTACGAAACCGTCGCTATCGCCCACGAGTACGAGGTCGCCGAGACTGGCACGCTGGCCGAACAGGTCGGCAAAACAGTCCACCTCGAAGGCGAAGTGGTGCAGATCAAACAGACGGGCGGTCCGACCATCTTCCACGTCAGCGACGACACGGGCGTCGTTCCCTGTGCCGCATTCGAGGAAGCAGGTGTCCGTGCCCACCCCGAAATCGACATCGGCGACGTCGTCCATCTCGTCGGCGTGGTCGAAGAGCGCGACGGCTCGCTCCAGGTCGAAGTGACCTCCCTCGATGCGCTATCGGGCGACGAGGAGACGGTCGTTCGTGACCGAATCGAAGCCGCGCTCGACGAGCGGGCCGAACCACACGACACCGAGCCGCTCGTGGAGTGGCCCGCCCTCGAACAGCTGTTCCCCGACCTGCGCGATATCGCCAAGCAACTTCGGAAGACGGTGCTCGAAAGCCGCCCGATACGCGTTCGCCACCACGCCGACGGCGACGGCATGTGCGCCAGCGTTCCGGTGGAAATGGCCCTGAAGCGATTCATCGAGGAGACGCACCAGGATCCCGACGCGAAGCGACACCTGTTCAAGCGCCTTCCGAGCAAGGCACCCTTCTACGAGATGGAGGACGTGACACGCGACCTGAACTTCGCGCTCGAAGACCAGGCGCGCCACGGGCAGAAACTCCCGCTCTTGCTCATGCTCGACAACGGGAGTACTGAAGAGGACGTTCCCGCCTACGAGAATCTGGCACACTACGACATCCCGATCATCGTCGTCGACCACCACCACCCTGACCCCGAAGCGGTCGAACCGTACACCGATGGGCACGTCAATCCGTACCTCTACGACGAAGATTACCGCATCACGACGGGGATGATGTGTGTCGAACTCGCCCGGATGATCTCGCCCGACGTGACCGACGAACTTCGACACGTCCCCGCAGTCGCAGGTATCTCCGATCGCTCGAAGGCCAACGCGATGACGGATTACGTCGAACTGGCCGAATCCGAAGGGTACGACGAGGAGTTCCTCACGGACATCGGAGAGGCGATGGACTACGAGGCGTTCTGGTTGAAATACGACCCTGGCCGGAACCTCATCAACGACGTACTCAACGTCGGCTGTGACGACGAAGAGCGACATCGCGAACTCGTCTCGTTCCTCGCCGAGCGCGCGCGTGCTGACACCGACCAGCAACTCGATGCTGCGATGCCCCACGTCAAACACGAGCGACTGGCGAGCGAAGCCCACCTCTACCGAGTGGACGTAGAGAACCACGCCTATCGATTCACCTACCCGCCACCGGGGAAGACGACCGGCGAGATTCACGACCGGAAGGTACAGGAGACGGGTGAACCGGTCATCACGATCGGCTACGGTCCCGACTTCGCCGTCCTCCGAAGCGACGGTGTCCGCCTCGACATCCCGGAGATGGTCTCCGAACTCAACGACGAGATTGTCGGCGGTGGCGTCAGCGGCGGCGGCCACCTCGTCGTCGGGAGTATCAAGTTCGTTCAGGGGATGCGCGAGCAAGTGTTGGACGCGCTCGTCGAGAAGATGGCGGACGCGGAACTCGACGAAGACCTCCAGAGCACGACGGTCGGCCATCAGCAAGACGATTAACTGAACGACACCTCCTTTCTTGCGAGCCACACTGCACCACCGACGCTCAGTGCGACGAATCCGCCGAGACCGACCGGTAAACGGTTGCCGCCCGCCTTCCAATCTGCTTCGAACACCTCTGTCAGTTCGGTCGCCGTCTCGTTCCCGGTGACGACGACACCCCAACCGCGACTCGCGTGACCACCCGTTCCCGCCGGTTTCCAGTTCTCGGTCAGCACCATCGCCCTGTCGTCCACGACGGCGTACTTCGCGTGGTGGAATGCGTAGCGTGCTCGCTCGCCGCCGATCACTTCGACCCTGACGCCACGCTTTGCGAGCATATCGAAGACGGTTGCTTCGCGCCGGGAGAGTCCGCCGACCGGGGCGTCGTCGACGAGGACGCGTACCGAAACGCCGCGGTCGGCGGCGGCGATGAGCGTTCGGGCCACACGCACAGACGTGAACGAGTAGCCTGCGAGGAGGATTCGGTCGTTCGCGGATTCGAGCGTCGCTATCGGGACGGTCGGGCTATCTGGGAGAACGAACAATCGAGCGTTCGTAGCACTTGTGGAGACAATAGGCCGGTCGGTTGCCCCCAGTGGCCGCCACGTCTCGGTGTTCGGTTGCCATCGGTCACCCTCCGGTGCGTCGGCGTAGGTGACCGAATCCACTACCTCGGCTCGATGACCGGTCTCGTTTCGCCGGAGCGTGACCGTCTCACCACCGTTTGCGAGCGAGAGGTTTCGAAGCGGAAGGATGCGACTACCTTGGCGAGTGCGACTGGATGTGAGGGTCCGGGTCAGGTTTGGCTCTGTAGAGAACGTGACTCGTCCGGAAACGGTCTCGTTGGTCTCGTCGCCGAGGTCGGCGACAGCTTCACCGTCCGCGAGCGTCCACCCAGAGAGGTTCGTCCGTCGTGGGAAGGATACGACGACGAACTCACCGCTGTCTTCGTCAGCCACCGGATTCGGGTACACGGCGACGATCTCCGGAGACGAAGCGGTCGCTTTCGAAGGGCCGGGGAGTATGGTGGTGAGGGAGATGGCCACGAGGAGTATGGTGGTGAGCGTGACTCTGGCGAACACGGCGTGGAGTGGTCGCGCTCTCTCATATAAACGTTCGGAACGGTGGATTTTTGTCAGAGACGTTCGCTTTCTCGGTATGGTCTCGATTCCGATCGCGCTCGAACTAGCCGGGTATGCGCTGGGGGCACTCGGTGCCGTACTCGTCTTCTTCGAGTTCTTTCAGGTGCCGGATTACATCGAATACGACCCCGACTACAACGATTACACTATCGACATCTCACCGATGGAGGTCACAGAACACACGTGGATCGGTCGCGTCGGCGCGTTCCTCGTCGCACTCGCGTTTGCGCTGGAGTTTCTGGCGGTTCTCCTCGCTCAAAGTCTCGGGTGAACGATCTCGCGGCAGTCGGGACATTCGGCGAACCGTTCTCGGCCATCCTTCGTCTCGTATTCGATAAGAAGATACCCTTTTGGGATGTCACTCCCGCAGTTCGGACACACGCCGAGGTTAGCCGGTTTGGTCGCCATTTCCCTCTCTCGAACGAAATGATGGCCTTGTACTCTTTGTTATTGACCGATTGTACAGCAGTAAGAAGTCGTTACTGGCCGATTAGAGCGCCTTTTCGGCCTCGCTCTGCACGAGGAACGCACGGTCGTCGGCGTAGTCGCGCACCGAATCGAGGGCGCGTTCCGTTCCGATTTGGTTCAGTGCCCACGCGGCACTCGCACGGACGGAATCAGAATCGTCGTTTTCGAGCGTGTCCGAGAGCGGGTCGATAGCGCGCGTGTCGCCGATGCGACCGAGTGCGCGCGCGGCGTGACTGCGAACGTCCGCGTCGTCCGCGACGAGTTGATCTGCGATCTCCTGTGTCACTTCATCGCTTCCGATCTCGCCGAGTGCCTTGATGACGGTCTTCGCCATGCCGGGGTCGGCGTCGACGTAGTCGACGAGAGCATCGATAGCGTCCTTGCTTCCGGTCTTACCGAGGATGCGGATCGCATCCTTGTCGCGGCGGTTCGCGCGCTGTAGCATCGGTTCGACCGCTTCCTCGCTTCCCATCCGTTCGAGGGCTTCGAGGCAGTGACGCTCCATGAAGTTCGACTGGAGCGAATCGAGTGCGAGCAGGATCATGTCTGCGCGTCCTTTCTTCTCCCAGACCTTGAGCGCGTGCCACTCCGGCGGGTAGTCCTTGCGGTGGTCGAGCACGTCGTAGAAGCCTTCCGCTTCGAGCTGTTCGCGCGTTTCGAGGTCGCTCCACTCCTCTGCGTCCTCGATACCCGCTTTCAGCTCCTCCGTCGCTTCCACGAGCGTCTCGATGGTGTCTGCGTCCTCGTCCGGGTCGAGGTCTGCGTCACCGACCGCGATCGCCGAGTTTTCGAGTACTTCGGCGAGGTCGTCCGAGTTCCGTGACAGTGTGACGCTGAAATCCGTATCAAGCGTGTCCTGAACCGTCTCGGCGAACGATTCGACGACTTCGACGAGTTCACCACTCCCCTTGTCCGTCCACCGGGTTTCAGTGATGGTCGATTCGGCGTCCTCGATGTCGCTTATCACGTCCTCGGCGTACGGTCCTCGTTTGTCTTCGAGTTCCGTGCGGAGGTCGGAGAGGCGCGTCTCCAGTTCCTCACGCGGGTCTTCTTCGTCCTCGTCTTCCGGTTCGGGAAGGTCGGCGCTCTCCAATAGCCCCTCGATCTTGTCGAGCTGCGCTTCGACGACGTCGAGGTCGGCTTCCGTCTCGGCGGCTTCCAAATCTGTCTCCGCTTCGTCGAGTTGTTCCTCGATGGTTTCCGCACCGACGGGTTCTGCCTCGTCTTCCGCCTGCTCTTCTTCGACCTGCTCTTCTTCGGTCTCTGGTTCCTCGCCATTTTCGTCGCTCATGCGTCCACCCCCGAGTAAGCCGTTGCTCTCATATGCGGGAAAATCGGGGCGTACCCATCAAGAGCGTTTCCCTTCTGTCGTCTTCTCGTCCGGACGAGTCTCTGTCGTTGTCCGCCAGTAGAACTGCGGCGAGAGCACGAGATACGCCAATGCAAGCGTCAACAGCGCGTACGGAAACGCTCGACCCTGAAGATCCGGCACGAGCACCGCGAGCGAGTGAACGACCCCCATGATGAGTGCGTCGCGGGCCAGCAGATCGGGGTATTCGATACCGGACACCATCAGATAGCAGAAGACACCGGTCGCGGCGAGCAGCGCCACCACGCTTCCGACTTCCGCGAGAACAGCCGCCGCGAGAACCGTCGCAGCCAGCGTCGTCGGCGTTCCGAGCGTCGAACTGTCGTCGGTGTCGTAGGCGGTGTAGAGTCCGAGGCGCGCGACCGCCATGGCGACGAACAGCGCGGGAAATCCGAGCACTGCCACCGTTTTCATGGAGAGCAACTGGAAGACGGTCGGCCACGACGCCTGTGCGACACCGACGACCAGCATCGCGGGCGCGACGGCGAACGACGCCACGTCCGCCAGTGAATCGAGATACGGCCCCGCCGCCGAACTGCCGATGTGGCGGGCGAGCACGCCGTCGAGTCCGTCCGCCACCGCCGCGAGCAGGATGAAGCGCGCGGCCAATCTCGGGTTCGTGGTCGCCACTGCAACCGCCAGAAAGCCGAGCGCGGCGTTCGAGACGGTCACCGCGTCGGCCAGCGACAGCCGACCCACGAACCGGGGTTTCATATCCGGCGAGTAGTGCGAGCGCACTTGATACGTCTTTTGAAAGCACGCTCAGCAACGGAAGGAATGGAACGCCAGTGAGGTCGAGACAGTTTCATAGGGAGAGAGGATTCAGTGGCGATGTGTCGTCTGCCGATACCAAGGCAACGCCACGGGCGAACGAGGAAGCGAGCGCAGACGCTTCGCGTCTGCGGTGGACGACCGACCGAGAGCCGACAGATATTGAAGTTTTCCTCAGCCGCGGAAGAGCAGGTCTCGTTCGCAGGCGTGACGAGGCCCATCAAATACAAATTAGTATAAAACAGTACAGATCAGTAGATCCGGTTTCGAGTATCTCTTCCTTTAGATTTCACCATCTACGCGAAACCTACCACTCGACGATGTCTCGAATCCGGTTGAACGCCTCACGCTCGCGCTCGCCACCGCACGTGCGAGCCACGTCCTCGAAGTACTGCAGTCGTGCCCGGAGTTCGTCGGTATCGTACGCATCCACGTCGAGACGGGAGGCAGCCACGGTCGCTTCCACGACCGCCGCAAAGCCGCGGTTGGTGGTCGGAATCGTCTCTCGCATGACTTCGGAATCGACGGGTGTCAGTTCCCACTCCTCCCAGCGTGTTCCGCCGGAATCGCCCGAATCGACCTGCGTGGCTTCGACCTCGACCCACGCATCCGCGGAGTCGAGTACCGGTTCCGTCTCCTCTCGGATCGAAAGCGTCGCGTCCACGAAGTCGATGGGGTCGCGGGTGAACTGAACGACCCCTCCGCCCTGCCGGTGGAGATTTCGACGGGTCCGGGTGTTCCCCCACGTCTTGGCGGTCACCGGATCGTCTGTCACGCGGTCGCCCGCGTGAAGCCCAAGTGCAGCGACGTTCCAGAGTTCGTTCGGGCCGAACGTCGTGATCACCGATTCGGTCACGCCCCGCAGTTCGACCGGCCACTCGTTCACGGTGTCTCTCCTCGCTCCAGTGCGACGAACAGTCCACCCGCGACGATGTCGGCGGTCGTTCCGGGGTTGATGCCGTCCTCGACCAGCGAGTCGGCGAACGCTCGAACGAGTTCCACGTCGCCGTTACGCGCTCCCTGAAGGGCCTCCTGTGCTCGCACCCGGACGCTCTCGGCGACCTTCTTCCCGTGCTGTTTCGCCACGAGCGTGTCCGGTTCGCGGGCCAGCAGTTCGAGATACACCCGTGCGCCACGACCCGAAAGCGGCCCCTCGAATTTCGCGATTCGTTCGCCAGCCCAGAACGTTCGCTCGAACTCGTTCGTCCACTCGTGTGCGATGCCGTCCTCGTCCGCTCCAAGTTCCATCACGTCGTACAGCGTCAGGTCGGCGTCCTCGATGGCTGGAATCGCGTCTTCTCCCCGCCGCACGTCGAACTCGTCGGCTCCTTCGGGTGGGTCGTCCACGTACACGTCGACGTGCTCGAACGCCCTGTAGAACCCTGCAGAATCGTCGACTGTCGTGGATTCGACGACCTCGGCGACCGCCTCGGGTGAGGGGTCGTCTGCCTTCACGAGTGGAATCAGCAGGCAAAGCGCCCCGAACTGCGTGTTGCCCCCCGATTGCTGGCTCATCCCGGCGACGGCTTCTTCGAACGCTTCGCCGACCGACGCGCCGTTTTCGGCCGAGCGAAGCCCTCGCCCGGCACCGACTCCCCCGGCGAGGAAGTGTTCGAACCGCAGATCGGGAAAGTCCCGTTCGCGGTCGACGTTGCCCGGTTTCGGTGTTCCTGCAACCTCCAACAACAGCGCCAATTGTGCGTGTTCTGCGGGTGTCATACGATGTTCTTCAGCTGTCATGCGACTACCTCCGTAAACCATTCGTCGGTTGCACAGCGCACCCTGGAAAGGATTTCGGGACGGTCACTGGGTCGCCCCACGCTCACCGCGTCCGCACCGTAGTCCAGATATTCCGCGACCGTCTCCCTGTCCCGGACACCGTTGTTTGCGACGACGAAGCAGTCCGTCGCCGCCACGATGTCAGCGACCACGTGCTCTGAATCCATCGCATCCACGTGGACGATCTCAGCGCCTGCGCCTACAGCACGACGGGCGACTTCCGGGAGACCGACGCCGGACACCTCGGTTCGAACCTTGACGCTGACCGTCGCGCCCGACTCGGTGCCGACACGAACCTGCTCACATAATCGGTCGGAATCTCGAAGGAGTGACTGTCCGGCCCCCACCGCACACATCTCGTCTTGTCGGCAGTGGGCGTTCACCTCAAGGATCGCGTCGTGTTTCCGACACACCTCTGCGACGGCGCGGATCGGCGGCAGTGTTGCAGAGCGCACGTTGAACCCTGGACGAAGCGGTGCGTCAGCGAGCGCGGTCAGTTGGTCGTCCACGAACGCGATGGGGTCGTCCGGCAAGAATTCTTCTCTGTCGCGGTCGACCATCGTGCGGGCCGCCGCTCGTGTCTCCTCGTCCAAGGCGATACCGCCCAGAAACGCCGCGCCGACGTGTTCGGCTCCGGCCAGCGCCCACTCGGCGTCCGACTCACCACTGAGACTCGCCAGTGCGACCCGTGGCTCGAACATCAGACCACCTCCAGCGCGCGTGCTACCGCGCGGGCGACGCGCTCCGAATCCCCGTCGTCGTTCATCTCCGTGTCTGTTCTGACCGCAGGACGGTCGAGGTCGGTTTCGTCTTCGTCGTCCAGCACGAAGGCATCGACGAAGGGATACGCCTCCGCCACGCCCGCCGTGCTCGGGGCGTAGCCCACCGCCTCCATCAATTTCGCCGCGGGGCCGGAGAAGACGCGGTCTTCCACGAACGGAGACACCGCGACCACGGTGGTCGATTCCAATGCGTCGCGGAGTTCGTCGATGACGAGCATCGGGCCGATACTCGTCACCGGATTCGACGGGCCGATGACGACCGGTTCGTTCGCGATCGCGTCGAGTGCGGCAGGCGACGGTTCGGCTTCGCTCGCGCCTCGGAACTCCACTTCCACGACCTCGGGGTCGCCACCGCGAGCGACCCAGAACTCCTGAAAGTGCATCTCGCCTCCTGGCGTGTGGACGATGCTCGCCACCGGATCGTCGCTCATCGGGATGACATCGACCGGCGAATCGAATGCATCGGCGAGGATGCGAGTGGCTTCGGTGAGGGTGTGGCCTTCGTCCAGCAACCCCGTTCGCGTGACGTGAACCGCCCGGTCGCGGTCACCGAGAAGCATGAACTCCGCCACGCCCGAAAACCGTCGCCAGCGAGCGATGTCCCGCCCCTCGGTCTGGTACTCGTCGGGAAGATAACGCGGGCCACCCGAGAGGCCCGCCGACTCGGCGAGTCGATGGAGTTCGTCGTGCGTCTCGGTCGTATCGTCCGCGATTCCCCACCACGTCTCCCGGTTCAACACGTCTCCCTGCTGGAAGAGCACGGTGTCGATATCTGGACAGACGAGCGATCCACCGAGTTCCACGTCGTCACCGGTGTTCCCGACGACGGTCGTCTCGGCGGGCGAGAAGGCCGAGAAGGCGCCGTCCAGAAGCTTGGGGGTGCCCGTTCCCCCTGAGAGAAATGTTACCATACTCGGAGGTGGTGGCGCGGTCGTGTAAATCCTTACGTTCGGCTACTCGAACGAGGAACGCCACGTCTCTACGTGCATCACCAGATAGACCCCATCCCTGTCGATGTCGGCGTAAGCGACGTTGGCTCGCGCATCGACGTCGGTCTCTACCTGAACGAAGGTCTGTAGTTCCTCATCGTATCTGAAGATCGCTACCCCGGACTCCTCGCCGGAGAACGCAGAATCGTCGTACGAAAGAGCTAGCTCATCGATACTGGCTTCGTCCGGGGTTCGAATCATGACGAGCGAAGACACCTTCGCGTTCTGGTATCCATCGCCTCCGGTGTCCCAGATACCACCACTCTGTCGCTCCAGATTGACGTACTCCAGCGCATATCGTGGTGCCGTTACGGTAACCGTTACGCCGAGTGACGAATCTCGAATCTCCTCGGTCACTGTCTCCGCCGGGTCGGGTTCCGTCATCGCCGTAACTTCCTCTTTCGCTTCCGCGAGCCACGTTGGCTCCTCGACAGTCGTCTCGCCGAGGTGGTAGTACGTCGATCGCAACTGTGCTCTCATCGGCCCGCTCTCGGTGGTTACGGAGACGTTCATCTCGAATCGTTTCATGAGTCCGTCGTCGGTGATGAACAGACGGAGCGAAGCAGTATTCAGATTCTCACTGTCGAATCCGAGGTTACGGCCCTCAGAATCCGCCTCGAACCCAGCTACCTCTGGTACGGCGTAGACGTGCGTTCTCGTCCCAGAGATCGTCCGCACACCTTCGTATTCGACGTTCCCCTGTTCGAGATACGAGGTGATATCGGGACGAAGATGCTTGGACACGTTCACGCTCGATGGCGCTCGACTGTACGAAACGGCGAATTCCGAGCCGTAGGATTGGCGATAGTATCCTTCCCCGGATGGGTCGATATACGTTTGAGACAGGCGGGAATCCCCGGTGCCTCCCCGATTCTCGTACCCAGTTTTCGACCAGTTCTGGTATCTGTGTAACTCGCCCGTCCCGACTTCTGCTCGCGTCGTGGTGTTTATCCACCGTTCCGCGCCGGACTCCGGATGCGAGAAGTGGGTGTATTCGACGGACGTGAAACTCCCCGCCGAACGAAGGACGGACGAATGTTCGTCCAGGAGTTCGTCGGTCGAAAGCGGAAGGTCGTAGACCGAATCGGTCGGCGTTGCGGGAGCGTCTGTCGGCTTTTCGGTCGTTTCGGTTCCGTCTGTAACATCGCCCGTTCCGGACACATCCGTTACACTGGTCGTTCCAGTTCCGTCCGTGACATCGGTCGTACACCCCGAAAGAACGACGAGAAGTACGAGAGACACGGTGATTCCCATCTCCATCTTCGATCTCGTCATCTGAGATAGATAACTCGAATTATATGTTATCTGTCAATAGTATCAGAATCGATAATCGTGGCTCTCGTCCTTCGGTTTTTATACGATGACGATCGAAACACCTCACAATGAAGACCATCAAGGATAGCGTCCACGACCACATCGACGTCGTCGGCGTCGCCCGCGACTTGCTCGACACCCCCGCAGTCCAGCGACTTCGGCATATCACGCAGCTCGGAACCGCCCGTCTCGTCTACCCCTCCGCGAACCACACCCGATTCGAACACAGTCTCGGCGTCTACCACCTCGCGTGCGAAGCCCTCGACAACCTCGGTATCGAAGGTGTGCAGGCCGAGCGCGTCCGCGCCGCTGCGCTCCTGCACGACGTTGGCCACTCTCCCTACAGCCACACCATCGAAGACCTCATCTACCGCCGCACGGGCAAGTACCACGACGATGTCCACGACCTGCTCACGGCGTCGGAGGTCACCGACGTTCTTCACGCACACGACCTGGACCCCGACACTATCGCCGACCTCATCGCGGGAGACGGTGAACTCGGGCAGGTCGTCTCCGGCGAGTTGGACGTAGACAGGATGGACTACCTCGTCCGCGATGCCCACCACACTGGTGTTCCCTACGGCACCATCGACCACGAACGACTCGTCCGCGAGTTGACTTTCCTCGATGGTGAACTCGTCCTCGCGGAAGGGAACGTCCAGACCGCAGAGAGCCTGCTCGTCGCCCGCGCGTTGATGAACCCGACCGTCTACAACCACCACGTCACGCGCATCAGCAAATCGATGCTCCAGCGTGCCAGCGAGCGACTGCTCGACGCACCGGACATCGACGCCGAGCAGTTGCGCCGGATGGACGACCACGACCTGCTCGTGGCGCTCCGGACGAACCCAGACACCGCCGAGTTCGCACGCTGTCTCTCCGACCGAGATCTCTACAAACGTGCGGTCTGGGCTGAGATGGGGGACGTTCCGGACGAGGTCATCGACGCCGACCACGAGACCATCCGTGAACACGAGGTGGAGATCGCCGAGAGCGCAGGCGTCGATTCGAAGTCGGTCATCCTCGACGTGCCGGGTCGCCCACAGATGACCGAATCCTCGACTCGCGTCATCGTCAACGGTGAAGTGCGACCACTCTCCCGACAATCGACGCTCGTTCGCGCACTCCAGCGAGTCCAGCGTGACCAGTGGCGGTTCGGCGTCTACGCGCCAGCGGACGAGACCGAGCAGGTCGGGGTTGCGACAGAGCGCATCCTCGGACTCGACACGGACGGGACGCTCGTCAGCGACGTCCGAACCGGCGTCAGGACGACGCTGGACGATTTCGAGTGACGTGGTGAGGTGGTTTCACACGAAAGGACTGCAAGCGGAGCGGTTATCCACGATACTGCGAACTGCGCGGACGCGCTCGTTTCCGACGAAGGAGAGATAGTGCTAAGAAGCTGGATTGACGACTGGCCAACAAGAGATATGTTAGTCGAAGGAACGATACTGCGTGGCCCGAACTTCGATCCGATCCAGGGTCGCGTGGTCGTCGAGGACGGTACGATCGCGGCTGTCGAAGAGGAGTCCGTTTCGTCGTCGGACATCGTCCTTCCCGCGTTCGTCAACGCCCACACCCATCTCGGTGATTCCATCGCAAAGGAGGCCGGTGCTGGACTCTCGCTCGAAGAACTCGTCGCGCCGCCGGACGGACTGAAACACCGACTGCTCCGTGATGCGGCCCGAGCGGAGAAGGTCGAAGCCATGCGGCGGTCGGTTCGGTTCATGCAGGCGACGGGCACTGCTTCGTTTCTCGAATTCCGGGAGGGAGGTGTCGAAGGCGTCTACGCACTCCGGGAAGCGACCGACGGTCTCGATATCGAGCCGGTCATCCTCGGACGAGAGACGGTCGAAGCGATGGAAGCAGGGGACGGATTCGGCGCGAGTGGTGCGAACGACGCGGATTTCACCCACGAACGAAACGCGACCGGGCGGGCAGGGAAACTGTTCGGCATCCACGCGGGAGAGGCCGATTCGAGCGACATCAAACCGGCACTCGATCTCTCGCCGAACTTCCTCGTCCACGTCGTCCATCCGGAACCGGCCCATCTCGACCGGATCGAAGACAGCGAGATACCGGTCGCTGTCTGTCCGCGGTCGAACCTCGTCACCGATGTCGGTATGCCACCGATTCGAGAACTGCTCGATAGGACGACGGTCGCGCTCGGGACGGACAACGTGATGTTGAACAGTCCGTCGATGTTCCGGGAGATGGAATTCGTGGCGAAGCTGACTGATACATCCTCACGAGAGGTGCTTCGGATGGCGACGCGAAACGGCGCACAGATCGCAGGGCTGAACTGCGGCGTGGTCGAACCCGGTCGGGACGCGAAACTGCTCGTCCTCGACGGCGAATCGGACAACCTCGCCGAAACCCAGAACGTGATCCGGTCAGTCGTCCGTCGAGCAGGTGCGACGGACGTGAAAGAGGTCGTTCTGTAGGTTCGTCCCCTCGGCTCTTTTCGATTCGAAGGTCGTTGCCACCAAACAAGTTAAGACAGCACGTATCGTGCCATTCGGTAACGTATCCATGTACGACCGAATTCTCGTGCCGACCGACGGCTCGTCGGAGAACGAGCGCGTGGTAGAACACGCCGCCGAACTGGCCGAGTCGCACGGGGCGGAACTGCACGCTATCTACGTCGTCAATACGGCGACGTTCGCAAGCCTTCCGATGGAGACGTCGTGGGAGGGCATCAACGATATGCTTCAAGACGAGGGGGAAGCGGCGCTCGAAGACGTGCGCCGTGTCGCAAACAGCTACGACGTATCGCTCACGACCCATCTCGTGGAAGGGCCGCCGAACAGGGAGATCGTCCGATTTGCAGAACAGCGGGGGTTCGATCTCATCGTGATGGGAACTCACGGACGCGGGGGCATCGACCGACTCTTGCTCGGCAGTGTCGCGGAGCGTGTCGTCCGTGCATCGACCGTGCCGGTGCTCACCGTGCGAGTCGGCGAGGACGAGAATCCCCCGGAGGCCGACGCGAGCGAAGAAGCGAAAGGAAGTTCCTGAGCACTCAGACGGGACGCAGGTGGTCGCAGTCGCCTGCGTGAACCCGAACGTCTCCGTCCTCGGTTTCCACGACGAGTGCGCCCGGTGTGACGATATCGACTGCTTTTCCGACCACGTCTCCGTCCGGCGTCTCGACCCTGACTCGCTGGCCGAGCGTCGCCGAGTGTTCGCGCCACGCAGGGAGCACTTCGTCCGGATCTGCGCGCAGGGCGTCGAACTCCTCCAGCAGGCGCTGGACGAAGAGCCGACGGTTCACGCTTCCTCCTGACTCCTGGACGCTCGTCGCACCGTCGGGGAGGTCTGCTCCCGAAATGTTGACGTTCACACCGATTCCGACGACGACCCACGAGACGCGGTCTGCCTCACCCTCCATCTCGGTGAGGATGCCCGCGAGTTTCTCGTTCGTTCCGTCGTCAGAGTGACGTTCTGACTGGCTCTCGCTCGCTCCGTCGTCACTCGCGAGAACACCGTCGCGCTCCGCGCGACGAGCACTCGTCTGGGGGACGAGTACGTCGTTCGGCCACTTGATCTCCGCCGGAACTCCTGCCTCGCGTGCGGCTCGCGTCACGGCGACGGCGGCGGCAAGCGTCAGAAGTGGGGCATGCGCTGCTGGCACGTCGGGTCGGAGGACGAGACTCAGCCAGACACCGCCCGACGGCCCGACCCACTCGCGGTTCAGTCGGCCTCGTCCACCGATCTGCTCGTCGGCCAGTACGACGACGTTCTCTCTCCCTTCTCCCGCCAGTTCCCGCGCGCGGTCGTTCGTGCTCCCGATGGATTCGTGATACTCGATCTCGAAGGGGGCGTCCAATCCGTACTCGACTGCCGGGCCGAACTCCGGAATCTCGTCGAGAAGGTAGCCCGCGTTGGTGCTCTCGATGTCGAATCCCGCCTCGCGGAGCGCCTCGACGTGCTTCCACACCGCGTTTCGGGAGACGTCGAGGTTGTCTGCGAGTTCCGGGCCGGAAACCGGGCCATCGGCGATGGCGTCTAGGACGGCCCGGCGCATTTCGTTCATGGTTCGGGATTGGGCGAGTTACGACAAGAATCGTGTGTTTGCAGTCGGTGAAAATGTACGAGTGAATGCCACGAGCGACCACAGTGTTATCTCCATCGCCACCCTTGTCCATAGTATGGCGGACACGAAAAAAGGCCGAAACAAGCGAGCCCGTAACGAAGAGAAGCGCCAGCGAGAGCGGGAACTCGCCGAAGCGCGTGAACGTGCCGACGAAACCGAGCCGCCACAGGACGACCTGGACGAAGGCGACGAGATTCGTACCGAGGGCGGCGAAGATTCTGACTCGCCCCGCGAATGTCACCGTCGCGGGTGCGACGAACCCGCGGCGTTCGCCGTCCTCGAACGATATCAGGAGGAAACTGGCCACGGTGCTGTCGAGGCGAAGGCCCTCCTCTGCCAGGAACACACCGAAGAGGAGCATCCTACGAATCTCGAAGGTGTCTATGCTGACTACGTGTTCCGCGTCGAACCGCTCCCGGAGATGATGAGCACCGACAGAGCGTAATCGAACCGAAATTTCGAAGAGCGACTGCCCGCTCAGTCAACGACCACGATCACGTCGCCCATATCGACGCTCTCACCTTCGCTGACTGCGACCTGCGTGACGGTGCCGCCGCGCGAGGCGATCACGTCGTTTTCCATCTTCATCGCTTCGAGGACACAGACCACGTCGCCGGACTGGATCTCGTCGCCTTCTTCGACCTTCACGTCGAGGATGGTTCCCTGCATCTCGGCGCTGACCGTCTCACCTTCGGCGTCTACGACGGTTTCGCTTCCGCCGCTGCTACCGCCCGCCGGTTTGGGCTTCTGGCCGCCAGAGTTGCTGTTCGCGGGGACTGCCGCGGCCCCACCGCGCTCTTCGAGATTGACGTCGAAGCGCTTGCCGTTGACCTCGACCGTGAACTCGCGTTCTACGATCTCTTCGTCCTCGCTCGCTGCTTCGGTCGAACCCCACTTCTCCTGTGCCTCGGCGACTCGTTCTTCGTCTAAGTGCTCGTCCAGGTACTTCGTCGTGTGCTCGCCGGAGACGAACGCCTCGTCTTCGAGCATCACGCGGTGGAAGGGGATGATGGTGACGACGCCTTCGATGTCGTACTCCGCCAGCGCGCGACGACCACGAGTCAAACACTCTTCGCGGTCTGCCCCGTGCACGATGAGTTTCGCTATCATCGAGTCGTAGTCCGTTACGAGGTCGTCGCCTTGCCGAAGTGCGTCGTCGAGGCGAACACCGATGCCGCCCGGTGGGTCGTACACGTCGAGCGTGCCACCGCGGGCAGGTGCGAAGTCCTCCGCTGCGTTCTCGGCGTTGATGCGGAACTCCATCGCGTGGCCTTCCAGTTCCACGTCGTCCTGCGCGAAGTCGAGTTCCTCGCCCGACGCGACTCGAATCTGCCACTTCACGATGTCGATGCCCGTCAACTCCTCGGTGACGCAGTGTTCGACCTGGATGCGGGTGTTCACTTCGAGGAAGAAGAACTCGCCGTCTTCGACGAGGAACTCCACGGTTCCGGCGTTGACGTAGTCGGACGCCTTCACACCCTGTCGGGCCGCCTCACCGATCTCCTCCCGGAGTGCATCCGAGAGCGCGGGCGATGGACCTTCCTCGATGACCTTCTGGTGGCGGCGCTGGAGCGAACAGTCGCGCTCGCCGAGGTGGCGGACGTTGCCGTGCTGGTCGGCGATGATCTGAACCTCGATGTGGCGTGGCTGTTCGAGGTAGCGTTCGAGATAGACCGAGTCGTTGTCGAAGTAGGCTTCACCCTCGCGCTGGGCGGATTCGAGCTGGTCTTCGACCTCGTCCTCGGTGCGGACGACCTTCATCCCGCGCCCGCCGCCGCCACCTTCTGCCTTGATGGCGATGGGGTAACCGTGCTCTTCGCCGAACGCTCGCACCTCCTCTGGATCTGTGACCGGGTCGGTCGTCCCCGGAACGATGGGGACGTCGGCCTGCTGCATCACCTTGCGGGCCTTCGTCTTCTCACCGAGTTGTTCCATCGAGTGGCTGGTCGGTCCGATCCACTTCACGCCGTCCGTGGCTTCGACCTTCGCGGCGAAGTCAGCGTTCTCCGCGAGGAAGCCGTAGCCGGGGTGGATGGCGTCCGCGCCAGCCTTCTCCGCGGTGTCGATGATGGCATCGTGGTCGAGATAGGACTCTGCTGCACGCGCCGGGCCGACGTTGTACGCTTCGTCGGCGTAGCGGACGTGTCCGGAATTTCGGTCTGCGTCGCTGTAAACCGCGACGGTGTCGATTCCGAGCTCTTCGCATGCTCGCATCACGCGAACTGCGATCTCCCCGCGATTGGCGACAAGAACCTTGTCGAACATCCTTGCGGAAGAGTATTCGGGTGGGTTACCTCATTCTGTCGGTTCTTATTTCGTGGTTGCGGGCGTCAACAGGACCTTGAATCGGAGTTGACGAACGAAGGATGTGTGTCGTAGGATGTCGGTTGTGGAGCGTGGAACTCGAATAGGACAGGTCGGCATTCGATGGCCGCGTTCTCGGAAGCCTCGGTCGCTCTTGTCCGCGCAGACGAACTACCGCAGCAACGTTGTCCCCGGACGGTCTTGAGACGATGATTCTCGGTGCAGCGGCTTGGTGACGGCTTCAAAAGCCCCCGGTCGTTCGCTACGAGCAGTACCGGCTGGATCTAGTTCGAGACCAACTGCTCTGCTGTAGACCTCGAACGCCCGACCCCTTTGGTCCACCCAAACGACCGCCACTGCACCTCGTCCTCCCCGGCCTTCTCGCTTCGCTCGTCCCTCGCGCGCGTTCCTCCCACGCGCCACCGCAACCGCCGAACTGTCCAGCATGGAGACAATCATCCCCGGCGCACGCGGTCGTTCGTGAGCGACGC
The DNA here is from genome assembly GCF_054177585.1 of Haladaptatus rarus. Taxonomy (NCBI): domain Archaea; kingdom Methanobacteriati; phylum Methanobacteriota; class Halobacteria; order Halobacteriales; family Haladaptataceae; genus Haladaptatus; species Haladaptatus rarus. The sequence goes on along the minus strand of NZ_JBPEHG010000001.1, from coordinate 325,884 downwards.
GAGCGAATGACTCGTCAGACCTTGCTCTGTCGGAGGATGAGGCATTCGAGACGTTGCGGGTCTATCCGACGAAATCGCCCGTAACGCCACGCCGATGTCGAAGTGCTAGTGTACTGAAATGTACTGATATCTACTGAAATGTACTACCGTTCGAGAGTCAGCATCGAATCGATCGTCTCGAATTCGAATCAGTCGCCATCCCGACTTCGAAGCTCTTCCAGGACTGCTATCGCGCCGTCGGAGTACGACTCATCGACCATCGTCTCGGCGGCCTGTTTCGCTTTCTCGTCGGCGTTCGCGACTGCGTAGCTCTCGCCGACGACGCCGAAGGTGGACACGTCGTTCTCCGAATCACCGATGGCGATAAACTCCTCGGGGGCGCGCCCCAGCAGTTCTGCGACTGACCGCACACCCTGGCCCTTGCTCATGCCCGCCGATTTGATGTGGTAGGCGTAGCCCGTGTCCACGATCTCTTGGCCGTGCTCGCTGGCGAACTCCTCCAGTGGGCCGAGCGGCTGGTCGCGCTGGACGGCGATCTCCGTCTCGCGCCAGCGGTTGGTCAGGTCGGTCTTGCCCCACCCGAGGTCGTAACCCGCCGACTCGTACTCCTCGGCCACGCGCCGGGCAGCCTCTCCGTCTCCGTTTCGCGTCACTTCGTCGTCCACGAGGACGATGCCGCCGTTCTCGGCGATGACGCACTGTGGAATCCGGATGAAGTGACAGAGGGCGACGGGGTACGGGAACGCCTTTCCGGTGGCGACGACGACCGGGGCATCCCAGTCGGGAAGTAGATCGAAGAATCGCGGATCGATAGAGTCGTCGGGCCGAGTCATCGTACCGTCGATGTCGAGGACGAGCGGCGGAACCATGTCCGAACTTCGCGTCACCTTCACTTAGTTTCGGTGTTCCGTCCCGTGTTCGTTCCGCCATTCCGCCTCGATCTCGTCGAACAGTTCCCGAATGCGCACTTCGATTTCGTCTCGAATCTCGCGCACGGCATCCGGGGTTTTTCCGTCGGGATCGTCCAACCCCCAGTCACGGTTCTCGCCCGACCACGTCGCTGGACACACGTCCTTCGCGGAACAACCCATCGTGACGACGTACTGGCAATCCTGTAACTCCTCGAACGTGATCTCTCTGGGCGTGCGCTCCGTGAGATCGACGTCCAGTTCTGCCATCACGTCCGCCACTTCCTCGTGAACGTGGTCTGCCGGGTCGGTTCCACCGGTGACGACCTCCACGTCGAAGTCCCGCGCGTCTCGTTCTCGCTCGGCGAATGCGGTCGCCATCTGGCTCCGCCCGGCGTTCTGAACGCAGACGAAGGCGATACGGGAGACGAGACTGGCGGTGTCGCTCATCGACAGACGATTCTCACGACGGCAGATGTAGATTCCGAAACCTCGAATCGATGCAGAACGGAGATGCGGGATTGTCGTTAGATTCCGAGCGTCGGCACCCAAACGGCCTGCGGGAGGACGTCGACGATGGCCAACACCGCGATGAGGAAGGTGCCGACGACGATGGCCGCCGCAGGTGGGTCGAGGTGCGTGTCGGCGTGCGCGTAGAACACTCGTTGGACGACCTCCCCCGCGAGCGCGCACACGACGCCGAAGATACCACCGACGACCAACGCAGGTAGCAGCGGAACCGCCGCTGCGACTTCGGAAGGTGGCACTTGCATCACCGACGTTCCCGCCGGAGCGAGCGCGAGTGCCGCCGTGCTCGCGGGGAGGCTGATGTGATGGGTGACCGGAATCTGCTCGACGCCGCAGTTCAGGAACACCAGACTCGCGGCGCTGATACCGAATGCGAGGAACGGACTTCCCGTCTTGTAGGCGATGAACGCTGCGAGGATACCGACCGTGAGACCGATGGTCGCCACGTTCGCCCACTCGTACTGGTGGGGGAGCCACGGTTCGACGACGAATCGACCTTCTGCGGCCGGTCCACCGTCGGTGACCGGTTCGTCGGGCATCATCCCGCCGCCCTCCGTGGCTGCTTCGCCGATGACGCGGCGTTCGCCGTCTTCGAATGGCTTCATGTTGAGGATGCCACCGCTGGTGTCGCCGATGAGGTCGTAGCCGAAGACGAGCCTGTGCACGACGGCGGAGAGCACGACGCCCATGGCGATGGGGTCGTAGGGCATCGAGAACGACGACGAGAGGACCGTTAGCCAGTAGCCGAGGATACCGAACACACCACCGACGGCAAGTACGTCCGGCTTCGTCCCCTGCGCGAATGCGATGTCTTTCGCGTTGTGGTAGTCGAATCCGGACTCCATGTATCCCCGCTTCGCGGCGTAGGCGGCTGCGGCCGCACCCCCCGCGAAACTGATCGCTGGTGAGAACGGCGCGCCGAACGCGATAGAGCCGGTGATGCCAACCGCTGCAAGCTCGCCCGCCGCGCCCGACCCGGTTGCACCTGCCACGGTTTTGCCGATGATGTTCGCGGACTCGCCAGCGATGACCATGAAGCCGGTGAAGATGAACGCTGGGAGTGCCCCGAGCGCCGCACCGAACGCACCGCCAGCGAAGGCGGCGATGATCATCTCCAGCGCCCAAAGATCTGAAACGGCCATCTCAGTCACTTCCCTCCCGTGCCCAATCCAGCGAGCGTTCGACCGCCTCCTGCCACCGATAGTACTTCTCGTCGAGGTCGGCTCCGGGGTCGGTCTCGAACTCGCGGTCGACCTGCCAGTTGTTTCGGAGTTCGCCTACCGATTCCCAGTAGCCGACCGCCAGACCTGCCGCGTACGCGGAGCCGAGTGCGGTCGTCTCGTCCACGACCGGACGGACGATATCCGCACCGAGGATGTCGGCCTGTAGCTGGCAGAGGAAGTTGTTCTTCACCGCGCCACCGTCAACGCGCAGGGTTTCGACTTCGATACCGCTGTCGGCTTCCATCGCTTCGGCAACGTCGCGGGTCTGGTAGGCGATGCTTTCGAGCGTGGCGCGAACGACGTGTTCCTTTCGCGTGCCGCGAGTCATCCCGACGATGGTGCCGCGAGCGCGCTGGTTCCAGTGGGGTGCGCCGAGGCCCGTGAACGCGGGGACGACGTAGACGCCGTCGGTCGAATCGACGCTCCGCGCGAGGGTTTCGGTCTCCGCAGCGTCGGCGATGAGGTCCATGTCCGAGAGCCACTCGATGGCGGCACCCGTGACGAAGATGGAGCCTTCGAGGGCGTACTGGACGGGTTCGCCCGACCGCTGGAAGCCGACCGTCGTGAGTAGACCGTGCTCGCTCTCGACAGCCTCGTTCCCAGTATTCAGGAGGAAGAAACTCCCCGTCCCGTAGGTGTTCTTCGCGTCACCCGCGTCGAAGCAGGTCTGGCCGAACAGGGCGGCCTGCTGGTCACCGAACGCGCCAGCGACCGGAACCTCCGCACCGAGGAAGCCCTCGGTGTCGGTCGAACCGTACGTTGCGTCGTCGCTCGACGGCCTGACCTCGGGAAGCATCGTGCGCGGAACGTCGAACTCCGCACATAGGTCGTCGTCCCAGTCCATCTCGTGGATGTCGAACAGCATCGTCCGCGAAGCGTTCGTCACGTCCGTTACGTGCTCGCCCGTCAGGTTGTAGATGAGCCACGAGTCGATAGTGCCGAACAGCACCTCGCCGTCGTCGGCTCGGTCGCGCAGGTCGGCCGGGCGTGCGCGTTGGGTTTTGATCGGGTCGGCGTTGTCGAGGAGCCACTCGGCTTTCGTCGCCGAGAAGTAGGCGTCCGGTTCGAGCCCCGTCTTCGACCGAACGTCCTCGGTCTTGCCGTCGGCTTCTAGCTGTTCGATGCGGTCGGTCGTCCGGCGGTCTTGCCAGACGATGGCGTTGTGAACCGGTTTGCCGGTGTCCGCATCCCACAGCAGGGTCGTCTCCCGCTGGTTGGTGACTCCGAGTGCCGCTAGCTGGTCGGCTTCGATACCGGCCTCAGCGAGGGCGGACTGGATGACCGATTTCGTGTTCTCCCAGATTTCGAGCGGGTCGTGCTCGACCCATCCCGGTTCCGGATAGATCTGTTCGTGCTTCTCGTAGTCATTCGCCACCACGGTTCCGGCGTGGTCGAATACCATGAATCGCGTCCCGGTCGTTCCCTGGTCGATGGAGCCGACGTAGGCGTCGTCAGAAGCCATGCCCGTAATGCGTAGCGGAAACAGATAAACTATGGTTACAACAGTCTAACTTCAAACTTTTTCAGAATTTTTTCATTTTCTCCTTATTATCTTTCGATCAGAAACGTTTCGATGGCCATTCCATTTCAGTACAGGTGCTGTTTCGCGGTGAAATAAACCGCCCGAATCACCGTCTCCGACGTCCGAACCTTCCCGAAACCTACCGAACCCGAACATTTATCAACCAACGAACTGACATCTCACTCGTGACGTGTCCGGTTCCACCTCACGCTGGCGGAAATCCAGGGCCAGCGATTGCTTTTCGTCGGGTGGAGCCTCGAAGCTAAGCCGGTTGGACGGCGACGGTCGGGGTGAACCCCGGCGGGTCGTCCTCACCGTGTCGAATTTCGCATCTGACCGAACCCAAGAAATCCGAAGAACACAGCCCAACACACAGCTATGACCAGCATGGATCCACAGGAGTACTACGACGAACTCGGCGACGGTGAGTGGCAGCGTCTCGAAGCCACCCCTGTCACCCGAATCGAGTTCGCACAGACGATCGACTACCTCGACGAACACCTTCCCGATTCGGGTCGTATCCTCGACGCGGGCGGTGGGCCCGGCCGGTACGCCATCTGGCTCGCGGAAGCGGGGTACGAGGTCGAACACGTCGACCTCAGCGACGAACTCGTTCGCATCGCCCGCGAGCAAGTCGAAGAACGCGACCTCGAATCCAGTGTCACCTGCCAGCAAGGCGACATCTGCGACCTCCCATTCGAGGACGATAGCTTCGACGCGGTTTGCTGTCTCGGTGGCCCGCTCTCGCACGTCGTGGACGCGGACGACCGGGCGCAAGCGATGGCCGAACTCCGACGAGTTGCGACCCCCGACGCACCAGTCTTCGCATCGGTCATCGGTCGGCTCACCACACTCCGGGACATCGTCAAGCACGTTCTCGACGATTCCCACTCGATCCTCTCCGATATCGCTGAGACGGGCGACTACACCGCCGACCTCGTAAACGACGAGGGCTGGGCGGAGTGTCACTTCTTCCGCGCCGCCGAGCTAGAGACCGAACTGGAGTCGGCAGGCTTCACCATCGAGAAGATCGTCGGTCTGGAGGGCATCGCGTCGAACATGGCTCCCGAACTCGCGGAGGCCGACGACGAAGCGGTAGAAGACGTTCGGGAGGTCGTCAGGACGCTCCGGGAAGACCGCGCAGTCGCGGACTTCTCCGAGCACATCCTGGCGGTCTGTCGCGCGTAGCGAAGCGAAAACGAATTCCGACTCAGTGTCGCGTGCGCCAACTCGATATTGCGATATTCGAATCAGTATCGCGTCGTTCGTCCCGCCGCAGCCCACGGGTCGGTCGGCGCGTCGGTCGGTACGCGAACGTCTCGGTTCTGCAACTGTGCGGCGCGACCAGCGAACTGCCAGCGTTTGCCGTGCCACGTCTCGGCTTCGTCTTCTGCGGCGGCCAGCTCCTGGGCTCTGAGGTGGGCGTTGATAGCGGCGGCTATCGCGGCGGCCTCTTCCTCCGAGGCGTTCGGCGGAATCGAGAGGTTCACGTCTGCGAACCCTTCAGAGTGGGATGTTGCCATGTTTCTTCTCGGGTTGGGATTTGCGCTTGCTCATCAGCATCTCCAGGTCGTCGATGAGTCGCGGTCGGGTGTCCTTCGGTTCGATTACGTCGTCAACGAAGCCTCTGTCGGCGGCGGTGTAGGGGTTGGCGAACTGCTCGCGGTACTCGTCGATGAGTTCGTCCCGGCGCGTTTCCGGGTCGTCCGCCTCCGCGAGTTCTGAACTGTAGAGGACGTTCACCGCCCCCTGTGGTCCCATCACCGCGATCTCGGAGGTGGGCCACGCGTAGTTCACGTCCGCGCCGATGTGCTTCGAGGCCATCACGTCGTAGGCCCCGCCGTAGGCTTTCCGGGTGATGACGGTCAGGAGCGGCACCGTCGCTTCCGAGAAGGCGTAGAGCAGTTTCGCACCGTGACGGATGATGCCGCCGTGTTCTTGGTCGGTGCCGGGCATGAAACCGGGCACGTCGACGAAGGTGAGGATGGGGATGTTGAACGAGTCACAGAAGCGAACGAACCGCGAACCTTTCTCCGACGATTCGATGTCGAGCGTTCCGGCGTTGACTCGCGGTTGGTTAGCGACGATACCGATAGAGCGCCCGTCGAGGCGAGCGAAGCCGACGACGAGGTTCTTGGCGTAGCCCTCCTGCACCTCGAAGAACGAATCTTCGTCCACGACGCCCCCGATGACCTGTGTGATATCGTACGGTTTGCGTGGCTGGTCGGGAACGACCGATTCGAGTTCCTCGTCTCGACGCTCCGGGTCGTCCCACGGTTCGACGCGCGGCGGGTCTTCGACGTTGTTCTGCGGGAGATACGAGAGCAGTCGGCGGATATCGTCTAGTGCGTCCTCTTCGCTGTCTGCTGCGAAGTGTGCGACCCCGCTCTCCGAGGTGTGGGCTTTCGCGCCACCGAGTTCCTCGAACGTGACTTCTTCGCCCGTAACCGTCTCGATCACGTCCGGGCCGGTGATGAACATGTGGCTCGTGTCTTTCACCATGAAGATGAAGTCCGTGATGGCGGGCGAGTAGACCGCACCTCCCGCACACGGCCCCATGATCGCCGATATCTGGGGAACGACACCGGATGCCTGCTGGTTGCGATGGAAGATGTCGGCGTAGCCTGCGAGAGAGGCTACACCCTCCTGAATCCGCGCCCCTGCCGAGTCGTTCAGCCCGATGATGGGCGCACCGACCTCCATCGCGCGATCCATCACTTTCGTCACTTTCTCGGCGAACACCTCGCCGAGCGAGCCACCGAAGACGGTGAAGTCGTGCGCGAAGACGAACACTTTGCGCCCGTTCACATCTCCGTATCCTGTCACGACACCGTCGCCGTAGACCTGTTTCTCTTCCATCCCGAAGTTGTGGCTTCGGTGGGTGCGTAGCTGGTCGAACTCGTTGAACGTGTCGTCGTCGAGGAAGTATTCGACGCGCTCGCGCGCTGTCATCTTCCCCTTCTCGTGTTGTTTCTCGATACGCTCTTCGCCGCCGCCTTTCTGGGCTTCGCGGCGTTTCTCTCGCAGTTCGTCGATCCGTTCGTCCATCGTCACGGTCGAACCCTCCGGATACTCATTGCGCGTTTGCAGGACGACTGACCGGAAAAGAGTTCCGTACTACAACAGCGAGTAGATGTTGAGCGCGAGGGTTGCAACCAGAAACAGTGGGAGTACCGTCCGCACGCTCCAGAGCCACGGCATCCCGAGCAAGTGCGCGACTCGGCCTGCGCCAGAGCCGTACTCGGCGAGCGCATCACCTCCCAGTATCCATCCGGTGAAGACGAGGAAGCCAGCGAGTCCGGCGGTGAGCATCAGATCGACCAGCGTCCCGGCGACGAAATCGAACAGTTCGGGATTGAACGCACAGAAGGTTCCGGTGACCAAAACCAGTCCAGCGAGTCCCAGCGTCGCGTTCCGTCGGGAAATGTCCTGTTCGTCCACGAGATACGCGACGGGGATCTCGAGCATGCTGATGGAACTCGACAGTGCGGCGAAGAGGATCGCGCCGAAGAAGCCGACTGCAACCACCTCACCGTAGGGTACCTGCTGGAATGCCCCGGCGACGCTCACGAACAGCGCGCCCGGCCCGCCAGCAGATGCGGTTTCGTCGAGGCCACCCAACTGGGCGAACAGGAGCGGAAAGACGACGAGTCCTGCGAGGACGCCGACACCGGTGTTAAGGACGGCGATGATGCTTCCGTCGAACGCGAGGCTGTTGTCCTCCCCGAGGTACGAGGCGTAGGTTATCATCGTCCCGACGCCGAGCGAGAGGGTGAAGAGTGCCTGTCCGGCGGCGGCGCGGAGCATCCCGACAGGATCCTGCCGGAGCGGTTCGGGGTCGAAATCGAGGAAGAACGACAACCCTGCATCTGCGCCGGACTGCGAGACGGCCCAGCCAGCGAGCACCGCGAGCAGGACGATGATGAGGGGCATCATCACCTTCGTCGCCTTCTCGATACCGCCCCGGACGCCACCGAGGACGACGATCGCAGTCAGGGTGAGGAAGGCGACGTGAAAGGCGGCGGCTTGCGACCCGAAACTGATAGCATCGAAGTACGCGCCGGGCTGACCGAAGTACGACCCGGTGAAACTCGCAGCGAAGTACCGGACGATCCAGCCGCCGACGACGCTGTAGAACGACAGCAAGACGAGTGCGGTCAGGACGCCGAACAGACCGACGAAGCCCCACGATTTGGTGCCCGGCGCGAGGCGCGCGAGTGCACCTGCGGGATTTCGGTTCGAACGTCGCCCGATGACGAACTCCGCGAGGAGTCCGGGGACGCCGACGAGCAAGACGAGAATCAGATAGACGACGAGAAAGGCGCTGCCGCCGTATTCGGCGGTCATCCACGGGAAGCGCCAGACGTTGCCGAGTCCGACCGCGCTTCCGACCGCTGCGAGGATGAAGCCCAGTCGACTCGTCCAGGATTCGCGTGCCATTGCTATGCACTCGTCCGGCGGAGAGTTATGAGAGTTTCGAGTCGTAAACCATCAAACTGCTAAAATTACGATTGGTCGGCTTTGCCGTTGCAGTTTTAAGTAATATACTGGGACTGAATAAACCCGGTCGGTTACGATTTTACAGCTAGATAGGACTAGCGAGGAAATCTATCGGTACGGCAAAAAATGAACCACCGTGGTTCTGTTCGATGTGGTTTCAGAAGAACGTCATCAGGCTCAGCGCGAGCGTGCCGATGACGGCGACGAAGACGACCACACGGACGTGCCAGAGCCAGATCGGGCCGAGGTTGGTTGCGGTTCCGAGACCGCGTCGGAGTTCGCTGACCGCACCCTTCCCGTACACCCAGCCGACGAAGGTGACGGTGAGGACGACGCCCAGGGGAAGTAGGACGTTCGACGCGATGGTGTCGAACTGACCGAGCGTGGCGGAGTCGAGTGCGGACGGGATCCCGAGGAGGAACACCAGCGTCCCGATACCGACGGTGAGGATTGGTCGGCTCACGTCGTAGTTGTCCACGAAGTACGAGACGACGACTTCGAGGAGACTGATGGCGGACGAGAGTGCTGCGATGAGGAGGATCACGAAGAATATGGTTCCGATGATCCTTCCACCAGGTAGCTTCGAGAATGCCTGTGCGAGTGTGATGAAGATCGCACCTGCACCGGCCTCACCTGGTTCGATGTTCTGCGCGAACAGGAGCGGGAAGACGACGAATCCCGCGAGCACACCAATGAAGGTGTTCAGGACGACGATACTGAGACCGTCGCCGACGAGGTTGTCGTCGCCGTCCAGATAGGAGGCGTAGGTTATCATCGCCCCCATCCCGAGCGAGAGCGAGAATAGCGCCTGTCCGACGGCGTCCGGGATGACCGTCTGGTAGTTGTTGGCGATGACGCTGAAGTCCGGATTGAGGAAGTACTCGTATCCGGCGGCAGCACCGTCGAGGGTGAACGCCCACACAGCCAGTCCGACCATGAGGATGGCGATGGATGGAACCATGACTTTAGTGCCGACTTCGATACCTTTCTCGACGCCGAGGGCGACGATACCGATGACCAGCAGCATGAAGAGGCCGTGGAACAGTATCGCGCCGGTTCCGGACGCGATCTGGCCGAAGTAGGCCTCCGAACCGCCGAAGTACGCCCCGTTCAGGCTCCCGATGACGTACTGGATGACCCAGCCACCGACGACGCTGTAGTACGACAGGATCCAGAAGCCAGTGAACAGTCCGAGGACGCCGATGATTCCTGCGACAGGCCCGCCGAGGTTCCGGAACGCATCGACGATGTTCTTCTTCGTTTTCCGTCCGACGACGAACTCCGCGAGCATGGCCGGAAGCCCGATCACGACTGCCGCGATCAGGTAGACGAAGAGGAACGCTGCACCACCGTTCTCTCCCGCCATGTACGGAAATCGCCAGATGTTGCCCAGTCCGACTGCACTCCCGACTGCAGCAAGGATAAACCCTACTCTTGATGTCCAGGTCTCTCGTTGTGACATGCTTGTGCGTGCCATTCTTAACTATGAGTTATAAACGGTGCGATGTATATTAATCGGCCATATTTTTTTATATTGATTGGCAAAAATTAGTCGAAAAATGCAATATTGGGGCCACCGTCTGCAATCTTCAAAATAGTGTCAACAATTATCGAACTGCTCGACGACAGTTTTCGGAGAGTTTACTCCCTGGTATCAGTCATCTTTTGCCGGTAATCAAACCTCGCCGTACACCGGTACCGCCGCCCCACTCGTCACACTTGCGGCGTCACTGCAGAGGAACAGGACGACTTCGGCGATGGCCGCTGGCTCGACCCACGAGTCGTGATCTGCGTCGGGCATCATCTCCCGGTTCGCTGGCGTGTCGATGACGCTGGGCATGATCGCGTTCGCCCGGACGTCGCCCCTGTTCTCCTCGGCGATGGTCTCGGTGAGCAGACGAACGCCCGCCTTCGACGCGCGGTAGGGGCCATCCCCCGACCCACCTTCGAGTGACGACCGGGCACTGACGCTGACGATCGCCCCGTCGCGGTCGCGGAGGTGCGGGATGGCGTATTTCGACGCGAGGAACATCGTCTTCAGGTTCACGTCGAAGAGGAGGTCGAAGGTCTCTACGTCCGTCTCCTCGATGGGAGAGCCACCTTTCCACGTCCCCGCGATGTTTGCGAGGGAGTCGATCCTGCCGTGGTCGGCGACGGCCTCGGAGACGACCGACTCGACATCGGACTCGTCCGTAAAATCTCCCCGATAGAAGTCCACTCGGTCACCGTCGAGGAGGGCGTCGTCGTCACTCGGTTCGACCACGTCCGTCGCACAAACCGTCGCTCCTGCGTCGTCGAAGGCGGCACAGACCGCGCTTCCGAGTGCGCCGCTCGCACCCGTGACGAGTGCAACATCGTCGCTGAAATCGAACGTCGCGTTCATGCTTCTGGTGTCGGTCTCGGGACGGATAAAAACGAGGTGGCTACTTTCTCTATTTTGCTGGCGGATGAGTTACCGCAGTGACGGATTATCGAAAGACCACGAGGGCTCTCTGGGACGACGTAATTGCGGGCACTACTCGATGAAGGCATGAGAGTGGTCTCACACAGATAAGATAGAGCCGGTGCCGGAAGACGAGACACGCACCCGTCGACCCAGCCAAACGAACTCCTTTTCAGCCAACCCCACCAATCGGAATCCAATGAACGTACTCGTCGTGGGAGCGGGCGCGATGGGTCGCTGGTTCGGCGAGTCGATCGACTGCGACCTCGCGTTCGCCGACGCGGACCCGGCGGTCGCCGCGGATGCCGCCGAGACGGTGGGCGGGCGAGCGGTCGCGCTGGACACGGAGGAATCCTTCGACGCGGTCTGTCTCGCCGTGCCGATTCCAGCGATCGAGGAGGCCATCGCGGAACACGCACCGAACGCAGAGCACGCACTGCTGGACGTGAGCGGCGTGATGGCCGACGCAGTGGGAGCGATGGCCGAGCACGCACCCGACCGCGAGCGAATGAGCCTTCATCCGCTGTTCGGCCCCGACAACGCACCGGGCAACGTGGCCGTCGTCGCCGACGAATCCGGGCCAATCACCGACGACCTGCTCGCCGACCTCGAATCCCGAAGCAACACGCTGGTCGAGACGACGCCCGACGAACACGACGACGCGATGGCGACCGTGCAAGCGGGGACGCACGCTGCCGTCCTCGCGTTCGCACTCACGGCGGCCCCGGTCCCGGAGGGGCTCCAGACGCCCGTGTACGACGACCTCGTCGCGCTCGCGGAGCAGGTCACCGACGGTGACCCTCGCGTCTATGCCGACATTCAGGCCACCTTCGACGGTGCTGAAGGTGTGGCAACTGCAGCCCGGCGACTCGCGGATGCCGACCCGACCGAATTCGAGCGACTGTATCGAGAGGCGAGCGAATATCGTAGGACGAACGAAAAGCGAGGTGAAAACGAATGAACGCAGACCAGCGCGAACAGGTACGATCGAACGCGAAGTACCTCCGCGACGTGCGCCCGATCGACCCGGACGAGATCGCCGACTACGTCGAAGGCCAACCGCATCCGGCGGTCGTCCGGCAGGTGCTCCGCGAGGAAGCGCTCGATCTCGACCTGGTCGAACGCGACGACGGCACCTTCGAACCCATCTCCGAAGAGCCGGTATCGCCGGATTTCCGCGGCGTCGAATCTTTCCCAGATGTCTACAGTCGCAAACTCGAAAACCTGCTCGTCGAGGAGTTCGGCGTGGGGTGGCCCGATGGCGAGTCAGGTGACGAACTGCGTGAGACCATCCGCCGACTCAAGGAGGACTACTTCGCGCAGAATCCCGTCGAGTACGATTACCGGGTCGCGCTCGGCTACGCGCTTTACCACCTGCCGGACTACTACGCAGTCGTCCAGTACGTGCTCTCGGAACTGGCAGCACAAGGTCTCCTCCCCCGAAAACTCCGCGTGCTGGACGTGGGTGCCGGAGTCGGCGGCCCCGCCCTCGGTCTCCACGATTTCCTGCCCGAAGACGCCCTCGTCGAGTATCACGCTGTCGAACCCGGTGACGCCGCGGACGTACTCTCCGCGATGCTCGAAGAAACGCGGGGGAACTTCCACTCGACGGTTCACCGCGAGACGGCGGAGGCGTTCGAGCCGAACGCCTCGGAGCTTGGTTCCGAGGAGGCACGGGACTCGTCGAGGGAACCCCACACCGAGTACGACCTCGTATTGTTCGCCAACGTCCTGAGCGAGTTGGAAGACCCCGAAGCAGTCGTCCGGAAGTATCTGGACTACCTCGCACCGGACGGGTCGATGATCGCTATCGCTCCAGCGGACAAGAACGCCAGCATCGGCCTACGGGAGGTCGAACGCAGCGTTGCCGACCGAACTACCGTCTACTCGCCCACCCTGCGGCTCTGGCCCGGCGAGCAACCGAGCGATAGAGGCTGGTCGTTCGACGTGAAACCGGATCTCGACGTTCCGGCGTTCCAGCGTCGGTTGGACGCTGGGAAGAGGGTGGACGAAACGGATGGCGGGAGTGGGGACGAAGCAAATGGCAAGAGTGGAAACGATGACAAAGACGTAGCTGACGGCGAGTTCGTCAACGTAGACGTGCAGTTTTCACACGTCATCCTTCGCCCCGATGGCCAACTGAAACGCGAGTTCACCGCCGACCCGAGTCGGTCGGCGAAGATGGCGGAGATGGAACGCCACGTCACGGAGCGGGTAGATATCGTCGCGGTGAAGCTCAGTCACTCGCTGGCGGAGGGCGGAAACGACGTGTTCAAGATCGGAGACGGAAGCGAACAGGTCGGACACTTCGCGGTGATGACGAAGGAGACGATGCTGAACCGCACACTCCGTGAAACGGAGTACGGTGCCCTCCTCGCATTCGAAGACGTACTCGTGCTCTGGAACGAGGACGAGGAGGCGTATAATCTCGTTGTGGACGAAAAGACGGTGATCGACCGCCTTTAGCTGCTTTTGATCTGCCGTTAGTTCGCCTCAGCGCACTCGCGGACGAACTTGTAGTACCTCCCGAACTTCCCGGCGTCGTTCGGTGATAACGGAATCTCGTTTTCTGCCAACAGTTCGACTGTTCTTCGTGGCTCACACTCGAACCAGATGGACAGTATGTCTACGTTACGCTGGGCGTATTCGTAGTTGAGTTCGAGTGTCCGAGCGTCGATGACGTTTCCCTCCGCCATGTCCATCTAGACAAAGTGGGCGTCGAAGCATAAATCCATGTGATACGTTAATTAACAATCCTGATTTACAACACAGGTAAGTTGTCCTGGTAAAAATGTCAGACGGATGCAAGACGGATGCAAGACGGATCGACGCATCGGAGCAAGAGGGTTCCTGGACAGGCAGACGAGGATATCGGGGAAGATGACGCTCGGGTACTCATACGAGGAACGGAGCACTTTTGCGCCCCCGTTCCGACCCCATCTGCATGAGTGACCCGCTAGAGATTCTCCTGACGAACGACGACGGTATCGACAGTCCCGGTATCCGCGCGCTGTACGATGCGCTACAGGGGGTCGGAAACGTCACGACCGTCGCACCCGCGACCGACCAGAGTGCAGTCGGGCGAGCGATGTCCTACGAGGCAGAGGTAACGGAGCACGAACTCGGCTACGCCGTCGCAGGAACGCCGACCGACTGCGTCGTCGCCGGACTCGCCGAACTCGGGCCGTATCCCGACATCGTCGTCTCGGGCTGTAACAACGGTGCGAACCTCGGCGCGTACGTCCTCGGACGTTCCGGAACCGTCAGCGCCGCCGTCGAAGCCGCGTTCTTCGACGTGCCCGCCATCGCCGTCTCGCTCCACGTCCCGAACCACCTCTGGCCCCACGACACGACGATAGAGGAGTACGACGAGGCTGCGAGAGCGACGACCTATCTCGTGGAGAACGCCTCCGATGCTGACGTCTTCGAGCAGGCCGATTATCTGAACGTCAACGCTCCGATGCCGGACGACGAACCCGCGCCGATGGAGGTGACCCGACCGTCTCACGTGTACGATATGGACGCGACGAACGAAGGCGGCGTCGTCACGCTCCACGACCGAACGTGGGAGCAGATGGGTGATGGGACGCTCCCAGACCCCAAAGGAACCGACCGCCGCGCTGTGTACGAGGGGAAAGTCAGCGTCTCTCCGCTCACCGCACCACACACCACTGAACACTACGAATCGCTGGACGAACTGGCGGAAACGTATCACGACTAGCGCTACCGTTTTATCCACTCGATTCCAACCCGCGCTGATGAGTCGGGGATGGGGGGACAGCAGTGCGTCACACTGACATCGAACAGTACGGACTCGATGCAGTGCCGATGAACGTCGCAGTTCTCGACGAACGAGGAGTCATCGTAGCGACGAACCATGCCTGGGAAGAGTTCGGTCAAGAGAACGGGCTTTCAACGACAATCGGCGTCAACTATCTCGACGTGTGCGACGACGCGGAAGACCCAGATGCACGCGCCGTGGCGGCTGGTCTCCGTGACGTGTTCGAAGAAAAGCGGTCGGAGTTCACGTGGGAATATCCGTGTCACTCACCCGACGAACGGCGCTGGTTCGTGATGCGTGCCGTTCGGGCGACCGATTCCGAACCGTACGTGGTCGTCACGCATCTGAACGTGACCGAGCGCAAGGAACACGAGTTCCAGATCGAACGCTATCTGACCACCATCAAGAACGTCCCGCTCGTCCTCTTCGTCTTCGACGGCGATGGCGTGTTCACCCTCTCGGAAGGTCGCGGTCTGGAAGCACTCGACCTCGACGACGGTGAGGTGGTCGGCGAATCGGTGTTCGACCGTTACGCAGACTTTCCGGAAATCGTCGCCGACTGCACGCGCGCGCTCTCCGGTGAGCGCGTCCGCGCGACCACCGAAGTCGCCGACACGGTCTTCGAAGTCGTCTATCAGCCAGTATTCGACGATTCGGAAGCTGTCGACCACGTCGTCGGTGTAGCTAGAGACGTGACGAAGCGAGAGCAACACGAGCAGATCTTCGCCGCGTTATCGGATCTCACGCGAGTGTTGCTGGAAGCGCAGACCACAGACGAGGTGTGCGACCTCGCGGTCGAAGGGGCCGAGGAGGTACTCGACCTTCCGACGACGCTCATCGCGCTCTACGACGAATCATCGGGAGAACTCCTCGTTCGTGCCCAGACACCATCGACCGAAGGATTTGCTGACAGATTGGGTGTCGACGAGTCCATCGTGTGGGAGTCGTTCACGGAGAACACCCCTCGGTTCGCCGACGACATGGCCGTCCTTCCACTCGGAACGCACGGCGTGTTCGTCACGACGGTCGCAGACGACACCACGCTCGACGTCGCGGAACTCTGTGCCGCCGCGGTAGAATCCGCACTCGGACGTGCAGAACGCGAACGAATATTGCGAGAACAGGAGACGACGCTCCGCAAACAGAACGACGCGCTCGAACGACTCAACGAACTGAACGAGGGTATCCGACGCATTGACCGGGCACTCGTCGAGGCCAGAACCCGCGACGAGATCGAACGGGCTGTCTGTCGGCGTTTGACGAGTGGCGGGCCGTATCGGTTCGCGTGGGTCGGCACCGACGACCCCGCGACGCGGGTCGTCGTTCCGTGCGAGTGGGCAGGCGTCGAACGGGGGTTTCTCGACGCTATCTCTCCCGAGATGGAGGACGATACCAGCGATCCGACGAGTGTGTCACTTCAGACGGGACAAGTGCAGGTCGTCCAGGACATCCTTCGTGATTCACCATCCGAAACGTGGCGACGTGAAGCGTTGAAACGCGGCTATCGGTCGGCCTGTGCACTCCCATTGCGCTACGAAGATGCGGTCTACGGCGTGCTTACCATCTACTCGGGACAGGTGGGGACGTTCGACACGTTGGAACGCTCCGTTCTCGAAGACGTGAGTCAGACGGTCGGGTACGCCATCAACGCCGTCGAGAGCAAGAAAGCACTCGCGGGTGGCGAGGTGGTCGAACTGGAGTTCGACGTTGCAGACACGGCAGTCGTGTTCGTGGATGTCGCTCGTGAAGCGGAGGGTTCTGTCGAGTTCGTTGGAGTGGTGTCGAAACCGGACGGTGTGCTCAAATCGATCTTCCTCGTTCGAGACGTCCCACCCGAGACGGTGCAGGAAATCGCGGCTCGGTCGCTCGAAGTCGTCGATATCGAACACGTGAGCAACCGAGACGAGGTCTCGTTGTTCTCGGCGTCGTTGACGAAGTCGAGTTTCGTTGCCACGCTTCTCGACCACGGTGCCGTTCCAGAGTCGTTCGTGGTCGACGACCCCCCCGGTCGCGTCGTCGTTCGGCTCTCTGCAGATGCGGACGTTCGAACGCTCGTCGAGGTGCTCAAGACTCGGTTTCCCGAGGTGGAACTGCGGAGCAGTCGCAAACGAGAACGACAGTGGGCGACCAACGATTTCGAATCGCTGCTCGCCGAGACCCTGACCGACCGCCAGAGAGAGGTGTTGGAGACGGCTTACTACAGCGGATTCTTCGACTCACCACGAAAGAGCACTGGCGAGGAGATCGGACAGTCGCTCGACATCTCCCAGCCGACGTTTCAGCATCATTTACGGGTCGCTGAGCGAAAATTATTGCGAGGACTCCTCGACGAACGCGATATCTAGATAGATAGCCCCACCCGTTTTCCAGTACGTTCATCCTAGCTAGAAGCGACTTACCCTGTCATTCCCTTCCGAGGGATATGGAGATCGGGATGCAAAAACGAACAAACGACCGGGGAGACGGCCACTTGACGGTGGATGTTCTCGATGCCGTGATGGAGGCCGCTGGCTACGAGGACCTGGGGGCGTTCGAGTCGTGTCTGTACGACGTTATCGATCCAGACGCACTCGATTCACTCTTCCACCAACGATCAGTAGATGGATACGTCGAATTCACGTGGGATGGATTCGAGGTACGTGTCCACAGCGACGGTCAGGTGGAAGTTTCCGACACGTAGCGATGGTCGATCGGATGCCAGGCTCCGATACCCCATCCTGTGACGAACACGTCTGTACGACCTGTGGTGGTGCCATCGAACCCTCGGCGTGGCATCCGGTGATCGCTGAAACCGATGCCAGTGGGACACTTCGGCTGTATCCCTTCTGTCGCCCCGACTGTCAAGACGAGTGGACTCGCACGTATCGGGACTGAAATCCAGGATACGTCCTAGGGAATCCACCTTCCCCGGTCGCTGGCCGAAGGAATTCACGTTCTTCCGCGAATCACGACAGACCGAAGGAATATATTCGGACGAGCGTTTTTGCACGACCATGAACCCGACATTCGTCGAGTTGCTGCAGAACAATTCGAACCACGCAAGCGAGTTCCAGTCACGATTCGACGACGTACAGAACTCCCAACACCCCTCGGTAGTCACCGTCTGTTGCTCGGACTCTCGCGTCTTGCAAGACCAGATGTGGGAAAACGACGAGCCAGGGCAGATCTTTACGTGTGGCAACATCGGTAACCGAGTCGTTCAGCGAACCGAATCCGGCGAGGTGGTCTCGGGAGACGTCCTCTACCCGGTCGAACACACGGGAACTGAAACCATCGTCGTCGTCGGACACACCGGTTGTGGCGCCGTCACGGCGACGTACAACGACCTGACGAGCGGAATCTCCGAACCACCAGGAATCGAGCACTGCGTCGGACTGCTGAAACCGCACCTCGAAGCGGGCGTCGATGCGCTCCCCTCGGACGTGAGCCGAACTGAGGCCATCAATCGGCTCGTCGAGTACAACGTCGACCGGCAGGTCGAGTTCCTCGTCGAGAGCGACGACATCCCGTCCGACGTCGATATCGTCGGCGTCGTCTACGACTTTCAGGACGAGTACACCGGGCGTCGAGGGGAAGTCCACGTCATCAACGTCGATGGTGAAACGGATGTCGAGGTTCTGCGACGCGACCACCCGGAGATCGATTCGCGGATCGAACGACTCTGGGAGTACTGAGCATCCTCCTCACATGGGCTCAGTGCGCGACACGTCGGTTTTGGCGTCATCCGTGGCACGGGCGTTCCAGTAGAGGTAGATGAGAAGGACGACGAGGACGACCTGAACTGCCTTGTCGACGTAGCCGAGCGTCGTGAACTCGCCAGCGTTTGCCACGTACCAGAGAGGTATCTGGACTGCCGTGTAGAAGATACCCACGAGGTACAGCAAGCGACGGCGGTAGTCCGCTAAATAAAGGACGATCGCTCCGAGGAAGCCCGCCCCCGCGAGCGTAAGGGGGATGCGTCCCTCCACGATGCCAGCGTAGATGTGTAGAATCCCTGTAACGAAGATGAGAGCGACGGTGAGCCATCCGATAGAGGGGATCGATTCTGTCCTGACGAATCCAGTATTGTCTTGTGCCATATGGACAATACCATTCTCCAGATTATAAATACCACTCACATTCTCATACTATGAGAAGGAGTGGCAAGCATCTGTATAGTAATTTCGTCTTCACGATGGAGTCGGTTCATCCGGTCGCGTCGATCGTGCGAGGAACGTTCGGACAGCGGTAGTGAAGTAGTCGGGGTTATCGAGATTCGAAGCGTGGCCAGCATCCGGTACCTCGTCGACCTCGACATCGGAGATATGGGCCGCCAACTCTGCTGCGTGGCACTTGATGAACGGAAGTTCGTTCTCGCCGTACAGGACGAGCGTCGGAACCGTGACTGCGGAGGGTTCGAGGGGCATCTCGTGAGACCGCATCATCGAACGGATCACCTTGACGAACTCGTCGGTGGTCATCTTCGGCCCGGTTTCTCGGAGTCGTTCGACGTTCTCGTAGTCGCCGCTTGATCCGCTGAAGAACCGTTCCGTCAGCCACATGTTGACTTTCTCGATGCGTTCGTATCCGACGAGTCGAACCGATGGGACGATGGCTCGATACACTATCTGAAAGAGGAACCATTCGCCACGAGTGAGAATTTCCGGTGTGAACGTCTCGGCGAGTATCAGGCCAGCTATTCGGTCGGGAAATCTCGCAGCGTATGTCAATGCGACCGTCCCGCCCATGGAGAGTCCACAGAGGATCGGTCGGTCGAGTTCTAGCGCGGTGATGAGCGCGTGGAGATCCTCGGCGTAGAGATTCATCGAATACTCGGACTCGGTCGAGCCACCGGTTCGACCATGACCACGGAGGTCGTAGACGATCGTCGTGTAGTGTTCGCTAAGCGCATCGACTTGCTGGTTCCACATCGAATGGTCGAGGATGGAAGCGTGGACGAACACCAGCGGCGGGCCGTCACCACGCTGTTCGTAATAGGTATCGATGTCGTTCGTTCGAACGGTCGGCATATGAACTCCAGACGCGTTCTACCGCCATGAACTCACGGACGCTGCTATCTCCCGACCGGCAGATTAACGTCGATCAGTACTCGCTGGATGATGATACTGACCCGAGTTGACGTGCAAAATCTCTTATATTACCTTCTGTAACCTGTAGATCGGATGGACGAACTGCAGATCCGGCGAGCTAACGCTGCCGACGCTGACGCCCTCGCAGAAGTGTACCGAAGTGCGTATCGGGAAAACCGTGAGCTTGGGTTTCCCACTAAAGCGGAATCCGTCTCGGAAAACGAGGTCTCGGCCTGGATTCGGCAGAATCGGGTCTACGTCGCTACAATCGATGATGAGGTCATCGGCGCGGTTCGACTCGAAGTGACGGATTCAGACCGCGCAAAGCTCAGCCGTCTCGGTGTCCACGAACGATGGAAAGGGAAGGGAGTCGGTGGTCGTTTGATGGATGAGGTAGAGGAAACAGTTCGAGACGGCGATTACGATACCATCTGGCTGACAACACCGGAAGAACACCCGTACCTCCCCGAACTGTATCGGCGTCGTGGATACGAGCAGACGGGAACGTACCCCTTGGAGTATCGCGATTACGACGAGATCATCATGGAAAAGCAACTTCGATAGGGCACCGGTTGCGTATCGGACTCGATAGTGACTACTGCTCCGCTACATCGCTGTCATCTGTCGAGTACCGCTTCGGGGCCTCGCCACTCGTCGACCAGTAGCCCGTATCGTTCGACATCGACGTACTCCCCGTCGGCGAACTGCGTCTCACGGGCGGTTCCCTCGTGGACGAATCCGAGTCGTTCGCAGAGCGTTTTCGAGGCCTCGTTAGGAGCCATCGTGGTCGCCGAGATGCGGTGCAATCGAAGCTGTTGGAACCCGTATTCGAGGAGGTTTGCGCTGGCCTCGAGGGCGTAGCCGTTGCCCCACGCCTTCGGATGGAACCAGACACCGAAGTTCGCGTACCCGTCTGCATCGTTGACCGGGAACAGTTGAACCGACCCGACTGGTTCACCCGCGAACTCGCCGTCGTTCGGAATCGCGAGCAGCGAGACGCCATCTCCGTCGTTCTCTATCGACCATAGCTCGTCCCGGTAGCGATCTTCGGTGTACGGCGTTCTGAACGAACTGATGTACTGGCGGACTTTCGGGTGATTCACTCCTTTTTGGAGGAACTCGATATCGTCTTCTTCGGCTGGTTTGAGGTCGATGCGGTCGCAGTGGATGAACGTCGGTCTTGTCATGCTGTCTTGTCGTGATTTCTCTGAACGGCATTCGTCGAACGATACAACGATGGCTGGAGCTGTGCACTCGTCGGGGACGAGTTGGCGGTTAGCACAGAATCAGAACGAAACGGTCATCGGTCAGCTCTATCCTTCAATACTGTCACGGATGGGATAAGTATTCTGGTCGGTTCTCAGTAGTGATCAGAACAAGTCACATCCGGTCAGGTCGAGCCACGCGCCGAACGTTCGTTCTCTATCGGTCACGCGACCCCCGACCACCGTCAGGTTTCCGTCTGCTGTAACGTACTCCGTCTGAAATGTGCTTTCGAATCGAAGAGAGCAGCCGACGAGTGGCTGATATCCGGTGCGTCGCTGGCACGAGACAGACCCCGACCACTCATCGACTATTTCATGTCGAACACGAATCTCGTTTTTTCTCCCTTGTCGAACCCACATTCCTCGTAAAACTCGTGTTTCCACTGCGTATCCGAACCTGTCAACAGCATGACTTTGTAACAGTCCCGTTTCTCGGCCATCTCGGTCGCCTTCTCTAGACAGCGTTTTCCGAACCCGTGCCCCCTACGGTCTTCGTGCGTTATCACGTTTTCAATCAATCCGAACGGTCGAGCGTTTCTGGTTAGGTTCTCGGTGATCGAGAGCACGCACGAAGAGACGAGTCTGCCATCGTCTTCGACGACGACGATTTCGAGTGAATCATCACGTATCATGCGCTGCCACTGGTCGTGAAGTTCTTCACTTCGTACCAGTGGTGGGTCGTCGGGATTGAGCATCTGATACAGCGTCAAGAGTTCATCGAGCTCGTCTGCTCGAATCGTTCTCGCGGTTGCCATGGTGTTCCTTAGTAACTGATACGTTTATCAACACTAAGATTCAGGACGAGTCTCGTATCGCGACGTAGTTGACGATCTCACTTCCGGATTCTATCGGTTCTTTCTCCTCGATGTCGTACCCGAGGGTGGTGAGTTGGGATTCGACCTCGTCGTGTGAACAGCCGAGATGGGGATGCGCTTCCACAGTGAGGAGACGGGGTCTGAACTCGATCCCACGGAGAATCTCCAGCTCGGCCCCCTCACAGTCCAGATCGAGAACGTTACATTCGGGGATATCCTCGGGGGCAAGCTGGTCGCCGTCCGCCAGCCCGAAGATCCGTTCGCTGGAGTCGGATACTGACCCGACCGCAGCGTGTTCGACGGTAACTACTTCGGCGACGCGATTGACCCTGACTGTCCGCCGGATCGTTTCGAGCATCTTCGAACTCGGTTCGAACGTCGTCACGTCACCTTCGAAGTGAGTCATCCGAGCGGCGACGACCGTCGTCGTGCCCCAGCCACCACCGACCACGACGACACTGTCCCCACGACGGACATGACGACGGAGCGCCCAGACTGGGGTGTTCTCGTGTTCTGGATAGTAGTCGTGCTCTTCCTCGAATCCGGTGCCGGGAACAGCGACACCGTTCAAGATCCGGGTGTGAACTGCTGGCTCCTCCGTTGCATCCAACATGAATCCACCCACTCGAATCCGCCGCTTAACGCTTTTCGATGCTTGGTAACGTTTGAAGCCAGAATAGCAGCCTCAGTGGTCGTCTCTTCCAACCGTAAGAGTGTCTGAAACACTCGTCTTGGACTACCGTTTCTCCCGCTGTTCGACCTTTTCAGGTAGCTGAAATCCGAAACACACTCCATCCAAATAAAGCGTCTTTTGAGAACTCAAACGCCCTAAATCGAGATGTATGGGTACTCAGTCGTGTTCGTATATAAATAGCTGATCGAGGGTGGCTTACTTGGGTACTCCTATGGCTTCGCTTCGAAGACCAGACTGGTCGGCGTCTCTGCCGCGCGGCGAAAGCGCGTAAAGCCACCCTCGGTGACGACTTTACGAGTCTGCTCCTCACCCGCTTGTGCGCCGAGACCGTAGCCGATATCCTGACTGAGCGAATTCGGTGTACAGGCCACTGTCGAAATCGAGTACGCGAGGCGGCCATACGGAGTGAGGTTGTCTTCGACCCGATCCTCGGCATAGGGTTCGACGATCATCCACGCCCCGTCGTCGGTGAGCGTCTCCCGGACGTGGGCCGCAACACCGACAGGATCGCCCATGTCGTGGAAGCAGTTGAACATCGTTACCAGGTC
Organism: Haladaptatus rarus; assembly: GCF_054177585.1. NCBI lineage: Archaea > Methanobacteriati > Methanobacteriota > Halobacteria > Halobacteriales > Haladaptataceae > Haladaptatus > Haladaptatus rarus. The sequence goes on along the minus strand of NZ_JBPEHG010000001.1, from coordinate 302,588 downwards.
GTAGTCGGTTCCCTTGTACTCCCTCGCGGTTGCCACCTCGAACTCGACGCGGTCGGCGACGCGCGCCTTTTCCGCCCGCTCGTGTGCTACCGCGATCGAGGCCTCGTGGTAGTCGATACCGACGACCGTCGAGTTGGGGTACGCTTCGGCCATGCGGATCGTCGGTGCGCCGTGTCCACAGCCTACGTCGACAATCCGCCCGCCCGCTTTCAGCTTCTCATCAACCCCGTCAAACGCCTCGATCCAGTCGATTAGGAACGCCCCATAAGATGGCCCGAAGAAGCGTTCCGTGCCGTGAAACACGTCTTCGTCGTGTTCGTGCCAGCCGATGCCCTCGCCCGTTCGAAATGCATCCCGGAGTTCGGGTTCGATCTTCGATATTGCCGCGACCAGCTGGAACGCGCCCGGCATGAACACTGGGCTTTCCCTGTTGGCTAACACGTATGCCTGCTCGGGGGAGAGACCATAGCGATCGGTCTCGGGGTCGTAGGACACGTACCCGCCGGCTGCCTGCGCGCGTAGCCATTCGCGGACGTAGCGTTCTGCGGTATCCGTTTTCTCGGCCACCTCGGCGGACGTGAGCGGCCCAGCGTCGTCCAGTACCGCATAGAGACCGAGTTCATCCCCGATGACGGCCAGCGCAGCGTGGATCGTCGCGCCGAGATCGACGAGCGACGTTTCCACGAGTTCGTTCAGTTTCTCTTCGTTGATCGGATCTCCTTCCGCGTGGGTTTCTGTTGCCATCGTTTTGTTTCCGTTGTTACACGATTTTTAGGACTTCATTTCGGAGTTCCTTGTCCGTGTAGTCTTTCCCGTGAACGTCTCGCATGTGGGTTTTCGCCAATTCGACCGCTTCTTCCTCGTTTTCCGATTGAATAATGAACCGGCAATCGGCTGCTGCCGCTTCACAATCCAGCCTGTGGGCTTGTGCCATCTCTGAACACTCCAGATACACCATCGACGGCAATCGGAATAACAGTAATTAGAACTACATTTCTATTGGAGTGCTGACCGAATCTTATTTCTATAAACAAATCAATACATTGTTTCTAGCTCGACGGATCTCGGGTCAAGTTCCCCGGCATCCGCCGACACCCATTGAGGTTTCTCGTTTCCGTGTTGTATGGTAACACGGAAAGAGCCTTTACCCACGTTCACATCTATACTGTATGGCTTCCCCGGGCACGAGCGAAACAGAACGGTCGGCACCACCCACCGGGAATGAGGCATTTCAGATCCTCTCGGATGAAACCAGACTCGTCATACTGCAAGCCCTTTGGGAAGCCAACGATCCAGCGGACGAGACGCCGATGCGGTTCGCCGAACTCCGTGAACGCGTCGGCGTCGACGATCCTGGCCGCCTCAACTACCACTTGAACAAGCTCACGACCCACTTCGTCCGTCGGAACGAGGACGGATACGAGCTCAGGGATTCGGGAAAGCGGATCGTCAGAATGCTCCTCTCCGGGGCCGCGATCGACGACCCAGAGATCGAATCCGTGGAGGTGAATATCGCGTGTTGGTACTGCGGAGGACAACCTGAGTTGAGCTACCGGGACGGTTGGCGCTACTTGGAGTGCACCAGCTGCGACGCTCGGTGCGTCGAAACGTTTCCGCCTGGCGTTATCAGCAAGAACGAATTTCCACCATCAGGGTTGCGGGGCCGGACGCCGAACGAAATTAACGGAGCTGACCGGATTTGGGGCGCTCATCGACGAGCGTCAGTGATGGACGGCGTTTGTCCGGAGTGCGCGGGCGATATGCCGGTCACCTCGGTCGAGATCTGCGACGATCACCAACCGAATTGGGACGAGTACCAGTTCTGCGAGGGCTGTGGATCGATCTTCTGGATGCTCGTCTCGCACGTCTGCGAGGGGTGTAAGTATCGGTGGCGGATGCCGACACTGTTCTACCCGACGAGACAACCGGCGGTGATCGCATTCTATTACGAGCACGGCATCGAGTTCGACCTCGCCGCGTACGAACAGCGCGACCTCCTCCTCGACTTCCAAGAGGAACTCCTCTCGGAGGATCCGTTTCGTATCCGCATCTCGATTCTGTTGGAGGACGAAGCGCTACGACTCACATACGATGAACGGATGGAAGTGGTAGACGTGAACCGGCGAGAATAAGAGAACGAGATTCTCTGTCTTATCTGCGCAACCGAACTGCCCCCTCACTGACCTACCGTCAAAGGAAAGAGCACCTGCCGAAAGAAGAATCGACTGCTCGACCGACGATGAAATCCCTGAAATGCCTGATTTCGGCTACCTGCTCTCTCTTTGTTCCACTTTGTTCAGATAGACGAAATCCGTAACATAACTCGGCGGAATAAACTCATTATAGAGAATTCAGACTATCGAAAGCAAGCGATACAGACGCTTTCACGGGCTCGCATATAAATGACTCTGCGCCACAGATGGTGAAGCCATGTTGACAACCGCAGTCAGTAAGACATCACCGCGTTTGTGCTGAATGCAGGGCGCGTATATCCCGTCCGAATCCGGCAGAAGCTAAACGGGCGCATCTATCATTTGTCACCGTGGGATTCCATTCGTTAAGACGTCACCTCTCGCTCCATCACTCAACGTCAAAATCCACGAATGAGACAGGTATATTTTGACCCACCCAAATGACTCCACGAATGGCTGATCTCTACCCACAGCAAGAAGCATACAATCAAGGACTATTAGATGTGGGCGACGAAAATCTAGTGCATTGGGAGGAATATGGCAATCCGGATGGGAAGCCTGCCCTCGTCGTCCATGGTGGCCCCGGATCAGGATGTAGACCTCGATCTTGTCAGTACTTCGATCCGGATCGGTACAGGGTAGTTCTCTTTGACCAGCGGGGATGTGGGGAAAGTACACCACCTGCAAGTGATCCGGCTACGAATATGAGCTATAATACAACCGGTCATTTGCTTGCCGACATGGAACACCTTCGTCAGCATCTATATATCGATCGCTGGTTACTCTTCGGTGGATCTTGGGGTTCTACGTTACTCTTGGCGTACGCTGAACAGTATCCGGATCGTGTTTCCGAGATTGTTATCTCACCAGTCACTACCACCCGACAATCTGAGATCGATTGGCTTTATCAGGGACTGTCCCGCTTCCTGCCGGAAGCATGGGAGCAGTTCCGAGCAGGTGTCCCCGATGCTGACACCGACGACGACATCGTCGCCGCCTACGCACGTCGTATGGGCGACCCCGACTCTCAGGTGCGGATACAAGCCGCGAATGCATGGTGTGCGTGGGAAGACACGGTCATTTCTCATGAGTCGGAAAAAGAGGTACGGGCCTATAGCAGCGGCTCGCTGGCTTGGAGATTGTCGTTCGTTCGCATCGCATCACACTATTTTTCACATGCAGCATGGCTCGATGAGGAACAGCTGTTACGCAACGCCGATCATTTGACCGGCATCCCAGGTGTTCTGGTCCATGGTCGACTTGATCTTGCTGCGCCACTCGAAACTGCGTGGGAACTCAATCGTGCGTGGCCAGATGCAGAATTGAGTATCGTTGATAACTCAGGACACACTGGCGGTGAGACGATGCGGGTGCATGTGCGCAACGCGCTCGATTTATTCGCCGAGCGATAGCTCGTCCGTCGACAATGTCCTGATGAAGATGTCCTCTGTATGCAGCACGCTACTCCTGTTATCTGCCGGACTACAGTACGTTGATTCATCGACCAGTAGCAATTTCCGCCAATTGACAGCCTTGTGATCGGATGTCCCTCGGATATTCCGTCAGTCGCCGCACGGTCACGCTTCGATTCAGTACCCGGGCGGCTATGGAACTGTGGTATCGTTCACCAATCTGGGAACGAAAGAACAACTTCCGGAAGAATAATTAGCCACCTGATCCGGGAGAGAAGCCCTGAAGCACCAAAATTCGGCTACCGACTCTCCCGCTGCTCCACCTTGTTCAGGTCTCAGACTGATGTTACAGATTTCGCCTAAATTGCCGCGTTCTATCTTCGACTCGGGATGAAGCCCGACAGCAGGATGGATGCGTAGGCCAGCAACAGCATTCCGCCGAAGTACTTCGCGGCACCCGGAACCATGTTCGGGAACACAGTCCCGAACCACGCGACCGCGAGAGAGTCGAGCAACATGCCGGGGAGTACCAGCGCGATTGCGGCTTGCAGTCGTGTCGCTCCTGTCACGCCACGCCACCGATAGAGTACTAATGCGAGTCCAATCATCGCTGGCACGACGGCGACGAACAGTCCTCCCACCACGACGGGCGCAGACGGGTTGAGCAAGTACTGTCCAGCGAGACGAAACGCTACCGTCGCCGCAAGCCAGACGGCGAATCCAAGGAGGAGAAAGACGCGAGTCGTCGGCGCGGTGAGCGATGGGAGCGATTCTGCCCGTTGGGTCATCGTTTCAGTCGACATACAGTATATATCGACGTATGAAATCATCAGCCGTCTGGTCGGGAATTTCCACGCTCCTCGGAATCCTTTACACGTCCACAGTCGTCTGTGAAGGCAGATAGCTGTGACAGACCCCACCGAACTCGTCGAAATCATCTCTCGGCGTCACGGAATACTCCGCGTGTTGAGCAGGTCGCCGCGTGAGCGCCACGAACTCGTCGACGACCTCGAAGACGCGAAGTCGACGGTCTACAAGGGTGTCACGCAACTACTGGAAATGGAACTCATAGAGCAGACCGGCGATGGATTGCGTCCGACGCTGTTCGGGTCGGTCGCACTCCGTCGGTACGAGGAGTTGGCTCAGACAGCAGTCCTGAGATCAGTCCTCGCGGGACTCCCAGCGGAGGCTATCGACCCGGTGGTGTTCGTCGGTTCAGAGTTCGTCACGCCTGACGCTGGTTCCGTAGGACGCCATCTCGAATACGCCCATCGTCTGCTGGCAACGGCGGACGACGTACGCGGAGTCGTTCCTGCGGCATCGACCGAGAACGTCGACGTGGTGAGCGACCGAGTGAATTGTGGTGAACTGACCGCCGAGTTCGTCCTCTCCAAAGAGTTGGGAGACAGCCTTCGAGGAAGTCAGGACGACGCCGTGGCGTCACTACTCGACAGTGGGGCGGTTCTCTGGCAGACTGAGAGTCACGTCCCGTTCGGTGTCTTCGTCGTCCGTGGAGAGGAGAGCCGGATGGGTATCGAATTTCGAGACGGGAACCTCGTGACCGGATTACTGCTAAACGATACAGTGGAGAGCGTCGACTGGGCCGAAACACAGATTTCGAGGTACAAATCCGACGCTGAACGCGTGACCGTCGAGCGGTGACGCGTTAGAACACGGCCCGATATCTGTACTAAACGTTACCTCTTATCACGCTGTTCTACTTTGTTCAGTTCGATTAACAGCCGAAAGATCGCCTTCACCAGATTCGAATCGACGTCGAACCGTTTCGCGTTTTCACCTGCTCTGTCCATCACCCGCTGCTCTTGAGACTCGTCCGTCGTCGGGATGTCCTCGGCCTCCTTCACTCGCGCCACCGTCTCGGCGACGTAGGTTCTGCGGGCGATGAGTTCTACTATCTCGCGGTCGATGGACTCTATCTCTTCGCGGAGCTCTGCGAGCGTCATATCGTTCGGGTTCCGTCTGTCTGGGTCGTCGTTAGCCACGTCGTGCCCTCCCGTGCCTTCCATCTCTCTCGCACGTCCTTTAAAACTGCTTGCTCTCCCACCGCGACGAAACTCGGGCCGGTCCCAGACAGTGTCACACCCCGGACATCCGGTAGAGCGTCGAGCAGTGGATCGGCCGTGAAATCGAGCGCGCCACAGAACGCGAATCCGTTGACGGTCATCGCTCGACCGTAATCTCCATCGAGTGCGAGTTCGGCGACGAGTTCGGCCATGGGTGCGATCCGGCGACAGCGTGAGACGTCAGCGTCTGCCGAGAATGCCTGCTCCGGCGGCGTCCAGACGAGCACGTCCCACTCGACCTCCTCGCGGGCGAGCAGTTCGTCTCGGTCGTTGTCGGTGACGGTTACACCGCCGAGCATACTCGCGCTAGCGTCGTCGAAGGCTCCGGTGACGGTGACGCCGACATCGCGGGCTGCCTGCACGCCAAGTCGGCAGGCGTCTTCTCGGGGCATCTCGATATCGAGCGCAGAGAGGGTCGCCAGCACCGTCGCGTTCGCGGCGGCGCTCGAACTCTTCAGTCCGGAGGCCATCGGTACCTCGCTCTCGGTGCGAACCGTCGCGCCGTAGTCGGCATCCTGGGTTTCGAGGACGAGTTCGACGCATCGCTCGATGAGGCGGGTGTCGGCTTCTTGCGAATCCGCGATCTCACCGCGAATCTCGGTGGAATCGTCCAATTCCACCTCCGCGATGGTGTCGGCGTCGATGGCGAACGCCGACCCAGTACCCGTGGCGAGTGCGTTGAGCACCGTCCCGGCGGCAGGTGCGCTCGCGCGTCCGTACATGTTCTCGCGTTCGCAAGGGGCCGTCTTCAGGATGGCGGTGGTGGCAGTTCGTGCCCGTCAGGTAGGCGCAGGCGATTCAGAGCGCTCGTCGGTTGGGTCGCGGAGGTCGCCGATGACCGCTTCGAGCGCGTCCGTCGCGGTGACGAGGCCGACGACCTCCCCGTCCTCCATCACCAACGCGAGTTCCTGATTTTCGATCTGCAACAGATCGAGCGCGTCGCTGATGGTGGTGTTCGCGGCGATCGTCATCGGAGGGTGAGCGACCGCTTCGAGCGTCATCTCCCCCGATTCGAGTGCGTCGTGTTCGCGGTAGAGTGCTGGCATGTACACGTTACCTCGGTAGTCGTCGAACGACCCTCCGATGAGCGGGAAGCGAGTGTGAGGATGGTTTCGAACGCGCTTTAGGTTCTCTTCGAGCGTGTCTTCCGTCGAAACGGCCATGATGTCCTCGCGCGGAATCATGATATCCCGAATCGGCGTTTCCCCGATCTTCAGCGCGTTCATCACTTCTTCGTATCGCTCTTCTGGGAGGTCACCGCGTTCGAGCACCGAACCCAATTCGTTCCGTAAGTCGGCGCGCGATTCGATAGCGTCTTTTTCGGCGTCCTTCCACGCGCCAGTGATCTCGACGCCGAACAGTTTCAGCGTCCACTTTGCTACCCCGTCGCCGAGCGTGATTATCGGAGCGATAGCGCGATAGAACCAGTACAATGGTGTCGCTCCGTACCGACACACGAACTTCGTTCGTTCGACGCCGAGATACGTCGGCGTCTGCTCACCGTGTGTCAAGTGAACGAGGTTGATGATGAGGAAACCGAGCAGCGCCCCCGCTCCGACGGAGGCGAGTCCGGTGTTGGCGAATATCGGCTCGAAGATGGCAGCTAACGCTGGTTCCGCGACGATACCTACCGCGATACTGGAGGCGGTGATACCAACCTGACAACTCGTGAGATATAGTTCGAGGTTATCCGTCATCTCCCACGCTCGTCGCAGGCCAGGCGTGTCGAACTCCGATTCTGAGTACTGACGAACCCGCGTAAGGGCGAATTCGATGGCGACGAAATATCCGTTCGTCAGTATCAATAGAAGTCCCACGCCGAGCCGAGCAGCGACTATCGGAGTTTCCATCGGCTTTGTCTAATAGTAGCGGAAGGGTAAGTTCTTTGCCCAGATAACGAGATACGCCCAGATTTCGAAGAAACTAGCCGATATTCGATCGACTCGGTACCACCACCCCGGAACGCGGCTCTTTTGCCCTTCCCCGGTCAATCGTCGGATATGACCGTCCGCAACGACGTATCCCCGGACACAGTCGGCGTCGAACTCACCAAAGACGGCATCGTCGTCGAGTACACAGACGGGCGAGAGGTGTTCTACCACGGGATTCCGGCGAAAGTGCAGGATACCCTCCGAACCCAACCCGGCAAGCTCGTACAGGTGCTCGTCACCGACCCCACTGAGACGGAAGGTGTGATGACCTACGTCAACGACCGCAAGACCGACGACGAGATCCTCGAAGAGAGTGGCGTCGGTCGGATCATCGTCGAACCCGGCGAGGAAGAAGAACTGTTCCCCGGTGTGACGGTGCGCTCGGAGGGATACGCCATCGAGGTAGATGCCGACCCCGACATCGCTCGTGGCCGGGTGTTCGTCTTCGAGGAGGACGAACTTGGAGAACGCTCGTTCGAGTTCGTGAACGAGGACGGAGACGGCGACGACCCCGAGGAATAATGCCGCTCTCGAAACGCTGGCAGACCCTCGACAGGGGGACGGTCGGGCGCGCGCCCGAACGCTGGGGGATGTACGAACTCGGTTCCGACGGCGAAGTCCAGGAGATCAGCTCTGGTGTCCTGCGCGACGAACTGAAGACCCATCTCACCTACAGCGATGCCGAGCAGGTTCGCTGGGAGGCGTGCCAGTCGCGGGAGCACGCCGAGGAGATGGCGCGAGAGCACCGGGAACGGGCGGGGTTAGGGTGAGCGTTGGTTCACGTCGTATCTGACGATAACAGCGAGCAGGGAGTCGATGACTAAGTGGTGGACGATGATCGCCGTGGAGTACGTTTCCGCTCGTTTTCGAATTCAACTCTGGAATCGTCTCTATCGGCCTCGGAGTGATGCTACGGGGTCGTACCACCTATCGTTCGCTCGCCTGACGGACTCCTTCGTCATTTCATTCAAATTATTAATAATCTACTTGAGTCAGGGAAAAAACATTTACTGCTGGTAGTCACACGTTTCGTATGGATTGGAGATACCTCGCTCGATCCTGCGGCCTTTACACGATTCTGTTCGGGGGCGGCACCGTGACGATCGCGTACGTCCTTCCGTCGTCTGTCCGCGGATACGCGCTCCTGGGAGCCATCGCAGTCGGGTTGCTCCTGCTCGGTCGTGCAGTAAGTTCGGGGGAGAACGGCCCGATTAGTGGCGGTACCCCCGCAGGGGCGTCGACGGCCCTCAGTTCGTCGGGGTCGAACGACGTGTTCGACCCACCCGACCGCGCCAGCGCCAGAGCGTGGTCGGTGTTCTACGGTATCGGATTGCTGGTGTTCGGAATCGTCGCGATCAGTACGCTTCTCTGACACTCAGTTACCGGTCGGTGACGCTCGCTCTTCGTCGGCGTCCTTCCACTCGCCGAGTCCCGCCGGGTCAAGATGGATGTGAACGTCTCCGATATCAGGACGCGAGATGAGCGTGTCCCGAAGTTCTGTCTCGATGTCGTGGGCCTCGATGAATGTATGCTCTGCATCGACTTCGGCGTGGAACTCGACTTCCAGGACTGTTCCGGCGTGGTAGGCGGTGAAGTCGTGAACACCGTGTACGTCGTCGTGGCCGAGGATCTCGTCTCGAATCTCGTCCCGGACGTGCTCGGGCGCGGCGGTGTCCACGAGATAATCGACGTTCTCGCGCGAGACCTCGATTCCCTGGTGGATGACAAGGAGGCTGACCAGCGCGGCCGCGAGCGGGTCGAGCACGGGAACGCCGCCGGCCATCCCGGCCACACCGACGACCGCCGCCACAGTGGTGTAGAGGTCGTTCTTGCTGTCGGCGACGAGGGCGGTCAAACCAGGGGACTGAACGACGCGGTTGACGCGCTTCGTGTACCAGTAACAGAAGTAGCGGTCGAGGAACGCGAACGCGAGTCCAACGACGAGGAAGATACTGTAGTGGGATTCGGGTGCTGCCCGGATGGACTGCCACGCGTCGAAAAGCAGTTTCAGGCCGAGCAAGACGAGCGTTCCGCCGACGAACAGCGCAGTGAGGGGTTCGAATCGCTGATGGCCGTGGGGGTGGTCGGTGTCCGGCCCCTCGAACGAGAGGCGACCCCAGACCAGTACCACCGCACTGGCCAGTAGGTCGGCGACGGAGTGGGCGGCGTCGGCGACGAGTGCGAGACTCCCGAAGACAAGTCCGAGGCCGCCTTCCACCACGATCTTGAGGACGTTCGTGGCGACGTTGACCCACGACGCCTTGAGGAATGCAGTGCGGTGGTCGGCCATTCGTCCTGTTGTGTACCGGCTACTGTTAAGAATATGTTGATTAGATTGAACAAATATCGGTTTTAGAGTGAATCTAAAGCTTGCAGAAATGGGTGTTCTGAGGAGTACGTCACTGATTCATCGATTTTTGAACATCGAGTGGAAGACGAGTGACGACTACACTATTCGCCGCGACATCACGATCAGACCGATCACGAGCAGACCGATGCCCCAGTAGAGCGAATCGTAAGGGAGCCACTTGAGCAACAGCGTGACGATGCCGGACGTGAAAAGCGACCACCCGATAGTTGTGCGAGTTCCCATATTTGTTGCACGACAGCCATTCCTTTCAACACTGTGCTTGCACGGGTCGAAAGTGTTGTTCGTGGAACCCTACTGGATGTACGAAGGGTCCTCTGCGTCACAGTTTTCCTCGTGTTGTCGCGCGTCGTCACGGTCGTTGAACATCAGCCCACACTGTTCGCACTGGAACCACGTCATGTCGTCGCGCTCGGTTTGGGCCACCATAATTGAAGCTAGGTCTGCATCGGACAAAGGCATTTCTCCGGGAAACCCTGAAGACAATCGGGCGACGAGTAAGCGATATGACGAATGAACCGACGGTCACGCTCACCGTCCGGGGCGCGGAAAAGCGCGACGGCGGGCGCGGTATCGCTCGTATCGCCGACGCGGCCCGCCAGCGACTCGGCGTGCTGAGCGGTGACACCGTCGCCGTCGAGGGCGACGAGACGACGGTCGTGAAGGTGTGGCCCGCCGCGAGCACCCTCCCCGAGAACACCATCCAGATCGACGCCGAAACGCGAGCGAACGCCGGCGTTCGAATCGGGGACGAGGTTTCGGTACGACCGATCTCCGTTTCAGACGCGAAATCGATCACCGTCGTTCCGAAGGCGAACTTCTCGCTGGACGACGTCGATACGCTCGAATCAGCCGCGAAGCGCGAACTCCTGGATCGCCCCGTGAGTGCCGGAGAACGCGCCAGAATCGAGCGATTGGGTGACGCAGGTCTGTTCGTCGTCTCGAAGACCGACCCGGATGGAACCGTTCGAATCACGAGCGACACCGACGTCCAGGTGTCGCTGTCGAATCTCACGGATTCGGTGACGCCCACGAAATCAGCTGGCGGAAACACGACGCTGACCGAGGTGACCGGCGCGACGTACGAGGATATCGGCGGGATGGACGAGGAACTCCGCCGCGTCCGGGAGATGGTCGAACTGCCGCTCTCGAATCCGGAGTTGTTCCGTCGACTGGGAATCGACCCGCCGAAGGGCGTCCTGCTCTACGGACCGCCCGGCACGGGTAAGACTCTCATCGCCAAGGCTGTGGCGAACGAGGTGAACGCCCACTTCATCTCAGTTTCGGGACCAGAGGTGATGAGCAAATACAAGGGTGAGAGCGAAGAGCGCCTTCGAGAGATATTCACCGAGGCAGACGAGAACGCGCCTGCCATCATCTTCTTCGACGAAGTGGACAGCCTCGGCGGCAAGCGGGACGACGAGAGCGACATGGAGAATCGGCTGGTCGCTCAGATGCTCTCGTTGATGGACGGCCTCGAATCTCGGGGCGAAGTCGTCGTCATCGGTGCGACGAACCGGGTGGACGCCATCGACCCGGCGCTCCGCCGGGGTGGTCGATTCGACCGCGAGATCGAGATCGGTGCACCGGACGAAGGTGGCAGACGCGAGATCCTCGAAGTCCACACTCGCGGGATGCCACTCGCAGACGACGTCGCCATCGACCGTCTCGCCGCGACGACACACGGGTTCGTCGGCGCGGACCTCCACGCGCTCGTCACCGAAGCGGCGATGGCTGCCCTCCGTCGAGCGCGAGATTCGGGGGGTGACGACGAAGCGCTCCTCTCGGTCGAGGTCAACCGCGAGGACTTCAACACCGCTATGTCGAGCGTCGAACCCTCCGCGATGCGCGAGTTCGTCGCGGAGGCCCCCGAAATCTCTTTCGAGAACGTCGGCGGCTTGGAAGAGGCGAAACAGACGCTCATCGAGGCGGTCGAGTGGCCGCTCTCCTACAGCAACCTCTTCGAAACGACGAACACTGAGCCACCGACAGGAGTGCTGCTCTACGGGCCACCCGGCACCGGAAAGACGCTCCTCGCGCGTGCGTTGGCGGGCGAGAGCGACGTGAACTTCATCCACGTTGCCGGGCCGGAACTGCTCGACCGATACGTCGGCGAGAGCGAGAAGGCGGTTCGAGACGTGTTCGACCGCGCCAGACAGGCCTCCCCCGCCATCGTGTTCTTCGACGAGATCGACGCCCTCGCCTCTCAACGCGGTGAGTCACACGAGGTGACAGAACGCGTCGTCTCGCAACTGCTGACCGAACTCGACGGTCTCACCGAAAATCCGAATCTCGTCGTCCTCGCGGCGACCAATCGCCGCGACGCCCTTGACCCTGCACTCCTTCGCCCCGGTCGGATCGAATCCCACGTCGAGATCCCTGCCCCGAACGAAGCCGGACGACGCAAGATCCTCTCGGTCCACGCCAGCGACAAGCCGCTGGCCGACGACGTGGATCTGGACGCACTTGCCGCAGAACTGGAGGGTTACACGGGCGCAGACCTGGAAGCACTCGTTCGAAACGCCTCGATGCGAGCCATCCGCGAGGCCGCCGAGGAGTGGGGAGCGGACGAGGCGAACGACCGGGCAGACGAGATCGTCATCGAAACGCGCCACTTCGACGTGGCGCGGGAGTTCGTCCAGCCGACGATGTAGGAAGCCTGTATGTCAGTCGGAACCGTCACCAGTAGATGTCGCTCGCACGGTAGCAGCGGTCGTAGGCCGCCAGTCCCTCACCCGGAAGAATCTCTCGTAGATGGAAGTCGTCGTAGAGGGTCGAGTTTCTGTAATCGACGAACGTCATCGGGACGACGAGGTCACCTTCCTCACGGACGACGCTCGCCACGCCGACGTAAGTGTGTCCGTGGCGGTCGTCGTAGACCGTCGCACCGAGAACCGGTGGCTGTTGCCGACCGGCGGAAACCGAGTGTAACGCCTCGATAGCACGCCACGTGAACTCGAAACAGAACATCCCGTCCGTCTTCCCTGATTCGAGTGCCTCGAACGTCGTCGGCGATTCGAAGTGTCGCCGAAGATCCATCGCTCCGAAGATGACGTTGTCCTCGATAGACCCCACAATGTACCGTGGAAGGTCGTATTCGGTGTACTCACGGAATCCGTCGACGAGACCTTCGAGGGTTGCCTTCGGGTTCGCCGGTGGTGCTCCTGCAAACGATTCGACGGCCGCAGGCTCGACGTTCCGAACGCGGTTGCTACGAAACGCCTCGACGGTGAACGGACGAGCATCCGCTGACTGCAGGCGGTCGAAGAACTGCTCGTACTGGGAGAATTCGAATCGAAACGCGCCAGCATCGATGGCCGAGAAATCACGGATGAGTTGTTCAAGCGGGCCGCCGCCGAGTCCGAATTCGGCGTCGAGGACGGCAGCCTCTTCGGGAGATGCCGGCAGTGAGAGGGTTCGCCGTGTCTCACTGTCGTGAACGTGAATCTCGTTGTCGCGGAATCGAAGTCGATACCCTGAGACCGTCGTCGTGAACGCTGATGGTTCAAATCGTTTGCGTGCGATTGCGGTGAGGTTCTGCTCACGAAGATTCGTTCCAGTGACGACACCGAATCCGAGGAGGGCGTTGTCTATCGCCTTCCCTGCCGCAATCGTCGTTGCACCGCTACCCAGTCCGACGAGTAACTGGCGACGGGTCAGGTCGGGCTCAGCGACCTCCGAGAACACCTCCGGCCGGTTCACATCCGAGCGTCGATACGTGACGGTATAAGTCTTCTATCTATCACGTTTTCGAGCGTGATTTCGATGACTGAGATAGCTGCGTGAGTCAGGCGGACGGACAGGAGTGTTCGACGAGTTCGACCCTACGAGTCGGTTCGGGGCCATCGAGTCGTGTGGGTTGCTCGACGTAGTAGACCGTGACGGTGACCAGATCGTCTTCGTGCGCCGTGTTCCAGCGATGGCACAGATAGTCGGCGAAGTGAGGGCGAAGGTCGGCGTTTCCGCCCCGTTGAAGATCGAGCAGATACACCAGCCACCGATGACTGGGGAACGTCTCGGAAACGTCCGAGGGTTTCCTCCATCGAACCGGTGACCGATGGAGGGCGTCTATCTGGTCGCCCGATTCGAGTCGTGCAGGAACCACGTACCACCCATCGGTTCCCCGTGGTTCCGGGGCGAACATGTCCCAGCGACGTTCCCCAGGGTCGACGGTCGAATCGATGCTTTCGGGAAGGTCGGCGTAACCGAGCGCGGCAGCGTTCCAGACGAGGATGAAAGTCAGAAAGATGGCAACGACGACGGATGCGGGCCGACGTTTCCACTGGTGAACCGATGGCGGGATTTCGAAGCGGGAGTCCGACGAGAGACTGGCGAATCGCTTGCGCCAGCCGATCACATCGATTCTCGGTTCGAGAGACGAGAGTCGTCGCTCTACCCTCTCCCAGACCACACCGGGGAAGAACGGTAGCAGCGAAGCCATCGAGATGAGCGGAAACAGCCCGAGGCGCATAGTCAGGAGCATCCCGAGATGCATCCCGACGAACAGTGAGGCGAACACGGCCCGTGACCATCCAGTCAGGAGAACCAACAGCACCGAGGAGATGACCAACGCGAGCCAGATTCTGTCGAAGAGTCTGAGCAGTGTTGGATACTGAGCCAACACGTCCCCCAGCAACACGGTGAGCTGGTCGAGACTGAACACGTACAGGATCGCGTCGCTACGAACCCAGAGGTCGCCCCGGAGTTTCAACACGGCATTCGTGGTGTAGATGAGTACCACCTGGAGCAACAGCGCGGCGGACGCCACGCTCGCAACCCGACTCCGTGGCCGCTCGGCACGGAGTGAATCCACCGACCAGCGGTCACCGAGAGGCAAGAAGAGACTCCAGAACAGGAGCCGTCGAAGGATGGAGTCCCCGGCGTTCAGGAGGACGGGGTTGCGAGCTTGCAGCGATACCAGCAATGCGAACGAGACGAACGTCACGAGCCTCGTCCGGTACCCCAGAAGGAGCGCCAGCGCAAAGCCACCTGCCACGAGAAACAGGATGGTCTGTACCCATGCAGTTCCAGAGACGGTATGGAACGAAAGCTGCGCGATTCCAGGAAATCCTTCGTAAAGGGCTGCTCGCGGCAGAACTCCTGAGTCGGTGTAGTGTGCGACGAGGTCACGCGACCGAACGAAGAGGTCGGTGAGCAACAGCAGTCCGAGCGTGATACGGAGCGCAGCCAGTGCTCGCGTGTCGATACCGAATCGGCGGGCGAGTGCGTTCCGGCTACGGACGCGGAGGTTCGAAGCGAGCGCGCGCAGGTCAACCGGGCGTTGGGGGAGCGCACTCGACCAGTTCATGACCGGGAGTTGTAACGAAACGGAATAAGTCTTCTATCTTCGACTATCCATCTCGAAGGATTTCGCCCGTAAAAGCTACTAGCCTCACGGTGGTATGCCGTACCATGACGGACGCATTCGTTCACATCCGCGCCGAACCGTCGTCCGTGATGCACGCAGCGCGTGAAGTCGCCGAAATCGAAGAAGTAACGTCAGCACACATCGTTACAGGGGAGTACGACGTTATCGCGCAACTCGACCTGGACGACCCCGACGACCTCCCGCACGTCGTCGCCGAGAAGATCCAGAACGCGCCACCCGTCGAGCGGACGATGACGAGCGTGGCCTTCGAAGCCGAGTAGTCACTGTTCGGCCACCGTAACCTCGAACGTTCGCCGAATCGCCTTGGTCTGCATCGATAGTGGCAAACTCGGGTTCACAGACGCACCATTCGTACCGTCTCCCTCGCGCGCCTGCCGGGCCGCCTGTGCGGGCGTGCAGGGGAGGTGGACGAACCCCATCGGAATACCTCGTTCTTCGAACTCCAGATACGCCCGCGTCGAGTAAAGGACGTTGTTGCAGAGATGCGTCCCGGCGGTGTTCGAGACGTGCGCCGGAATCCCGTCTTCGAGCAGATTCTCGACGACCGAGACGACGGGAAGCGTGGCGAAGTAGCCCGCGTCGGCGTCCGAGATGATACGTTCGTTACGAGGTTCGGCGTCGGCGTTGTCCGGGGTGCTTCCGCAGTCGTCGACGTTGATACCGACGCGCTCGACGCTGATACCTGGTCGTCCCGCCGCGAGGCCAGTGGCGACGATAACGGTCGGATCGTGGGCTTCGACGAGTGATCGCATCTCGTCTGCTGTTCGTTCGAACTCCACGGGGAGGACGTGGCCCGAGACTTCGTGGCTCGCTATCTGCTCATCGTCGAGTTCGCGCGCCACCTGTTCGCTGGGATTTTCGTCGTAGTCGCCGAACGGTTCGTAGCCGGTCAGGAGGAGCGTCATGGCAAATTTTCTCGTTCGGTGTGGCTTAACGATTGTCAGTCTGTCGGGACGCAGCGTCAACCGAAGAAGATGAGCAGCAAGGGCACCACGAGGAGCGAGAGGAGGAACCCGGCGAAATAGGCAACGGTACTGACGAGTTCGTTCTGCATCGCATCGATGAATCGAGTGTACGCCGGATACAGTAGCAACGTCAGCATCGTCACGAGCATTCCGAAGGCCAGCAACACGACGACGGTCATCACACCGATCGGCGTATCGAGCGCGATTGCGACGACGAGCGTATCGACCAGCGTCCCGATGTTTGCGCCCAGAACGTAGGGGATGATCTCGTTTCGTTTGATGTGCCCCCGGTTGTAAAGTGGAACGACCACGCCGAGCGAGAATGCGACGCTGGTCGTGAGTCCGGTGACGATGAGTCCGAGACCGAACGAGACCCACTTGTCGTCCAGACGGGTGAGGTACCGTCCCCGGAGGTGTTGTACGTCGATGCGTTTGAGGATGCCGTCGAACAGTCGCATGCTCAGGAAGATCGCACCGATCGCGATCACGAACGCCACCTCAGCACCGACCGATTCGATCACTCCCTCGGTGAGTATCGGGAATACGTCTGGAACGTCCGTCTTCGGTTGAACACCGGTTCGTTCCGGTACCGAAGGGAGAACCCACGGTATCGAGACGTATCCTAGCACCAACACCGGGAGGTATATCGAATGTGTGAGAAGGAACGTGAGCAGTCCCAGACTCACCGACTCACGGAGTGTGTCGATCTCCTCGTGCACGTAATCGAACGCCCCGATGAGGACGACGATGGCGGCGGCCCCGAGCCGAGAGCCGATTATCATCATGAACAACTGCGAGGGGAGGATGAGGTTCGATTCGAACAGGGAGAGCGCGAGGGCAGCGACGATGGTACCGTTCGCCAGTACGTACGAGGCGAGCCAACTGATGCCGAGCGCCGACCAGTCGCCGACGACCACCTGTTGCAGAACCCGTGAGAGAAAGGGGGCGAGCGCGTCTGTCGAAGATCGTAACAGTCGAATCGCAAAAAGGAACAGAAATACGGTTGCGAGCACCCGGAGCGAGAGCGATAACTGTCGCTGTGAAGGAAATCGTTCGTAAACCGTCTCCCAACTAATCCTTCCCACCTGCCCAGAGATACTCCCCTTGAAGGCTAAAGGATTGTCCCGACTCGAAATGGAGTGTCGAACTCATGTATCCGGAACGCTCTTCAGGGAGAACACGGGCGATTTCGCGGTCGTGAATGTGACGACGAGAGCGACTAGTCCCAGAACGCCTGCGTCCGGGCGTACTCTCGCTCTCGTGCGAGGATATCGCGGTAGAAATCGTCTTCGTCCTCTCGCAGTTTAGCGATGATCCGGGCAGCATTTTGCGGGCCGACGCCACGCGCTGCCAACGCGATGACCGCCTGCTTGCCGTGGCTCTGAACGAGGTTCGCGGCTCGGAACGCGCGTTCTGTCATCTTCTCCTGTTCGTCGTCTCGCTCGTTGGCCCTGACCGCTTTCACGACCTCGTCGGCCCACGGGTTGAGGGCGGCGATTCGCGTCGAACCGCACTCCGGGCATCTCGGCTGGTCGGCGACGCGCTTTACCTTCGTCTTCCGTTTCCAGTCTTGGCAGTGCAGACAGAACAGGATGGTCTGGTCGTTCTCGATCCGTTCTCTGACCGTCTGGATGACGCTCGCGTCGGCATTCTCGGGCGCGAGCAGTTCTCGGCCCGAAGAGCGACCACCGCTTCCGACCGGGGTTCGCCTGCCGGTCGAGACGACTTCGATCTCGTCCGTCTGAATCCGACGGAGCACGGCTTCTGCTTGCTCGACCGCGAGATCGTCGTGAAACACTTCGCGTACCGCTTCGTCGTACATCGGGGTGTCCTCCAGCGCACCAAGCAATCGCCCCATCGACACCTGCCCTCGCCCCTCCCAGCGATTGAGCGCGCCGAACTTGGCGGCCACCTGCGCCAGCGTGAACTTGAGGGTGTCGGAGTGTTTCAGCGAGAGTTCGATGAGCGGACCGACGTGCTCGGGATCGGTAGTCTCCAGCACTTCGATGACCGTTCGACCATCGACTTTCGGCGGCACGTCCAGTTCGATCCGGTAGGGGTCGATCTCCATGCCGACCGACGACCCTGTGCGCTGGCCGACGAGCGACGAGAGCATCCGACCGAGCGTCTCGTTCACCTTGTGGCCGAAACTGGCGTTGACGACGATCTTCTGAGGGGCGTACTCCACGACGATCCGGTCGCTCGTCGGAATCGGGGCCTCGGCTTCGGCCTGTCGGTCGATCTGTTCGAGTGCCGACTCGGCGGTGTGCTGGTCGGTCGGATAGCGGTTCGTGAACTCCGTTGCTACTCCTTCTCGGGGTGCCCCGCGCTCGAACTGCGGCCCGGCGACGGCACGCATCTCGCCGACCTCCTGGGCGACCTCGAACGGAACCGGAATCTCCTCGCCGACCCACGAGGGAACTTCGCCACCGGGGTCTTCGATGGGGGAGACGTTGACGCGACTCTCTTCGTCGTCTATCTCCGCGATGCGCCACATCTCGCCACGTTGGATGAACACCTCGCCGGGTTCAGCGAAGTTGACGACGAATCGCTCGTCCAGCGACCCGACCGGTGACCCACTCGCCATGTCGTAGACGGTGTAGGTTTCCTCGTCGGGAATCATCGAGAGGTTGGCGTAGAAGTACTGCCACGTCTTGCTCGATTTCTCGATCTGGTCTTTCTCCTCGTCCAGCCAGACCAACCGATTCCCTTTCAGTTCCCGGACGACCGCCTTGAACTCGTCTTCTTCGAGGTCGCGGAAGGGATAGGCACGAGTGACGATCTCGTAGGCTCGCCGGGCGTCGATCTCACCGAAATCCATGACGAGACCGACGATCTGATTCGCCACCGTGTCGAGGCTCGCGTGATGGATGTGCGCAGGCTCCACGTCGCCCTCGGTCGCGCGCCGGGCGATCGCCATCGCCTCCAGCGCGTCGTCGGGGTGCGAGGTGACGATGGTTCCCTCCGACACCTCGTCCATCCGGTGGCCCGCGCGGCCCACGCGCTGGAGCAGGCGCGCGACCTCGCGCGGACTCTGATACTGCACGACGTGGTCGATTCGCCCCACGTCGATACCGAGTTCCATCGAGGAGGTACAGAGCAGGGCGTCTAACTCGCCCGCCTTGAAACGGTCTTCCACGTCGATCCGGGCTTCTTTCGAGAGACTGCCGTGGTGGACGCCGATGTTCGTGCCGAGTTCGAGAAAGCGCGACCCCAGTGCTTCGGCGGTCTGGCGCGTATTGACGAAGATGAGCGTCGAATCGTGGTCGTCCACGATATCTCGAATCGCCCGGACGTGGCTGGCGATGTCCGGATTCGTCATCAGCTTTCTCGCCAGTCGCTCGTCTTCGTCTCCGATCTCGGGTTCGTACACCCGGAAATCGACCTTGCTCCCCACGTTCACCTCGATGATCTCACAGCCCCGATCTCCGGTGAGGAATTTCCCGACCTCCTCGGGGTCGCCGACCGTGGCCGAGAGGCCGATCCGCTGGAACTCCCCCGCGAGTTCGTACAGTCGTTCCAGTCCGATGGTCAACTGCGCCCCGCGTTTCGCGCTGGCGAGTTCGTGAACCTCGTCCACGACGACGTGACGTACGTCCTCCAACGCTTTCCGCAACTTCGACCCGGTGAGCATCGCTTGTAGTGTCTCGGGGGTCGTCACCAGCACGTCCGGCGGGTCGTTCGCCTGTTTCTGGCGCTGGTAGTCGGTGGTGTCGCCGTGGCGAACGTCGATTCGAACGTCGAGCGTCTGGCCCCACCACTCCAGTCGCTGTCGCATGTCGCGGTTCAGGGCTCGGAGCGGGGTGATGTAGAGTACAGAGATGCCGAACTGCGGTTCGGCCTCGGCGATCGAATCGAACACGGGGAGCATCGCCGTCTCGGTCTTTCCAGTCCCGGTCGGCGCGATGACGAGTCCGTGACTTCCGTCTGCGAGGGGTGGAATCGCGCGCTTCTGAGGTTCGGTTGGCGTCTTGAACCCGCGTTCCGAGAGCGCCGACCGTACCTCGGAGCCGAATCGCGCGAAGGCCGCAGAATCCGCGGCCTGCTGGTCGCTCATTCGTGATTTCCGGGTAGGGGTTCAGGCGAATTAAGTCCATTGCCCTCGCGAGTGGTCTGGGGGTTTTGTTTTCGAGAGTATCGTTTTCTATTCGAGAGAACCGTGCTATCGCGGTAGCGTCGTCCTCGAAAGCCCCCACATGCTGAACTCGCGCGCACCACGCTGCGCTCCTCAACTCGGTCGCACGCGAAGGAACGAGTTCTTCGCTGTTCTCGTTCGCTCCCGGTGGTTACTCTCGAGAACGTTGCTCCCTCGCTTTGCAGTGCTGACGGGGTCGTGCTTCGTCCAGCACGCCCGGAGAGCGTGCCTTCGCGTGCCACCGCGACGAAATTGGTTCCAAAGAGAAATCATCCAACCAGACACAAAATCTTCTCGCCGAGTACGACCAGAACCTTTCAAGCGACCGAATCAGGCATCGTCTTCGTCGCTCACTCCGCGAACTTCCTCGGCTCGGTTCTGCCGGGGTTTTTCACCTCGATTCCGACGAACTTCACGAACCACTGCTCCAACCCCGACTGCCAGAACGCCGAGCGCGAGTACCCACGGGCCGGTCTGCCGATCTGTTTGTCGTTCCTCTCCGTCTCCCTCGTCCCGGTCCATCACTCCACCTCCTCGTGGATCCACGCGCCGAACGATTCCAGCATCCCATCTTCGTCGAATCGTTCGATACAGGGTACGTCGTAGGGATGTTCGGCTTCGACTCGGGCGACCAACTCGTCCCACGCCTCGTCGGTCGTCTTCGCCAGAAGGACGACCTCCTCGTCGTGAACCACGTCGCCGTCCCAATGATATACCGAGGTACACGGGAATCGGTTCACGCAGGCCGCGAGCCGCTCCTCGACCAGTAATTCCGCGAGTTCGCCAGCGGTCTCCTCCGGTGCGGTGATGTACGCGGTCGGCATGTCACTCGGTGATGGGGTTGTACGTGCCGTTGATGTCCCACTCGTGGATGCAGAAGGGTCTGCCCTCCTGTCCGGATATCGCCCAGTTGTGGTTCGACTCGTCCCACTCGTCTTCACGGCCACACCGCGTGCACTGCCGTCGATCGGGCCGGTTGAGTTCCACCATCGGGAAGAGAGAAGGATGTGAGGCTACTTAAGTGAACGGCAACAGGGCATTTTACCACGCATCTCGTATCTCAATGGGATGCTCGGGAGACGAACACTTCTCCGGGCCATGGGTGGGGTCGGCGTCGGGGTGTCGGGTTGTGCGGGGTTCCGGGGACGCGCACGGGTACAGACTGTAACGGAGACCACCACACGAGAGCTATCGACCGGATTCAGCACGCCTGCGTTCGAAGACGGCAAACGGATTCCGAGGGAGTTCACCTGTGAAGGTCAAAACGTGTCGCCGCGACTCGAAATCGAGTCGGTGCCCGACGAAGCAGCATCGCTCGCAATCATCGTGGACGACCCGGACGCGCCGGGGGGAACCTTCACCCACTGGCTCCTGTGGGATCTTCCTGCGGACACGACCGAGATTCCGAAGGATGTCCCACAGATGGAGGTGGTCGAAGACCTCGGCGGCGCACGACAAGGAGAGAACGACGCGGGGAATATCGGCTACGACGGCCCCTGCCCGCCGAGAGCCGATGGCCCGCACACCTACCGGTTCACGCTGTACGTCCTCGAACGCAGACCGAGTCTCGGGGCAGGTGCCACGAAAGATGCCCTGCTCGACGTGATCGCGGGGGTTCGCATCGGGAGAACTCGTTTCACTGGCGAGTTCGGGCGCAACTGACGCTCAGCGCAAATTTTCCGATCACCAGTCGATACAGCAAAGTTCACGGCGAACACGGATTCAGGTGCCATGATGAAGATGGTCGATCTGCTGGTACGCAAAGAGGGAACGACCCACGAGGAGTTCGAAGACTACTGGCTGAACGAACATTCGGAGATCGCAAAAGACCTCCCGGGCCTGCGAAAGTACGTCACCTCGGTCTCGAAAGACCCCGAGAAGGCGGGCTACGACGGCGTCCTCGAACTGTACTTCGACTCGACCGCCGACATGAAAGCTGCCTTCGACTCGGAGCAGGGCGAGCGCGTGATGGCGGACGCTGCGGAGTTCCTCGACATGGGAGCAGGGCCGACGCTCATCGTCGAAGAGACGGTGCAGGTAGACGACACGGAATAATAAACCGTCGAGTAATCGAAACCCGAACAGCTCACTCACCGAAAAGACGACCTTTTTTCGCACCGTACATTGCCTATGGAGACTGTCCAGCGACCGTCCTTCTCACGCGACGACCTCCCCTCATTACTCGCCAGTATCGTCGTTTGCGAACTGGCTGGCATCGTCCCGTCCATCCTCACCGCGAGCGACGTGGCGACGTGGTATCCCACGCTCTCGAAACCGGCGTTCACGCCTCCGAGTTGGGTTTTCGGCCCGGTCTGGACGACGCTCTATCTGTTGATGGG
Source organism: Haladaptatus rarus (assembly GCF_054177585.1). Lineage (NCBI taxonomy): Archaea > Methanobacteriati > Methanobacteriota > Halobacteria > Halobacteriales > Haladaptataceae > Haladaptatus > Haladaptatus rarus. Next base: position 279,773 of record NZ_JBPEHG010000001.1, on the reverse strand, counting down.
TGTCGCCCTCTTTCTCGTCTGGCGACGAGGGAGCCGAGTCGCGCTCGCCATCTTCGCCGTCCAACTCGCACTCAACGCGGCGTGGACGCTAGTCTTCTTCGGGATGCGCTGGCCCGCAGGCGGTCTCGTCGTCATCCTCGCCCTGCTGGTCGCTATCGTCGCCACGATGGTCGCGTTCGCCCGTGTCGACCGCAGGGCCACCCTCCTGCTCGTTCCGTACCTGCTCTGGGTGAGTTTCGCCACCCTGCTGAACTACGAACTCTGGCGACTGAACTGACTGTGTGGTGACCGAACTGATATCGTGGCGGTCGGAGTCGACGATATGGAGGCCAGAGTTGACAACCATACATATTTGACGACGTATCGATCGAACTGATTTCTTCGCGGGTCAGCGACGTGAACCGCGTCGGAGTTCTTATTCTTCCGTACGCTGAACAGGTTTCCGGGTGGGGAAATGCACAGACGAAAGTTTCTGACCTACGCGAGTGTCGCAGGAGTCACGTCGTTAGCCGGGTGTCCGGGACAGCCCGAGGCACCGATAGACGAAGAGACGACCGAACAGCCGTTCACCGAGACGACAGAGGAGACGACTGAAGAAACGACAACCGAAGAGACCACGACTCCGGAAACGACGACTGAAGAAACGACCACATCGGAGCAGACGACGACTGGCGGAGCGTCCGGCGAGATAGTCGACGTAGCTGCCGGGCCGGAAGGGAGATTACGATTCGTGCCGGAGGAAGTCGAGATTTCGGTCGGTGGGACGGTACGCTGGACGTTCGAGAGCGCGGGGCACAACGTGACCACGAAACCGGGGGCGTCCGAGAAGATCAGCATCCCCGAGAATGCGGAACCCTTCGGTTCCTACGAGGGTGACGCCCACTACAGCATCAACGAAGTAGGGACGACCTACGAACACACGTTCACAGTGCCGGGCGAGTACGTGTACGTGTGTGCACCGCACGCAGGACAGGGGATGGTGGGTACAGTGACTGTCACCGAATAGTTCTCTCGCCGTCACCATTCTATTAAGAACGATGAGATTTCGACGCGAGACGGAGTTTTATGCCAGTTCGTGTAGACTTACTCCGAGTATGTCGGGGGATGGGGAACGACAAGACGCTGTGAGGAACCGATATTTGAGCCGACGCCGATACCTGATGGCCGCCGGAACACTGGCGGGCGTGAGCGTGCTCTCAGGTGACGCCGGAGCGCAAGAGACGACGACTACGACCACCACGACTCAGCAAGGAGGACAGGGGGAACAACCACTCGAAGAACAGTACCCGGGTCTGCGGATCCTCTCGCCGGAACCGGAGAACGCGGAGGCCGCGAGTCTCAGCACCTACGAGAGTTTCATCACGCCGCGCGAAGAGCACTACATCCGCAACCACTATCCGACGCCGACCATCGACGAGAGCGAGTGGACGATCTCGTTGACGGGGATGGTAGACGAGGAAGTCGAGTTGTCGATGGACGAGATACGCAACGACTACTCGACGCGAACGGTAACGCACACGATGCAGTGTTCGGGTAACGGACGGTCGTACTTCGACCCGCAGGTCGGGGGCAACCAGTGGACGTTCGGCGCAGTCGGCAACACCGTCTGGACGGGGACGCCCATCAGTGAGATTCTGGAGCGATACGGTGCGAACACGAACGATGGGATGTGGCTGTCGGTCATGGGCGGTGAGGCCCCCGAGGGTGAGGACATCTTCACGCGGTCGATCCCGATGCAGAAGGTGATGGAAGACTGCCTGTTGGCCTACGAGATGAACGGGAGACCGATGAACGACGACCACGGGTTCCCGGTCAGACTGCTCGTTCCGGGCTGGTTCGGCAACAACAACGTGAAGTGGGTCGATCGGATGCACGTCATGGAGATGATGGTGTTCGGTGACGAGTGGGAGGAAGGCGACCAACGGTTATTCACCCACTGGCAACAGTACTCCTACCGCATCATCCCGGAAGACGAGGAGCTCCAACAGAACAGAACCATCGACACCTTCGACACCCAAGACCAGATGGACGTCGAGGAGATCGGGCAACCGTACATGTACGACCAGATCGTAAAATCCCTCATCGGCTATCCGGGGCAAGGAGCGACCGTCTCACCGGGTGCAGGGAATCAGATCGAAGTCGTCGGCGTCGCGTGGGCGGGCGACGACCGCGTGGAGTCCGTCGAGGTCTCGACCGATGGCGGGGAGTCGTGGAACGATGCCGAGTTCTTCGGACCGGCGATGGGGCCGTACTCGTGGCGACAGTTCCGTTACGTCTGGCAAAACCCGAGTCCGGGCGAGCACACCATCTACTCACGAGCGACGGACGAACAAGATCGCACCCAACCGGCGACCATCTCGAGCCCGGAGGAGGGATTGCAGACCATCACTGACGACAAGTATCCGTGGAACGTCGATGGCTACGGTGCGACGGCTTACGAACCCCTCGGGGTGAACGTGACCGTCCAGCAGGGCGACGGCGGTGGGCAAGATGGGACGACGACCGGTGAAACCACGACTACGACGACCGGGGGGCCGACTACCACGACCGACGGTGGCAACTAGCGGTTTCTAATCGTCGCCGCCGGTCTTTCATCAACGTCGTTGGCTTCTGATCGTCGCCGCCAGGCTCTAACCCTCGTCGTTGGTCCCCTTTCCGTCTTCTGCACCGTCGCCATCTCCGCCGTGAGCTTCCAACACGCGAACCTCCAGTTCTATCGGTTCGCCAGCGAGTTCGTGGTTGAAATCGACCGTCACCGTCTCGTCCGCGACGTCGATTATCCACCCTGTATCGCCCGTCTCGCTCTGCACGAGTTCGCCCTTCTCGGCTGTCAGTTCGCTTCGTGCTTCCAGTTCGTCGCGGGGAAACTCGACCATGTTTTCGTTTCGATGCTCGCCGAACGCTCGTTCCGGTTCGATCTCGACGGTTCGAGTCTCACCGACGTCCATCTCCTGTACCGTCTCGTCGAGCCCCGGAATGACCTTCTCCTCCCCGACCCTGAACTCCAGTGGCTTGTAATCGCGGTGGTCGTGATAGATTCCGGAGTCGAGTGCTACGTCGACGTCCGTCGTGTCGAACACCGACCCATCTTCGAGTCGTCCGACGAAGTGAACCACCGCGACACGGCCTGAATCGACCATAGACCAGACACGACTGCGAGACCCTTCACTGCTTGGGTAGTTCGTGCGACGTGACTGGTCGAACGCTCACGGCGGTCGAGACGCTTCGAGAGAGAAGAGCAGAACGGGAGCCGGGTCGGATTACTCGTCGTTACAGCAACCACCGGCCTGCCCGCCGAAGTCGACCGCCAGCGGTTCGGAGACGGCACGGTTGAGTTCTTCGAGTCGTTCCGTGAGAACGTCTTGCGCTTCGAGATACTCTTCCATCACCGGCAGCGAGTGGAGGTCCTCCTGGGCTTGCTGTACCTTCGTCACGTCCTCTTGGGTCGCCTCGCCGGTCTGACGCGCGAGCATGAACTCCTGTCTGAGTTGCTCGAACTCCCGAACCTTCTCCTGTGCCGTCTCGTCGCTCTCGACCGCCGCTTTCGCCGCTTCGAACTGCTGGTATTCCGGCGTTTCTGCGATCGCTTCGCCGAGTTCGGTCGCCATCTCATCGAGGGTCGCTTTCTCGTCGCTCGTCTCCGGTTTCGTGTCGACGCTCATGCGCCACGATTCGGACTGGAAGCGTTTAGGTGTGCCGAATGGCACGACAGTTGGCGAAACCATCGTTTCGTGGCCTCGGTAGAACACTCGTGCGCGGAATCCCGGAACGCCGGGGTTAAAAGTTCTCGGTCGCAATAGGAGTACAATGAGCCAAGAGAGCGAGTACAGCGAGGGGGACTTGCGGAAGACGGGGATGTCCCTCAAACACGACCGGGAGTGGGATTACGAACTCGACCGCATCATCGACGCGGTCGAGGAACGCGACGCGGAGAAGGTAGGCTTGCAGTTCCCCGAGGGACTCAAGCGCCGAGGGCCGAAGGTGGCCGACGACCTGCGCGAACTGCTCCCCGACGACGTGACGATACTCCTCTCGGGCCAACCCTGTTACGGTGCCTGTGACCTCGATACCTTCCTCATGAAACGAACCGACGTGTTCGTCCACTTCGGCCACTCGCCGATGAAGAACACGGACAAGGTCATCTACGTCCCTCTGTTCTCGAACGTGGACGTGTTCCCCATCATGGAAGAGGCCGTGGAGGAACTCGAAGTCGGAGACATCGGGCTCGTTACGACCGCCCAGCACATGAACCGCTTCGAGGAGATGCGCGAGTGGTTAGAAGACCGCGGCTTCGACGTCCACACCCGGAAGGGTGACGACCGACTCACTCACGAGGGGCAGGTTCTCGGCTGTAACTACGCCTCCGCAGACATCGATGCCGACCAGGTGCTCTACGTCGGCGGCGGAAAGTTCCACCCGCTCGGACTGGCGATGGAACACCCCGACAAGAACGTCGTCATCGCCGACCCCGTGAACAACGTCGTCACGGTCGCCGACACGGAGAAGTTCATGAAGCAGCGATACGGCGCAGTCCACCGAGCGATGGACGCCGAGAAGTGGGGCGTCATCTTCTGCACGAAGATCGGGCAAGGCCGCTGGGAGATCGCCCAGGACATCCTCGACGACAACGACGACGCTTATCTCATCACGATGGACGAGGTGACGCCCGACCGCCTGCGGAACTTCAACATGGACGCCTTCGTCAACACGGGCTGTCCGCGCATCACCACTGACGACGGCCCGCAGTTCCACAAACCGATGCTCACGCCCGGCGAGTACGAGATCGCGGTCGGCAACAAACCCCTCGACGCGCTCGAATTCGACACCTTCCACGGCACGTGGTAGCGTGGCGAATAGTCATTCTCGTTCTTCGATTCGGTAGGTCGCTCCATCGTATTCGTACACACGCGTTTCGGTGAGGTAGGAATCTCGACCGTCGAGTCGCACACTGTTCCCCCCGTCTTCGAACGACGCGAGTAGATTGCGGAGTGGCGTCATCCGAACTATCTGCTCCGGAATCTTCCGAACTGTGTCATGTTTTGAGTCCTCGATTCGCGTGGCGACGTAGGTCGTGCTCGAATGCTCAGAGCGTACGTGTTTTTCGCCATCGTCCGTCCCGACCACTTCGAGGTCGTCCGTGGGCGCGAGTTCGAGTGGGTCGCCATCGAGTTCGAATCTGGCTGCGACGCCGATACCTTCCGTGCCGTTCTCCCCTTCGAACCACCCCGAGATTCCAAATGCGTAGGTGCCGCCGCCGAGTCCGGCGAGGGTGAGGCTCTCGGTTCCCTCCGCCCGCGGCAGTGCTCGTCCGAGGTCGGAGTTGTCGACGGTCAGACTCCACGTGTGTGAACCCCCGGATCCGAGCATCATAGCCGGTTCGGGCCACATCCTCGGTGCGACGCGGAACCACTCGCCGTCCACCTGTTTCCACACGTTCCAGTGGTAGTAGTTCGTCGTGAACGTCGCACCCGTCTCGTTCGTCAGGGTGAACGAGAGGGTCGCTTTCGGGAGACTTGCGTTCCCCTTCGAGGGTTCCATGGGGAGAGTCGTCTCCGGATCGGCGTTCTCGTAACAGACGACTCGTCGGTCGCCGAATGGGGGACAGTGATTCTCGTCCGGGAACTGGAGGGTCGGGTCCTTCGCCGTCGTGGACGTTTTTCGGGTCGTCGACGTTTGGGTCGTGGTCGTTGACGATGGTTCCGTACCGACGCCGCCCGGTGTCGATTCGGAGAGACGACCGGCGAAGAGGACGGAACCGACGGAGGTGAGGACTGCTCGACGGGTCATAGCTCCGTTTTCCGCCGTCTGCGGTAAATACTTTCAGATGGGTGGAATAGTCTCTTTACTTATGAGATTACTACTGGACATACACAAAGCTTTTTGTATGCTTAGCAGATATGGTGTAGTACGATGAGCGCGACTCACCCCACCACCGTCGAAACCGCTATCGAATGCTGCCGACCCACGGACAAGACGCCTGTGACGCTCGAAGCGTCGGCCCTGCCCTCCGCGCGTCACGAACTGCACGAACTGCAGCGTGAACTCGACGCGAACGATTTCGTCCCCGCAGGCGTGACCGTGGACGCCTGCTTCGATACGACCTGCTCGTTCGCCACACAGGACGAAGCTGACCGCATCCGCGAATACGTCAGAACCGCGGCGTTCCTCGGCGCGGGAACCGTCACCGTCGAGTTCGACGAAGTGGCAGACGAATCGAAGGTTCGCCCCTCTCTCGCCGCCCTGCAGGAGCGTGCCCGCCGTGAGGGCATCACGCTCGAACTGGACGGCCCCCTCACACTCGAATCCTGATTCTTACGTCTACCTAACTCGTCTGCCCCCACATGGGGAAACGCGCGCTGGAACGTCGTCTCTCGGAGGTTGCCGGTTTCGCCGACCCACAGGTCGAATTGGAGCAGTATCCGACGCCCGCCGACCTCGCGGCACATCTCGTTCATCTCGCCGACGTTCATCACGATATCGCCGGAAAGACGGTCATCGACCTCGGAACAGGAACCGGGATGCTCGCGCTCGGGGCCGCGACGCGCGACCCCGAGCGCGTCGTCGGTCTCGACTGCGATTCCGAAGCACTCCAACGAGCCGGGGAGAACGAACGACGAGTCGCGCCGACGGAGGCAATCGATTGGGTGCTCGGAGACGCAACGCGGCCACCCTTCGCTCCCGGCGAACAAACGACCGACGAGATAACCGTCCTGATGAATCCGCCGTTCGGCGCACAGAAAGGCAGCAGACACGCAGACCGGGCGTTTCTCGAATCGACTGCCGACATCGCAGACGTCTCCTACTCGATTCACAACGAGGGGAGCATGGAGTTCGTGGAGTCGTTCGTCGCGGACGCTGGCGGCACGGTGACCCACGCATTTCGGGCTGAACTACCGCTCTCGCGACAATTCTCGTTTCAGCAGCGCGAGCGAAAAGTGCTCGACGCCGAAGTATTCCGGATCGTGTGGCGTTAGTTCCCGTATCTCTCCTTCCTCGCCACGACGACGCGAGTTTCGTTTATCGCCGCGACCAACTTGCCGTTCTGACGGCTGAACTCGATGCCGCCAAGTGTGACGGACGAGTTCCGGTCGGGCAGTGGCACAGTAGCGACCGTGGCGTTGTTCTTCTGCATGAGTCGGATTACGAACTGGCGATTCTGCGGCACGATAGAGACGTTCTTGCCCGCGAGCACGGGATTTGCGGTCGCAGGACCGGATGCGAATGCATGTTTCCACGACCCCGACTCGGGTCGCAACCAGACGTGATACGCAGTTCCGCCGCCACTCGCGCTCCAGCCGACACGATTTACTTTGACTGCTTCGGCCCAGCCGACACCGCCGACTCTGACGGTGGCCCGTCCGTTGTGGGCGAGTCGGCCTTTCGAGACTTCTCGTGACCAGATCTCCCGATCCTCGTTGACGACGATGACGCCGCTCGTGTTGACCTGTGTCGACTCGCTACCGAGCGAAACGTCGATGACAGACACCTTCTGGTTCGGGACGTTCTCGGCGTACATCACGGTGTAGCCCCGAACCTCCGCGCCGGAATCGACACCCGCCGTCCCGTCGCCATCGACCGTCGTGAGATTGACGACCGGCGCGACTCCGGCCATGACGACCAGTGGAATCAGGAACAACACCGTTCCGATCTGTCGAGCACCTGGCCCGAACGATCTGCTGTCCGTCGTCCGAACTGCGACTGTCGTGAGAATCGCCAGCGCGAGGACGAAGACGACACCGAGGCCACGAAAGAGGACGTACTTGTCGAGTCCACGATACCACCACAGCGCCCACAGCGAGAGCGACATCAAGAGGACGAAGCTTCCCGCCCACATCCGAAGGGCACTCACCCGAACACGACGCTTCCGGAGAAGGAATAGACCGGCAGCGCCACCGAGGAACAGACCCAATGTATGCCCCTGGACGGCGATGCCGAACCACCACGGTGTCGAAAAGCTGGACGAGGCCTGTCCGATCACCTGTGGATCGCGGAACGACAGATACACGGTCTGAATCACGCCCTGCGCGGAGAGAGCGACGATGGTACCGAGTGGATACCGAACCAGTGCGAATCCGACGAACGCGAAGAGGACGCCGGAGAAGCCGATGACCGGTCCCCACGCGAAGACGCTCGTCCCGAGACCGATGACGAAGACGCCGAGTGGAAACAGCACGAACGCCCGAATCCACGGATTCGAGCGCCACGACGAGAACGACGAATCGCCGCGCTGTGTGGGAAAGTGACTGAAATAATACTCCGCCAGCGGTGCGACCGCGAGCGTACTCGTCATGTTTCCGATGAGGTGACCTGGGCCAGCGTGGGAAAACGACCCGAATATCACACCGACTGGGTAGAGGTACGACCACGAGGCGAACGCGACCGTGACGGGGTTTCGCCAGTGGCTCCAGCCACCTTGCACGAACAGGTAGACGGCGAAGACAGCCACAGTGGAGACGAGCGTTCCCCACGGAATACCGAAGAGGAACCGCTTTCTCAGCAGGGTTCCCCAGCGCCCCCGTGGCCGGTCTAACCGCCAGACGATGAGAATCGATACCAACAGACCGAGCAGGATACCAACCTGTACCGGCCACCCGTCGAACGGCGACACCATATCCGGTGTGTGTAACCACGATATTATAAATGAACCCGTCCTCTGTCATCTCGGCCGAGTAGGTAACCATATTTGGTTACGCAACTATTTTCACGCACCCACTCGTGGTTACGGTCGATGAATCGTCGGCGATTTCTTCGCTACGCTGGCGGGATGCTTGCTATCGGTGGTGGTGCAGCGACCGTCTCGTTTGCGGGGGACGAGGGAACCTCTGTACTCGTCGCGGGAAGTCTCCAGCGACTCGCGTCGGATGTCGGTGACGCTACGGTCGAAGCACATGGAAGTGTCGCCGTCCGCCGACTCGTCGTCTCAGGTGCGCGCGACCCGGACGCACTCGCGCTCGCGGACCCGACGCTCGTCTCCGGGCTCGCGACGCGAGCGACCCTCTTCGCCACGAACGCACTAGTCGTCGCCTACGATCCCGATTCGCGACACGCTTCTGCACTCGAACGCGACTGGCGACGTGCGCTCCACCAGGATGATATCGTCGTCGGACGAACCGATCCCGACCGCGACCCGCTGGGCTATCGAACCGTGATGGCGCTCGAACTGGCCGGAGAACGGGAACTGCTCGACCGAACGAAGATCGTCCCCGAGACTGGCCTGCTCCGGAGTCTGGAAGGCGGTGCGTTCGACGCTGCGTTCGCCTATCGAAACATGGCCGTCGAACACGACATCCCTCACATCACGCTTCCCGACGAACTCGATTTCTCGAACCCGACGCTCGCCGACCACTACGCCACCGCGAGCGTCGAACTGCCGGAGCGAACCGTTCGCGGTGCGCCTATCAAGTACGCTGCGACCGCCCTGACAGACGACGGCGAATCGTGGGTCGAAGCACTGTTTTCCGGCCGCGAACGTCTTCGAGAAGCAGGATTCGGTGTTCCGCAAAGCTTTCCGGCGCACGTCCAGATAAAGGGTTAATTCCGTGGGCATGGAACTCTGTGTATGGCTGACGTTCCAACAGAAGGCGATACGAGAACCTACTCACGGACGTTCACGGACGAGGACGTGGCGCAGTTCGCCGACCTCTCGGGTGACCAGGGGAGCCACCACGTCCGAGGAGATTCGCGCATGGTTCACGGCCTGTTGACGGCGACGCTTCCGACGAAGGTCGGCGGTGACATCGATTTCGTCGCCCGAAAGATGACGTTCGAATTTTACGAACCGGTGTACGTCGGCGAGGAGATCACCTGCGAGACGGTGGTGGAGAACGTCGAAACCCGAGAAACACGGCACGAACTGACGGTGTCGTTCGTCTGTCGAAACGAGGAGGGGTCGGTCGTCCTCGATGGGGATACAGTGGGCGTCATCTTCCGGTAACGGCGTAGTGGCGGCGACTCATTGGTCGAAGTTCGGCAGATCGTCCGGCGCTTCGAACTCCGCCTCCCAGTCAACGTAATCGCGTTCGAGCACGTCACAGACCACCTGCCCGAGTTCGGTCAATCCGGCGTTGATGGACGAGACGGCGTTCCACGAATCGACGTTCGGGTGGATATCTCGTTCTTTCCAGTCCTCCGGAAGACCGGGGGCGTGATAGCCGACTCTATCTGCAAAATCGTCCCAGAAGAAATCGTATTCGTCGAACAGTTGGAGGTCGAGGGCGGTCTCGAACTCGCGTTCGTCGAGGTCGGCGTGCTCTGCCCACTGATTGAATGCTTCTTCCCACGCGCCCTCCTGGAGGAACGTCTCCAGTTCGTCTCGCCGGTAGTTCGTTTCTCCCTGCACCGACACGTCGTCGTACTCCTGCACGTCTGCTTCCGGACGCAGGGTTGGGGCATCCGGGGCTGGCACGTCGAGTCCCATGGCAAAGGGTACGGCAACGGGTCGGATAAGGGTTCTTCCCTGTCCCGCCGAACCCGGGTTAGGCCATGATTTCGTCGTTCAAGTCAGAAGGTGTGTCCCTCCAGAAACGAGCGTTACCGGTAATCACAGCGGTCGTTACAGGAATGGACGGTCTAAGCGTTTTATGCCGCCGAAACCCCGAGTGTACCCCGGAATGAGGGGAACAAGAACAACACGGACAGTAGCAATTGGACTCGTAACACTGGTTCTCGCCAGTTCGCTCGCTATCGGTGCGCTGGCTGGCGGGATCGGAGCGATGACGGGTACCGACGAGAGCCAGGACGATGGCGATGCACAGGTTCGCGTCGCACACATGTCGCCGGACGCGCCGCCGGTAGACGTGCTCATCGATGGAGAAACGGCGGTATCGAATCTCTCGTTCGGCAACGTAACCGACTACGCCACCCTTTCGGCAGGTGAGCACAACGTCACGATAACCGCCGCAGGCGACCCGAGTGCGGTCGTCTTCTCGGACAACATCTCGTTCGAGGCGGACACGAACTTCACCATCGCGGCGACAGGCGAGATATCAGAAGACGCAGAAACCACCTTCGAACCGGTCGTCTTCGAAGACAACTTCACCAGACCCGGAGAGGGGAACGCATCGGTGCGTCTTCTGCACGTTTCACCCGACGCGCCGCCGGTCGACGTGACGGTGGAGGGAACCGACACGACGCTCTTCGACAACGTCTCGTTCCGCAACGCCACGGAGTACGTCGAAGTTCCGGCGGGCGATTACACGCTCGAAGTCAGGCCCGCGACCGAGGACGATGACGGCGAGGTCGTGGCGACGTTCGACGTGACGCTCAACGAGAGCACCGCCTACTCGGCGTTCGCGGCAGGCTACATCGACCCCGAGGCCGCGCCGGAGGACGCCCCGGACAGACCGTTCGAGCTCATCCTCGTCGCTGACTTCGTCTTCGAGGAGAAGCGAGTGACGACTCCCGCGGAGACGACACCGGAAGAGACGACGCCGGAGGAGACACCGACACCGGAAGAGACGACGCCGGAGGAGACACCGACGCCGGAAGAGACGACGCCGGAGGAGACACCGACACCGGAAGAGACGACGCCGGAGAAGACGACGCCGGAGAAGACGACGCCGGAGAAGACGACGCCGGAGGAGACACCGACGCCGGAAGAGACGACGCCACGAGAGACGCCGACGCCAGAGAAGACGACGCCGGAGAAGACGACGCCGGAGGAGACACCGACACCGGAGAAGACGACACCGATGGAAACGACGACGAAGACGGATGAGAGGAAGACCACGACGAAACACCCATAGATAATCAAATATTTTAGCGTGCCAACACGACGCTCGGCTATGGACGAGCTATCGGACATCCGAAGTCGTGACGACGCTCGGCACGGAACACGGACGTTTTCGCTCGATACCGAGAAATTCGACACCGTCCAGCGCGCGATCTCATCGGGATACGACCGATGGGTTGGCGTGGTCGTGACCGACGAGGACGAGCGGGTTCTGTTCGTGCAAAATGGGTGGAGCGATGGGTGGATCGTTCCCGGTGGGAGCCGCGAAATTAGACGAATATCTGGGTCGACGAGTGACGATGATCCGGAGCAGGTCGAACCGGTGGAAACGCTCGCGGAGGCAGGTATCAGAGAAGTGGCCGAGGAGACGGGCATATCCGTCGAACTCGACCGACCGCTCGCGGTCGAGCACCAGACGTTCACGCACGACGACGACAGCGTCTCCGGGTGGTTCGTCCTTTTCGGAGGGTACGCCGCGGAAACGGCTATCGACGACGACCTCGGTATCGATGGGGAGACGATCCACGATGCACGGTGGTTCGCAGAACTACCTGACACGTTGTACGAAGAAGATATCGAGTCGTTTCGCGATCGGTCGGTCAGCGCACGCGATTAATCGATTCGCCCGGCCACGGCGCGGAGTTGTTCGATGCGTTCTTTTCGCGCGGAATCACGGAGCGATTCCTGGTTCTCGTCGGGGCACTCCAGTTCCGGTACGGGCGTCGGTGTTCCCGACTCGTCCAGTGCGACGAAGGTGAAAAACGAGGTGGTCGTCTCTCGTTTTTCGCCCTCTTTCGGGTCTTCCGCGCGAACGTTCACCTTCACGTCGATGCTCGTTCGACCGGTATCGAAGACGAACGCCTCAACGATCGCTACCTCACCGAGGTCGATGGGCGAGATAAAATCGACGTGATCCATCGATGCAGTGACACACTGATGGTTCGAAAACCGCATCGCCGCGATCGCACCGCAGATGTCCATCCAGTGGAGCACCGCACCCCCGAGTGCCCGCCCGAGATTGTTCGTATCGTTCGGCAGGAGGAGTTCGGTCATCTCGGTGTACGAATCCATCAGCGTCGCGGTATCTGCCATGGTCGGTGGTAATCGGTCGTCGTACTTAGTTCGTCCCAGTTCTCCGCCACGGCAGAGTTATCGTCGTTGACCGACTGTAGTCTTCAATGAGTCAGGAGTGGGGAAACAGACTGCTTTCTGATGAAATGGCGGTTTCGTCCGTCGGAGACGGTGTGTATCAACTCGACGTGGAGGGGCGGTTCGTCGCCGTCAACGACGCCGTCGTCGAGGCGACTGGGTACGACCGCTCGGAACTGCTTGGGGCGCACGTCTCGCTCGTCGTCAACGAAGACGACGTAACTCGTCTCGAAACGGAGATCAGGAACCAGGTAGCCAACGACCTGGACGAGGTTCGAACGACGGAACTACCGATTCGAACGGCCAACGGTGAGACACTTCCGTATGAACTCCGATTCTCGGTCGTTCGAGAGCAGGGAGAGTTCGTCGGGACGGTCGGTGTCGCCCGTGACGTATCGTCCAGAGAACAGCGAGACACGGAGTTGAAAGCACAACGAGACGAACTGGAACGATTGCGCCGCATCAACGCTGTCATCCGGAGTATCGACCGTGCCGTCGTCCGGGCGGAATCTACCGACGAGATCGAGCAGGCGGTCTGTGACCGTCTCGCGGACGCCGAACCGTATCGGTTCGCTCTCATCGGCAAATACGACCCACAGTTTCAGGAGTTATCCCTAGAAACGTGGGCAGGAATCGACGAAGAGTACGTCGAACTCCTCCGACAGGCAAATTTCGACATCTCCACTGGACCCGGAGCGAAGGCGGGCCGAAGCAAAGCGATACAGGTCTTCCAGGATATCGAACGAGGGGACTACGAGTGGAGTGGTCCAGCATCCGAATGTGGGTTCCAATCGATGGCAACCGTCCCGCTGATTCACAACGAGACAGTGTATGGGGTGCTCGCGGTCTACTCCGACCGGCCGTACGCATTCGACGAATCCGAACGAGCGGTATTGTCTGAACTCGGGGAGATGGTCGGATACGCCGTCTCAGCGGTCAAAACGCGGCAGGCACTCGTCGCAGAACGAGTCGTCGAGCTCGAATTCCGACTAGAAGACGACGAGCAATTTTTCACCGCACTCTCCGAACGAGAAGACTGTGTTATTCGTTTCGAGGACGCCGTCTTCCGTTCCGACGGGTTGCTCCTGTTGTACCTCTCGGTTCACGGTGCCGACCCGGAACGCATCATCGAAGTCACGGCTGAGTACCCGAACGTATCACATCTCCGCCTCGTTCGCGAGGGTGAAGTCGAGTGTCTGCTAGAACTCCACTACGAAGACTCGACCGTGTTTACGACGCTGATGGATTACGGTGGCGTCGTCAAGTCGGCGGTGTCTGACGAAGGAGAGAGCTACGTTCAAATCGACCTTCCTGAAACGGAGTCCATCCGAGCAGTCGTCGATGCGATGGGAGACGTCTTCGAGACGACCGAACTCGTCTCACGAAGAACTGTCGAACGTCCCGTCGAGACTCGTGGCCAGTTCCGGGACACGCTCGATCAACGATTGACCGATCGACAACGCGTCGTCCTCACGGCGGCCTATCGCGCTGGCTACTTCGACTGGCCGCGCGAGAGTACGGGTGAAGAGCTCGCCGAATCGCTCGACATCTCCCCGCCAACCCTTCACAAACATCTTCGACTCGCGGAGGCCACGGTTCTCTCGGAGCTGTTCGACGAGCACGAGCGAGGCTAATACTTTAGCCCTGATATTCAATGCCGTACGGTGGGTGATTACGAATGTGCCACCTGAGACCTTGCCCGAGAACGAAACTGACAGGAGTCGATGGAAAGAAGCTGCCGCCGCAGACCTCGACACGCTCTTCAAGGTGCTTTCGAACAGCTACCGACGTGAAACGCTGATGGCGTTGCAGGCAGCAGACGAGCCTGTTCCCCTCCCCGAACTCGCCGACCGCGTCGGACACGAGACCGACGACCGGATTCGAACTTCACTCGTTCACGTCCACCTCCCGATTTTGGAGGCAGAAGATCTCATCACGTGGAATAGAATGGACGAATCGGTCGAACTCGACACGCTTCCCGAGAACTACCGTCCCTTCCTCGAACCCTCCAACGTTTCGACGTAGCTGTATCTGCCCCCACTTAAAAACTCAACAGTTGAACGCACAGTTCGATGGCTGTCCGTGTCTACACTTTCGTTGAGAATGAACGACTCCGTATTTCGAGACTACCCAGAACCTGTCGCGTCGGCACAGTACTCGTGGGGTGGCGAGATGACACTCGTCCATACCATCGTCGAGACGCTCGCGTCGGCGACTGGCCAGTCTCCAGAAGACATCCCACCCCTCCACGACGTCATCGATGTCGATGCGCTCGAAACGATCTTTGGCCCCCGCGAAAACGGCGAGATGCGCCCCCTCACCGGGACGATCTCGTTCGTCGTCTGCGACCACGAAGTCGAAGTCCAGAGCCACGGTCGGGTTCTCGTTCGCCGCCAGACGTAGACCGGTTTTTCGGAACTAGTTAGTTACTCGTGACTTTGCCCTTGCGTCAGCAGACGCTACTACTCTATCGGCGGTCAGTGTCTCGCTCTCAGCTGCCACCGCACGTCTCGTCTCGATGATTTCACTGTCGCTGTGGCGATGAAACCCGGAAACCAGTTCGGTCGTGCCACGGTCAACTCCTGTCTCGGTTTCGTCAGCATCTCCTGACAACACGTTGTCGTCAGATTCGAGTCGGACAGGGTGGAAAAATTGTCCTGTCACCGATAACGGTAAAAACGGAGGGTGAGTAACGTGAGTGATGACCGACCAGGACCCGCCGTCGTCCGGAGGCGGCGAGGGAAGCGTACGAGTCGTCGGGACAGCCCACGTCTCAGCGAAGAGTGTCGAACGTGTCGAAGAGGCCGTCGAAGAAGACCGACCGGACGTCGTCGCCGTCGAACTCGACGAAGGCCGATACAAGCAGATGCAAGGTGAGATGGCGGACGATCTCGAACCCTCGGACTTGCTGCACGGAAATACCGTCTTTCAGTTTCTGGCTTACTGGATGCTCTCGTACGTGCAAGCGCGCATGGGCGAGGAGTTCGATATCAAACCCGGCGCGGATATGAAAGCCGCCATCGAGGTGGCAGAGGAGACGGGCAGTGACGTAGCGCTGGTCGACCGCGACATCCAGATGACGATTCAACGCTTCTGGGCGCGGATGACGCTCCGAGAGAAGTTCCGGATGGTCGGCAGTCTCGCCCTCGGCGTGACGGACCCACTCACTCTCGGACTCGCTGGCGGTGCCATGATGGGTGTCTTCTTCGCGATGCTCTTCGGTCTCTTCATCGCGCCGATCTTCGGGCTGAACGAGGCGCTCACGCTCGGTGCGGGGGCAGGGACGTTCCAACTCGTCGGGGGACTGGCCGGGGGCGCACTCGCGGGACTCGCACTTGGCGCGTTCTCCCTCTCGCTCGGTGCGACGAGACGATACGATATCGCGCTCGGCGGTGGACTCCTCCTCGGGATCGTCGCTGGCCTGGCGATCGGCGTGGGGTCGGTTGCCGTCGTCGACGTGGCGACGCTCGAATCCATCGGTGCGGTTTCACTACGAGTGCTCACCGCGCTCGCCGTCGGCATCGGCGGCGGGGTCGTCCTCGGTCTTATCGGTGGTGCGTTTCTCGGAACCGGCGTGGAAGAAGAGGAGTTGGACGAGGAGTTCGACATCGAAGACCTGACAGATGGCGACGTCATCACGGCGATGATGGAGGAGTTCAGGCGATTCTCACCCGGTGGGGCGGAAGCCCTCATCGACGAACGAGACGCTTTCATCGCCCACCGGCTCGTCGCGCTCCGCGAAACGGGACACCGAGTCGTCGCAGTCGTCGGTGCCGGACACCAGGCGGGGATCGAACGCTATCTCGACGATCCGAGCACCCTCCCACCGATGGAGTCGCTGGTCGGAACCGAGAAGGGGCGGCGATTCTCGCTGTTCAAGGCGTTCGGCTACTTCGTCACCGTCGCGTTTCTCGCTTTCTTCATCCTGTTAGCGATGGCCGGGGTACGCAAGACCTTCCTCATCGAGGTGTTCGCGGCGTGGTTCCTGTTCAACGGAATCTTCGCCTTCTCGATGGCGAAACTCGCCGGGGCACACTGGCTTTCCGCCATCGTCGGCGGTGCCATCGCGTGGCTGACGAGCATCAACCCACTGCTCGCGCCGGGATGGTTCGCGGGCTACGTCGAACTGAAGTACACGCAGGTCAACATCGGCGACATCGCTAAACTGAACGAGATAATGAAAGACGAGGAAAGCCCGCTGTCGGACATCATGTCCCGCATGCTCGACGTACCACTCTTCCGACTCATCGCCGTCGTCGCCATGACGAACCTGGGGAGCATGATAGCGACCTTCCTCTTCCCGTTCGTCGTGCTTCCGGTCCTCGGACCCGAAGTGGGCGGCGTCGAGGGAATCACCCGGTTGATGATAGAGGGCGCACAGAACAGCGCGAACATCATCTGGGAGGCACTGACGTGAACGTCCGTTTCAGTTCGCGCGAGATTCGAGATCTACTCATCGCGTGGGTCGCACTCGGTGTGGCGTTCACGCTCTTCTTGCAACCCGGCCTCGTCCAGTCGTCGATCCAGCCCGGTGGCGACGTCTCGACAGGTCGATTCGTCAGAGCACTCGGTATCTCGCTGCTCACGGCGGGGGTCGGTTTCCTCCTGCACGAACTCGCGCACAAGGTGACGGCGATTCGATTCGGCCAGATCGCCGAGTTCCGCGCGGATTACGGGATGCTGTTTCTGGCCATCGTCAGCGCACTCGCTGGCTTCCTGTTCGCCGCGCCCGGTGCAGTGTACCATCAGGGAATGGCGACGGAGCGAGAGAACGGACTCATCGCGCTGGCCGGCCCGGTGACGAACGTCGCGCTCGGTGCGCTCTTCTTCCCTATCTGGCTGTTCACACCGACGGGTTCGTTCGTCGGTCTCGTCGGTCACCTCGGCGTGCAGATCAACTTCCTCCTCGCGGGCTTCAACATGCTTCCGTGGGGACCACTCGACGGGAATACGGTTCGAAAGTGGAGCACGGTGGTCTTCGTCGCCACGTTCATCCCGTTCCTCTTGCTCGCGGTATTCGCGCTGCTGTTCATGCCGTTCCCGCGCTTCTAACGGGAGAACGGCAAACCTTTACTCGCCCGGTGCGCGCGTTCGACCATGAGCGAGGAGGAGGAACTCACCTACGCTGACGCAGGGGTGGACATCGACGCGAGTGAGGCGGCGACGGCGGCCCTCGTCGGCGCTGTCTCGGACATCGACAACACGACCGACTACGCGGGGCTGCTCGATATCGGCGACCAGTATCTCGCACTGGCGACCGACGGTGTCGGGACGAAACTGCTCGTCGCGGAGGCGCTGGGCGACTACTCGACGGTCGGCATCGACTGTATCGCCATGAACGCGAACGACCTCGTGGCGAGCGGGGTCGAACCGGTCGCCTTCGTGGACTACCTCGCCGTGGACGAACCGAGCGAGGAGTTCTCCGAACAGGTCGGTGAAGGGCTGGCCGCTGGTGCAGAGGAGGCAGGTGTCGCCCTCGTCGGTGGCGAGACGGCCGTCATGCCCGAGGTCATCTCCGGGCTCGACCTCGCAGGGGCCTGCGCCGGACTGGCGCCGAAAGACGCCATCTTCCCCGGCAACGCCGAGGTCGGCGACGTGTTGGTCGGCTTCGAATCGAACGGTATCCACTCGAACGGCCTGACCCTTGCCCGGAAAGCCGTGACGAAGAACCACGAGTACACCGACGACTTCCCGCACGGCGATGGCTCGGTCGGCGAACAGTTGCTCGAACCGACGCGCCTCTACACCTATCTCCTTCCGGAACTTCGAACGCGCGACGTTCACGCCGCCGCCCACGTAACCGGCGGTGGCTGGACGAACCTCCTGCGGATGGGCGACCACCGCTACGAAGTCACCAACCCCTTCCCCCCACAACCCGTCTTCGACTTCGTCCAGGAGGAGGGAAACGTCTCCGACGAAGAGATGCACCGAACCTTCAACATGGGAACCGGGTTCGTCGTGGCACTGCGGGAAGACGATGCCGAGAGCCTGGCCGAGGAGACGGACGGGCGACTCATCGGCACCGTGGAAGACGGCGAGAGCGTGGAGATTCGCGGACTGAGTCTGAAGTAGGCGAACCATTTCGGTCCCGGTTCTCTCTGAACCTCCTCGGTCGACGTCGTCAGACGGCGCTCCAGACGAGGAGTGCGATACCACTCACACCCGACAGTATGCCGACACCTTTTGCGAGTATTTCACCCCACGAAACCGTCCGTTCGAGAGAGAGGACGGCGGTGATGAGCGCCATCCAGACGAGATTCATCGTCCCGACGACGACCATGAACGCGAACAGCGCCCAGCAACAACCGAGACAGAACAGGCCGTGGTCGAACCCCATCCGCGCCGCCCCGCGAGCACCCGACCGTTGATGGCGCATCAGAAACCCCAGTGGTGAGCGACAGTGGTCGAGACAGCGATATTTGTACGGCGATAGCTGGTACACCGCCAAGAGGAGGAGCGAACCGGCGAGCAGGACGCCACTGCCACCGATTTGGGTGATCGGGGTGAGGTGGTTCACGGCCAGTGGGACGAGACCGGTCGCCGTCCAGACGAGCGTGTACGCCCCGAGAAAGGCACCGAGTCGGGATAGTTTCGTTCGAATCGGGTTTCCATCGAGCGTGCGGTAGTACAATCGGACGAGCGGCACCGACGAGGGGTACATCATCGCTACCATCATCACCGTCCACATCGTCACGTAGAGGACCCACCCCGTGGCACCGTTCGTCGTCGCCATCGCCTCCGGAACGCCGGGGTCGGCCATGTCCATCGCGCCCGACCGCCCCGGCATCGGAAGCCACCGACCGATCATGGCGAGCCACGCGACGACCGCGAGCAGATACACTCCCGCGGCGACGATGGTCGTCTCACGCGTCGTGAGGGTTCGACGGAGCGGTTCTGGTCGATACATGGTCGAGGGGAGGACGACGCGCCCGATTCGGGCCGTCGGAGGGGTCACCTTTTCCGGTGATGGTCACGCTGTGACTCAGCCGTTCGCCAGTTCGAAGTCACAGAAGTACGAATTGTTGCCACCGACGTCCCACGTGTACTCGTCGTCGTAGGCGACGGTCGCCGTCGTCGATTTGCCGGTCTTGGCTTCGAGACTCTTCGTCAGTGGGTACGGCGAGATCGTTCCGATCTCTTCGTTGAAACCGACCTTCCCGACCGTCTCCATCGCAACGGCATCGCCGATCGAAACCGAGAACTCCGATTCGTCCCGCTCGAAGCTGAAGGGAGCGGTGGTGACCTCGGTCGTCTCGAAATGGGTGTCGGCGACCGGTCCCCAGATACCCCCTGCCCGTCCGAAGTAGATCTCTTCGAGCGCCGCCTGCTGTTCGTCGTCTGCCTCGTCGTCGACGATGAGCACGACGTGCCACCCGGTATCCGGGTCGAACATGACCCCCTCTTCGGTGTAGATCAGCATCCCCACCGACAGTCCACTCAGATCGGTATCGCCGTACTGTCCGTTCTCGATGTCCCAGACCAACGACGCCCGGCAGACCTCGTCGTCCGGCGGTTCGAGCCAGATACACTGGCACGCCACGTCACAGTTGCAGGCTTCGACGTAATCACCTTCTAAATTCCACTGTTCTGTCATCTTTTGACCTCGTGAAGAGTGTCAACACATGGCATATTAGCTCTGCGTGTAAACTATCGGTGATATTCGATTCGGGATTCAATCCGTCAGGGGGTACGTTTCAGCTCCCATCGGGAGGAAACACGCTCCGGCGTCCAATAGTGAGTAGTACATCTCAGTACGTCTCAGTACATTGCAGTGGATTTCAGTACAAATCTCGATCATCGCTCGGTCCGAACTTGAATCGCACCGTGAAAACCGGCTCTCCGTAATCGATGACCGACGAAAAAACCGACACCTCGATCGATGTCCGCGATACAGCCGACCCCCGCGTAAACAGTGACCTTACGAAAGCCGCGCGGCGATATCGGCTTCGGTCACGATGCCCGTCGTCTCCCCTTCTTCGGTGACCATCACGGCCTTGTAGTGGTCGAGGAGATTGCTGATCTCGTTCAGCGTGGCGGATTTCGAGACCGTCGGGAAACTTTCGCCCATGTGATCTCGAACCGGTTCGTCACGGGCTTCCGAATCGACGTGAACGAGGTCGCTCTCGCTGATAGAGCCGACCGGGACGCCCTGTTTGATGACCGGCAGTTGGGAGTAACCAGCCTCCTGCATCTTCTGTACCGCCGCGCTCACCGAATCGGTGGGTGCGACGTTGACCACATCCCTGTGCATCAGGTCGCCTGCACGGACGATGTCGGCCTCGGATTCTTCGAGCGCATTGACGATTCGACGGAGCGTCGAGAGTCGTGGATCCACGTCGCCCCCCTCGATTCGGGCGATGAGCGGCTGTGAGACGCCCGCCCGATTGGCGAGTTCGCTCTGCGTGAGTCCCAAGTCCGTCCTGCGTTCCCTGAGGTCTTGGGGTGTCGGAAGTTCCATATTCGGGATAACCAGCGGTTATGTCATAAAACGTTCGACTCTTCAGGCGTCGCCGAAGTCTATCTCCTCGTCCTCTTCGTACTGAATCGTCTCGACGACCGAGAGCGGCACGTCGCGGAGCGCCCCACCGATTTCACTCTTGGCGATACGCTGGGCGTGCTCTTCGCTGTCGGCGTTGAACACCTTCATCTCCAGAACGAGGCCGACGAGTGCGGTGTGGGCCGCGATGAACGCCGAGTCGAACGGTTCGCCACAGGCCGGGCACCCCGTTGCGCCGACTTCCACCTCGACGTAGTCCATGTTCTTCTGGTTCAGCCGTTTTCCGGCTTCGCTGACCGCGACGCCGATAGCGTCGTCGATATCGCCGACGTCACGTACCAACCAAGCCGCCTCCATCGCAACGAGATAGTTGCTCATAGGAGAGTGGAGCATCCGGAGGGTTTCGTGTCTTTTGGTTTCCGCCCCGGAAAGCCGTCCTGACACTGAAACGTGGGTTCGACGAAGTTACAGCTCCCGCGTCATCTCGACGCACGCCAGTTCGACGCCGCCGGTCGTCTCGTGCTCGACGGTCGCAACTCGCTCGTATCCTGCCTGCTCGTAGAACTCGACCGCGTTCAGCGACGCCTCCAGAGAGAGCGATTCGAGTCCGGCTTCCTTCGCCCGATCTTCGAGACGGGAGAGGAGCGCCGAACCGACGCCTTCCCGTGCGTGGTCGGGGTGGACGTACACCGCGTTCACCGTCTCGGTATCGAGATCGACGTGGCCGAACCCCGCGAGTTCGTCGTCGACTTCGGCGACCACGCCGTGTGCCGACTCGTCCCGTACCGATTCGAGGAACGGTTCACTTCCACCCGACTTCGACGCCCACGCTTCTACCTGCTCGTCGTGGTAGGACTCAGTACCGAACGCCCTGACAGATGCGGTGTGCAGGTCGAGAACGGCATCAGCGTCGGCTTCGGTGGCGGGGCGAATCGAGGGCATACGATTCGAGACGCTCGCGACGAACCTAATCCTATCGAACGTGCAGATCGTCTGTCGAAAGTATCGGTCGGTCGGTGACGGACACGACGGTCACGTGACGATAGAGTACGTAAAGAGGAACCCGAAGTACAGCAAGATGAGTAGCGCGAGCGCCTTGAGGCGGAACAGTCGTAGCTCCTCGTTCTCCGACTCGTAGGCGTCACGGAACGTCGCCACCTCGTCGTCATCCAACTCTTCGCCGTGTTCCAGGCCGCGGTGGAGTACGAGGTACTCTTCGTGGCGGAACGGCCTGCCACAGTACGAACACTCGTGTGCCGATTCGTCGGTCGGAACGTGGGTTTCGGGTGCGTGCATTTCGGGTGCCGTGTTCATAGCTCGGGAAGACTGGCGAGGGTCGGTTGCGAGACGATCCACAGGCTCGTCATCGTGTAGAGTATCATCACGACGATGAGGGGATACTGGCTTCGAACGGCCTGCAATCTGCCGGGGAACAGGTCGTACGCGGTCGCGTGGGCCACCCACACCGCGAGCAGGTGGCCGAGCAGGACGAACGTCATGTTCAGCCCACCGAACCACGATGGGAGGATGATCACGACCGGTTGTGGTGGATTCAGTGGACTCGTCAGTGCGCTGAACAGGGTCGGCGACAGCGAGAGGAAGTAGCTCAGGTAATGCGCGAGATGGTAACCCGCCGCGATAGGGAGGAGAGACGGTGCGAACCGGCGGGCGATCTCGGCGGGAGTGAGATACGTGTCGGCTGTCTCGCGGGCGAGCCGCGCCGCCAGCCAGTAGACACCGAGGAAGAGGGCGTAGCCACCGAGCAGACCGAGAAGGTAGACGGATCGCGGTGGGAGTCCGGCATCGACGCCGACTCCGGCGATGCCAGCCCAGAGATCGGTCACGACCAATCCGTCGTAGGTCGTCACCCAGAGGATGGCGACGACGAACGCCACTTCGTCACGGCCCGTCACCAGTTTCGTCTTGGTCAGTCGGGCACCCGGCAACTGGAATTCGAATCCCGATTCGGTCCGCCGGATGGGAGCGACCCGCCCGTAGTATCGGAACACGCGGGCGACCGGATCGACGGTCGAAAACCAGCGGTCGGAGCCGAACACCAGCGCACCCGCGAGCGTCACCACCGAGTACGCCACGATCACGCCGACCAGTAGCCCGGCATCGTCGGCGAGCGGGCTGACGACTTCCAACCACACCAGCGCCAGCAGACCGACGACGCTTGGCCACACACCCAGTCGCTTCGGGTACTCGACGTCGAACGAGGGAAGAAACGACCCGAAGAAATCCGCCAGCGTCCGCCATGGATTCACCACCGGCCACGTGTTTCCGACGAGGTACACCGTCGCCGTGTATCCGGCCCACCAGCCGACCCAGACGACGAGGATGGCGACGTTTCGCCGCGCAACTGGTGGCCCGAGCAGCCCTCCGACGACCAATCCGACGAGTGCGAGGACGCCTCCCACTCGAACTGCGGTGACGAGGGTATCCGAGGATAGTGAGGCGAAGCGCCGCCAGTCATGAATCGTCCGGATGAATTCCCGGTCGGTGACGAAACTGGCGAGCAGGAACGACGCGCTCACAGCACCGCCGCCGGTGAGCAAGAACAGCCAGACTGGAACCGAGAGCGACTCCGACGATCCCCGCAAACTCCCGCCGTGTGCCAGTGCGTGGCCCGAAATAGTGCTAACGAGCCACAGCACGGCGACCAGGCGAGTCGCGTGGCCGATTGCAGTTCGGCGGTTCATCAGTGACGCTTGGGGCGTCCGTCGATAATACCTTCCGAAACGGAGTCGGGATCGGAGAAAAGTGGGTGTTCAGGACGGAACGATCTGACGGTTCGGAGTTAGTGGACGGGGTCAGTGAGCGGACTCCTCGGTGGGTGCTTCCATTCCCGTGATCTTCAGGATGACGATGTTTCGGGTGTCGTCTTTCCCGTCTACGACGCCTTCGACCACGAGTTTCGAGAGCGGCGTCGGGCCGACGGTGATATCGTCACCCTCGTGGATGTCTCGAACCGAGCCACGAAGATGGATCTCGGCGCGGCAGAGTTCGGGATGATGGACGCTCGTCAGGTCGATCTCCTCGACGTTGCATTCCTCTATCTCCTCGCCGTTGTGGAACAGCGGCACCTGCGCGGCGCTGTCCAGTTGATGGATATCGAGCGCTTCGAATGCGGTCGCGGTCGGTTTGTACCCTCCCTTCGGGCCGGGAACTCCTTCGACGAGTTGGAGGGCTTTGAGACTCTGCATCTGGTTACGGATCGTACCGGGATTGCGATCGACTTCTTCAGCGATATCTTCACCTTTTACCGCGTCTTCCGTCTCCCGGTGGAGGTTTACGAGTGCCGTCAGAATCGTTTTCTGACTCGGCGTCAACTCAATACTCGACATTGGTGGAATCTTGGTAATAGATTTCCTTAAATGCGACGAATATAGTAGGAGAATCGCGGTGCGGTATCTGGCGAACAGAGGACGTTTAAAAGGACCGTCACCCGGACGAATGGGGTGTTTTGAAACCCCTGCGACTCCTCTTTGCTCGTATGGTCAAGACCATTCAGATAATCGGCGCACCGGTCGATTACGGTGCGAACCGACGTGGGGTCGATATGGGACCGTCAGCGATTCGCTACGCCGGACTCGCCGACGAACTCGCCGCAGCAGGGGTAACCGCCATCGACACCGGGGACTTGCTCGTCCCGCGCGCGGAAGAGCGCGACCCCGAGACCGACGAACCTGCCGAGGGGAAAGCGAAGTTCCTCCGCGAGACGGCAGACGCCTGCACCCGCCTCGCTGAGGAGGTGGCAGGCGCGCACGACGACGACGCCTTCCCGCTCGTCCTCGGCGGCGACCACTCCATCGCCATGGGAACCCTTCGCGGGTCGGCCCGTGACGCCGACATCGGGGCCATCTGGTTCGACGCGCACGGCGACTTCAACACCCCGCAGACCTCTCCGAGTGGAAACGTCCACGGGATGCCACTCGCCGGGGCGCTCGGCATCGACGACTTCCGCGACACCGAGTGGGCGAACGCCCCCCGGCTCAGCGAAGAGAACGTCGTCCTCGTCGGGTTACGGAGCATCGACGAGACGGAGCGCGAGGCAATCCGCGAAAGCGATGTGACGGCCTACACGATGTCGGATATCGACGAGTACGGCATCAACGAAGTCGTCGAAGAGGCTCTCGACATCGCCACTGAAGGCGTGGACGGCATCCACGTCAGCCTCGACCTGGATTGGCTCGACCCCAACGAAGCTCCCGGCGTCGGGACGCCGGTTCGCGGCGGCGTCACCTACCGCGAGGCCCACTCCGCCCTCGAAACCGTGGCCAAGCGCGACGAACGTGACGATATCCTGCGCTCGCTCGAACTCGTCGAAGTGAATCCGATTCTGGACGAACACAACGAAACCGCGGAACTGGCGACCGAACTGGCCGCGAGTACGCTGGGGAAATCGATTCTATAACCACGACCTTTTACGACGGTCGCGGGGGCGCGACCGCGTTCCGTCGCTCGCGCCCCGTCTCCCGAAACCGACGAAAACAGAACGCTCTTGCGCTGTGCAGGAGTCCCCGACGTAATGACCAGCAACACCGCGCTCGTCACCGGTGCATCGAGTGGAATCGGTCGGCAACTCGCCCGACTCCTCGCGAGCGATGGCCACGACCTCGTACTCGTCGCACGAAGCGAAGACGCTCTCGTCGAACTCGCTGAGAACCTGACCGACGACTACGGAATCGCGGCGACCGTCGTCGTCAAAGACCTCGCCGATCCGGAATCTCCCGAGGAGATACGAGATGCCCTCGCGGAGCGTGACATCACGGTGAACGTGCTCGTCAATAACGCCGGATTCGGGTTGTACGGCCCCTTCACCGAAACCGACGCCCAGCGCGAACTCGACATGATCCAGGTGAACGTCACTGCACTGACCCATCTCACGAAACTCTTCCTGCCGAAGATGGTAGAACGCGGAGCGGGGCGAGTGCTGAACGTCGCATCGACGGCCGCGTTCCAGCCCGGCCCACTGATGGCGGTGTACTACGCCAGCAAAGCCTACGTCCTCTCGTTCTCGGAGGCGGTCGCAGAGGAGTGCGACGGGTCTGGCGTCACCGTCACCGCACTCTGTCCCGGCCCGACCGAAACGGGGTTCGGCGACCGCGCCGATATGACCGATTCGAAGCTGTTTCAGGGTGGTGTGATGGACGCCGCAGCAGTCGCAAAGGCGGGATACGGGGGTATGCAGTCGGGCGAGCGAGTCGTCGTCCCCGGCGTCCAGAACAGACTGCTTGCACAGGCGACGCGGTTCGTCCCCCGAAAGACCGCTGCACGCTTCGCTCGTCGGGCACAGGAACGAGCCGAGTAGCACGAAAGACGAAACGAAAGAGACGGGGCGTTATTCGTCGTCCGAGTTGGGCAACACGTCCACGCTCGCCACGCGGTCGTCCATCGCGACGTCCATCACCGTCACACCCATCGTGTTGCGACCAACTTCCGAGATATCCGCCGCCCGGATTCGCATGATCTGCCCCCGCTCGCTCATGATGACGAGGTGGTCGTCGCCGTCGACGTTCTTGACCGACGTGACCGACCCGTTTCGGTCGCCGGTCTTGATGTCGATGAGACCCTTCCCGTTGCGCGATTGGGAGCGATACTTCGAGAGTGGCGTCCGCTTCCCGTAGCCCCGGCGGGTGACGGTGAGCAGGTCACGCGACTCACCATCTGCGGCAATCATCCCGACGACTTCGTCGTCGCCTTCGAGTCGGATGCCGTGCACACCGCGTGCACTGCGACCCATCTCGCGGGCTTCCGTCTCGTCGAACCGGATCGTCATGCCGTCTTTCGTGGCGATGACGAGGTCTTTCGTTCCGTCGGTGACCTGCACGTCCACGAGTTCGTCGCCGTCTTCGAGTCGCGCCGCGATGATACCCGTCGAGAGGATGTTCTCGAAGTCTTTCGCGGCGGTTCGTTTGACGTAGCCCTGTCGAGTGACCATGCTCAGACACTCGTCTTCGGCGAACTCGTCCGTCGTGATGACGGCGGTGAGGTCTTCGCCCTCGTCCAGATCGAGGATGTTGATGGCGGATTTGCCCCGCGCCGTGCGCGACATCTCCGGTATCTCGTAGGTCTTCAGGCGATAGACCTGCCCGTGATTCGTGAAACAGAGCAGGTAATCGTGGGTGCTCGCGCGGAACACCTTCGAGACCCGATCACCCTCTTTCACGTCAGCGCCGATGATACCCTTGCCGCCGCGACCCTGCGCGTCGAACCGGTCGACGGGCATCCGCTTGACGTAGTCCTGCTCGGTGACGACGACGAACACGTCCTCCTCGGCGATGAGGTCTTCGCGGGTGACCTCCGAGGTGTCCTCGACGATCTTCGTCCGGCGGTCGTCGGCGTACTCGTCTTTCATCTCCAGCAGTTCGTCTTTGATGACGGCGAAGAGTTCCGACTCGTCGCCGAGGATGGTTTCGAGGCGCTCGATGCGCGCCGTCACGTCCTCGTATTCCGATTCGATCTCCGTGGATTCGAGCGAGGTGAGGCTACCGAGTTGCATCCGAACGATGTGTTCAGCCTGCTTCTCGGAGAAGTCGAACGTCTCCTGCAGACCCGTCCGTGCGCCATCGCGGTCGTCCGAACCCCGGATGAGTTCGACCACGTCGTCGATGTTGTCGAGCGCGCGCAGTCGGCCTTCGAGGATGTGTGCTCGTTCTTCAGCCTCGCCGAGTTCGAACTCGCTCCGGCGTCTGACGACCTCTCGGCGGTGGTCGAGGTAGTGCTGGAGCAGTTCCTTCAGCGTCAGCACTTTCGGCTGGCCATCGACCAACGCGAGCGAGATGATGCCGAAGGTTCGTTCGAGATGGTGGTCGAGCAACTGATTCTCGACCACCTCCGGGATGGCGTTCTGCTTGAGTTCGACGACGACGCGAATCCCGTCACGGTCGGACTCGTCGCGCAGGTCGCGGATACCGTCGATGGTTCCGTCGTTGACGAGATTGGCGATCCGCTCGATGAGTCGCGCCTTGTTCGTCTGGAACGGGAGTTCGGTGATGACGATGCGATCGTCTTCCACCTCGTACTCTGCTCGAACCCGGAGTCGCCCCCGACCGGTCTTGTACGCCTGATGGATGTCGTTTCGGCCGACGATGTTCGCTCCGGTCGGGAAGTCGGGGCCTTTGACGTGCTCCATCAGGTCTTCGACCGTCGCATCCGGATTGTCGATGAGTTCGACGGTGGCGTCGATGACCTCGCCGAGGTTGTGTGG
The DNA here is from genome assembly GCF_054177585.1 of Haladaptatus rarus. NCBI lineage: Archaea > Methanobacteriati > Methanobacteriota > Halobacteria > Halobacteriales > Haladaptataceae > Haladaptatus > Haladaptatus rarus. The sequence goes on along the minus strand of NZ_JBPEHG010000001.1, from coordinate 251,183 downwards.
CGGGATGTTCGTCGACATCCCGACCGCGATTCCCGACGAGCCGTTGACGAGGAGGTTCGGCACTGCGGCAGGGAGGACTTCCGGCTCCTGCAATCGGTCGTCGTAGTTGGAGTGGAAATCCACCGTATCCATCTCGATGTCGGCCAGCAGTTCCTCCGCGATGGGTGCCATCCGGGCCTCCGTGTATCGCATCGCGGCCGGTGGATCACCGTCCACGCTGCCGAAGTTCCCCTGCCCGTCGATGAGCGGATAGCGCATCGAGAACTCCTGGGCCATCCGGGCGAGGGCGTCGTAGATCGACTGGTCGCCGTGAGGGTGGAAGTCACCCATCGTGTCCCCGACGATGTTCGAGGACTTGCGGTGGGTTGCACCGCTCGTCACGCCGGAACGGTGCATCGCGTAGAGGATGCGTCGATGGACGGGTTTCAGCCCGTCGCGCACGTCCGGCAGTGCGCGACCCGCGATGACGGACATCGCGTAGTCGATGTAGCTCTGTTCCATCTCGTCCTCGACCCTGACAGTCTGTACGCGCTCTGCGACTTCGTCGGGTACGTCTGGTGTCTCAGAACTCATATGTCGACCCACTCGGCTTCCGTCGCGTGATCCTGGATGAACTGTTTCCGCGGTTCGACGGCGTCACCCATCAGCACCGAGAACATCTTGTCCGCGGCGGCGGCGTCCTCGATGGTGATCTGTTTCAGGATACGATTCTTCGGGTTCATCGTGGTGTCCCACAACTGTTCGGGATTCATCTCGCCGAGACCCTTGAATCGCTGCACCTGCGAGGGGTTGCCGTTGCATTTCTCCTCGATGATGCGGTCGCGCTCTTCCTCGGTCATCGCGTCGTACGTCTTGCCGCGATAGCGGACGCGGTACAGCGGTGGTTGGGCCGCGTAGACGTAGCCTGCTTCCAGCAGCGGTTTCATGTACCGGTAGAGCAGCGTGAGATAGAGCGTTCGGATGTGCGCGCCGTCCACGTCCGCGTCGGTCATGATGATGATCTTGTGGTAGCGTGCCTCTTCGATGTCGAACTCCTCGCCGACGCCCGTTCCGATAGCGGTGATGAAATCGCGTATCTTCTCGTTTTCGAGCACGCGGTCGAGACGGTGTTTCTCGACGTTCAACACCTTCCCGAACAGTGGGAGGATGGCCTGGAACTTGCGGTCGCGGGCCTGCTTCGCCGACCCACCTGCGGAGTCACCCTCCACGACGAACAGCTCGGACTCGGTCGGGTCGCGCGTCTGGCAGTCCGCCAGTTTGCCGGGGAGCGCACTCGTTTCGAGGGCGTTCTTCCGGCGGGTGAGTTCCTCTGCCTTCTTCGCGGCTTTGCGGGCTTTCGCCGCCTCGACAGCCTTCCGGATTATGGCCTGTGCCGTGCTCGGATGCTCTTCGAAGTAGACGGAAAGCCCCTCGTGAACCGCGCTCTCGACGATACCGCGGACTTCGCTGTTACCGAGTTTCGTCTTGGTCTGTCCTTCGAACTGCGGGTCGGGGTGTTTGATCGAGATGACTGCGGTCAACCCTTCACGGATGTCCTCTCCCCGAAGGTTCTCGTCGATGTCGCTGAGCAAGTCGTTTGCGTTGGCGTAATCGTTGACGACACGCGTGAGGGCGGTCTTGAATCCGGTCAGGTGTGTCCCGCCCTCGCGTGTGTTGATGTTGTTGGCGAAGGCGTGGATCGATCCCTGCAGTTCGTCGGTGGCCTGCATCGCCACTTCGACCTGGATATTCTCGGCCTCATCCTCGAAGTAGATGATGTCGTCGTGAAGGGACGTCTTCGTCTCGTTCAGATACTCGACGAACTCGCGGATGCCACCTTCGTAGTAGAACGAATCGCCCTTCTCCTCGTCGCGTTCGTCGTCCAGCGTGATCTCGACGCCGGAGTTGAGGAAGGCGAGTTCTCGGAGGCGGTTCTCCAAGGTCGAGTAGGTGAAATCGCTCGTCTCGAAGATGTCGTCGTCGGGCCAGAATCGGATCTCCGTCCCGTTCTCCTCGTCGGCATCCAGGTCGCGGACGCGCTCCATCTCGCCGACCGGTTCACCGCGCTCGAAGGTCTGTCGCCAGACAGCACCGTCGCGTTTCACTTGGACTTCGAGGCGCTTGGAAAGTGCGTTCACCACGGAGATACCGACGCCGTGGAGGCCCCCAGAGACTTGATACGATTTGTTGTCGAACTTCCCACCCGCGTGCAGGACAGTGAGGATGACCTCCAGTGCGGGTTTGTCGTACTCGTCGTGGGTGTCCACGGGGATACCGCGCCCATCGTCCACGATGCTGACCGAATCGTCCTCGTGGATCGTCACGTTGATGGTGTCACAGTAACCAGCGAGTGCCTCGTCGATGGAGTTGTCCACGACTTCGAACACGAGATGGTGTAACCCGCGAGTGTCAGTAGAACCGATGTACATTGCCGGGCGTTTTCGAACGGCCTGAAGCCCTTCGAGCACCTGAATCTGCCCGGCGCTATACTCATTTCCGTCGCTCATAAATTCTGATTTATCGTAGACGCCCACCACTGATAAAGGTCACGCACGCGCGCGTGAGGAGACTCAAATATTACTCGACAGCAGGCTGTACGAATCGTCGATATGACAGAACAGTCGAATTACAACCGAGGTAGAAAGATGGCGATGGGCGACGGTCGTTTCGACCACCAGATTCGGTTACACCCGGCGCAGTCGATTCACGCGATAGTGAAACTCGCACGTTCGGATATGACACGCAGAAATTCTGTCTGCCAGTAGATATTTCGAACGGCGACAGGAAAGATACCCCTCCAATGTTGTGTGGCAACACGAACCGTGTGACATGAGTGTCAGTAATCCCGGGCTGAGAAGAGGGGATTCGATATGGATCGAGATGGAGATGAACGGAGGCGATAACAATAATCAAAAAACAATAAAAATGACCAAATCTAACGGATAAGGTCCTCTCTGACCCTGATTCGGCGTATTTCACTTTCACTCTCCCACCGGGGCAGTTTTAACCTGCCCGGCGATAAATACGGGCGAAGAATGCCTTCGATGCAGTCTACACTCGGTGACGAGGGGATCGCCGAAGAACTGGCGGAAAGCCAGCGACAGATCTCCATCGCCGAGTTTTTCGAGAAGAACAAGCATATGCTCGGGTTCGACAGCGGTGCCCGTGGGTTGGTCACCGCCGTCAAGGAGGCCGTCGACAACGCCCTGGACGCCTCCGAGGAAGCCCGGTTGAAGCCGTTCGTTCGCGTCAAGATCGAGGAGAACGGCGATTACTACCGACTCATCGTCGAGGACGAGGGGCCGGGCATCACCCGCGAACAGATACCGAAAGTGTTCGGGAAACTACTCTACGGGTCGCGATTCCACAAGCGCGAGCAGTCCCGTGGTCAGCAGGGTATCGGTATCTCAGCTGCCGTGCTCTACTCGCAGTTGACCAGCGGGAAACCCGCGAAGATCACGAGCCGACCGAAAGGCTCCTCCGACCAACAGTACTTCGAACTCATCATCAACACCGACGAGAACGAACCGGAGATCCAGACGGAATCCGACACCCCGCCAGTCGGTCGAGAACTCGTCGGCACGCACGGCACGCGCATCGAACTGGAGATGGAGGCGAACATGCGCGCACGCCAGCAGCTCCTCCGATACATCAAACACACCGCAGTCGTCAACCCCCACGCGAAGCTCGTCTTCGAAGAGCCGGGGATGGAAGACGGCGAGGAACTCGTCTTCGAGCGCGCGGAGGGTGCCGAACTCCCCGCCGAAACCGATGAGATCCGCCCGCATCCACACGGGGTGGAACTGGGAACGCTACTGAAGATGCTCTCGGGAACCGACTCGCACAGTATCTCGGGTTTCCTTCAGACCGAGTTCACCCGCGTCGGGAAGAAGACGGCGGAGAACGTCATCGAGAACTTCCGCGACCGCCACTTCGGGCGCGAAGCCGCGTGGCGACCGCCCCGCTCCCACGAAGAAGCCGATATCGGGGCAGCCGTCGAGGAAGCAGTCGCGAACAAGGGTGCGGACGCGACCGCCGCGTTCGCCGAGCGCGTCACCGCAAAGATCGGCGAAAGCGAGCGAATCTCGCATCATCAAGTGCGTGCGGTCATCGCGGTCACCGCCGACGAGATCGAAGACGAGTTCGGCACCTCATTCGGTGACACCGTTCAGGAGAACGCACTCGATGCCGCGTGGGACGCCATCACCGACGACCGGGCAGCCGACCTCTACGAACTCGTGGACGAGGCGACGAGCACTCGAAAGGACGACGAGACGGTTCGTGCGATCGCCGAGCGGATCGCCGCGAAGTTCGACGGCGAAGACGGCCCAGACCGCGCGACGGAGAAACGGCTGAAAGCGTACGTCGAGCGCGCTTCGGACATGACCGAGGAGCGCGAGGATGCGACCGTCGGCGAGACGGCCCGCGAGAACATCGCCGAAACTGTCTGGAGATCGATGGTGACCGTTCCAGACGACGTTCCGAAGGTTCGGGAGATCGCGAACGACCGTGATACCGCAAGCGAACTGCTCGACGCGATGACGGTGACGGACATCATCGCACCCCCGACGAACTGTCTCTCGCCCATCACCGCCGACCTCGTCGAAGCCGGTCTTCGCAAGGAGTACGACGCCGACTTCTACGCGGCGGCGACCCGCGACGCAGACGTTCACGGCGGCGACCCCTTCATCGTCGAAGCCGGAATCGCCTACGGTGGCGATCTGGGAGCAGAAGGGTCTGCGGAAGTGCTACGTTTCGCCAACAGGGTTCCCCTCGTCTACCAGCGCGGAGCCTGTGCGACGACCGACGTGATCAAATCCATCGGCTGGAGAAACTACAATCTCGACCAGCCCGGCGGGCGCGGAATTCCGAACGGACCGGTCGTCCTCATGGTACACGTCGCGTCCACGAACGTCCCATTCACGAGCGAGTCGAAGGACGCTATCGCCAACGTTCCTGCCATCGAAGACGAGATCGAGTTGGCCATCCGCGAGGCGGCACGCGAACTCAAATCCTATCTGAACAAGCGCCAATCGCTCAAGAAACGTCAGAAGAAACAGAGCGTCATCGCCACCATCCTCCCCGAGATGGCCGAGAAACTCTCGGAGGTGACCGGTCGGGGCGAACTCGATATCGGCGACTCGCTGGCTCGTATCATGAACAACGTACTCGTCGAGCGCGAAGTCGAGGACGGCACCGTCAGCCTCGTCGTCGAGAATCACGGCTCGACGAACGAGTCACCGAAACTGACCGACATCGTGGCGACCAGACCCGAGAATCTCTCGGACGGTGCGACTGCGGTCGAGATGGACGACGAGTGGTTCGTGACGTGGGAACCGACCGTCGAGAGCGGTGACGAAGCGGTGCTCGAATACAATATCGCCGAGGAGGTATCGCTCGGTCGAGTGAAAGTCGAAGGAATCGAAGACGAACGACTGACCAACAACACATGAGTGCAGATAACGACGCCGAAGCCCAGCAGAAACTCATCGACCTTGCAGCAGAGTTCTACGACCAGTTCGCAGGGGGCCAGATCCCCCGGATGTCGATCCCGACCCGGACGAAGAGCAATATCGAGTACGACGAAGACGAGCGCGTCTGGGTGTACGGCGACCGGATGAGCACGCGCAGTGCGAACAGCGTTCGAGGGGCGAGAAAACTCCTGAAGGCGGTCTACACCATCGAATTCCTCTCGAACCAACTCGAACAAGACCGCTCGTCGACTCTTCGTGAGTTGTACTACCTCTCGGAGTCGTGGGACTCGAACGAAGCGCAGTTCTCCGACCAGGACGAGTCGAACCAGCTCATCGAAGACCTGGAGATCGTCTCTGACGTGACCCGTGAGGACTTCCACATGCGCCCAGAGGAGTCCGGTGCGACCATCATGGGGCCGCTTCACCTCCGGGAACAGACCCGACGAGGAGAACGGGACATCCACTGTCAGGAGGACGTGGGAGAGGGTGGCTACCAGATTCCGAACAACCCGGACACCATCGAATTCCTCGACCACGATGCGGATTTCATCCTGTGCGTGGAGACCGGTGGTATGCGCGACCGGCTCGTCGAGAACGGCTTCGATGACGACTACAACGCCATCATCGTCCACCTGAAGGGCCAGCCGGCGCGTGCGACCAGGCGCATCACCCGACGGCTCCACGAGGAACTCGACCTGCCAGTCACCGTGTTCACTGACGGTGACCCGTGGAGCTATCGCATCTACGGGTCGGTCGCCTATGGTTCCATCAAGAGCGCGCACCTGAGCGACTATCTCGCCACCCCCGACGCGCAGTTCATCGGCATCCAGCCGGAGGATATCGTCGAGTACGACCTGCCGACAGACCCCCTCTCCGACTCGGACAGGAACGCGCTCGAAAGCGAACTCGAAGACCCACGCTACCAGACCGACTACTGGCGAGAGCAGATCGAACTCCAACTCGACATCGAGAAGAAGTCCGAACAGCAGGCGCTCGCCTCGCACGGTCTCGACTTCGTGACGGACACCTACCTCCCCGACCGCCTCAGCGAGATGGGCATCCTGTAGCGCGCAGCCAGAACTCCGAATTTTGGGTAGAAACTCGTCTGGCGTCGAAATGCTCGTCAGTACAGTCTATCCAGCTATCAGTTCCTCCAACGATTAGTATGTCGCAGCCGTTCTCTCGTCTATGGGTGTAGGAAATTGGGTCGACCTGCAACTGGCTGGAATCGGCGCAGTGATTTTCGCGGTGATCTGGGCACTCACGAACTACTCGGTTCAGATAGCGGATCCTGAACTGACCTTCTTCGCTGGTGCTACGGCGGTCGTCCTCGGTATCGCCACGGTAGCAGACGCGCTTCACGGCGGTCTCTCCGATTGAGAGCCTTGCCGTGGACGATGAACAAACGATGGGCGGCTTTACTGCTCGTCTAACACCACCGGCACACCACGCTTCGCCACGTCCACCGCGAATGCGCCCGAATCGGTTTCCAGCGCGGCGAACGTATCGTAGTGAATCGGCATAACGAGTTCCGGCTGGAGCGCCGCTGCGAGTTCCGCCGCCTCGCGCCTGTCCATCGTGAAACTCCCGCCGATGGGTGGGAGAAAGAGCGACACGTCGAGCTCCGAATGACCCTCTAGTACGTCGGAGTCGCCGGGCCAGAAGACTCGCTCCCCCCCGAGTGAGAGCAGATAGCCGACGCCGAAGCCTTTCGGATGGAACGGCTCGCCGTTTGCTCGGGTGTGTGGCCCGTCTGATTCGTTATAGGCCGGGAGGGACCAGACCTCACAGTCGCCGACCGTGCGGTGGTCCTCCTCCCCGATTCGCTGGACATCGAAGGGCAAGTTCTCCACTGCGATCACGTTCCGGTCGATTTCGCCGGCGTTCACGCTTTCGTAGACGACCACGGTGGCGTCGTCCGACGCGACACGCTCGATCGCGTCGGAATCGTAGTGGTGGTCGTGCGTGACGAAGACGGCGTCACCGTCCTTCGCGTGGTGATCGACCGGTTTCGGGTGAGCCGCGTCCGGGCTGTCGGGTTGCCACTCGCCAGTGAGAACGCCGTAGCGTCCGGGGTCGATGTACGCGACGAACCCGGCTTCGGTTTCGAGTCGGACAGTCGCGTAGCCGAACCACTCTACCGTCAGGCCGCCGTGTCGAACCGTCATACACGTCGGTAGTCTCGTTTTCGCCTATAAGGGTTGGGGTGAACGTGTCGGGTGGCGGCTGCGTCGAAACGATCTACGTTTCGGACGTGACGAGCCGATAGTACGTGTTCGACTCCCCATCGGATTCGATCTCCTTGGTTTCGACGGTACCCTCGGCGACCAACTCGTCCAGTGCGTCGTTGATATCGTCTACGACCATGCCACTCGCGACGACGTCCCCCGCCGCATCGGTAAGTTCCTCTGCGGCCTCTCTGAGTGGATTCGGGCGCTTCGATATATCACGAATCTGGGAGGGATCGTCGCTACTGTCGAAATCGACGCCACGAACGATCTCCCACTTCGTATATGCGTTTTCGGCGTTTTCGTCGAGAAACGCGACGACGAGATCCTTCTCGGTGTCGTACTCGCCTACTGGCGTCGTTCCCGGACTCTCGTGGCTCTCGCTGATCTGGCCGTCTTCCCACTCGGCATCGCTGATCGGCATGGCTGAATCTTCGCGATGCTTCGTAATATAATTCAGGGCCGTTCGTACAGGGATGTATTCATTTTCGCGTCTCGCTTGCTGGGAGAGTGGTGACGAATACCTACCATATTCTGTCTCGGGAGTTTCTCAAATGCTGCTCGCTACTCCCGACTCTGATCGTACTGCCACCGCACCGCCACAGCCACGAACCTCCCCAGCCGATTCCCGTAACTCCTTTCGGTCGTTTCGGTCATCCACCGTCAGAGCACGCTCTGACGAGCCATTCGCTCACTTCGTTCACGAAGACCTCGCGCGAACCCAGCAGGCCCCCCGGGAGACCGCCGGCCTCGGGCCTGCTGGCACACGTGCCGGGGTGGGTAATGAGGATTCGCGTCGTTCAAACCGTACGCAAAGAAAAACCGTCTCTACTGTAAATCTGCGAGTCGTTCCACTCGTTCTAGCGAATCCGCGTCCTCCGGGGTCTTGTCGTCCCTGACTCCGAGAAAGCGCGGGAAGCGCAGGGCGTAGCCGGACGAATAGGTCGGCGACCGTTGAATCTCCTCGTAGCCAACTTCGAAGACGACATTCGGCGTGATATCGACGACTTGGCCGTCCTGCGTGGCGATGTGTGGTTCGAGCAGTTCGGTCAGTTCCGCCAGTTCATCGTCCGTGATGCCGGTAGCGACCTTCCCGATGGTCTCGAACCCCTCCCCGGTCCTGGCCGACAGCAGGAAGGTACCGAGGAAACTCGCACGCCGTCCTTCGCCCCACTCCGCGCCGGTCACCACGAGATCGACGGTCTCCACGTCGGGTTTTCGTTTGAGCCAGTTCTTCCCTCGACGGCCCGGTGAGTAGGTCGAGTCGGGATTCTTCAGCATGATTCCCTCGTGACCCGCCTCCAGCGCGTTCGCTTCGATGGCGGTGATCTCCTCTGTGTCGTCGGTGACGGTGAGTGCGGAGACACCCCCGGAAAGCACGTCCTGTAATCTGTCGTGACGCTCGGTAAGTGGGGCAGAAAGCAAGTCCTCGCCATCTGCGTGCAGGCAGTCGAACGCCCGGAGTTCGACGCTGACTTCTTCGCGGGCGCGAGCCACGTCGTGCTTCCTGCGGAAGCGCCGGAGAACCTCCTGAAACGGGAGTGGCTCGCCACCTTCCATCGCCACGACTTCGCCGTCGACGATCGACGGAACCGAGAGGTTCTCGTGGACGTACTCGACGATCTCGGGGAGTGCGTCCGTTACCTCCTCCATGTTCCGCGAGAAGATTCGGACTGCTTCACCATCGTAGTGGATCTGCGTTCGAGCACCGTCGTATTTCCACTCGACACCCGCGTGCTCCCAGTCGTCCAGCGCGTCCGTGACCGTGCCCGCCTGCGCGAGCATCGCCTGCACGGGCCTGCCGACCTCGAGTTCCATCGCGTCGAGTGTGGTTTCGCCCTCGTCGCGGGCGACTCGGGCGACCCTGCCGTAATCGTTCGACACCTGCAATGCGCGCTCGACGGACTCGATAGACACGTCGAAAGCCCCTACGATCGCGTCTCGAACCGTCCCTTCGCCGACCCCGATCCGCATCTCCGAGAGGACGAGTCGGGCGAGATAGCGCGCTTCCTGCGAACTCGTCCGGTTGAACAGCCCGAAGAGGATGTCTATCTTCGTGTCCTGACTCCCCGACCCCTCGGTGTGTGCCAGCGTTTCGAGTTCGTCTGCAACCGTTTCGACGGTCAGGTCGTCTTGCCCCGACCCGAACGCGGCGAGTCCCTGCTGACCGCCGAAATCGTAGCTCGCTGCGACTGCGCCGATATCCCCCAATTTCGCAAGGTCGTCTTCCACGTCGTCCGCCGAGACGTTCTGCCCGGCAGCACGAGCGATAGCAGTGTAACAGAGGTTCGGCCCGATATCGAGCGTCGTCGAGTCCCACGCCGGAAACACCCGCCCCTGCACGAACCGGGCGAGCACTTCGAGGTCGTCGTTCGCAGCAGAAAGGAGGTCGGTGACGGCCTCGATGATGTCGGTGTCTGCACTCAGCTCTTCGATCTCACCAGCACGCTCGGCGAACTCCGCGAACTCCATTACCGGCGGTTTTCGACGGGCGGGGATAAATCGAACGGTCGATAATTACCGGACTGGATGGCTGAAACACTCGTTTTACTTTACCGACAATTTTTGTGAACGAAGGACGAAAGAGAAGGTGTGCGCCGCCGCGAACTACTCACTGCTGCCGGATTTCTCGTGAGCAGCGGTTGTCTCGGCCAGTCGGTTAGCGGAAAGTGGACAGACGAGTACGTCAGCGACATTGAATTTACCGTCGGTGTTACCGACGGTTCGGCGGACGTAGAAGCACCCCCGAACGTTCGATTTCGGCCAGATTCGAATCAGATCGTCGTCTCGGGCGCGCTCTGGGTCGGTTCCGGGTCGTGTAATAAGGCGAAGCTCGCCACGGTTTCGTACGACCGGTCGAACGAAACGCTCGGCGTTGTTGTTAAGGCGGGAGAGAATGACGGTCTTTTGCGCGATATTCCGTTTCTTCCGGTCGGCTGTACGGCCGACATGAGCGCAGATGCGTACGAACTCGTCGTCACGTTCCGCGAATCGGTGGCAAAGACAGTCATCGCGACGGAGCGACGACACGGAGAAGCGACGAAAACGACGGCCACGAAGCCCGTGGATTGAAGCGTCTGGCCCGCCCATCCCCTGCCAATGACCGACGACCTCGTGTCGCAGGTACAGGACGTACTCACCGTCGATAGCGGTGAGTTTCAAACTCGTGTCGAGGAGGATGCAGCGGTCATCAAGCGCGAGATCGCCGATGGAACGTTCGACAATCCGCAAGCCATCATCGGCTTCGAGTACGAGTTCTACGCCGTCGATGCCGAGACGAAAGCCCTCGCTCGCGTTCCTCGCCGACTGCTCGAACTCATCGGATTCGAGAAGGAACTGGGCCTGCACAACGCCGAGATGTCTACCAGCCCGCAACCGCTGAACGAGTACGGACTGGCCGCACAGGAGGCCGAGGTGAAAGCTCGTCTGTCTGCGGCGGAGAATCGAACCTCCACAGAGGGGATGCTCCTCGTCAGCGATGGTCTTTGGACGATCCCGCCGGAAGGCGAGACAGCCAACGGCTATCTCACCGACAGCGTCGACGATGGCGGCGTTCGAATCGCGTCGAACATGAGCGACTCCGTGCGCTACCACGCCATGGCGAACGCGGACGATACGGCGGGGATGACACTCGATGCACCACACGTCTCGCTCTCGGCGGAGACGGTGATGCCGGAGAGTCTCATCACGTCCATCCAGCCCCACTATCAGGTGCCACACGCCCGCGACCTTCCGACCTACTTCAGATACGCAAACAGGATCGCGGCACCACTGCTGGCGCTGGGTGTGAACTCGCCGTTCTTCCCGGCAGACCTGTACGACGACGCGCCACCCGAAGAGATCGTCGACGAGGCGTGGATGGAGAACCGAATCGACGTCTTCGAGTCCGTCCTGAACGCGAACAATCCCGGCAAGGTGCGATTCCCCGAAGACGTCGAATCGGTCGAAGAGACCATCGACAACATCGCGGCAGACCGCACAATGGTTCCGATGCCGGTATCACGGTCGGCGCGCTTCGACGACGAGTTCGCCCACTTCCGACTGAAGCACGGAACCTACTGGCGGTGGGTTCGTCCGGTCTTCGGCGGGCCGACGCGCTCTGCCGCCAACGCACGACTCGAGTTTCGACCTATCGCGGCCCAACCGACGGTGCGGGACTCCATCGCGTTCCAGGCGGCCTTCGCGGGCTTACTGGAGAGTACGTTCCGCAGAGAGCATCCGGTTCGCCATCTCGACTGGGTCGTCGCGCGCGACAACTTCTACGCCGCCATGCGCGACGGTCTCGACGCCGACCTGTACTGGATCACGAACAGCGGCGAGGAGACGACCGACTCTAGCGACATCTTTGCCGACCTCTTCGCCCACGCGAAAGATGGTCTTCAGGCCCGAGGGCTGTCCGACCAGGAGGCCGCGAAGTATCTCTGGCCGCTTCGTCAGCGCGCCCGTCACGGCGTGACGCCCGCCGGGTGGAAGAAACGCGAGGTACGCGACCGGTTGGCCGACGGCGCGTCGTTCGAGGACGCTATCGCTGGCATGCAGCGCACGTACATCGACCGCCAGAAAGAGACGTTACTGGAAGGGAGTTTCGCGGACTGGACCTAGAGGACTTCGTCGAAGTCCTTGTGTCCGGTGATCTCCACACCTTCGTCGGTGATCTCGGCGAGGAAGACACCGTTTCCGCTGCCCGTGTCGCGCTCGACGGCGCTTTTGATACCGCGGGCCGCGATGGTCTTCGCCTCCTCGTTCGAGAGCCCTTCTTCGTAGTCCTGTTCGAGGACACCGTAGGCGAGTTGCATCCCGCTTCCCGTGACGGTGTAATCGTCGGACATGACGCCACCGGCAGGGTCGAGGCTGTAGATGTGGGAACCTTCCTCGTCGATACCGCCGAGGATGGGCGAAACCATGAAGAACGGGCCGCCACGGAGCATGTTGCCCGCGAGCGTCGAGAGCGCCTGCATGCTCATCTGCTCGCCGCGGCGAGATTCGTAGAGATTGGATTCGATGCGCATCGTTCGGATGAACGACTGGGCACCGCCGACCGATCCGGCCATCGTCAGGGCCGCCTTCGGGTGAATCTGTTCGACCTTCTGGACGTTCTTGTTGGAGACGAAGCGCCCACCGAGGCTGGCGCGCATGTCCGTCGCCATGACGACGCCCTCGCCGGTCGTGAGACCGATGGTGGTCGTCCCCGTCTTGTTGACGTTCTGGAGGTCGTCTTTTGAGAACTCGCTCTCCGGAAGCGAGCCGATCTCCGGCTCGTATGGACTGGTCTCGGTGCCACTGAGGCGCTCCATATTCCGCGAGAATTCGGAACCGTGCATTGGCGTACGCATTACCCGGACGTAGTTCGCCAGCACTGATAAAACCAACCCTTCCGGGGTGTCGTACCGCAAAACGAGAGGTCGTGTTACGCGCTCGGTTCCGTAGCCTCGTCGTACGCTTGCTCTAGTGATTGGACTATGCGATGCATCGGGATCGGCACTCCTACGCGTCGGGCCACTAGGGCAACCGGGAGCAGGAGGATGCCGGTCAGGACACTCATCTGATACAGGGCGAACAGGGTCGCGCGTCGTAACGGTGCGAACATCTCGTACCTCGCGCGAGGCTGAGCTATCGCCCTATAAAAACATTTTTGCTATGAATGATACATAATTATTTATATTCTGAAACTACCACGTCGCCGTCTATCGATTCAACCGTGTTTGTCCAAGAGACAACTGAAGGTGGATTCGGACGTTCGAGAGCGTAGGAATGGGGTTTCTAACGCTGGCAGTATGCGTAAGTTATGGGCATTATCAGCGTCTCATGCGCACCGACTAACCGAAACAGTTGACACGTACCACCACCAATCGTCTCCCGTGAGTGTCGTCGTCGAGCTTCGGCTTCCACCAGATGGGTTCGCCCTCGGTGAGCTGTTCTCCTATCGCTCCGACGTACGGATCGAACTCGAATGCATCGTTCCGACCGGCGAAGCGACGATGCCGTTCTTCTGGGTCGTCGGTGACGACCCGACGTTCGTCACCGAGGTGGCCGACGAATCGGTCGGCGCATCCATCGAGATCGTAGACGAAACGGGCAACAGGGCCCTCTGTCGAGTGGTCTGGCCGACCCGACACGGAGTACACAAGATACTGACCGAGCAGGGTGCGACGCTCCTCGACGCCGAGGGGAGTGCCGCCGGTTGGTCGTTTCAGGTCAGATTTCCCGATCACGAAACCACGACCCAATTCAGGGAGGCCTGTGACGACAGGGAGATCTCCTACGAAGTCCGTCGGATCTACTCACTCTCCGAACTCCCGTCGAAACAACATGGATTGACCGATGAGCAGCGCGAAGCACTCGTCACGGCGTTCGAACTGGGATACTTCCAGGTTCCTCGTCAAACGTCGCTCTCGGAGCTGGCAGAACTCCTCGAGATCTCTCCACAGGCCACGTCAGGCCGCCTCCGACGAGGGTTAGAACAGGTGCTCGAAGAGATCCTATTCTCCGAGAAACGCGGGGGATAATAAAGGGACGAACTGATAAACCCGAAGGAATCCATTCGTCGTCGTCGATTGCTCAATATATGTCGGTGACCAACCGCAATCAGGTTGGAAGTCGGTGAGGTGTAAACGATGAATCAGGATACGAGTGACTTCCATACGATGCATTACCCCGCTGGTGGCGCGGCCCTTCAGGAGACGACTACCAGCTACGAACCGGTTGCAGAGACGGTGATCGAAACCATCAGCGAGGTGTCCGGCACCGACCCGACCGAGATACCGCCACTCTACGAGAGCATCGACCCCGACGCGCTGGACGACCTGTTCGACCGTAGCTCTCCCGAGAGCGTTCCCATCCGTGTCCGATTCCAGCACGATGGGTACGAAGTAGTGGTCGAACGCGAAGGGACGGTCACGGTACGGAATCCGGACTGAGGCCAGCACACTTTTACTCGAACTCGGTGTATTCAGGTCGCCATGCCTGAGAACGTGTACGACGTGTACCTCGTCCCGAGTGGGAAACGGGCTGGTGAACAGAACATCGTCTCGCCGGTCGAAGGGCACGAACTGGAGTTCTACGATACGGGAGTCTGGCTGTCACGGACGGGCGGTCGAAACTTCTTCCCCTACGAGCAGATTCGAACGATCCGAGAGCACGGCGGGGACGACCGAAGCTAGTTCGCTTCCAGCCCGACGATCTCGCGTGCGAAGATGTCGGCATAGCCCGAGAAGGATAGCTTGAGCGATGGCACACCGGGGAACGTGAGCGTCTGGAGTGCCAGCATCGGTCGGTCGGATTCGGCACCGAGACTGCGGAGCGCGTTCTCGATGGCATCGTAGAGTTTCGCCGTCTCTTCGACTTCGAGATCCGAACAGACGCCAGCGACTCGTGTCGGGAGTTCGGCGACCACGTCACCGTCCCTGACGACGGCCCAGCCACCGCCCATCTCGTTGACGTGTGCGACGGCGCGACGGATGTCGTCGCCGCTCCCTGCTGCCAACACACCGGGGGTCTCCCAGACGAGGCTGGTCGCCACTGCACCTTCGAGCGCGCCGTAGCCGGTCAGGAATCCAGTGAAGCCGGTGCCGTCTCCGTCCGGGTGTCGGTCGAGCAGCGTGACCTTCAACAGCCCTTCCTCCGGCGCGGCGACGAACTCGCCGTCTTCGACCGGCGGTTCCACCAGCGTCTCCCCGGACAGCAGTCCGCCACGGTGTTCGAGTGCCCGAACTGGCCCGTCGGTCGCGAGCACACTGAACTCCGCCGGGTCGGTGCTGACGTTCACACTGTTGTAGAAGTGCTCGGGGTACTCGTACGAACGCGGCGCGACTTTGGTTTCGTGGTTGTTGTAGACGATCTCGCCACCGCTGATGACCGTCGTGACGTTGACCGTCTCCAGGTCGTCGATGAGCAACACGTCGGCGATGTTACCGGGCGCGAGCGAGCCGAGGTTCGGCAGGTCGAAGTGTCGTGCGGGGTTGAGCGTCACCATCCGGATCGCGTCGGCAGGGGCGACACCTTCCTCGATCGCTCGGCGGACGACCACGTCCATGTAGCCCTCTCGGATGAGTTGGCGTGGCCACATGCCGTCGGTCGAGAGCGATATCTCCGACGCACCGATCTCGTCGTATGCGTCGCCGACTGCGGCCATGTCGTCTCGGATCGAACCGTATCGACCGATGGCGTGGATACCGTTCTCGACGCGCTCGATGATGTCTTCGCCCGTGATCGATTCGTGGTCGTCGTCGACGATGGACGCGAACGCCTGGAGTTTCTCACCGGAACAGCCCGCACCGTGACCGGAGACGGTCTTCCTCTCGTGTTTCGCACGGTCGTACAGTACCTCCGCGTTCGTGTCGCGTCCGACCGCGTGGATCCAGTCGGTTTCACCGACGCCGACGATCCGCGGGTCGCCGAGGAACTCGGTGAGCGAGTCGGCGTCACCGCGTGCTGGTTCGAAGGTATCGACGAGTGGCTGTGGCGGGACGGTAGCGTACACTCGAATCGGGAGGTACGACGTTGCCGCGAGCAACTCTTCGACACCCTCCGCACCGAAGGCCGGGCCGAATCCGGTCACTTCGGTGACGACGGTCGTCGTTCCGCCTTCGAGGGCGTAGTGATACGCGTTCTCGAACGTCTGGTGGAGGTCGATGTGGGTGTGGGCGTCGATGAATCCCGGAACGACGACCCTGTCGCTCGCGTTGATGACTTCGGTGTCATCACCGATGGCGTCCGTCGCATCTTCCGGGAGCGCCGCGACGCGGTTGTTCTTTATCACCACGTCGCGCGCCTGAAACTCACAGGGTTCGGGGAGGAGAACACGACCGTTTCGAATCACGAGGTCTGCCGGTTCGTCGCCGAGGATGACTGGCTGAAGATCGTTCACGCTGTCACCTCCTCGTACACGAGGACGCCGCCTCGTTCGTGTCGTTCGACCTCGCCTCGTTCTTCGAGGACGTCGAGGTGACCGACCGCTTCACTCATCGCTGGGAAGTACTCGGTCGCGGGCAGGTCGTCGAACAGTTCGGTCATCACGTCGAACGGTGTCGTCGGGCCGTCCACGATGCGACGAACGTTCTCGGTGCGCTCTTCGTGGGCTGCGAGTATCTCGTCGATCCGTGTGGATGGAGACGTGATCTCGTCGCGGTGGCCGGGAAGGAAGTGGTCGAACTCCCGGTCACGGAGGCGTTCGAGCGACCGATTGTACGCTGGGAGAATGCGCGGACGTCTGTCACCAGCTTCGACCGGTGGCTGGAGGAGTGGATTCGGCGTGATATCGGGGAGAACGTGGTCGCCGACGATAGCCTGCGATTCGCCCTCGGCTTCGAAGGTGAAGATGGTCTCGCCGGGAGCGTGACCCTGCACTGATTCTCCAGTCACGTCGGTATCTTCGACTTCGACAGATTCGGCATCTTCGAGTTCGAGGTCGGTTTCGACGCCGGGAGAGACAGAGAGATAGGCTTCCGGCAGGTCGGTTACCGTCTCGGCGGTGGTCTGTGCCATCCCACACCGATCGAAGAAATCGGCGAAGAAGTCCTGTTCGTACGCCAATCGCTGTGCAAAATCACGGATGATCGTCGCCGTTTCGGGGCTGGCGACGATGCGCGCACCGTCCTCCTGAAGTCGTGCCGCCAACCCGAAGTGATCCGGGTGGGGATGAGTGACGAGCACCTGTTCGATATCGTTCGGCGTGAGTTCGCGTCGTTCTAATTCCTCTAGCAACACGGTCCATGCCTCTTCGCTTCCCGGTCCTGGGTCGACCAGCGTCCGCCCCGCGAGGTAGGCGTTCACTGGACCGATTTGGAACGGCGTCGGAATCGAAAGCCGCGTGAACATACTCGTGCTTTCTTTGCCCTCGGTAAAACCGTTTTTGAACCGATAACCTGTCGTGTATTCTGACGCAACGATTATATTTGTCCCTAACGTAAGGACACAATTGGGTGAGAAATAATGAACAAACACTTCAAAGATGGGTGGTACTATCTCCGGCGTGCTGGCGGGCATTTCGGTCGTGGTATCCGAACCGAACTGGAACCGGTCGAGCGACGAGTCCGCGAGTGGAGGGGCGACGAGGAAGAACCCGAACCGTCTCGACGTGAGAAGATGCGAACGAACCTCCGCGAGGCGGAGCGGAAGGCCAAGCGACGTTCCCGTGATGCGATGCGAGACGCGCGAAAGCGCATCCGGATGAGCTAACACTCGAAGCCGACGCAGTCGCACTCCGTGAACTCGCAGTTCTCGAACCTCGGCGACGCCGCATTTTTCCGATCCACATCGACACGGCCACGGAACGTCGAATTCCGGAACTCGGCGTAGTCGGCCTTGACCAGCACCGTCGTTCGGTCGTCGGCTTCGTGAGTCGCGGTCACACCGTCGAAGACGACGTTCGGCCCGACTACGTTGATGCCGCTTCGGTCGTTCGCACCCGATTCGAAGGTCAGCGTGCAATCTCGAAGCGTCGTCCCCTCGCGCCAGAGTTCCCCACAGTAGCCGTGTTTCGACCCGTCGCCACGGTCTCTGAGGTCGACTTGCTCCAGCAGCACCGCGCCCGACCCGTCCCCTTCGCCCCCATTCGAACCTTCGTTGACTTTGATGGCTCGTGCCGACGAGGCACAGTCGATCCGCAGGTCACGGATGTCTGCCGACCGACTCGACACGCGTAGGCCATCGTTGTCACAGTTCGACAGCGAGATCTCGCCGCCGGAGACGCGCACGTCGCCCGCCTGCAACCAGAGGCCACACCCAGTGTACGTCGTCTCGTCCACCCCGATCTCCACGTCGTGAGCTACGTCGCCATCTCCGAGTCGGAGGTTCGCATTCCCGTTGTCCTTCCAGCGACCGCCGTCCACGATGCACGGCCCCTCACCACCTGCGAGATAGCCGCCGTTGTTGACCCACCCTTCGACGTGGCAGTCGCGGAATCGCAACTCACCTCGGTGGTCGTCGGTGACGCTGATGCCGATAGGGTGACTGGTTTGCGATTCGACGGGCGACCGGTCGGGATACGTGTCGGGACGAAACGCACAGCCGTCCGGTAGCGAGACGTTCACGAGACCCGACCCATCGGGGTGGGTGACTGCCGCGTAGATGGCTCCGAGGGCCTTCTTGTCCGCCGCAGCGCACTCCCCTTCGACCGTCACGTTTTCGATTCGGAGAGCGTGGGCGGCTCGCGCGGAGACCGCTTGCGCGCCCACGGCCTCGGCAGTCATGTCGAAGGTGAGGTCGCGGACCTCGACCGAATCGGCGGATGACTCCGGTTTCGCGCCCCATCCACCGCCGACGTCGAGGCAGTACTGCTGGTCGGGGTCGGTCACGACCAGCGTGGCGTGTGGGTCGCCCACGATGGCGATGGCATCGCAGTCGTTGTGTTCGAATCGCCCGTCGAGATGGTAGCGCCCCGGCGGAAGTATGAACTTCGTCCGCGCACCCGCGTGTGAGTCGAGCACCCGATTCAGCGGTTTCTCGCCATCCACGACGGCGGGATCGGTTTCGGACACATCGACGACGTTCCAGTCTGTCACGGTCGGGGGTCTGCAGTGGAGGGGCTTGGTCGTAGTGGCCGCCCGCTGTCGAAAGCAAGTCTTAAGTCTCGGGCAGGGAAACGGAAGATTGTAAGGGTCGGTAGTCTAGTCCGGTTATGACAGCTCCTTCACACGGAGCAGATCGGCAGTTCGAATCTGCCCCGACCCATGATTTTTCCGCGAACCACTCAGCGAGCGACGCATTCGTGTCGCTCGCTCCTCGGTGAGCGAAAAATCGTCCGGAGGGGCAGTTCGAATGAGACAAGACGCAGTCCGCGGAACGGAGCGAAGCGGAGTTCTCGTGAGTGACGAAGGAGCGAACGAGAGCAGGGGAGAGCTTGTCTCTCTCCAAGTGAGCAGAACCGTCTTGGCGTGGTTCGAATCTGCCCCGCCCCATTCATTCTGTGGCGAATGACTCGACGAGTGACAACCACTGTCGTATGTTCAACGTAACACCAGAACTTGTCTAGAACACAAACACATACCGGATGAACATTTGTCCCATTATAGCAATAAAGGGGAGAAGTGTAAGGATATTTTAAAAACTCGATTTTCCGAACGGCGTGAACGTTTTACCAATCGGATACGAACACCCTCCCGTGATAATCGCGGAACTCACCCTCCAAACCCCGCTTCTCGAAACGACGCTTGCCGCGGTTCCTGACATGAAAGTCGAAGTCGAGCGCGAGCGAACTGCAGGAAACGGTGATACCATCCAGTTGGTCTTCTGGGCGAGTGGCGACGACCACGACCGATTCGAGTCGAGGATGGAAGACGACCCGTCGATCTCAACGTTCGAACGCCTCGCGGAGGACGAAGACCGGTTCCTCTATCGAGTCACCTACGCCGACGATATTTCGAAAATGTCGGCGCACCCGGTGTGGGTCGAACTCGATGCGGTACTGTTGAAATCCGTCGGCTCACACAGTGGCTGGGAGGTTCGATTCCGGTTTCCCGATCGTGATTCGTTCGCGAAGTTCGTCGATTGGTGGCGGAATCGAGGGGGCGACATCACCGTCGATGCGCTGTACAGCCCCACCGACGACTTCGGTGGGGGGACGGAGCTGACGTCACTCCAGCGTAACACCCTGCGCCGTGCATTAGATGCGGGATACTTCGAGGTACCGCGCCAGTCGACACTGGACGACTTAGCAGACGAGTTCAACATCAGCTCGCAAGCGTTGTCGGTTCGCTTGCGCCGAGGGACTGCAGCACTGATCCGAAGCTCGCTTGAAGACGAGAGTATATAAAGATTTGATTGGTAAAACACCGCGCATACGCTTCGAGAACGACTATGTATACGTGTGACCGAGAACGAAAAATCGCTTGACGAAATGTTCGCAGTGCTTGCGAACCGCCGCCGTCGGCTCGCTCTCTATCATCTCATCGAAACGTTCGACGGACGTGCGAATCTCGATGCACTGGTCGAGGTCGTGACCAACGAATCGGACGAGGTAGACGTGACCGAAGCGTCACACGGGATGGTCACGACGGCACTCGCACACGTTCACCTCCCGCGATTAGCCGATTCTGGGGTGGTCAAAATGAACGACGAGGTCGTCCATCTGCGCGAGACTCCAGCCAGGTTGGAGGGTATGCTCACGCTGGCGAGACAGTACGATTCGGGGAGATAATCGAGTCCGGGGTTCTCGGCGTGTCTCTTGGGTGCTACTCGGTTGAGTGACAGTAGAGACGGGCGGGAAACGAACGAGCAGACGAACCCTGGTGGGGTGGATTCCAGATTCTCTCGAGCCGGCTCTCCACGGTCGGAAACGACAACAGAAACGAAAACTGAAACGAGAGATCGGTTCGACTTACAGGAAGTCTTCAATGCTGTCCGCGACTTCCTCGGGCGTGTCGCCGACCGGAACGCCCGCGTCGTTCAGCGCGTCGATCTTGCTCTCCGCCGTTCCGGTTCCGCTACCGGAAACGATGGCTCCTGCGTGACCCATGCGTTTTCCTGGTGGGGCGGTTCGGCCCGCGATGAAGCCAGCGACGGGGGTGTCCATGTTCTCTGCGATGAACTTCGCCGCCTGTTCTTCGTCTTCGCCACCGATCTCGCCGCACATGACGACCGCGTCGGTGTCCGGGTCGTCCTCGAACAGCGAGAGCGCGTCGATGAAGTCCGTGCCGATGATGGGGTCGCCACCGATACCGATGGCGGTCGTCTGGCCGATACCGCGCTGGGTCAGGTTGTCCACGACCTGATAGGTGAGCGTTCCGGAGCGCGAGACGAGACCGACGTTGCCAGCCTCGAAGATGTTGCCGGGGAGGATACCGAGTTTCGCTTCACCGGGCGTGATGATGCCGGGACAGTTCGGGCCGATGAGCCGGGTGTCGACCTCGGTCAGTCGCTTGTAGACCTTCGACATGTCCTGGGTCGGAACGCCTTCGGTGATGGCGACCACGAGGTCGAGATCGGTGTCGAGCGCCTCGAAGAGTGCGTCGCCAGCGAACGCGGGTGGAACGAAGACGACGGACGCGTCGGCGTCCTCTGCTTCGACGGCCTCGTTCACGGTGTCGTAGACGGGGACGCCCTTCACTTCTTGTCCGCCTTTACCGGGGACTGCCCCGGCCACGACGTTCGTACCGTACTCCATCATCTGCTCGGTGTGGAAACTCCCTTCACCGCCCGTGATACCTTGGACGACTACACGGGTGTCGTCGTCGACGAGAATGCTCATGCTTCGACCTCCTCAGCGTTTTTGACAGCACGTTGAACCGCGTCTTCCAGTGTCGCTTCGACCTGTACGAGGTCGGTGTTCAGGATCTCCATACCCTCTGCTGCGTTGGTGCCCGCGAGTCGGACGACGACCGGTTTCGGAATCTCGTCCAACGATTCGAGTGCCTCGTTGATACCCTTGGCAACTTCGTCACCACGGGTGATACCGCCGAAGATGTTGAAGACGACGGCGTCCACGTTCTCGTCCGAGAAGACCATGTCCAGCGCGTTGGTCACGCGCTCTGCTTTCGCACCGCCACCGATGTCGAGGAAATTAGCGGGTTCGCCGCCGTAGTAATCCACGAGGTCGAGCGTCGTCATGACCAGTCCGGCACCGTTACCGATGATGCCGACGTTGCCGTCGAGACGGACGTAGTCGAACCCGTACTCGCCCGCTTTGCGTTCGAGGTCGTCCTCGTAGGACTCCTCTTCCATCTCTGCGAGGTCGGGGTGACGGAACAGCGCGTCACCGTCGATGTTGAGGACGGCGTCCGCGGCGACCACTTCGTCGTCAGCCGTGACCATCAACGGGTTGATCTCGGCGTCGCTGGCGTCTTTGTTCTCCCAGAGGTCGTAGAGCGTGGTCAGAACCTTCGCCACGTCCAGGGCGACCGTCGGGTCGACACCTGCGTCGTAGACCGCTTTCCGGGCCTGATATGGGTGCATCCCGAACGCCGGGTCGATGTGCTCGCGTGCGATAGAATCGGGGTCTTCTTCGGCGACTTCCTCGATGTTGACGCCACCTTTCGAGGAGACCATGGCGACGGGCTTGCCCTCGCCGCGATCCATCGTCACGCCGACGTAGAGTTCGTCGATGAAATCGACGGCCCCTTCGACCAACAGCTTCTCGACCGTGTAGCCTTTGAGATCCATCCCGAGGATGGACTCTGCGGCGTCTTCGGCTTCCTCGCGGTTCTCGGCGAGCTTGATACCGCCGGCCTTCCCGCGGCCGCCGACGTGTACCTGCGCTTTCACCGCGACCGGATAGCCGATGTTCTCCGCCGCTTCGACAGCCTCGTCGACACTCTCTGCGAGTGCCGCGTCGGGCGTCGGAATCCCCGCGTCGGAGAACACCTCCTTCGCCTGGTACTCGTGTAGCCTCATGCACTCGAAAAGGGGTTTCCGCGCCGCTTAAATCCCGCCGGTTCGGGATTCTCGGCAGGAAGACGATACTCGCGTGACAGAACGGTAGCGAGCATAACGGTTCCAGCGAAAGTGGCGTTGCTGTCTACAGCACTAGCGAGCGAATCGCCGCAACAGTGCGTCGCGCTTCAGATACCCCCACGCGGAGAGCACGAGCAGGAAGCCCACGATGAGACCCGTCTGGACGAACCGATCCGCAGCGAGTTGGGCACCGGCCAGATTGATGAGGAAGTAGGCTGGCAATCGTCCAAGAAACGACACCGCGACCATCTTCCGGATGTCCATCTCGGTGAGTCCGCCGACGAAACAGATGACGTCGTCCGGTAATCCGGGAATCATGAAGACGAAAAAGAGTGCGATCAGCCCTCGTCGCCCGACCAGTGCATCGAACCGTCCGAGAGTCTCGACGCGAACCACCTTCTCGACGTAGGGGCGACCGAACCGCCGGGCGAGCGAGAACGCGACGTAACTCCCGAGTGTCGCGCCGATGACGCTGTAGAGGGTTCCGTAGACCGGTCCGAAGAGGTAGCCACTGCCGAACGCCAGAAGCTGTCCGGGGATGGGTGCGAGGACGACTTGCCCTGCCTGCAACAGGACGAAGACCACCGGTGCGAACAGTCCGTATCCTTGGACGTACTCCCGAAGTGCGTTCGCGTCCGTGAGCACGGGGAACTGTTTCGGCAGGAGGACCGACACGCCAACGAAGAGGATGGAGATGATGGCGAGATACGCGAGCGTCGTTCGTCTGCTCCGGGCAGAGGTGAAGATGCGAATCTCACGAGCCATCTCTAACGGTCGCTGCGAGGCCGACATGGGAAGCTAGCGACTCCCGACCGTGGCCACGCTTCGACAGCGTTCGTCATCGTAGCACGTCGCTACTCCCCCGAGGTCAGATTCGGATGGGTAGAGATAGCTATCACGAGTGCGAGTCCTCATCGTCCCGGTAGAATCCATGGTAGCGACGTTCTCACGCCCCCAGTTTAATCTATGGAACGTGTTCTCTGATGAATATCGTTTGAATTTCATCTTCGTTGTCGGCGACATCTCTACCCCTGTTTGACAGTACTGGTGCAGGTTTCCGTTCATCACGTGGCGGCGTATCCATCGATATAGACACGTGATTTTTGCCGCTAGCGGCTGATTATCGGAAGTGTGGGATTCGACCGAGCCGTTGCCGTCTCACGAATGCAGTCGATACTTCGCACGCTCAGCATGTGGGTCGGGAGGTTGTCACTCCTCTGTCAGTGGCTACTGTACGTCGTCGTGAAACGACTGTCGAGGAACTGGACGCGAGACGAGTCCCTGTGGGTATTCGGCGCGCGTGGTGGCGACGCGTTCGTGGACAACGCCAAGTACCTGTATCTCCACGCCGCCGCCGAACGACCGGGAGTACGTTCCGTCTGGCTTTCGAAGAACCGACGTGTCGTCCGCGAACTACAGCAATCAGGGTACGAAGCCTACTACTGTTACTCGTTCCGCGGATTGCTGGCGAACCTCCGAGCAGGTGTCGTCGTCCTGACGCAGGGACACCGCGACGTCGTCATGCCGTGCTGTGCTGGTGCGAAGACGGTGCTCCTCTGGCATGGGGTTCCTCTGAAGACGATCTCCTGGGACGCGGGGTTTTCGGACGAACCGGCACCGGTCAGAGCTGTCCACGAGTACATGACAGGGGAGTTCGACCGACTCGTCGTCCCAGGAGAGAACCTCACCGAGGTGTTCGAATCGGGGCTTCACATCGATCGTGACCGGATGATAATAACCGGCTATCCTCGCCTCGACCCGCTCTTCGCTGCTGTGCAGGGGAGCGACCTCGGAACGGACGAGGCGTCGTTGCGCCGAGTTCGGTGTCTTTCGCGGGACCAGACCCTCATCTTCTACTTACCGACGTTTCGAGACGATGTAGCTAGCGATATCGCGGTCCACCTCGATTTTCAGAGACTCGAGGATCTTCTGGAGCGAGAGGACGCGTATCTCGTCTTCAAAACCCACCCAGAGGAGCCTTTGAATCCCCCGTCGAACCTTTCGCGGATCATCCCACTGCCGGAACAGTGTGACGTGTATCCGTTGCTCCGATACGCCGACGTGCTCGTCACTGACTATTCCTCTCTCTACTTCGACTACCTGTATCTCGACCGTCCTGTCGTATTCTACCCGTTCGACCGCGACCGGTACGAGAAGACGCGAGGGTTCTACTTCGACTACGATGAAATCACGGTTGGCCCGATAGCCTCGGATTTCGACGACTTGCTCACGGCCTTGTCGTCGACGCTCGAAGACGACTCCGCTGTCACAGCGCGACAGGCAATCAAACAACATCTACTGACCGACGTACGACGCGATGGCCACCAGTCAGCGGCGGTTTGGGATGCGATCGTGGGGTCGTTCACCTCTGCCGAAACTATATAGATTGCTGTGAAAATGGTTGCCACTCTAGAGTTCAAAGACGAACCATATACTAAAAAGAAACATTGAAGTTCGACTGGCCGTACTCGCAGGTAAGGGTGGCAGAACCGCCATAGCAGCCCGAATTCGCGGCTCTGCCCACGGTACCACATGGCACGTACGAGCGTAACGACGGAACGACAGTCGGCGAACGTCGAACAGCATTCCTCCGACCCCGAACGAACCACGGATGTCGACCGGCAGTCGGAATCCAACGGTGACCTCTCTGTCATCGCCCATCGCGGCTTCGCGGGAGTCTATCCCGAAAACACTGTCGCTGCAGTTCGTCAGTCGACGAGCGCACCGGGGAGCACACCAGAGATGGTCGAGATCGACGTCCATCCGACTGCAGACGGGAAGGTCATCGTCTTCCACGACACTCGACTCGACCGATTGACTGAGGCCCCGGAGTCGATCGCGAGCCAGCGTGTCTGGAATCTCCCCTTCGAGACGCTGAACGACGTGTCGATTCTCGGCACCGACGAGACGATACCACGGTTGGAGACCGTTCTCGACGCGATTCCACCCGAGGTCGGGGTGAACGTCGAGTTCAAAAACCCCGGTACGCTCGACGTTCGAACTCGGGAGAACCTGCCGACCGAAGCGCGAGTCAGACAGAAAGAGCTGTGGCTTCCGTTCGCAGACCGCGTACTCTCGACGCTCGCAGAGTACGAGCACGACGTTCTCGTCTCCTCGTTCGCTGAAGGGGCACTCGCGGCAGTCCGCGAGATGGATTCGACGATCCCCATCGCCGCGGTGTTTGCGGAATCCATCGTCGACGGCTTCGAAATCGCCCGCCGATACGAGTGTGACGCCATCCATCCACCGTGGAACATGATCGCCGGAACAGATCTATTCAACGGGGAGTACGGTACTCTCGGCCCGTACGAAGACATCGACCTCGTGGATATCGCACACGATGAAGGCTACGACGTGAACGTCTGGACCGTCGAAAGCTGGTATCAGGCGACCCAGCTCCGTGACGCTGGCGTGGACGGCATCATCGCGGACTATCCAAACATTCTCCGATTTTCTGATGGATGAGACCCTCGACGACTCGCGAGTGAGCTTCACCTAACTGCCACGTAGCCAGCAACGTTATCACGAACTACGTCGCGGTATCGGGTCGGTGTGATTTCATGAAGGGGGTAATTCTTGCAGCGGGGGTTGGGTCTCGACTTCGACCGATCACGCTACACAAGCCGAAGTGTTGTGTGACGGTCGACGGAACTCCGATCCTCGCGCAGCAACTCGGTGCCTACGATGACGCGGGGATAACGAACGTAACAGTCGTCGCCGGTTATCTGGCCGACCACGTCGAGTCCGTCTGTGAGAGTGTCGAAAGTAAGCGCCAGGGTCTCGATGTGACAGTCAGAACGAGCGATGTGTACGCCAACACGGACAACATGTACTCGCTGTCCCTCGCCAGGGAAGAGGTCGCCGGGGAGGAGTTCGTCCTCAGTAACGGGGACGTGGCCTTCGACCCCGATCTCCTCACAGCACTCGTGGAAGCCGACACCGACTGCGCGGTTGCCTGTGACAGTGAACAGTTCGACGAGGAGGCGATGAAAGTCTCCGTCGACGAAGACGAACGTGTCACACACATCGACAAGGCGATTCCCGAACAAGCGGCACACGGCTCGTCCACCGACGTATACAGGTTCTCCGACGAGTTCTCTGCTCTGTTGTTCGACGAGATCACGAGAACCATCGACCGAGGTGACGAGTACGACGCGTGGACCGAGGTCGCCATCGACAGGGTCGTCCGAAACCATCGACACGACCTCTCGGTCGTAGACGTCAGTGAACACGACTGGGTCGAGATCGACGACTTCGACGACCTCCAGGTAGCAGACCGTACCTTCAGTTCGCTCTCGTGGCTCGATTCGAAAGAGGCGATCTTCTTCGATCTCGACGGAACCGTCTATCTGGACGATACCCTCGTCGACGACGCGAGAGCACGCATCGAAACGCTACGGGAATCCGGTGTCGACATCTACTTCCTTTCGAACAACTCCTCACGCTGGAAGGACGAGTACGTGGCGAAGCTGAACTCGCTAGACGTGAAAGCCAGCACCGACGACGTACTCCTCTCGACCGATGGCGTCATCCAGTACCTGCAAGACGTGGGCGACGAGGTGTACGTTCTCGGGACGACAGCGATGCGGGACGCGATGGTCGAACACGGCGTCGAAGTCGGTGTCGAAGACCCCGAACACGTTGTCGTCGGTTTCGACACCGAACTCACCTACGAGAAGGCTCGGAGGGCGACCCTCGCCATCCGCGACGGGGCGACGTTCTTGCTCGCACATCCCGATGCCGTCTGCCCGACAGCAGCGGGGATGGTTCCCGATTGTGGTTCGATCGGTGCGCTCGTCGAACGAGCGACTGACCGAGAACCGGATCGAATCTTCGGCAAGCCGAACACGGAGATGATCCAACACGTCCTCGACAGGGACGGACATGTTCCCGACGACGTCGTCATCGTCGGGGACCGACTGGAGACCGACGTGCAACTGGCCGACAACGTCGGCTGTGAGTCGGTGTGCGTATTGACCGGTGACGCCACTCGCTTCGACGTCGAACGGAGCGACATCTGCCCGACGCTCGTGGCACCGAGCGTCTCCGCGCTCGACGAGTTCGTGACGGGGTCGTCCGAAGCGAGCACACAGCGAGTCGCCGACGAGGAGGCGTCGTGAACGACGTTCGAACCGGGTTCGTGACCCAGACACACACCGGCGACGTATCGTGGCAGGAAGCCATCGAAGAAGGCGCACGTCTCGGGTTCGATTTCGCCGAACTGTACCTGGACGGTGCGACCGAGCGGACGACGCTCGACCCGGAAGCGGTCGCGTCGCTGGCAAGGGACGCCGGTCTCGACTTGCTCGTCCACCTTCCGTTCGTGGACGTCGAGATCGGTTCACCCAGGGCGGGAATTCGAAAGGCATCACGCGATGAGCAGAAGGCGTGCATCGAGATTGCCGCGGAGATGGGTGCCGAAAAGGCAGTTCTGCACGCGAGTTCTCACGCGAGACCGCCGGAGTGGAACGTCGAAGACGTGGAACCACACCTGCTGGAAGCGATACGCGAACTCGACGCGTTCGCTCGCGAACGCGACGTGGAGATCTGTGTCGAGAACCTCCCCGGCGTCCTGTTCACGGTTCACGACTTCGACCGAATCTTCGCAGAAACGGATGCGTCGATGACGTTCGACACGGGGCACGCACGCGTGGACGGGATGGACGCTGAGGACATCGCCTCCTTTCTGACCGGCCACGGCGAGCGAATCTCGCACGTCCACGTCAACGACGCCCGCCGCGCGGCGGACGAACACGTCCCGACCGGTTCTGGCATGCTGGACTTCGAGACGGCGCTCTCCCCGCTTCGGGAGGGGTGGTCGGGTACCGTCTCCGTCGAGGTGTACACCTTCGACTTCGACTACCTCGAACTGAGCAGGCGAAAGCTGGACAGCTATCTCTGAGCGGGTAGACGTGAGAGGCGGATCAGTCGGCGTACAATCGTACCAGTCGGCAATCGGGGCAGAGATAGGCGTTTAGATACTCCGCTTTGAGACCGAGCGTGCCCAAAACACCGCCCGATGTCTTGATCTGAATCCGCTCTTCGCCGAACGTCTGATGTTCCACTGCATCCATCGAAACGTCGCAATCAGGACACGTTGGCATACGTCTGCTGCGCTTCCTGCGGACTTATTTTCTTGCCCATCGTTGGCTCGGGTATGCGCGCAGTCCGATATCACGAACACGGCGGGCCAGAGGTACTCCAAGTGGACGACATCGACCGACCGGAACCGGACGACGACGAACTGCTCGTGGCGGTTCGCGCCGCCGCGGTCAACCCCGTCGATACCTACTTCCGCGAAGGGTCGTACCCGCCCGGCGACCTGCCGTGGATTCCTGGCTCCGACTTCGCTGGCGTGGTCGAGGCGGTCGGCGCGGACGTCGATGGATTCGCCGAAGGCGACCGGGTTTTCGGCACCGGCCTCGGTAACGACCGACCGGGAACGTGCGCGGAGTACGTCACGACACCTACAGACAGGGTCGCACACCTCCCCAAAGGCATCGGATTCGAGGAAGGCGCGGCGGTCGCGCTCGTCGGGGTCACGGCGTGGCGAGCGCTCGTCGATCACGCGGGACTCGAACCTGCAGAGACGTGTCTCATCCACGGCGGAAGCGGCGGCGTCGGTCACGTCGCAGTCCAGTTGGCGGCGGCGACCGGCGCGCGCGTGACGACGACCGCGAGCGAACAGAATCACGACTCGCTCGAAGTCCTCGGTGCAAGAACCATCCTGGACTACGCGCGCGACGACCTCGCGGACGCGGTACGCGCGGCAGGCGAACCGGACGTCGTCCTCGACCATCGACTGGACGACTACCTCCAGTTCGACGCGGACGTAGCCGCGCAGGGCGCGCGCGTGGTCGGTATCGGCAACGTGGACGTGGCGGCAGGCTTCGAGAACGTTCCCGCCGCACGCTCGAAGGAACTCACGTTCACCCTGATGAGCATGTTCAACACCCCGGATATCGCCGCCGTGTTGCAACGGTTGGCCCGCCTGGTGGCAGACGGTGAGATCGTCCCGGAGATCGCGCAGGTCTACTCGCTGGACGAAGTTGACGAAGCCCACTCTGTCGTGATGGAACGAAGTTTCCTCGGCAAACTCGTCGTCGAACCGTAACGACGCGAGATTCTTCGAGATACGCCAGCGCTTTCGATGGTGATAGCGGGAACGGGACGGGTTTTCTGAATGCTGTACTGAACCGGAACGGCACGGATTTCGGATAGATGTACTGAAACGTATCGTCTGAAGGACTCTCGAAACGATGACTCGCAGAACGACGATGTGACCATGACTACGAAAGCCCCGGTCGTTCACGTCGCGAAGCGCCGTGAGCTCGGGAGACGCCGTCTCCCGGTGCGCGCCCCGCTGGGCCGGACTCCCTGTGCTCGTCCGGTCGCCGCTCCCGGTGGTGGCGGCGGTGTTTCCGATGTCAAAAAGTCAGATAGTATTTGAAGAAGTTGGCTACTGCGCTCCTCGAAGTCGATCCCGCCATCGAGATCCGCGGATGCACGTCGTCTCAGATCGTATCGTACCGTCCCAGTCGAGTACCGTCCAGCAGGTACGCCTCGCCGTCCGGTAGTCCCTCGGGAAGAAACGGTGCGAGAAAGCCCTGTCCGTCGACGTTGACCCACGTCCCCCCAGTGAGGTCGTTGAACGCGGGAAAGACGACCAACTCGCCATCGATGGGCAACTCCGCACCTGCTCGCTCCTCGAACGGGTCTGGATCCAGTCCGCCGCGCAACCAGACGCGCTCGATTCGACTGCCGCCGACCGTATCCTCCAGGCGCACGCAGGGATGTTCGTGACCGACGCAGACCACGTCCGCCGAGAGCACGACGGGGGCGGGCCAGGTGTGCCCGTGGACGAATCCAACGTTGCCTAACCGGACGCCGTCGCCCGGCGTCACGTCGCACTCGACCCACGATTCGATGTCGCCGTCGTGGTTGCCCTTCACGAGCGTCACCGGAACGTCGATGGCTTCGAGTAGAACCTCGATCTCGCCGCGCTCCGCACCGCCCGGCCCGGCGATGGAGTGCATCAGGTCGCCCAGGAAGACCACCCGATCCGGATCGGCGTGGTCGAGCAAGGAGTGCATTTGCTCGCGGCGCTCGCTCGCACGGCTGTCGAGGCTGATACCTTGCTCGTAGCGGAGGGCGTCTTCGATTCCGGCGTGGTAGTCCGCAACGACCAGTGCTCGCTCGTCGCCGAGGTCGGCGGTCGCGGCGGGTTCGCCGGGAATCGGTTCGACCAGTGCCATCAGATGGGTTTCAGGGTGTCCTCGCCGGACTCGTAACAACGTCCGGCCATCAGCGCATCCTGCAGAGCATCTTCGACGTCCGCAGGCGTCACGTCGTAGGTTCCCATCACCGCGGCCATCAGGCGTTCGCGCTCCACGCCATCGCCTTCGTTCAGGTCGCGCATGGATTCCATCACCACATTTTCGAGGTTCTCCGGCACTGGCTTTTCGGAATCCTCGGTTTCGGGTTGGGATTCAGGTCCAGTGTCGGTCGCTGGTTCAGCATCCGGTTCGGATTCGGTTGCTGGTTCCGGTTCGGTCTCTATTTCGGGTTCCGGCTCAGACTCGGACTCCGACTCGACTTCGGGCTCCGGTTCGGGCGTTTCGATGTCTGCTTCGCCCGCCGAATCGACTTCCGACCCGGTCGAGAACTCGGTGCCGAACTCCTCTTCGATCCGTTCGCGTTCCCCATCTTCGAACTCGTACATCTCGCCGCTCACGCCCTCGCCCGCCGGTTCGGTGTCGACATCGCCGGACTCGTCAGCGGCCGTCGACGAGTCGGAGTCGAAGTCGCCGAGGTCGTCGGTCGAGTCGGCGTCCGACTCGCTCGCACCGAAATCGCCGAGTTGGTCCCCGGACTCATCGGTGTCGAAGTCACCCAGTTCGTCGCCTGCATCGGACGATTCGATTTCCGTTTCAGTCTCGGACTCGATTGCGTCGGACTCACCTCCCTGCGTGGGTTCGCCACCTCGCTCGGGTTCGCGGGCCGCTGCCGGTGGTGTCGTCGCCTCCGGCCCGGAGTCGGGCGAGGCTTCCGTTTCGGTTGCTGCCGGGGCTTCTTCGGTTTCGGCCTGTGTCTCGGATTCCCCTTCCGGCTCCGTCTCGAACGCCGGTTCAGACTCCGATTCTGTGTCTGTCTCCGCTTCGATCTCGGATGTGACCTCCGACTCGACAGGAGATGCGGGCTCGGATTCGACAGCGGACGGTTCCACTCCGGCGGTTTCGAGCGACCCATCGTAATCGATGGTCGCCTCGCCTGGTTCGTCCGGGTTCGCGGCGAGCGTTCCGACTTCGTCCTGTCCGCCAGCGACAACGCGCGCAGCGTCGAGAGCCACGTCACGAACCGCCGCGAGGTACGGCGTCGTCGTGTGATAGTAGTCGAGTGCGAGCGGGATGCCTGATGCGAGTCCAGTGTCCACGTCGTTCGCTTCGAGCACCTGTTCGAGTGCCGCTCCGCGCTCGCCGGAGTCGAGTGCCTGCGCGAACGTCTGGACTCGGTCTACGGTCTGCTCTGCAGTCTGTACCGTCCAGCGGTCGCGCGTCTCGGCATCGACCGTGTTGATGCTCTCGGGGCGGATGGACGTGTACACCAGATCCGAATCTTCCGGCTGGAAGGTTCGCGCTTTGCCCGTCACGGCGACGAACATCGGCGGGTCGGCGCGTTCGAGGAACGCCAGCGCGTCCGGCTGGTACTGCCCGGCGTAGACGACGAAGCCGCCCGTCGGATCGACGATTCGAGCGCGGAGCACTTCGTCGCCGACCTGTTCGATCTCGGTCAGCACGCCGACGACGAACAGCCGATTGACCCGCGCACCGGTCGGCGTGACGACGTAGTTCGGCGCTCGCTCTTCGTCGCTGTCCGAATGTTCGAGGCTTGCATCGTCGTATTCCGCAGCGAAGATGCGCCACGCGACCTCGCGGCGACCCGCACCACCCTGGGAACTCATGCGTCCACCTCCGAGAGAAGGGCTTTCGCACGTTCTATCGGGTCGTCGTCGGTTTCGGCGAACTCGCTCGCTTCGAGGTTCGCGCCGTAGTCGTCCACCGAGAGGTTGCCCCGGACGCGGAACTCACGTCCGACGATGGTGTCGCGGATCGTGTCGGCGACGACCTCCTGGTCCATCGCGTCCCGTGCCTGCTGGCGAGCCTTGTCGAGACCGCCACCGTACACCTCGGCGGTGAGTTCGTCGTCGAGAATCGCGGTGACGGTGCCGGTTCCGTCGTCGACGATGGCTTTCACCCGGAGGTCGTCTTCGCCATCGACCTGTCCGTGGCTTCGACACTGGCCCTTCTGGATGACCCGCCCGCACTCGGGGCATCGTTGGATGAGACCAGATCCATCCCGAACCGAGACGACGTTGCCGATGACTTCCACGTCGAAGGCACCGCCCGTCTCGACGGCCTCTCGAACCGACATCCGGGTCGCCGTGTCGCGCACGTCTACGTCTCGGGTGAGCGGTTCGATGGTCGTGAACTCCGAGAAGTTGATAGAGGGAACGCCACGGAACTCGCGGACGTAGACGTTCTCGGCACGGATCGTCGCTCCCTCGGACAGTTCGGCGCGAGCTTCCCAGTCAGTGAACGGAAGCCGGGCCGACTCGTCGGCGACGATACCGCTTTTGATGTTCGTTTCGCCATCTCGGCCGTCGATGACGCGATCTTCCACTTCGAGAACGGTCAGTTCGAGTGCGACACCTCTGTCGCCGGGTTCCACGTCTGCAAGCGTCGAATCGCCACCGACCTCGAAAGGAACCTCGATGTCGGTCTCCTCGCGGGTGACGTTGGTGCTCTCGCCGAGGTTGAGTTCTGGGTTGCCTTCCCACTCGCGGACGCTCGCGTTGCCTGCGGTGATAACCTGTCCCGCCGCGAGGCTGAAGTCGTTCCACGCGGTGTAGGATATCTTCCCGGTCTCGTCGGCGAGTTCGCCTTCGAAGATGACCTGTTCGTTCCCTTGATACCGGATCGAGCGTTTGCCGACCGTGAGCACCTTCGCGGTGACGGTGACGTTACCCTCGTCGGTCGTCACGTCGGCGATATCGACGGTCGATGGTTCGGCGCTCTGTCCGCTGCCGCCGCCGTACTTCCGTCGAAGACTCTGTTTGGCTTCGTCTATCGGAACGCTGTACTCGATGAGGTTCTGCAGGTCGGCTTTGACCTCCTCTTTGTCGACGCCGAGGTCGGAGGCAAGCGCCTCGGCATGGTCGTCTACGTTCATCACTCGGAGTTGGGACGGGATGGATTAAAAGTGTTCGTCGTCGCTCGTTTCACGAGAGACTCGAATCGGGACGTGCGTCTCTATCGTGAAATTCGCCCCGCGCAGTTCGAAACCGATCCAGACGAGCAGCGTCAGCAGAGCGATAACTGCCGCGAGTAGTTCGCCGAGCCCGGCCCACATCGGGAGAACGAACCAGAGACTATTCACGGTCTTTCGAGAGAACAGCCCGTGCGCCAATCGTTCGTACACGCCTCGCTCGTCGATATCGGCCGTCGCCGATTCGACGTCAACCTGCTTCGCACTCGGTCCCCTCGCGCTCTCGTCACCGGTTCCCAGTCGTTCCACCTCGTATGGAGAGTAGACGGGGACTTCCCAGATGACCTCGCCGAATCGATTCACTTCCACCACGCGGTTCGCGTTGGTGTCTGCGACGAGCGTGTGACCGTTCGGCAGTCGGTCGGCATCGCGCGGCCACACCATCTCCGAGTCGTTCCACACCCACGACCGGCGCCACTCACCATCGACGCGCTGGTACTCCACGATGCGGTCGTTCAACGAATCGGCGACGACGACCGCCGGACCACCGCGTTCACGGGGGATGTAGTCCGGATTGTGCTGTTCGAACATGACGCTGTAGTTGTCTTCCGCACCGAGCGTCCACGATTCCATCAGGCCGCTCTCGTTCAGGAAGACGACCTGATCCTGGTTTCGAAGACTGGCCATGTACCGACCATCCGGCAGTCGTTCCACGTCGTTGAGGTGCGCCCAATCGACCGGATACGGGCCACCTTCGGTGATGGGGAAATCGTCCTGCGCGTCCCACCGCCACGTCGTGATGTTGGTGGTGGTGTTGACGACGTACACCTGATCCTGGTGGATGTCGCCGACGAGAAGCCGGTCATCTCCAAGCCTGTCCACGTCGTGCCAGTTTGCACCCCTGTCCTGTGGGATGACACGTGAGAAGACGCGGGTCTTCTCATCCGTCGTGAGGTTCACTCGTTCGACGAACGAGACGGTGCATTTCGCGTCGCACGATTTCGCTCGCGCGCCGGTCAGTGGTTTCTCAGCTACGTACTCGACGGTCATCGACTCCGATGGAACCGGATCGACGTCGAAGTAGCCGGTGTAGTTCGCATCGTGATACACCACTCGTCCCTTTGGCCCGAACGCGACGAGTGCAGATTGCTCGCCTTTCATCCCGTGTCCTGCGACGACGGTGATATCTCCGCTCGCCGGAGCGACCGACGTGCGTTCCTCGAAGGGGAGGTTCGACTGGTCGTGGTACTCGCCGACCGCGTCTCGAACCGGGGAGGTCGTGTATGCGTAGCCGATCGTCGCCGAACAGAGGAGAAGCAGGGCGGCGAAGAGTGAGCGATAGATGTTCCGGGAAACCATCGTCCGTCTCGTCTGGGGGAAGGCGCATAAAGTTCCTGATAGCACCGAAAGCGGTTTTCACCGGGGACGCATACGACCGCGCATGCACGTGGTCGTCAACGCCGCGACGAGCGCCGACGGAAAACTCTCCTCGCGGCGGCGAGAGCAGGTCGCCATCAGTGGACCGGACGACTTCGACCGGGTGGACGACCTGCGAGTCGAAAGCGACGCCATCGTCGTCGGCGTCGGGACGGTGCTGGCAGACGACCCCTCGCTGACTGCGGATGGCGGAGCGAACCCGGTTCGCGTGGTCGCCGATTCCCGCGCACGGACGCCCGTAGACGCTCGGGTGCTCGACGACCGGGCGGACACCCTCCTCTTCGTCGCCGAGGTCGCCCCAGACCAGAACGTGAGAGCACTCCAGGCGGCAGGGGCGCAAGTCGTCGCCGCGGGCACAGACCGGGTTTCACTCGACGAAGCGTTCACCGAACTCGAAACACGGGGAGTCGAGCAGGTGATGGTCGAAGGCGGTGGCGAACTCATCTTTTCGCTGTTCGCAGACGGACTCGTGGACGAACTCCGCCTCTACGTCGGGTCGCTCGTCATCGGCGGGCGGGATGCTCCCACTCTGGCCGATGGAGAAGGATTCGCCGACCGCGAGTCGTTCCCGAACCTTGAACTCGAAGACACCGAACGGGTCGACGACGGGGTGCTGTTGCGCTACTCTGTCACCTGAACACGAAGAGAAGTCCCGTCCACCTACACCCAGCCTTCCTGCACGAGCAGTTCGCCGTTCAGGAGACTGGCTCCAGCCGCGCCGCGGATCGTGTTGTGGGCGAGACAGTTGTACTGGATTCCTGCGGGCGACTCCTGTACCCCACCGACTGCGATCTGCATCCCACCGCCGAGGGTGCGGTCGAGTCTCGGTTGCGGGCGGTCGTCGTTCTCGAACACTTCGATGAGCGGGTCGGGCGCGCTCGGCAGATCGAGGGTCGGTGCGTCGCGGAACGCGTTGCGGGCGTCGTCTGCGGTGAGTTCCTCGACCGTTTCCGCCCAGACGTTTTCGAGGTGGCCGTCGAGCGTCGGTACCCGGTTACAGGAGGCCGACACGTCCACGTCGTGGTGGTCGATCTCGCTGCCGTCGAAGGTTCCGAGGAGCTTCCGCGATTCGGTCTCCATCTTCGACTCTTCGCCGCCGATGTGTGGGATGACGTTGTCGATTATCTCCATCGAGGTGACGCCGGAGTATCCCGCGCCAGAGACGGCCTGCAAGGTTGCGACGTGGACGCGATTCAGTCCGAATCGGTCGAGCGCGGCGAGCGTGGGAACCATCGTGATGGTCGAGCAGTTCGGATTCTTCACGAGTGCGCCGTCCCATCCACGTTCGTCGCGCTGGACTTCGATGATGTCCAGATGGTCTGCGTTGACCTCCGGGATGACGAGCGGAACGTCGTCGGCCATCCGGCCGTTCGAGGAGTTCGACGAGACGACGTAGCCTGCCTCGGTGAACTCCGGTTCGACCTCTGCAGCGATACCGGAGGGAAGCGACGAGAAGAGGAGATCGACGTCGTCCGGTACGTCTCCGGGGTCGGTCGCACGAACCGTGATATCGCCGACTGCGTCCGGTATCGGGGAATCGACGCGCCACTTCGCCGCTTCACGGTAGGATTTGCCCGCACTCTCGTCGCTCGCCGTGATCACTTGCAGTTCGAATTCGGGGTGACCGTCGAGCAGTTGGATGAATCGCTGTCCGACCGCACCCGTCCCGCCGAGGATTCCAACGTTGGTACTCATGTGCGATTGGGTAACAACAGGTCGCGCAAGTAGCTTTCGACAAGGTCGGTGTTTGCCGAGAGTGCGATATTTTGGTGACCACCGTCTGCCAGTTATCAGTTTGGTGAACGATCGTTCATCGATATCCAGATATACCGACTGTAGCTTTCGGTGAACTATGGAGCGGGCAACAGTCACCTGTGAACAATGTGGACAGCCGTACACAGCGCGTATCCGGGGAGATGGATCGGTCGTGCTCCCGACAGAGTCTGGTGATTGTGAACGATGTGGCGGGACGGAGTTCTCGCCCCTCGTCGACGAAGCAGCGACCGACGATTGAACCAGTGATCAGATCTCTCTCACGAATCTCTTCACCGTCTCCGAGGAAATCCAGCCAGCAGTCGCTCTCTAGATGTTGTGACAGGTATCGACGAAGCCGTCTCTCCGAGAATTACTCTTTCTTTCGGGTGACGTAGCCTGCGATGCGGTTTCGGACACCCTTCGACCCGATGTTGGTCAGTTTTTCGACGCTCTCTTTGTTCTGATCGAAGTCTTTCGTGAAGGCGTTCGGATATCGCTCCAGCAGGATGGTCCCCGTCTTTTTGACGTAGTCGGGTTTGATTGCCATATCGAACTGTTTCCGACAGCGGGCCTTAAAAGCATTCGTTCGCGTCCGATGCGAGTGAATTGCTATCTCGGTTCTCACCAGTTACCGACTCCCGGTTCACGGAGTGTCCCGTACGCTGACCGCTCTACCGCCGTATCCTGAAGCCGTCTTCACCTTCCGAGTCTCCGTATTCGACCTCTACGTCATCGACGTTTGCGGCGGGACTACCCGTGTGACACCACTCCACCATCTCCTCGACAGCCGCCTCGGGGCCTTCGAAGACGGCTTCGACGCGCCCGTCCGAGAGGTTCTGCACCCAGCCATCGACGCTCTTCTCCTGTGCCGTATCGCGGGTGTTCGCCCGGTAGTAGACGCCCTGTACTCTCCCGGTGACGAAGACGTGTGCGCGAGTTCGGTCTGTCATGGTCGGTCGTTCGAATCCGAGACACAAAATCGTCGGGGCTGTGGTCCAGGGTCATCCGGAAGTATCATCGGATCGTCGTCATTCCTCGGGCGGGGTGTTACCGTCCGTCGCCATTGGTTCGTACGAGAGATGTTTGACCGCGGTTCGTAGTTCGTTCTTCGTGAGACCGAGTTCGCTACAGGCGAACGTCCGGAGGGCAAACAGCGCGCCGATTCCCGACGCGACGGCGATGCCGATGAAACCGGCAGCGAGGGGCAGGATTTCGCTTGCCATATCTCTCGTACCAATGGTCAGTGATGGTATATCTCTATCTAAGTATCAGTTTCGCAAGTAGTGGAACACGTAGGTCTGAGCGTACCCTGCGTACTCGTCGCCGAACTGCTCTCGGATGGCTCGCGAGGTTGCAGTGTACGACCCCTGCTCGCAATGTGGATAGTAATCCTCGATGGCGCTTCGAATCCACGTGTCGAGCGGAACTGCCTGGAGGTAGCCGAGCGAGAACAGCAGGACGCAGTCGGCCACCTTGTCGCCGACGCCGACGAACACGGTCATCGCATCGCGGGCGACCTCGTAGGATTTTCCTCGCACGTCGTCAGGAGACGCTTCGCCAGACGCGACGAGCTCCGCGGTCTGCTGGACGTAGGGCGCGCGATAGCCGAG
This sequence comes from Haladaptatus rarus, assembly GCF_054177585.1. Lineage (NCBI taxonomy): Archaea > Methanobacteriati > Methanobacteriota > Halobacteria > Halobacteriales > Haladaptataceae > Haladaptatus > Haladaptatus rarus. Next base: position 212,048 of record NZ_JBPEHG010000001.1, on the reverse strand, counting down.
GTTCAGGTTGCGCAGGTCGGCTTCCGTCGCCGTGGCCAACTGGTCGGGCGTCGGGAAGTCGTAGTACGTCTTTCCGTCGAACTCGATTCGATCTCCGAACTCTCTCGCCAACGCGGTCTGCATCCCGTAGATTCGACTGACGCGCATCTGCGCCGAGCAGATGAAGGAGATGAGACAGGGAAAGAAAGGGTCACGGACGATCCGCATCCCACGATACTTCTCGTATGCAGCTTCGACCAGTGGGTCGTCCGGGGTCGCGTCGATGATCGCGTCCAGATCGTCGTCGAGGCGGAGGAGGGAGACGAGCAGGGGTTCGGCGTCGGTCGTGGCTTCCCACTCTAGCAGGCCGTCCTGCTGGCGAGCACGAACGACTTCGCCATCGACGACGGTGTAGTACCACGCTGAACCGCCGTAGGCGTGCGTCGTCTCGTACATCTGGCCATCTTCGCGTCGCCAGAGGTAGCTCTGGCCGCTCTCGACGGTCGATTGGAGGTCGAACCCACCCGGCAGGTCGGCAACGGGAATCGAACCTGTTTCCATCGCTCCGGGAGAGGGAGCGCGGAAGAGCAAATCTTTCGGTTCGCCACGTCGGTCGCCGCCGGACGCACCCCTCCGTCAGCAACCGACGAACGTGTACCAGATTCGGATATACGTGCTCGTGTGACCTGTCACGAACCGCGTGACGGGCGAAAATTCATACCGCTGGCTGTGTAATTGCCTGTGGGATCATGAACTGCAGAGTTGTCGTCGAAGCCGCGATTCCGGTGTACGATGTAGGGACGCCGGACGAGGCAGTGCGGATCGCCATCTCCAAGACTGGCGAGTTGCTGAACCCGGATCTGAACTACGTCGAGATCAACATGGGCGAGCGTACGTCCCCCTCCGGCGAGGAACTCCCGCCAGCCTTCATCGCCGCCGACGAAGCACTCGTCGCGCTGGAGCTGGAGATGACGGTGTTCAACGTCGAACGGGAGGAACACGCCTCGCGCATCGCACGCAAGGAGATCGGCCAACGACTGGAGAACATTCCACTCACGGTCCTCGAAGTCAAAGTGTTAGAAGACGACGAGGACGACGAGGACGACGAGGACGAGGATGAATCCGAGGCCGACTCCGATGAAAGCACGAACGAGAGTGCAGACGACGAAGACACGAGCACTGAGAGTGCAGACGAAAGTGAAAACGACGAGGACGACGACGTGCTGCCGGAGTTCGAAGACCTCATCGAATAACGTGGCAGTGCGACGTTAGATCCCGATTCGGGTTGCCCCTCCCGTGAGACGAGTGTAGGTCGGTTGAGATGTGATTCTGCGGTGGATGCGATGTTCTGGTGATCGATTTCGATTTGAAGGACACTGACGATGATCGATCCTCGTATCGAGACTACCACTACTGCTCGTACAACCCAGTGGCGAGACTGCAATGGCTGCTCGCGTAATCTAGAGCCGAGAGTGTCGTCACCGCTAACGTTAAGCGGTCTAGTCGTCCCATCGCTCACTCGGTCACTCGTGGCAAGCCACTCGTTCCCTCATTCGCTCGCCCTTCGGATAACAGGTAGTACATTTCAGTACACATTAGTACATCTCACCAGTGTCAGTTTTTCAACCGCATCCGTCACATCGTCACGCGCCCCGCGACAGTTATGAAGGTGACGTAAACGATAACCGACCGGGCGACCAAACCCCTGCCATGACGGAATACACGACGGTTTCAATCCCGAAAGACCTCGCCAACCGCGTGGAGGACACCATCGAAGGAACGAGCTTTTCGAGTACCAGCGACCTCGTCCGGTTTCTCCTGCGGAGTATCGTCATCCAGCACCAGAAAGAGGGCGAACTGACGGAAGCGGAGTTCGGCGAGATCACCGACCAGTTGCGTGAACTGGGGTACCTGAAGTAGCGTCCGAGCGACGACCGGCGACGGAGCTGACTCGCGGTTCCGTACCGGTCGGAGAGACGTCTCCTCGGAGCCACCGACCCAACGATTCGGAACCGCCTACAGCAGTTCCGCAGGCGGCTCCGCATCGAGGACGACGAATCGCTGTTTGCGGCCAGACCTGTCGAAGGCGGCGATGGAATCGGAGCGCCACGGGGGCACCGCGACCAGCATCGCCTCGCGCAAGTCGTCGGTACGGGATACTTCGAGGTGTCCCTGTGGGTGCGAGACGAACCGGCCCTGCGATTGCCCGGCGGGGATGGAGAGATCCATCCCGAAAACGGCGGTGACAGAGCCACCCGTATCTGGTGGGTAGAAGTGGGTGAACACGGGCGTTTCCGGGGGGAGGTCGTCCGCTCCGCGCAAGTCGCCTGCGGGGGTGACCGCCAGTGCGACCGTCACCTTCTCCGGTTCGGCGTCCGCAGCCAGTTCCAGAAGTGCGTCCCTCAATCCGCGAGTTACGAAGACCACGCAAGTCTTTTCGTGTCGATGTGGGATAACGTCATCGCTCAGATGAGTGACTCGTCGGCGAGAAGTGATCGGAAACTGATACCGGGATGCGTTAGAGTTCTAATGACTCCCGTCAGATGGGTGCGAACCGACGCACCGTCGCCGCCAGCAACGATGGATACCGTCTGCGAGACCCGTCGAGCGCGTCTGCGAGTGCCCCAGGAGCGTCGTCGAACACGCCTGCACCGTGTCCGACGAGGATTCGCCGAGGGGTCAGGCCACGGAGTTCCGTCGGTGGCAGGAGTCGAATCATCGGATGCACACCCAACCGCTCGCGGCGGGTTCGGAAGTAATCGGCAGTCCCGACCGATTCGGGGACGACGAGGGTCCCTCCCGTCTCGTCGTACAGTGCGGCCTCTTGCCAGGCAGGATTGTCGAACAGTTTCAGCACCCGAATCCCGGTATCGGCGAGTGTGGTCTCGAACCGGCGGACTGCGACCCCTTCCGCACTCCGTCCGATCCACGTCGGCAGATACAGTGGCACGTCGTACCGTCGCGCGAACACCTCCGCGTCGCGCATGTGCCGGTCGAGAAGGACGACGACCCCTTTGACGTCCCCCAACCCGGCGAACAACTCGTCGAGTCCGGGTGCATCCACGGGGTCGATGAGCCAGACGCCGTCGTCGACCGCTATCGCGTGACTGGCTCGTTGCATCGCTTCGTCCGGATGCGCTATCCATCCGACACCGCCATCCCACCGGTCTATCTCTCGAAATTCGGTCGGTTGAGAAGTCTCTTTCAGCGGCATACAGGCAATAGTACCGAACGAAGCATAAATCGACGGGGCGACGTTTTAAGCGCCATCGCTGTGTACTGCCGGAGTATGCTCTCGGGACTTCGTTGGCTGGCGCTGGAAGTGAAGTATCTCGACCGAGCACGGGAGTTCTACGAAACGACTCTCGATCTCCCGGTTCGAGCGACGAGCGACGACGAGGTACGCTTCGAGGCCGGAGATCACACGCTCATCCTTCGACGACCCAATAGCGTTCCGCGCGGTGGGATACACACGCACTACGCCTTTTCGACGCCCAAAGATCGGTACGACGACTGGCACGACCGCCTCTCTGCTGACTTCGACCTCGTGGAACACCAGTTCGGGTCGCCCCGCTCGTTGTACTTTTACGACCCGGACGGCAACTGCGTCGAGATCGGTGGCACCGACGCAACCGGTGACGATATCACGGGCATCTTCGAGATAGTGCTCGAAGTCGAAGCTATCGACCAAGCGGAACGATTCTACACAGACCTCGGGTTCGAGACGTACAACCGTGGCGCGGAGCGGAAACGAATCCGGATGCGTGGGCCGTTCGACCTCGAACTCTGGGAACCACATCTCGGCATCGCAGATGCCAGAGGCGGCGTTCACGTCGACATCGGCTTCCAGACCGACGACCCGACAGCAGTTCGCCAGACGGCCGAAGACCGTGCGTGCCGCGTCGAAAATACCGATGAAGGCGTTCGATTCCGCGATCCCGATGGTCACTACTTGACGTTCGAAACTGCCGATTAACTGTACTCTTCGAGGGGGATCGCGGCATTCCAGACGTGATCGAACAGCTCTCTCCCCCAGCGAACTGCGCGCTCTGTCTCCGCGACGAACTCGGTTTGCCCATCGTACGAACCATCGAGCGTCGGCAGTGAGAGTAAGAGACCGCCTTCCATCACGCCCAGAGCAAACGAGACGTCGGAAAGTCGAATACCAAGGTGCTCCTCGTCCTTCGCCTCGAACGTTTCGTCGGCGAGGAGATCTTCGTGGACGTTAGCATCGAGAACGAGACGGGAGTCACCGACCCCCTCGTAGAGCGCTTCAGAGTACCGTTCGTTGTAGATGGGTGAGATCACCGACAAGCAATCTGCCTCTCGGAGTCGACGTTCGACTTCACGCTCGGCCCGTGACGGTTGTGTGGCGGTCGCACGGACGACGGTCCCACCGAGGAGGTCGGAGAGGCGGAACCGAAATGGGTCTGGGAGCGCAGTTACGTCGTGCTGTTGCCAGTACTCGGTGTCGATCCGGAGTACTTCCTCCGTCTCTTGCTGTCGTCGGATGAGCGCGGCGACGACCGAACCAGTTCCTGTCACGGCCCAGCGTTTCGTCTGTGGCGCGTAGACCAGATCACAGTCGTCGAGTTCGGTGAGTGCATTGTACACCGCAGATTCGCTCGCGAGGTCACGACTCAGGAGTTCTTGTGTCGAATTACGGCCGTCAGCGATAGATAACAACACGGCTGTGCGTGCCCCTGATCGAAGCACATACTCGACGAGAGACCGTCTTCTTTCCATGGGATACCGAACCGTTGTACCGTATGGTTCTTTTTCCTATCGCTCTCAAAAGGAGATTATCAATTTCCAAACTTCTGGGAGGATTCCAGTGACAATAAAAATCTCTTCGTTTAAAAATAAAATTTTTATGTATGTTCAGAATTGTATTGAAGATTGGCCACCCGATGGTCCCCGCTGACGCATAGTGGCATAGCACTCTCGCCGTGGCACTGTGCTCCCCTCCATCTAGCGCAGCCGTTTCTCAGAGTTCGCTCGTGTCGATCTCGAGATCGGGCGGTGAGATGATGAGAAACTTCCTGAAATGCACTAGATTGCCACCCCGTTTTTTGATGGCCGGTGCGAGGTCGGCTGCGAGTTCGTTCAGATCTCCGTCGATGGCGAGAACGAGCACGTTCCCCCTGTCGATCTCCTCTATCCGCTTTGCGATCGGAGTCGTTCCATCGAAAACACCCAAGACGATTCGCTCGTCTTCGGAGAAATCCATCTCCTGTTCGGCAGACTGCAAGTCGAGGTCGAAATCCGGGTTACTCATGGGAGGTTCCTCTCACCCCCCCGAGAAAAATCCTTGCCTTACTCTTCGTACTCGCGTTTGAAGCCACGGAACTCCGTCCGATGGGCTTCCTCGTCGGCGAGAATGGTCACCCCGAGGTCTTCGGTCACGGGGTCGTCGGCCTCTCGCGCTGCTGATATGAGAGACCGATACGTATCGATGGCGTCCTCTTCGGCATCGAGAACACCATCGATGACCGACAGTACGTCCGTGCTATCTTCGGGTGGTTGAAGCGATTCCTGTCGGGCCTCGAAATCGTAGGAGGCCGGTGGCCGTTCGTCCAACTGCTTGAGTCGCTGGCCGATCATCTCTGCGTGGTTCAGTTCCTCTTGGATGTCTGTTTCGAGACTCTCTCGTACCTCTTCGGCGCTCACGCCTTCGAGGACGACGGAATTCGTCAGGTAGTTCATCACGGTCTCGATCTCGTCACCGTAGGCTTTCCGGAGGAGTTGGGTCACTTCGTTGTTCGTCATGCATCATCAGGTACGACACGAATCCTCCTTAGGATTGTGGCGAACGTGTGAGGCAAGTGTTGCGGCCCACAAAAGGTTTATATCTGATCCGAATCTGAGTCCATAGTACGATGAGGCAGCTAGACACTCACTCACACACTCCCGCCAAGAGTGGTGCTGCCGTCGGTGTGATTCTCATTGTAGGGGTCTAACGCCCCTACTTACCACATCTCGAAACTGACGAATCAACATCCGACCGATAGCTGACCGACCATCATACCGAGAAGAATACGAATCATGACAAAAGACCGAGCGACAATGCGAGAGCTGAACCACACACCACCACACGCCGACTCTCCCGGATATTTCGACCGCGGGCCGCGACTGGCGACTGACGGTGGACGACCGAAACAGACGATGGCAGACGTCGACCACACACCACGGTACGAAGCACCCGGCGCGAATCGAGTCTTCGAACGTGGATACGAAAGCCAACGCTAGAAGATCGATTCAGAAAAGAGAGCCGCGCTGCATTTTTCCCCGTCCCCACCCCTCCGCATTCAGCGGAGCGGTTCTCTTCCACCGATGAGTTTCGTTGTATCCACGTGTTCGGCTCGTGCGCCCCCCTTTTTCACTTCTGTGGCGGTCATGCATTCGAGGCACCCGAAGACCTCGTTTTCGTTGTTTCCGAACACGCGCGCGAAGTCACGAGTCACGAATGACCCGCAGCTTCGGCACCGATTTTCAGCGACGGTGTCGTTTCGACCAGTGATCCGGCTGTCTGTCGTTGTCATAGTGAGCCTCGGCGATACGTGTAACAAGAGCGTGGGTACTTTGTTATCCGGTCGCTGTACATGAGAAAGCAACCCCTGTCGTTTCGAAAGATGGGGCTACGAAGCCGGTAACCGGTGGTTACCCGACAAACGCGAAGACTGTATCCGATCCACAGTGAGGAATAGCGGGCGTGAAATCAACAGTGGCCTATGCTTTAATGACGGTCGCGGACGTTACTTCTACTGATGCCGAAGATAACACTCGACGAGGAGACCGTATCGCGTCTCGACAGCCTTCGGGTCGAAGACGAATCGTACGACGAGATCGTCACCGAACTCATCAACATCTACGAAGCCGAGGAGTTGACGCTGTTCCACGGCGGGGACTATTCGAGCGACTGAGGCGACCGGGCGATGACCGTCTCACCCGCGCGAACGCGTTCTCCTTTTCCGACTGCCACGTCCGTCACGTCGAACGACTCCGGGAGGAGCACGTCTGCGCGACTGCCGAACGCGATGTGGCCGAGTCGGTCACCGCGCGCGAGCGCGTCGCCCGCCTCCACGTAGGGGTGGATGCGGCGTGCGAACGCGCCAGCGATGAGCGTCAAGTCGTACTCTGAGAATCTGACGTGGACTTTCTCGTTTCTATCCGACTCCTTGCTGAACGCCGGTCGGTGTTTGCCGGGTTCGTGCTCCACCGACTCAACCATCCCTGCCAGCGGTGCGCGATTGACGTGAACGTCGGTGACGTTCATGAACACGCCCACTCGGACGCGGTCCCCCTCCTCTCTGATGACCGATACTCGGCCATCGGCGGGTGAGAGAACCCCCTCCGAGGGTGGCGTTCGGTCGGGATCACGGAAGAACAGCAGTATCGCGATACCGAGTGCGAGAAGGGCCAGCGTTCCTGGTGGCGAGAGGAACCCGACGGGTCCGGCGAGCAGAAACGGCGGGGCGGCGTACCGCCACGCATCGGGTGCGAGCTGCATTACTCCTGGACTGCCTTCCGAACTCGCTCCCACTTGTCGTGCGATTCGAGTCTGATCTGGAGTTCGTCGGCGTACTCCTGGGCCAGTCGCTCGGCTGCGGCGAGGCGGTCTTCGTCGATCCCGCTGTCGCCACCGCCCAATCCGAGCGCGTCTTTGACCGAACTGAAGACGCCCTTGCTCTCCTTCTTCGGCGACTTGCCCGCCATCGCGTTCATCTGCGACTGGATGTTCTCCATCTCTGGCATCACCTGTCGCACCTTGCTCGTATCGGCGATGAGGGTCGCCTGCTCGTCGTCACCCGGTTGCTGGATGTCGAACTCGACGGCGGTCATGATGAGTCCCCACTCCTGGCGGGAGAACTGCGAGTCGGCCACGCGCTGGGCGAACTCCCGGTCGACCGCCATCCTGTCCCCCACGATCATGTCTGTCCACTGCTGGCTGGTCATACCAGAAGATGACGTGGCGCGAGACTTGGTGCTTTCGTCTGCGACAGCAAGTGAATGGAGGTGGCGGAGAGACTGGCGTGATCACTCGTACAGATCCAGTCTCTCTCTTTTCATCTTCAGCACATCTTCAGTCGCTCGAAACGGAGGAACCGAAGACCGACAGTACGTTTCAGTACATTTCAGTACGTCCGGTAGCAGCCGTTCTGCGTTCCAGACAGATATCACGAAGCGCCGGTATGAACTCGATACGACCGAGAAACAGAAAGTAACAACGTAATTCTACAGGAAACCACTGCCGCAACCAAAACCGCATTCTCATCCGATATCTACTACACGCGCTCGCTACTCGTATGGGTAGCGTTTCTGCTGGCCGCAGTCGCAGGTAACGACGACGTGGTCGTCCTGTAATCGGACGCGGGCGTTCTTTCCAGGGCGGAGGTACGCATCGCACGAGTCGCACGTGAATCGCTTGAACTGGTGGGGGAGCGAGAGGCGGTGTCGCTCGGCGATTCGTCTAGCAAGCCGGACGTACTCCCGTGCTCGGCCGTCGTTACAGTCGGCGGCGGCGTCCCTCGCAAGTATCGCGAGATGCTCTATTCGCTCTTCAGCTACAGTCATTCGGAATGGGGGGGTGGGGGGTTTCCGGGGCGAGACAGGATAAGGATAGAAGTTTCCTGAATTGCCCCATGGGGGTCATTCTCTTGCTCGAACAAATACTTTTTGGTCGTTCAACGGGAGCTTTCCGAAACCAGTAATGGGCGGCTAGTTCATCCTACTGGCAGTGCGCGCACTCAACTATCTCGAACTGGAATCCCGGTTGCACCGGAGCGGCATCGGAACCGCCACGAAGCACCAGCGCAAGGCGCTTGCAGGGACTGACGTGGATGTCGTCACTTCGCCGTGGCGGGGTGGAACCCCGGTTCACGGGCTGGCTTCCCGAGCGGTAGGGAGTCGTTTCTTCGCCGAGTTCGACGTCGCTCACTGCAACGTCATCGGGCCGGGGTCGGTCACGGTCGCCCGCCACGCGAACCGCGCCGGGATTCCGCTCGTCCTCCACGCACACGTCACGCGCGAGGACTTCGCGGAGAGTTTTCGCGGCTCCACGCTCGTCGGACGGCCACTCGGGCGCTATCTGAAGTGGTTCTACTCGCAAGCCGACCTCGTTCTCTGTCCGAGCGAGTACACGAAGTCGGTGCTCGATTCGTATCCGGTAGACGCACCGATCCACCCGATGACCAACGGCGTGGACGCCGAATCGCTGGACGGCTTCGAATCCTTGCGCGACGAATACCGCGACCGGTACGATCTGGATGGGATGGTCGTCTTCGCCATCGGCAACGTCTTCGAGCGCAAGGGTCTCACGACCTTCTGCCGACTCGCACAAGCCACGGACTACGAGTTCGCGTGGTTCGGCACGTACGACACCGGCCCGCACGCCAGTTCGACGGTCAGAAAGTGGACGAACGACCCACCCGAGAACGTCACCTTCACCGGATGGGTCGAAGACAAACGCGGAGCGTTCGCGGCGGGCGACGTGTTCTGTTTCCCGGCGAAGGTCGAGAACCAGGGGATCGTCGTCCTCGAAGCGATGGCCTGCGGAAAGGCCGTCGTCCTCCGGGACATCCCCGTCTTCGACGAGTTCTACACCCACGGCGAGGATTGTCTCAAATGCGAGACGGAAGCCGAGTTCCGCCGCGCGCTGGAGCTACTCGCCCAGAATCCCGACCTGCGCGATCGACTCGGTGAGAACGCGAAGGAGACGGCCAGCGAACACAGTCTGGAGCGCGTCGGAGAGCAACTCGCGGCAACCTATCGCGAACTCGTCTAAAGTCACAAGCACTTAACACCCCCTACTCGAATCACGGGATAATGAGCCGATGGGTCGCCGCGTTCACGGATACGTACTTGCCGACGATAAACGGCGTAACCTACACGATACGGTCGTGGCGCGATTGCTGGGAGCGAAATGGGGGTCGGATGGACGTGGTCTACCCCCGTGCAGACGGCTACACACCGGAGAAAGGCGAACATCCTATCGGCAGTCTTCCCTTCCCCTTCTATGACGGCTACCGACTCGGCGCACCGCGCGTCCCGAAAGCAGTCCGTGACGCCGATATCGTCCACTCCCACACCCCGTTCGCCATCGGTCTCGGTGGTCTTCGACTCGCCCGCAAGGACGAGCGACCATTCGTGACCTCCTATCACACACCGACCGGCGAGTACGCAGACTATCTCGTCTCGAACGATTCCGCGGCAGAGTACATCGAACGCGCGTCGGTCGCCTACGAAAAGTGGTTCTTCGACCATTCGGACGCCGTCCTGACGCCGAGCGAATCCACGAAACGCCACATCGTCGAGACGGTTGGCATCGACGCCCCAGTCCACGTCGTCTCGAATGGGGTGGACGTCGAGCGATTCCACCCCGTCGAGATCGCGAATTTCGTCCGGAAGTACGACCTCGACGTCGACGAACCGCTCGTCGGCTACACCGGTCGCCACGGCTTCGAAAAGCGTCTCTCGGAACTCCTCGCCGCGGCGGACGGCATGGACGTCACCGTCGTCTTCGGTGGCGATGGCCCTGCCCGCAAGTCACTGGAGAAACAGGCGAGCGAGTGCGACGTCGACGTGCGATTCCTGGGCTTCCTGGACCGCGAGGAGATGCCCGCGTTCTACTCTGCACTGGACGTGTTCGCGTTTCCGAGTCCGGTCGAAACACAGGGACTCGTCGCACTGGAAGCCAACGCCTGTGGCACCCCCGTCGTCGGCGCGAACGCTGGCGCACTGGCGAACACCATCCTCGATGGAACGACTGGCTACCATTTCGAGAGCGGTGACGTCGATGGATTCCAGAGTGCGATCCGACGAGCACTGTCGGAACCGGAACGACTTCGAGAAGCGTGCCTCGCGCGGCGCGAAGAGATCAGTGTCGAACGCGCGGTCGAAGAGTTGGCTCGCGTGTACGATAACGTCGCTTAGAGTTCCATCCGTTCGACGATGTTGTCGGTTCCCTCGCGGACGTTCAGGGCGACGATCCGGATGTCGTCTTCTAGTCCTGATTTGTGGAGTTTCGCCTTGAGCAGGTTGTCCACCTGATAGACGCCCGCCGCGTTCAACATCTCGATCTCGACGAGGACTGGAACCGTGTTACCCTGTCGGAGCGTCACCCGTTGGATAGCCTGGCTGGAGACGGTGTTGATACCGCGCCCACCCTTCTCGTAAGGGATGCGCGACCGACCGTGCTCCATGTCGAGTGCGTCAGCGACGCGGATCACGCCCGCCTCGGTCGTAAGTGGGTCTTCTTCGGTGTGATGACAGAGGATGGCGTGGAGGATCTCGCCTTTCATCCGAACTACCTCTGCGGTGTCGTAGAAGTTCGGGAGTACGCGGTCTAACACGTCCGCCGCGAGCGGAATCGAGTAGTAGGAGTGTGAATCCCGGTGGACGATGTGGCCGATGTCGTGGAGTGCCGCCGCGAACGCGACGATGACGCTCTCGTCTTCTTCGGCCAGCCCCTGGTCTGCCGCGCCGTTGAAATCGACGCCGCCGCGTTTCAGCAGGTCGTAGAGCAGCAAGGCGCGATTGCGGACGATCTCGATGTGTTTCATGCCGTGGTCGTTGTACCCTTTGCGCGCGACTGCGTTGACGTTCTGGGCGTCGAGGTAGGTCTGAATCTCGACGTCGTTGTCGATGAACTCCAACACCTCGTTCAGCTTTTCGTCGGGGAAAGCGTGATCGGCCGTCGGGTCGTAGGCCCGTCGGCCGTTCTCCGTCTCTCCTTCCATTTCCGTCTCGTCCATAGTGGAACCACTCGTTCTGACGCAAAAAGCTCTCGGGCAGGCGGGGTCTCGTCCCTGTTTTTCCGTACAATCGAACGACCGGGACACACCGCACAGTAGCAAAAAGCCTATAATTGCGAATGGGTAAGCAACAAGTAGAGGATGTACGAAATGATACCACTATTCGGGCCGGTTCCTGGCGGGATGGAACTCGCGGTGATCTTGCTCATCGCGGTGCTCCTGTTCGGTGCTAACAAGATCCCGAAGCTCGCCCGTTCGACGGGTGAGGCGATGGGTGAGTTCAAGAAAGGACGGCAAGAAGTCGAGGACGAACTCCGCGAGATGCAGGAATCTGGAACGTCTTCCAGCGGTAGCAGCGAGATCAACGACAACGAGTCGGCGACGCGCGTGGACAGCGAACCAGAGACCGAGACGGAATCCGAAGAGTAATCGTTTTTTCTGCTCCGGGTCGTGTTTTTTAAGCAGGGCGTGTGGCCTAGCGGATAGGGCGAGAGGTTCCTAACCTCTCGACCGCGGGTTCGAATCCCGCCACGCCCGTACAGCGAACCGACAGGAGCAGGCATTCCGGTGAAAGATTTATTATCTGTCACTGTTCAGTAAGAATTGCGGTAACGTCTGGTAACGTGTACCGCACAAACCACGTCAGGCATCGCTGGCTCCGTCACGTCGATGGGTTCATCGAGACATCGCCGGGATCGGGCCAGTTCTCTCCCTATCGCGCGGTAGTATCACGATCAGTAACGTTTCTAAACCGCAGGAGATAGAAACCGCTAGACTCGAAACTGATACGTACAAAAGCGACATTCCATACATGTATATTAATTTTAACAAGGCTTTTTAATGGATTAGTGAATGACGATACTCAATGGCAAGCGACGAGTCCGAAGCGCTCGGGAGTGGGGGGCCCGACGACGCTGGCCCTGACGGGGTCCGCCTCGCCGACGGGTTGCCCACCCGTGTCACCCTCGGAACGTACACGTGGGAGGACTTCAAGGAGGAGTACTTCTACGAGAACGGGGGTCCCCCTACCAACTGGCGCGGAAAACCCCGACCGTTTCCCGCCGAGGAGTTCCTCGGCTTCGACCCTGAAGAGACCGAATCCCGTATCGAAGACGCGGCGGGACGAGCGGACGCACTTGGAACGTATTTCGAAGCCTTCCTCGATCCCGAGGAGACGCCGGTCTCACTCGGTGAGTACCTCTGGGAGCATTTCCGCTACGAGTACTACTACGACCCCGACCGCGAGAAACCACACGAGAAACCCCGTGACGAGGACGGGAACGTCGTCGAGTTCGAGAAAGCCGACTGGCTCGGTTTCGAGGAAGACGACCTCCCGAATCTGCTCACAGAGGGTGCGGCGAAGGCGGGGAAACTCCTCGAAGTCGAGGACGAGCGAACGCTTGACGTGCCCGAGGAGTTAGACGAAGACGGCTTCTTCTCGACCGTCGAGGGCTATACGACGGTCGCCAACCGGTACGACCTGGAAAAGGCGGTCGCACTTCCGAAGAAATCCCATTTCCGCGAGATTGACCGCTACTGGGTGAACAAACCGTACTCGTTCGTGGTCGTCTTCCACTCCGAGAAAGAAAACGAGCAGAAGTACTACCTCGTCGAGCCGTATCAAACTCGGATCGAAGACGATCTGCGGGAGTTCCTGACCGGGAAGCTCCGAACCTCCATCAAATACTCCAGCGACGAAGTGGTCGTCGAGGCCGACGAGGAAGACCGCGAAGCGGTCATCGAGCGCGAAACCCTCCGTCTGCTCTCGCGTTACGACCTCTACCAACCCGGAGACGACGAGATCGCGGAACTGCTGACGGAGACACTGACTCGATACGACCACGCACGCGAGACGTGGAATCAGTACACTGCCGAAACGCGGGCACAGACGGGGGAGACGATTCGAACCCTCCGCGAGTAAACGGCCCCGTACCTCGAACGATTCCGCAGAGACGAAGCGAAATCTGAGGCGAGCGACATCGACGAGGAGACTGACAAGGACGCGAGCGAATCGGCTGAAGATCCGTATCTGGACGACGCAGAACTGTCGGGCGACGACGAGACAGAGGAGTTGACCCCGGACGTCGACGAAACGGAGGAGCAAAACACAGATGCCGACGATGCGGAAGTTACCCCGAAAGCCGACGACGCGCTGACCGCTTCGAATACCGAATCACAGAGTTCGCGCGGACTCAGCAGGCGGTGGAACGAACTCCTCGCGGAGCGCGTCGGTGACGAGAGCCTTCGGCGGGCGGTTCGCACCCACATCGAAGATATCATCGAGGAACACGAGGAAGACGACGAAGACGGCGAACTCGACGGCATCATGGCTCGCCCAGAGCCAGTCCTGCTGGCAGAAGACGCCGACACGCTCACCGAGTATCAGGTCGAAAAGTTGCTCTACCTGCTGAAACGAGACTTCATCGGCTACGAGCGGATCGACGGCATCAAACACGACATCAACGTGGAGGACATCTCCTGTGACGGTTACAACTCGCCCGTCTTCGTCTACCACACCGACTACGAGCAGATCATCACGAACGTCCACCACGGCGAGTCGGAACTGGACGATTTCGTCGTCAAACTCGCCCAGCGCTCCGGGAAAGGTATCAGCAAGCGTCAACCACAGGTGGATGCGACCCTTCCCGATGGCTCTCGTGCGCAGTTGACGCTCGGACGTGAGGTGTCAGACCACGGGACGAACTACACCATCCGTCAGTTCAAGGACGTACCGTTCACGCCCATCGACCTCATCAACTGGCACACGTTCTCGCTCGAAGAGATGGCGTTCCTCTGGCTGGCCATCGAGAATCACCGGTCGCTCATCTTCGCGGGCGGGACGGCGTCCGGGAAGACGACCAGCCTCAACGCGGTCTCCCTATTCATCCCGAGCAATACGAAGATCGTCTCCATCGAGGACACGCGCGAGGTCGAACTGCCACAGCGAAACTGGATCGCCAGCGTCACCCGACCATCGTTCTCCGACGACGACAAGGGCGACGTGGACGAGTTCGACCTGTTGGAGGCCGCGCTCCGCCAACGTCCGGATTACATCGTGATGGGTGAGATCCGCGGCGAGGAGGGTCGCACCCTCTTCCAGGTCATGTCCACCGGCCACACGACCTACACCACCTTCCACGCCGACACCGTCGGAGAGGTGCTGAAGCGGTTCACGACCGAACCCATCAACGTCTCGAAGACCCTCCTTACCGCACTCGATCTGGTGTCCATCCAGACACAGACTCGCGTCAAGGGGAGCAAGGTGCGTCGAACCAAATCGCTCACGGAGGTCAACCACTACGACACGGAGAACGACGAGATCAACGTCAAGGACGTGTTCCAGTGGCGCGCCGAGACCGACGAACACGAACATCTCTCCGGATCGAACACCTTAGAGGAGATCAAGTTCGACCGCGGATGGGATCAGGACCGTCTCGAAGACGAACTCCTGAAACGGCGAACCATCCTCGCCTACCTCATCCACAACGGGCTGAACGAGTACACGCAGGTCGCGGCGACGATCCAGGCGTTCATCAACGACCCGGACACCATCCTCGCGTTGGTGGCAGCCGGAAAACTCGAAGATAGTCTTGCCGACCTCCGCGAGATGGAGAGCGTTCTCATCGACATCGACCCAGAGAAAGAGGAGATGGTGCCTCGACCCGACCCGGACGCGGAGATCGCCGAACTTGCGGAGGACATCCTCGATACGGCAGAAGAGCAGTTGTTCGACCAGTATCGGGGCGTAGACGTATCCGAAGACGGCCTGGCCGTCGCACTCGCCGACACTGCGAAACCCACGGACGATTCCGCCCACGCGTTCGACCAGGAACCGGTACTCGGCGATGACCCGTTCGGTGAGTTCGAAGAGGCGACGTTCGCAGATGACGAGGACGAAGTGATGTTTGAGGAGGACGACAAATGAGCCTCGGTTCTGCCACGCAGGGTGACACCAGTGCTGACTCCCTCGCGGACGCCTTCTACCCGCTCTACGACCGCCTCTTCGACGAGAACAGCGACTTCGTCGCGGATCTCGAACACAAACTCGCCGAAGCGAGGATGCCCGAAACGGCGGAACTATACCTCTCGCGTGGGCTCGCAGTCGGAACGCTCGTCGGCCTCGTGTTGTAGTTGATCGGTCTCCTGCTCGGCTACCTGCTCATCTCGGTCGGTGCGGTAGGGCAGGGTGTCTGGCTCGGTGTTCCGGTGTCCGGCGCGATGGCCGACCTGCTGAACGCGCTCAAAGTGCCAGCGCTCGTGTTGGGAACCGGCGTGGTTCTGGGCGCTATCGGGTTCGCCGGAGGGTTCGGAACTATCGTCGCTATCCCGTACAATCGAGCGTCGGCGCGAAAGCGAGAGATCAACATGCTCCTCCCGGACGCGATCTCGTTCATGTACGCGCTCTCCATCGGCGGGCTGAATCAACTGGAGATTCTGGAGGCGATGGCGAAAGCCGACGACACTTACGGTGAAGTGTCACACGAGTTCAAAAGCATCGTCCAGGAGACGGACTACTTCGATACGGATTACCGAACTGCCATCCGGAAGCGGGCGCTCGAAACGCCGAGCGACGACTTATCGCAGTTTTTCACCGACATGCTCTCGATCGTCAACAGCGGTGGGAACATGACCCAGTTTCTCGACGACAAGAAGGACAAGTACATGCGGACGGCGAAACAGGAACAGGAGTTGACCCTCGAAACGCTCGAACTGTTCGGCGAGATGTACATGACGCTCTCGCTGTTTCCCCTCCTCCTCATCATCATCCTCGTCATCATGAGCATGCTCGGCGAAGCCCAGCAGTTCCTGTTGTATGCGACCGTGTACGGGTTGATCCCGCTCACCGGCGTCGGCTTCCTCGTTCTCGTCTCGACTGTGAAACAGGACGAGACGGGCGACGGCTACCTCGACCCCGGCGACGGTGGCGACCGGCTGGAGACCATCTCGGGTGCAGGACTGCTCCACCTCGGGCTCGTCGAGGAGTTCGTCGGCGAATTCTCGGTGTTCGACCGCATCAAGAGCCGAGAAGGAACGCACACCACCATCGAACTCCTGAAACGCCCACACCACTTCTTCCGGGACAATCCGCTGTACGTCCTCGGCATCACGGTACCAACGTCGATGGTGCTCGTCGCCAGCGCGGCGTGGACCGGAACCGTCCCCTCCTCTATCGACGGTTTCGTCGCGAACCCCATCTGGACGACGTTCATGTACGTGTACGTCCCGGTGTACGTGAACGGCGTGCCACTCGCCGTCTTCCGGGAGTGGAACGTTCGGTCGCGCCAGAAGGTGACGCGAAAACTCTCCGACAACCTCCGGAAGCTATCGAGTGCGAACGACACCGGACTTACACTCCTCGAATCCATCAAGACCGTGGCGGAGACCTCGTCGGGGAAACTCGCCGAGGAGTTCGACCAGATCCACGCCAAGGTGGAGTACGGGATGAGCATGAAGACAGCGTTCATCGAGTTCAACAACCGGTATCACCTCCCGCGTCTCGCACGGACGGTCAAACTCATCAGCAAAGCACAGGAAGCGTCGAGTCAGATCAGCGCCGTCCTGACGACGGCGGCACAGGCGAGCGAGAATCAAGACGACATCGCGCGCGAACGGCGCTCTCGTGCGCGGATGCAGGTCGTCTTCATCCTCATGACCTATCTCACCCTGCTCGCGGTGATGGCCATCTTGAAGGTGAAGTTCCTCGACGTGATGGCTGGACTGGCTGGCCAGGCGTCGGGGGCGAACTCACCAGGTTCGATGAGCTTCGGCGGAAACGTAGACACGACCACGCTGTCGATGCTCTTTTTCCACGCCGTGACGATTCAAGCCATCCTTTCGGGATTCATCGCGGGCTACATCCGCGATGCTGACTTGCTCTCCGGCGTGAAGTTCGTCGTCGTCCTGCCAACCGTCGCCCTCCTCACGTTCGCGTTCATCTAACCATGAGAGGCCAGACGAGCATTGACTTCATGGTCGGGATGAGCGTCTTCTTGCTCACGGTCGCGTTCGTGTTCGCGACGCTTCCGAACACCTTCGCACCCTTCACGAGTGACAACAGCGCAGACCTCCTCACTGCCGATCGTGTCGGCGCACACCTCGCCGAAGGGAAACTCGCCCGACAGAACCACTCGAGCATGCTGAACAAAACCCGTACTGAGCAGTTCTTCAAGACACCGGAAGACGAGCTTCCCGCCGAACTTGGTATCGATTCGAACCGGCATGCGAACGTCACTATCGAATCAGAAGGGTCGATTGAGAAACTAAACGGAACTGAACTCAGCGCAGGGCCGCCAGTTCCAACTCGTGGCTCCGTCGTCGTCGCATCACGCCTTGTCTCACTTAACGGCGAGGAGTACACGCTCTCCGTGAGGATCTGGTAACATGGACAGAGCACAAGCACATACACTGGAGGCCTTCACCGCCGCACTGCTCGTCGTCAGCGCGGTCGTCTTCGCGCTCCAAGCGACGGCGGTGACGCCACTCACTGCGAGTACGTCGAACCAGCACATCGAGAATCAGGAGAAAGCGATTGCAGATGATTTGCTTTCGGTGACCGCTGCAGACGGCCGACTCCGGGAAGCCGTGCTCTACTGGGACACAACGAGTGAGCAATTCGTTGGGTCGAACGACGAGGGCGTCTACGCGAACGGTGGGCCGCCGAACGCGTTTGGCGACGTGCTGAACACGACGTTCGGAAACGTGTCGATGAACGATCCGTCCGGAGACGTGGTGAGCACCCGTGGTCGAATCGCCTACAACGTATTTGTCGTCTATCGACTGCCAAATGGTGAATCTCGCCAGCAAACCATGGTATACATGGGGTCGCCGAGCGATAACGCCGTGGTCGCAACCCGGACGGTCACGCTCTTCGACGGCGAATCTTCGAGTGAACGTGACGATAGCGTCGCCGCGTGCCGCAGCATGGAAGCGATACTTCGACCAGGAGGGGTTGAAGAAGATCGACGGGGACGCCAGCGACGGAAGAGTGACATATCAGTTCAAATCCACTGCCCGTGTCGTCGTGCCAGAAACTGTCGCTGCGTTTGAACTGAGGCGCTAGGCTGCAGTGACGTTCACCTGATTAACGGAGATGTGGAGATAGGTCAACCGCGGAATATCTCTCATACCGGCGACTGGTTCGGTACTTCGTAGTTGTTCGTCGAAATGGATCGACCCGCCTGATTGAAGCGTCGTCGGGCCGCTCCCAACAATCGCGCCGAAAACCCTGCCGTGTGACGTGATCTCCACTGACCCAGTCTGCGACGGCGTCCCGGGTGCGTATATCAACCCGACGAACTTCGTATCCTCACCCTCAACCAGGACTTCGAGACCGGGTTTCGAGTAAACGCGGAGCGCCGGTGATTTGTGGCCGACGAGATCACCGACAGTTGCGCCGTTCGTGACGGAGAAGTCCTGCCCACTCATGTAAATCGTGACTGATCCTGCATCTGGATCGGTCACGTCCACATTAACGTTACTCCACTCGACGCTGCCGTCGATTGTGAGTACGATGTTTCCGCTGGACGTGTTGAACTTGAGCGTTTGTCCGGCCCCTAAGTCTCCCTCATCGAGATAGTAGTGTCCGGATTCGAGCTCAAGCGTTGACTGCGAATCGTTCTAGGTATTGTCCGACTCAATAGCAGTTGTGTTTTCGTTGTTGCTGTTCGACGGATCGCGGAATGTTTCGATTTTCTTGTGCACGAAACTTCCGATTGGTGCAATGTCGGGGACGCTTCCGTACCCGGCAATCCACCCATGAACTTGCGGACAGGTGTTCTGACCACCGCCCTTGCACGTCGGTGCGACGCCACCGTATGAAAGGTTGCCGTGGAGGTCGGTTGACCCGCTGCCGGATATCTCGACAGTCCCTCCGCCCGTAATGAGGTCACCGTAGACCTGCGCACCACCACTCATTTCGACGCTCCCCTGAGTCATGATTGACCCGTTGGAGGAATTACTGACGGAGTACTTACCGATCGATGAGTTATAACTATCTGTAAATGACGACCCGCCAGAGCCTAGGATTTGCATCTGATCTGGCGTCGTAGACGCGATCGAACTCTCTACATCGGGAATTTCTTCTCCGACGAGAAGGGTAATCGTGACTGTCTTCAACGCATGATCGTACGTGACTGATCCCCCGGTTCGCGTCTCGAAAAACTGCCCCCACGCCCGATAGTACGCGCTCTGAACAGTGACGCTCACCTCACCTTCCTCCATCGGATTCGCTAGCGTCCCGTTTATTGGATACATCGTCTGCGACCCATTTGACGTGAGTTCGAGGTTCGAATCGAGTGCACCTTCCCCACCGACGACGACCAGCGGAAGTGTAAGCGTCCTCTCTCGGTAGTGGAACTCTGGTGGCGAGACCATGGTCGCGCCGCCGCCGGTCTTTCGCCAGACGCCACCACCTTGGTAGGCAATCGTCGTGTCGCCGTTCCGGTAGACGACCGCGCCGAGCGACTGATTCATCACCTCGACTATCTCACCAGACCCGTCCTCAGCAGTCCGATTGATTTCGATTTGCATCCAGCCGGCGTTCGTCCGGGTGAGTGTCCGACCATCGTTCTCGACGCCAAGGTTCACCCGTTGGGTGTCGGTTCCACCGATGCCGACCAAACTAGCTTTGGAATCGAGTTGTGTCATCGCGTGTTCCGCGCTGTTGAGTTCGGTTACACGCTTCGAATCGTCTAACATCGACGATCCAAACGCGACGATGAGTCCCATCCCTGCGATGGTAATTCCGAGGAGGAGGACGACACCCAGTGTCTCGGTCTGGGCACGGGTGGACGGAGTGGTCATGCCACGACATCTTTCGTCACGTGTAATAAATATCCGCACTTATATAGAAAAATTATCACGTTTTTCGTCGGTGATGGGAGGGATTTTCGGTTCGGTATCTTCTACAATTGACTTGTCATTCGAAGTGGCTTGCTCACGAAGGCAGAACTGGTTCCCTCGGTCGTCTATACGTATCGAATATGGCTCGAACTTCGACGCTCGTCATGCTCGTTGGTGTCGTGATGTTCTTCATCCCGGAACCGATAACGTCCGGCCTCGCCATCCTCGTCATCCTGGCAGGTGTGGCGATGCGCCTCCTCGGTTGATCGAAACGCAGTTTTAAGCCTCGGAACGTAGAACTGTTTCTCGATGGGACTGTTCGACGCGGTACGACGAATCTTCACGGTCGAGGGAGACGAGTATCGCTGTCGTCGCTGTGGCCGAGAGTTCGCGTACTCAGTCGAGTTGTCGAATCTACGCTGTCCGTACTGCGATTCGGCGGATATCGAGCGGATGGCACCATCTGAAGGGGAAGCCGAAAACGGGAGTGCGCGGGGGTAAATCCTTTGTGGTGAAATCGCACGGTCGTCGGCTCTTAGAAATATAATAATTCGTCCTTATCGAACGTATAGCAAAGCTATCAAGTCGGCGTGTGTCTGCTGGAGGAACAGATGAGATGAGACAGTCCGCCGCAGTGGTCGTATCGCTACTGATCGTTAGTTCGCTGTTCGCCGTCGGAACACTTGCAACAGGGAGTGGCTCGTCCGACGGAGTGACGGAGATCGATTCCTGTACCGACATCGAATCTCCGGGAACGTACGTCCTGACCGAGGACATCGAGAACAGCAGTACGAACGCCTGTATCGACATCCGGTCGAGTGACGTGGTGCTGGACGGGCAGGGCCACACTGTCGATGGCGAGTTCGACCTCATCGACGGTATCGTCACGCGCGACAGCGCACGGACGAACGTCACCGTCGAGAACGTCGTCGTCACCGACTGGCAGAACGGAATCACGCTCACGAGTGACGAGAGCCGACTGGAGAACGTGACAGTCACCAACAATGCCGTCGGTGTGGTGTTCCGGGGCACAGACGATGCCGTCCTCGCGGACAGCACGGTCTCGAACAACCGCCGATACTCGGCGGACGGTTCCGGGTTCGGTATCCGAATCGTCGGCGACTACTCGTTCACCAAAGGGGACGACCACTCCTCGAACGTCACGATAACCGGGACCGTCGTCTCGGAGAATTACGTCGGAATCACAGCTTCGGGAAGTAGCCACACTATCGAGAACAGCAGTATCACCGCGAACGGTGGTGGCCCGTACTGGGCCGAAACCGGTGGCATTCGGCTGACCAACACGACCGATATGCACGTCGTCGGAAACGAAGTCGAAGACAACGACCTGTACGTCGGGCCATCGTCCGTGCTCCCGGTTCGAAACATCGTTCTACGAAACAATACGTTATCGAACGCGACGCTTTACGCTGAGTACGCACCGAACACGACTATCGTCGGAAATCACATCCGCTCTAGCCCCGAGTCCGGCATCGTTGTCGGTGAGGACGCGAGCGATAGCCGTGTCGTCGGTAACGTCGTCCAGAACACGACCGACGGAGTTCGCATCGCCACGGCGGGACGGGCCGGTAGCGTGCTCGTCGGTGAAAACGTCCTGCACCAAAACGAAGATGGAGTCGAGGTGTACGTCTCGAACGGTTCCGTTCGAATTCTCGGGAATCAGCTTGTGAACAACACGAACGGAGTCCGTATCGGCGGAAGTTACGACAACGCAGACAACACCGAGATCCACCGCAACGTCATCGCCGGGAACGAGAAGTTCGGCGTCCTGAACAAGGATAACGACGTGGTGGACGCGACCCGGAACGACTGGGGCGCGAGCAACGGGCCATCGAGCGTGGATAGTTCGGGTGACGAATGCGAGGATACCGAGAGCGACGGTTCGCTCGAAGACCCGATTACGGGCCGTCTCGCCGACGATGACGGTGATGCGGTCTCGGCGGGGCTGACCGCTGGCGTCTCGAACGTTCACTTCGACCCGTGGCTCTCGACGGATGAGACGGATGCCGGTGACGACGGAGGCGTGGGAGACGCCTGACCACTCCCCGTTCTCGACCCCTCGAAACGGCCACCAAAATTCATAGTTCTTCTCGACTAACCTCTCGTCGTGTTCGAATCTGACGAGTCGTTCGTCGCCGCCCTACACTCCCAACTCGGCCCTGCACTCCAGGTAGTCGCGGATTCGCGTGAAGGGAGATACGATCTGTTGTACACCCGGGAAGACGTCTCTGGCAGGTTTCGGTCGGAGGATTTCGACCGCATCCACGACGACTCACTGCTCGCCAGGACGGAACGCGAGAACGTGGAAAACATCTTCCGGATGGGGAACCTCAACTTCGCGATCTACACCTTCGACGTGGGAGTCGTATTGCAGTTCGCCGAGGGCGACCGGGAGTTGTTCATCGTGTTCGACGACGCTGAGGTAGAGCTGCTTCAGGTGGTCGAACTGTGTTCACAGTGGCTTCGGTCGAACGTCTGACCGGATGAAAATCGGTAGGCAGTTCCGGGTACCGTTGCGTCTGCGGCGCGTCTACGTCGCGAGTATCGCCGCCATCGCGGCGAGTCGAATCGTTCCGCGGTCGCACTCGTACTTGTCAGTCACCGTCTCAGCTCGTTCGCAGTCGAATTTCATCGTTCACCCTCGCCAGCCGTCGTGTGGCAGACGACACGTACCGATAGGTGAACGTCAGCGTGTGTCTCGGCGCACGCCAGAGCGCCAACAGATCTGAACCCGCGTTTCGTGTCCGGGGAGGTGAATCGCATCCTCCGATTCGATCGGTTCCGAATCGGTGCTGTCGTCTGCCATCCGGTGGGACATCGACTTGGTTCGCGGTGTGGTAATAGATGACGGGGCAGCTGTCCTGGGTGACGAAGTTGTCAGAACTATCGTTAGTAGTATGCGACCACTTAACTATCCTTGCTGCGAATCTCATTCGTGAGTGAAGAACCCGGGCGACGGAACCTCCGCATGCCCAACGACGACGAACTGTTTGCTGTGGTGACCGACATGCTTGGGAAAAACCGGGTCCGTCTTCGTTGTGACGACGGCAAAGAACGGATGGGCCGTATCCCCGGTCGGATGCGAAAACGAATCTGGATCCGGCAGGACGACATCGTGCTGGCCGAACCGTGGGACTGGCAGGACGAGAAGGCCGAAGTGACGTGGCGATACACCGGGCAGGACGCCGACCAACTTCGGCGAGAAGGCCACATCGAATAATCGACCATCGATCATGCGCCACGATAGACGTGGCGACCACTGATTCTCCAGACCGAAACGTGATTCGCTGGTCGAACCGACCTCGCCTGTGAGCCGACCTTGACCGTGACCCGACCTCGACTGTCAGGTTCGATGGGCGAGTCAGGTCTCGCGAATCACTATCCCGTAGAACGGTTTGATCGCACAGTAGCCACTCGGCGCTTCGTCACAGACGAAGATGTTCGCGATGCGGTACTCGCTTCGCGGGAGCTGTTGTCGCGTGCTCCAGACGATTCCCTGTCGTCCACTCGGTTCGCCCTGTTCGATCTTGGTGAACAGGTAGCGGAAGATCAACTTCTCCTCCCGGAAGCAACCGGATTCGGTCGGGCCGAAGGTTCCCTCCACTCGCTCGACCAGCAGTCGGTCGTTCACGTCCGGCGTGGGGTCGTCTTCAGCAGTGATGTCACAGGTGTAGAGGAGCCGTGCCGGGCCGTCGGTCTCGTCTGGGACGGTCTGCTCGACCGCTCGGTCGTCGATCTCCTCGGACGTTCGGTCGTCTGTCTGGGAGTTGGCCGTGGCCGTCACGACGGTCGTGGCGGTGGCTCCGGTGGCGATCTGGCGAAGCAGAGTGCGTCTCGTTGTTCGATTGTTCATCGTTATCACTCACCACCCTTCGGTTCGTGGGATACCACAGGGGTGTGATTAGGTGTTTTGGTGAATGTGGTTCGCCGGACGCTGACCTCTCCTCTAATTTCATATATCTTTATTATAATTCTGTTCGAATTACTCGTAATGTACCGGCGAACTCGACATCGGATGTACGATATGTTCGAGGTCGGCGCTGGTGGACGAACCGGGCGATACATCGATTCGTTCATCATGGCGCTCATCGTGGCGAACGTCACTGCTGTCGTCGTCGAAACCATCGACCCGCTCTATTCGGCGTACCAGTACGAGTTCTACCTGTTCGAACTGCTGAGCGTCGTCGTCTTCTGTCTCGAATATCTCGGTCGGTTATGGGTTGCGACCGAAAACGCCGCCTATCGCCACCCCATCGCGGGGCGAATCCGGTATGCGCTGACCCCGTTCATGCTCATCGACTTCCTGGCTATCGTGCCGTTCTTCCTCGGCTTCGTCGTCGTCGATCTGCGATTCCTCCGGATGCTTCGCCTGCTTCGCTTCCTTAGGCTGTTCAAGCTCGCTCGCTACTCCAGTTCGATGCAGATGTTCGTCACCGTCATCCTGGAGAAGAAAGAAGACCTCGTCATCTCATTCTCGGTCGGTGGCCTCCTCCTGCTCTTTGCCTCGTCGCTGATGTACTTCGTGGAGCACGAGGCCCAACCCGAGGTCTTCAGTTCAATCCCTGCCGCGATGTGGTGGGGCGTCGTGACGCTGACGACCGTGGGGTACGGCGACGTGTATCCCGTGACGCTAACCGGGAAGTTACTGGGTGCATTGGTTGCGGTCGTGGGGATCGGTCTGTTCGCGCTTCCGGCGTCTATCTTGGCTTCTGGGTTCGTGGAGGCTTCGACGAAGGGGAAGACGTACACCTGTCCGCACTGTGGAGAAGGTGTTCACGAGCACGAACTGCAGGAAGTTGAGTGAGCGATGATTTTTCGTCTCGACAGATAGCGGGTTGAACAACTTTCGGCGGTAGAAATTTCACCGTGAACAAAGGCTTGGAAGTCGCAGCCCGCGCAACGCAGTGAGCAGGAACGTCTTCCGGTGCTTTTGGTCCAGCTTTTCAGGGAGCAAACAGGAGTGACGACCACCTGGTCGTCACTCCTGTCCGTGACCGTCGTAAAAGGTTGTAGTGGACTCGCCGGGATTTGAACCCGGGGCCTCTCCCATGCCAAGGGAGTGATCTACCACTGATCTACGAGCCCGCGTCTGCATTCAGTTCTTCCCTGCGACCATTGATAAACCTCTCGAAATCCTCGCACCCGCGCTGAACCATATCACACTCACTGACCCACCGAACGACCGAATGGAAACCCTTTAACCGCTGAGAAAGGAATCCATCGATAGGGAACGGCACAGCCGCAAATCCGACTCGTCGTGAGATTTCACGGCTCTGGGATTGCGGACGTGCAACGTGGCTCTGACCACGACTGGCGGAACCCACCGCCAGCACTCTAGCGGCTCGTGCAGTTCCTATCCTCGAACAATGGCACGAATGCACACACGACGCCGCGGGTCATCCGGCTCAGACCGCCCCGTGGCAGACGAACCACCGGAGTGGAGCGACGTAGATGCAGACGACGTGGAAGACCGCGTCGTCGAGCTCGCGGAACAGGGACACAGCCCCAGCGAGATCGGGCTGAAACTCCGCGACGAGGGCGTGACCGGCACGCCTGTCCCGAACGTGAAGCTCGTCACCGGCAAGAAAGTGACCGAGATTCTGGAGGAGAACGACGCAGATTCCGACCTGCCCGAAGACCTCCGAAACCTGATGGAACGCGCCGTGCGACTGCGTGAGCACGTCGATGCGAACCCACAGGACAAGCATAACAAGCGCGCGCTTCAGAACACCGAGTCGAAAGTTCGCCGCCTCGTGAACTACTACCGTGGCGACAAACTCGACGCGGACTTCAAGTACTCGTACGACAACGCGAAAGAACTCCTATAGATGTCAACTTCCGGTCGAACCGCTTCCGAGGACGCCACTTCCGCGAGTGAGATCGCTGCGGCACTCCGCGACGCCGACTTCGTTCGGTTCGTCGCCCAGGCCGATGGCGACGCCCTCGCGGCGAGCGGCGTCCTCGCCCGCGCGTGTGCGACCGCCGGAATCCCGTTTCAGGTGAGCACCTCACGGTTCCCCGCCCAGCGCGCCGAGCGTCACGACGACCAATCGGTTCTCGTGACGGTCGGTGCGTCGGGTGGCGACGTGACACTGCTCGAACGTCCAGCGAGCGTCGTGGCCTACGAGGCCGCAGACGAGCTCGGTGGACGGCCAGACCCAGTGCTCGCACTGGCTGGCGTCGTCGCGGCTGGTGACCTACCGGGCGCGGACGAGACCGCACACCTGTTGGACGGTGCGGGCGACCGACTCGCACGCAGACCCGGCGTTTCGACGCCGACGGACGACCTGGCGGATGGATTGGCCAATTCGACGCTGATCCACGCCGGATTCTCCGGCGATCCGGGTGCAGTGCAGGCCGAACTCGCAGAACTCGGTCTGCCGGTCGAACTCGACCACGACGCCCACCGACGGGTCGCCTCGCTCGTCGCACTCTCGGTCGCAGGGCCGGAGAGTGCGACGCCGCAGGCAGGCCACGCGGTCGAGCGCGCACTTCGACCCTACGAACTCGTCGACGGCCCGTTTGCGACACTCGGCGGCTACGCCGACGTGCTCGACGCGGTCGCACGTGATCAACCCGGAACGGGCATCGCGCTAGCGCTCGGGCACGACGCTCGGGCACCCGCACTCGATGCGTGGCGCGAGCACGCAAGCGCATCCCACGCGGTTCTCCACGAGGGAACGACGGGCCGATACGATGGCCTGTTCGTCGCCCGAACGGACGACGCCCCGGTCGAGACTGCGGCACGGCTCCTCGGCGACTTCCGGTCACCAGAGCCGATCGCGCTGGTCGTGACGGATCACGAAGCCGCCGCAGTCGCCGTGACCGGTCGGGAGATCGATTCCGACCCGAGCACCAGTATCGGCGATGCGATGTCGACGGCCGCGACCCAACTCGGCGGCGACGGAACGGGAAGCGCACGACGGGGTTACGCGCGGTTCGACGCGGACGCAAAGGAGTTCCTTTCGGCATTTCGGGAGGCAGTATGAGACGAGCGACGATTCGCACGGAGTTGGCAGCCGCCGACCGTATCGCGGCGTCACTCGTGCCGGACAACACGCCCGAGATCGAAACGAGCGTGGAAGACGGGACAGTCGTGACGCATATCGAACGCGAGACGACCGGCGGACTCCAGTCCACTATCGACGATTACGTCGTGAACCTCTCGGTGGCAGCACAGACAGTAGCAATAGCGAACGACGACAGCAACACGAATCATGAGTGAACGATCAGTCTCAAAGAAGTCACAGCAAAAGCGGTGGTACACCGTCTTCGCTCCCGAGCAGTTCGACAGAGAGGAGCTTGGAACGACCCCCGCCGACGAACCGGACAAGGTGCTCGACCGCACCATCGAAACGACGCTCGGCGAACTGACGAACAACGCCAGCGAAAACAACACGAAACTGACCTTCAAGATCAACGACGTCGGTAGTGACGCGGCATACACAGAGTTCGTCAAGCACGAACTCACCCGCGACTACCTTCGCAGTCTCGTGCGACGCGGCGCCTCGAAGATCGAAGCGTACATCACGGTGCTGACCGCGGACGACTACCGCCTCCAGATCCAGCCCGTCGCGTTCACGACGAAGAAGGCAGACCACAGCCAAGAGAAGGCCATCCGCCGGACGATGATCGACCTCGTCAGGGATGCCGCACAAGACCGCACGTTCGACGACCTCATCGATAGCGTCGTCGAGGGGCGACTCTCCAGCGCCATCTACGGCGAGTCGAAGACCATCTACCCGCTTCGCCGGGTAGAGATCCAGAAGGCGACGTTGGAAGCCCACCCCGATGAGGTCGCAGAAGAAGAAGAGACCTCCGTGGACGTGGAAGAAGAAGACGTAGAAGTCTAATCGAAGGCGTTTCTTTTTCGAGCACACCGGATCACAGAGTGATCACTCGACGACTCCTCGATGGCTACTCGGTGACGACGATAGTGCCGGACATGCCCGCTACCTCGTGTGGGATGCAGAAATACGCGTACGTCCCTGGTACTTCGAACGTGTGCTCGTACGTCGCCTTTGGTTCGACCGTCCCTTTCCCTTTCTGCCAGGCTTTGCGGGCCGCCTGTTCGGAGTCGAAGCCACCGGAGGCGAAGTAGTCAGCATCCTCTGGAATGCCGTCCTCGTACGCGGTCACGCTGTGTCTCCGCATATCGGTGTTCGCCCACACGACGGTTTCCCCGGCTTTCACTTCGAATTCTCTCGGGTTGAAGGAACTCGATCCCATCCCGATGTCGCCCTTCGACGAGCCGGAGTTAGTGTTCAGCACACCCGCACACCCCGCCAGAGTAGTGGCTGCCGTCCCGGCGACCCCAGCGAGAAACGTTCGGCGATTCATAATTTTGGCTCTGGTCGCAGAGGGTATATGTCTCTCGGAATGTGGTTCGAGTGACAACCGTCGTTTCTTTGCTCGCCCGAGCTGGTGATGGGGATACTTCGATCTGGTACACTGAGTGTCGCTAATTCGGTCGGGTCGATGAAACGGAGACCCAATTTCAGCCGATTCGATGTCGACGGCTCGTCGTTTGTTGATAGTAGGGCAAAATACCGCACCGCCCTCGCCGCAGGCTTCCACCACTCCTCCCCGCCAGCGGTGGGGTGTGCTTGGTGCGCGCTTCACGCGCCCCTCGCACGATGTCCGCTGGCGCATCCCTGAGAACAGAATTCGGCCAGCCACCGCAATCGGAAGGCAGACCAGCCGACCTGGAGCAACCGGCCAGTCTTCGCACCAAGGCTGCGCCAGCGGACGCCACACGAGCACCGAGCGACGTGAGGGGCGAGTGTACTCCCGCGCTGGGGGGAGGGTTGGGGACACCTGCGGCGCGGTTGCGGTGCTGACCATCGCAGTTGCCGAAGACGAACCATCTGGAAGTCGCACTCATGGATGCCAACGACTGTATGTGCAATAACTAGACCGCACCAACGAAATCACAGAGAGACCCGATTCGGCAGCGATCCGACGTCCAGAACGTCACCGAAGATATCGCAAAAAGATCAAAACCGTCCTACTCGACCGCGCTCAGGGCCAGTTGCCGCCTTCGTTGTACGCGTCGACGACGCGCTGGATGGCGACGACGTAGGCTGCAGTGCGGAAGTTCGGCAGGTCGTGGTCCTCGTAGGCGCTCGTCAGGCCGTCGAAGGCATCGACGATGATGTCTTCGAGTTCGTCGTTGACGCGCTCTTCCGACCAGTAGAAGCGCTGGCGGTTCTGCACCCATTCGAAGTAAGACACCGTGACACCGCCTGCGTTGGCGAGGATGTCGGGGAAGACGTGGATGTCGCGCTCCGTGAGCACGTCGTCGGCCTCGGGCGTGAGCGGTCCGTTCGCGGCTTCGACGATGACGTCTGCCTGCACGTCCTCTGCGAGGTCGCCGTCGATCGCGTTCTCCAGTGCCGCGGGCACGAGGAGGTCGACGTCGAGCGTGAGGAGTTCTTCGTTGGTGAGTTCCTCGTCCGCGCCAGCGTAGCCGACGACGCTGCCCGTCTCGTTCTTGTGGTCTTTCACGTCGCGGGCGTGGAGACCCTCTTCGTTGTAGACGCCACCGCTGGAGTCCGAGACGGCGACGATCTTCGCGCCGAGATTCTCGATGAGTTTCGCGGCGATCCAACCGGCGTTCCCGTATCCCTGCACAGCAACGCTCGCGCCTTCCATCTCTTTGCCGAGGTAGTCGAACGCTTCGCGGGCGGTGAGCATGGTCGAGCGACCCGTCGCTTCGACGCGACCCTCACTGCCGCCGCTTTCGAGCGCTTTACCGGTGATGACACCCGGCGCCGTCGTGTTCTCCAGCGTCTCGTAGGTGTCTTTGATCCAGTTCATCTCCTGCTGGCCGGTGTTCACGTCCGGTGCAGGGATGTCGCGGTCTTCGCCGATTATCGGCCGAAGTTCCTTGGCGAACGAGCGCGTGACACGCTCCAGTTCCGCCTCGCTGTACTCGGAGGGGTCGATGATGATTCCGCCTTTGCCGCCGCCGTAGGGGATGTCGACGGTCGCCGTCTTGTAGACCATCCATCCGGAGAGGGCTTTCACTTCATCACGGGTGACGCCTGGGTGGTACCGAATGCCGCCCTTGTACGGGCCGCGGTCGCCGTTGAACTGCGAACGGAACGCTCGGAAGACCTTGATAGAACCGTCGTCCATCTCGACAGAGAGGTTCGTTTCGAGCACTCGCTCGGGGTTTTTGAGACGTTCGAGAACGTCCTCAGACACATCGATGTACTCGGCAGCGTCATCGATCTGCTCCTGCAGACTTTCGAACGGATTGGCTTGTTCGGACATCCTCTGAAAATCTCCGCCACCGACTGTTAAGCATGGCGAAATGCGTATGCGCTAAAACCCTTAAAGTGGATTTAAGGAGTATTAATATCATCTGCATCCGCGTATTCGATGATACGCTCTGCCTGCGCGATGAGTGGTGCGTCGATCATCTCACCATCGACACGGAACACTCCACGTCCCTCTTCGTCGGCGGTTGCCTTCGCCGCCAGCACCTTCTCGGCCCACTCCACGCGCTCCGGGGCTGGCGTGAACGCTTCGTTTATCGGGTCGACCTGTGCCGGATGGATCGCCATCTTTCCGTCGTAGCCCAGTTCGATGGCAAACTCGGTCTCCTCACGCAATCCGGCGGTGTCTCCGAAGTCGGTGTAGACGGTATCGATGGCGTCCACACCACCGGCGCTCGCGGCCAGAACGACGTGCTCTCGGGCGTAGAGCACTTCTGTTCCTTCGTCGGTTCGAGTTGCACCGATGTCCGCCGAGAGGTCTTCGGCCCCGAAGACGAGGGCATCGGTCGCCGCAACCTCCGCGATCGCCTTCGCGTCGAGCACACCAGCGGCGGTTTCGACCAGGGCGAGAACGGGCACCTCGCAGTCGTGTTCGGCGAGGAGGCGGGCTAGCGTCTCGACATCGTCTGCAGACCCCGTCTTCGGGAGCATGACGGAGTCGAGCGAGTCCACACCCGCCGCGACTCCGCGCAGGTCGTCGTCTGCCGCGATTCCAGTCGGGTTGACGCGTACACACACCTCGCAGTCGGGGTCGAATTCGGGGTCGGAGAGAACCTCGCGGACTGCGTCGCGTGCCTCTTCTTTTCGCTCGGGCGAGACTGCATCTTCGAGGTCGAACACGATGACATCCGCTCCTGCTCCGGGGGCTTTGCGTAGCATCTCCGGGCTGTCGCCCGGCGTGAACATGACGCTTCGTCGTGGCATACGCGAGGCGACGCAGGGACGAGATTTCAACCCACCGGGAACGGTTATGTCGTCGCTCACCAGTGAGCTATCATGGCTGACGAAATCGAAAGCGAAGGGATGGGGACTAGAATCGCCATCGGCATCGCTCTCGGTGCGGGCATCGGTGTCGCACTCGACGATATCGCGCTCGGAATCGGTATCGGTCTCGCGCTGGGCGTCGGTATCGGTGCCAGTCTGTCGGGGCGATAAACTCGTCGGAAAATCGTGACCGCCCTGAATCCCGTCTCAGGGCCAGAGACCGCGTGCCTGATGTGCCTCCGCGATGCGCGAGAGACCGACGATGTACGTCGCGTCGCGCCACGTCACATCGCGGGCTTCGACCTCCGCACGGACATCGTTCCAGGCGTTCAGCATCTCGGTTTCGAGTTCCTCGTTCACGCGGTCTAACGACCACTGGCGGCGGTTGATGTCCTGCAACCACTCGAAGTACGACACCGTGACACCGCCCGCGTTGGCGAGGATGTCCGGAATGACGTGGATACCGCGTTTCTCCAGGATCTCGTCTGCGGTGGTCGTCGTCGGGCCGTTCGCACCTTCGACCACGATGTCGGCCTTCACGTCGCTGGCGTTCGCTTCGGTGATGACGTTGCCGATCGCAGCCGGGATGAACACGTCGACGTCCAGTTCGAGCAGTTCGTCGTTCGGAAGGTGTTCGGGCGCATCGTAGGTCGTGACCGCCTCGGGTTCTTCTTCGTGTGTCGGGATGTCGTCGATGTCCAACCCGTCCGGGTCGTAGATCGCGCCGTTCACGTCGGAGACGGCGACGACGTTCGCGCCCCATTCGTGAAGTGCGAGTGCCGCATTCGCGCCGACACTGCCGAATCCCTGGATGGCGACCGTCGTGTCTTCGAGTGGGTAGTCGTAGTACTCACAGGCCTCTCGGGCGATGATGGCGACCGAGCGTCCCGGTGATTCTTCGCGACCGTACGACCCACCGATGACCGGCGGTTTGCCGGTGACGACGCCGGGTTGGGTTTCACCCTCCTGCATCGAGTAGGCATCCATGAACCACGCCATCGTCTGTGCGTCGGTTCCCATGTCGGGAGCAGGGATGTCGCGCATCGGGCCGATGAAATCACGCAGCTCCTCGGCGAATCGCCGGGTGAGTCGTTCTTTCTCTCCGGTGCTCAGTTCCTTCGGGTTCACGACGATGCCGCCTTTCGCACCCCCGAACGGGATGTCCATCACGGCACATTTCCACGTCATCCACATCGAGAGACCGGTACACTCCTCTTCGGTCACGCCGGGATGATAGCGCATTCCTCCTTTGAACGGTCCGCGCACGCTGTCGTGCTGCGCACGGTAGCCGGTGAAGATGTCAGTGTCGCCGTCGTCTCGTTCGAGCGGAACCGACACGCGGTGGACCTGGTCGGGATGTTTCAACCGCTCGATGATACCGCGATCGATATCGAGATGCGTCGCAGCACGTTCGAGCTGGCGTCGGGCTGTTTCGACCGCCGTTTCCGGTTCCTCCGTCGTCTGCTTTCCAGTGGATGACATGATGGTGTGCCTCTGACAGGGCTGGCCGGTTGGTGGGTGGTTACCCGAGAAAGAGCTTGCTATCCAGGTCGGAAGCGATATGCGATACCACCTCACGGGGTCGGGAACAACGTGCGACTGAGGACGTCACACGTGGCCGGGAACCTACTGTGGGAAGGCGTAGACCGTCCCCGAAACGTCACCGGCGTAGACGGCGTCGCTGCCGACCGCTGGCGAGGCAACCAGTGCGTCCTGAGCGCGGAAGCGCCATCTGATCCGGCCATCGGCGCGGTCGAGCGCGAATACTTGACCTGCGTCGTTGCTGACGATCAGCAGCTCGTCGGTGAGGACTGGCGAACTCCACACGCGTGACCCCGTCTGGACGCGCCAGCGAACCGTCCCTTCGCGGGCGTCCAGCGCGTAGACGTGGCCGTCCGCACAGCCGACGTAGACGATGCCGCTCATGACGACGGGCGACGACCAGATGCCTGCTTCCT
Organism: Haladaptatus rarus; assembly: GCF_054177585.1. Classification (NCBI taxonomy): domain Archaea; kingdom Methanobacteriati; phylum Methanobacteriota; class Halobacteria; order Halobacteriales; family Haladaptataceae; genus Haladaptatus; species Haladaptatus rarus. The sequence goes on along the minus strand of NZ_JBPEHG010000001.1, from coordinate 178,229 downwards.
TTCGGTATCGCCACTTCGTCTCACCGGTTTCGGCGTCGAGCGCGTACACTCGGTCGCCGTCGACGGTTCCGACGTACGCCGTGTCGTCGACGACTTCTGGAGCCCCTGCGATGGCGAGGGAGGGTGCGAACCGGAAACGCTCGCTGCCGTCCGTCACGTCGTGGGCAAACAGTCCACCGTCGAGTCCGGTCACGTACAGGGTGTCGCCAGCGATGTGCAGGGAGGTGAGTGCCCGCGCTGGACTCCGATACGAGTCCTGTACGTCGCCGGTTTCGGCATCGAGGGCGAACACTTGTCCATCACGAGCTGCGACGTAGAGGGTATCACCGAGTAGTACCGGCGACACTTCTACTCCAGCATCGGTCTCGTGTTGCCACTCCAATGCGCCGTTGGTGGCGTCGAGCGCGAACAAGTTCCCACTGCGGTCACCGACGTAGAGCAGTCCGTTCCCGACCGTCGGTGTCCCGACCGCGTTCGGAGCCTGGAACAGCCAGTTGCTCACGCCAGTCCGGCGGTCGATACCGCAGGCGAATCCGTTGCTGGTTCCGACGTACACCGATCCATCACGGATGATGGGTTCCGTCTCGACCGGCCCGCCCGCTTGCGCGTACCAGCGCGCACGGACGCGGTCGCCTGCTGGTGGCGTCTGATCGAGGTAGAGTGCATCCCTGTCGTCGAACACCTCGTTCGAGCCTGGATGCCAATCGACACCTCCATCAGTCGAAGCCTGAGGAGATGCAGACTGTCGCTCTGTTTCCTCGTCAGCTATCGGCTGCCCAGGGTCGGACTGGGAGTTGCCACATTCGAACGACCACTCGACGCTTCGTGAGACGCGCGTGTCTCCGTGGGTCACCACCTGGTCGAACTGGAACTCACTTGTCGCAGTCATATCGAAGCTGGTAGGTTCTTCCTCGTATTCGGAACGAGAACCCGGTTCTGTCGCCTCGAATTTATGTCGATCTCCCGCCGAATGCCGTGTATTTCGGTCTTTCATGTTTTTCTCCCTACCAGAATTCGGTCTGACCACAAATCCCGTTCGAATAGAGTCTACTTTGTTATGCACCGGTTACATCCACCTGTCCACGGTGAAACAGTCGAAACGGTTGCAACAATCGGAGACAGACGAACCGGATAGTCGAGGCAGATATGACACGTTAACTGACGGTTAAACGGGATGGCAACCCCAGACCGACAGGATTTTTCCGGAACGTCCCACAGATTCCGCTATGACGGGGCTCTACTACGAGGAGTTCGAGGTCGGCCACACGATAGAACACGAGAAACGACGCACGGTGAGCGAGAGCGACAACCAGCAGTTCTGTGATATGACGATGAACCAGCAACCGCTCCATCTGGACGCCGATTTCGCTGCCGACACGCAGTTCGGCGAACGACTGGTCAACGGTCTCTACACGATGAGTCTCGCGGTCGGTCTCACCATTCCCGACACGACCGACGGGACCATCGTCGCCAATCTCTCGTACGACGAGGTCTCGCACCCGAACCCAGTCTTTCACGGTGATACCCTTCGCGCCCAGTCGACGGTGACGGACAAGCGCGAGACGAGCGACGGCGAGCGCGGGGTCGTCACGATGCACGTCGAGGTGTTCAAAGTCGATGGGGACGACGAGACGCTGGTCTGTGAGTTCGACCGAACCGTTCTGTCGCTGAAACGTCCAGAATAGCGGGTGCAGAAGTCTACGCTGCCATCAGCGAGACGTTGACGAACACCGCGAGTGTCCACGGGAGCGCGAGTCCCGCCGGGACGAGGGCGTTGTACTCTCGGGGAATGAGTGTTCGACCGCCGAATCCGACTGCGAGTGCGAACAGTTTCAACCCGACGAGCGAGACGAATCCGAACTGGGAGAGCGCACTCCGTGCGACCGGATTCGATTCGGTCAGGCCCGCACGCAGACCGATGTAGGTCGTGACCAGATCGCCGACGAGTGCGAGCAGGACGATGACCCACAGGATGCGCTCGGTGTCGCCGAAATCGAACCAGTTCGTGTGTCGAAGCCGGGCTGAAAACCGCTGGTGGTTCATGGGTAGTGTCGCGGGGAGTTCCCGCGTCATCCAGACCGACAGTGGATAGTAGCTTTATTATACAGCGATTTATCGACCGAATTCCGAACGTAGGCACTGCCTAAAGTGGCAGTTTCCTTTGAAGATGGCAACAAGACATATATTCGATGAAAATGCCGAATAAATGGGACATCACGAACGCTGTGACGATCGCGGGTTCTGTAAAATCACAAATGCGATGGCGAACAGTGGCCGAACGGCCGATCTACAGGATGGTTCCGTGCTTCTTGTCCGGGAGGTCTTTCTCCATGTCGGCGTAAAAGTCGTACCGCTGGACGAGTTCTTCGCGGAGGGTGCTCGGCGGCACGATGTCGTCGATGACCATCTCGCTCGCCATGCGGTGGACGTCGATGTCTTCTCGGTACTCCTCGCGGAGTTCCTGTTCGCGTTGGGCGCGTTCCTCGTCGTCCTCGATGGCGTTCAGTTTGTTCGCGTAGACGGCGTTGATGGCGGCTTCCGGTCCCATGATTCCGATCTCACCCGACGGGAGCGCGATGGTGCTCTGGGGGTCGTAGGCGGGGCCGGACATGGCGTAGATGCCCGCGCCGTAGGCTTTCCGGACGACGACCGACACCTTGGGGACGGTGGCGGAGGAGGTGGCGTAGATCATCTTCTTCCCCTTTTCGAGGATGGCGTCCTTCTCGACCTGCGACCCGGCCATGAAGCCCGGCGTGTCACAGAGATAGAGCAGGGGTACCTCGAAGGCGTCGCACTTCCAGATGAATTCGGCTGCCTTCTCGGCGGCGTCCGGGAAGATCGCGCCCGAACGCTGTGCTGGCTGATTGGCGATGATGCCGACCGGTCGGCCATCGATCCGGGCGAAGGCGGTGATGATCTCCCCACCGTAGTCGGGTCTGAGTTCGAAGTAGGAGTCGGCATCGACCACGCGCTCTATCACGTCGGTCATGTCGTAGGCCCGGTTCGGACTCTGTGGGATGACGGCGTCGATGCCCTCGGGCGATTTTTGCGGTGCCTGTGGCTCGCTCCGGGGTGGTTTCTCGTGGGCTTTGTCGGGGAGATAGCTGACGAGGTCGGCGACGAGTTCGCGGGCGTGTTCTTCGTCGCGGGCGACGAGGTCTGCACTGCCCGAATGTTCTGCGTGCATGTTCGCCCCGCCGAGGTCTTGCATGCTGATGTCTTCGCCCGTAACCATCTGCACCATCCGGGGAGAGGCGATGGCCATCGCGGACATCCCTTCGACCATGATGGTGAAGTCGGCGAAGACCGGGGTGTACGCCGCACCCGCGATACACGGCCCGTAGAGGACACAGATCTGCGGGACGCGCCCGGAGAGCATCGAGTGGTTGTAGTAGTATTTCCCGATCCCTTCCCGGTTGGCGAAGAAGCCGGACTGCTGGTCGATGCGCCCGCCCGACGAGTCCATCAGGTAGAGAACGGGGTTACCGCTCTGGAGTGCCCGCTGCTGCATGCGAAGGAACTTCTCGACACCCTTCGCTGCCATACTTCCGGCCTTGACCGTGAAGTCGTTCGCCATGAAGTGAACGTCGCGGCCCTCGAACTCGGCTGCTCCCGTGAGCAGGCCATCCGCCGGAAGCTGGTCGTCGGCGTCGAACTCGGCGAACTTGCCGTCTTCGAACTTCAAACCGTCCTCGCCGAACCAGAGGTCGAGTCGGTCGCGGACGAACAGTTTGCCCTTCTCGGAGAGGCGTTCTTTGTACTTCTCCGGGCCACCCAGTTCGATGTTCTCGATCTCCTCCCACAGCTTCATTTCGCGTTCCGTGGGTTCGAGGTCGTCCTCTTCCGGTGGTTCGCCGGGGTCGCTCCACGTGACGGTCGGTTCGTCTGCGTCGCCGACGTACACTTCTACCTCGCTCCGGACGTGCTTGGCGAGCGCGCTGGCGATGGCCGAGGCTTCCTCGTCGGTCGCCCCCTCGCCGATACGGACTTTCATGTCTGCGTGTCCGTGGGGTGATTTCAAACCGTTTTCCCTTTCCCGCGCAGCTAAACGAGTGCGTGCGGGTCGAGTAGTAGTCGATGAAAAGTGAGAGAGGGAGGGGTGTTGAGAAGCGTATGCGGGGTGACACGGAGAGGAAGCTAGACGAGCGGTTACTGTTCTGGCAGTTCCATCGCAGCGACGTGTTCGGCGTACTCTTCGAGGACAGGTTGCCCCCAGTAGCGGATCGACTCACTCCGCGTGTCGTAATCGATGATGTTCGCATCGGCCAATTTCGGAAGGTGCGTGTGGTGTAGGGACGCCTCCACGCGCCTCCGGTAATCGTCTGGAACGTCGTTTGGTGACGTTTCGGTTTCCCACGCGACGACCTGTTCGACGAGGTCAGAAAGCGTCGCCACTCCATCAGGAATCTCCGAGAGATGATGGATGGCAAATCGTCTTCGGCGCTCCGACAGGAGTTCGAAGATGTCATCGAATGAAGGCCTACTCACTCCTGGTTCAGCGCGAAGGACGTGGGGTGGATGTGCCGACGGTCGTTTCCCCGAGTCGTCACGATATGGTGACTCGTTGCTCATGCGACGCTCATCATCAGTTGACCACCGTCCGTAAAGAATGGTGAATCTAGACACCTAGAAAGCTGCCAATCGAAATGAAAACGGAAGCATCTCCGGTTCTATTTCCAACATGACTGTGTATCACACTATTCAGAGCTGCAACTACTCACAGTTACAACTGAGAGATACCCGGGTGAGTGGGACGATATGAAGATTACCAAGATGGTTCGTTTCGATTATGGATGATGTCCGAACACCCCCGATGAAACCGGAGATTCACCCCCACCGAGACGGAGCGAAAAACGGAATTAACGGTGTCGAGGGTTGACAGTCGAACCCATCGAGAGGAGTATAGTCATGCGACGATTCGCACCCATGGTGCTCGTGTTCGTACTCGTCGTGAGTCTCGCGAGCACGGGAACAGTCTCGGTGGTGCGACCGACAGACCGTCCATCGACGGATACCCCGGCAGTGTTGCCACCGAGCGACCGAACCGACCGACCGTTCTCCTCATCGCTCTTGCAGGACGAGAATCTCTCCGAGCGCGAGCGTGCAGCCGCGCAAGGGGCCGCGCAGGGGGCCCAACTGGCACAGCAACAGGGCGTTACTATCAGCCAACGACAACGACAGGCCGCCATCCGCGGTGCGGTACAGGCTGTCGAACAAGAACAGCGAGCGAACGTCACGCAGATTCAGGCCGCCGCGCGCGGCGGGGCCCACGGGACGTTACTCCAGAGTCAAGACGTTGAAGTGACGCAAATCCAGAGCGCGACGCAGGGCGCGACGAAAGGGGCGACGACGCAGGCGCAACGAGCGAGCGTCACGCAGGTACAGGCAGCCGCGTTCGGTGCCGGACACGGGGCGGTCGCTCAAAGCCAGCGCGCGACCGTCAAACAGGTGCAAGTGGCTGCGCGGGGCGCAGCTCGCGGTGCAACCCGAGGGGCGGTCCAGCGCGCCAGGCAGCAACAAAAGCAGAAGGCTAGCGTCTCGCAGATCCAGGAAGCAGCACAAGGTGCCGCCTTCGGGGCGCTCGACCAGAGCCAGCGGGTCGAAATCAGACAGGTGCAGTTCGCTGCACAGGGGGCGGCGACCGGCGCGCTTCAGAGCCAGCGTGCGAACGCCAAGCAAGTTCAGGTCGCGGCGCTCGGTGCGGCGCGAGGTGGCGTGACGCAGGTACAGCAGGTCGATGTCCGGCAGGTGCAGGCCGCGACGCGCGGTGCGGCCGCTGGTGCGATATCACAGATTCAACGGGCGACCATCATCCAGATCCAGATCGCTGCACAGGGTGCTGCCGCCGGGGGCATCAAGCAGTTCCAGCAGGCGACTGTCGAGCAGGTGCAGGCAGCCTGTCGAGGTGCAGCGGTCGGTGCATTGAGCGTCGTCCAGATCCAGATCGTGAACATCGTTCAGATCCAGATCGTCGCACAAGGTGCGGCACAGGGTGCGGTGCAGGGCGCAGTCCAGAAGCAGGTCGTCGAAGTGCGACAGGTACAGGCCGCTGCACGGGGTGCAGCCCGAGGTGGCATCACGCAGGTACAGACCGTGCGAATCCGGCAGGTGCAGGTGGCCTGTATCGGAGCCGCATCGGGAGCGGTCACACAAAGCCAACAGGCGAGCGTCACACAGGTGCAGGCCGCAGCGGAAGGTGCTGCGACGGGCGGCGTGAAGGCAAGCCAAAAGCAACGTGTCGATATCAGGCAGGTGCAGGCTGCGACACAGGGGGCAGCGACCGGAGCAGTCTCGCAGAGCCAACAGGCGAGCATCGTCCAGATCCAATCCGCTGCACAGGGAGCCGCCGCAGGGGGTGTCACGCAGATCCAGCAGGCTGACGTCGTGCAAGTACAGGCCGCTTCTGTCGGCGCTGCGGTGGGTGCAGCACAGGCGGCGGCACAACAGGACGTGAGCGATGCGAGCCAGATTCAGCAAGCCGCCCGCGAAGGGACGGCGCAAGCAGGCGAGACACTGACGACGGAGGAGGATGTCGAGCCGGAGGTGCTCCGGTCGGTCGCGGAGAACGAGGCCCAGCAGATCGAGGAGGTGACACCGACCACCACGACACAACCAGCGGCGACGACGCTGCCAGCACCTACCACGACACCGACCGAGACCACCCCTGTACCGACCCCGACGACCACGCCACAGATTCCGACGACGACACTACCAACCCCTACTACGACCGAGCCGACGCCTACGGCGGAACCGACGCCCACGACGACACCGAACGTCACGACAACGGCAAATGTAACCACGACGGCGAACGTCACGACACAGCCACCAGCGACGACTCCGCCAGCGACGACCCCGACACCACCACCAGAGACGACTACGCCGAATGTGACCACCACGCCAAACGTCACCACCACTGCACCGCCGACGACCACGCCGACCCCGGCACAGGTTTCGGTCGAGTTGAACTGCACCGAGGTCACCGTGAACGCTACGGAACCGGCGGAGTATCAGCTGACGGCCCTGCTCGTCAACGTCTCGGACACGCAGTCCGGCGTGCTGGTCGAGCGAACGATTCCCGCCGAGGACTTCGAGCAGGCACCGGATGGGAACGTCACGTGGACGAACAACACGACCGAACTCGACGTGGACGGATTCGTCTTCGTCAACGCGACGATATTCGACGCGAACGGGCAGGTCGTGGCGACGGCCGAGCAGGACGACGTGCAGGCGTGCATCGAACAAGAAGCGGCTGGACAGACGACGGCACAGGCTACGGAAGAGCGAGCGACGACTGTTCGACCGGCGACGACGCAGGTGGCACCAACGACGACCCAAACTCCGACGGCTCAGCCTGCAACGACGCAGGTGGTCGGCACTCCGACTGTGACATCGCCAGTCGCCGGGACGACGCAGTCAGGATAGCGACGAACACGACTTTCGATCCACGGAAAATAAAAACGACGAGATCGCGGGTTACAGCGTGGCTTCCAGTCTGTCGATGAGTTCTTGATTACCGATGTGGAGCGGAACGCGCTGGTGAAGTCCCTCTGGTTCCACGTCGAGAAGCGAGTGCTTACCATCCGACGACCGGCCACCCGCGGATTCGACGATGTACGCCATCGGGTTGCCTTCGAACTGGAGCCGGAGTTTCCCTTCGGGGCGCGACTGGAGTCCCGGATACGCGAACACACCACCGTAGGTCATCACCTGGTTCACGTCACCGATCATCGCGCCGCCGTATCGGAGTTTGAGCTCGTCTTCGATGGTACGAGCGTACTCGGTGAACTCGTCCGTCCAGTCGGGGACGCGACCACCGAAACCGTAGACGACGGGGTCGTCGGGGAGCGTCACGTCTTCTTTGACGGCTCGCATGTCGCCGTCCTCGACCGCGTACTCGGTCACCGTCCCCTCACGAGCGACCATCATCGTCGTGATCGGTCCGAACAGGACGTATGCCGCCGCGACGATGTTTCGTCCCGAAGCAGGGAGGGGCTCGTCGTAGGCGGCGACGATGGTTCCCATCGAGTTGTTCGATTTGAGGTTCGACGAGCCATCGAGTGGGTCGATGGCGACCGAGAGACCCTCTCCACAGTCGATCACCGCTTCGCGCTCTTCGCTCGCGAACTCGCCGACGCCGTCGATGGCCGTCAGTTTCGCTTCGAGGTACTCGTCGGCCCACACGTCCGCCGCCATCTGGGTTTCGCCACTGGGATTCTCCTCGTCGGCTTTTCGTCGCCGTCCCGTGAGTCCGCCCCGGATGTCGGGTGTGGCTGCCGCGACCGTCCCGATGATCTGGTCAACCGTATCCATCATTCGAGCGCTTCGTCTGCGGTTGCGCCCTCGAAGATGACCTTTTCGAGCGCGTCGAGGATACGCTCGGGGTTCTCACGCTGCCAGACGTTCCGACCGACTGCGAGTCCAGCACCGCCAGCGTCCATCACTGCTTCGACGCTGGAGAGGAACTCGTAATCGCTGGTCTTCGACCCACCGCTCATGACGACCGGCATGTCGGCGGCGGATTTGACGGCCCATTCCATCGACTCGCGGGAGCCGGGGTACTTGACCTTCGCCATGTCCGCGCCGATCTCCAGCGCGATGCGGGTCGCGTAGGCGATGGTGCTCTCTTTCGTGTCGTTCTTGAGACCCTGGCCACGTGGATACGACCACATCACGACGGGCATGTCGTAGTCGCGGTGGGCCTTCTCCTGAACGTCGCGGAAGTCCTCGTACATCTTCGTCTCGTGGTTCGACCCGGAGTAGACGGTGTAGCCGACCGCATCCGCACCGAGTTCGGCGGCGTAATCGACCGTCCAGTTCTTCGGCGAGTAGGGCTCGCCCATCCAGAGATTGCTCGTTCCGTTCAGCTTGGCGAGCAGATTCACGGAGTCGTCGTAGGAGGGGTAGTACGTCTCGGCGACACCTTTCTGAACGGCGAGACAGGTCACTGCGTCGTGGGTGGCGATATCGAATATCTTCTCGGGGTTCAGCGTGTCCGGTACGGAGCTGAAGTCGGCGGATGGTCCGTGCTCCAGACCGTGGTCCATTGCGAGAATGAGCGCCTTGTCGTCCCGAGTTACTGGTGAGTCACTCAGCGGAATCATCATTCCGAACTGCACCGACGAAATATATGAGTCTACTGGTCCTGTGTGAGTCGAAAACCCCCGTTTTCGTCACCCTCCGCAGTGCTAACGGGCGTCTAGGAACTACGAAGATAGTAAATTTACAGCAGTTCGCGTGCGGCGTCACGCCACTCGGTGACCTGCGCTTCGTCGAGGCGGAGCGAATCAGCGACTCGTTCCGGGGTGGCGATGGCCATGCTCCGAACCGAGATGATGCCTGCCTCGGCGAGTTCCGTCGCCAACTCGGCGTCGATTCCCGGTACGTCGGTCACCGGGTCGGGACTGCTTCGTTCGCGCCACGCTGCTTCCTCGGCTTGCGCGTCGCCGCTCCCATCGGTCGAGGCAGACGTTTCCTCCCAGTCGCCCGAACTCGCCGCGATCCACGCTCGCTCTTCGTCTTGTAGGCCGCGGATCTGGTTCGACCGGTCTGTCAAGTCCTCTCCCGACCCGCCGAACGACCACGACAGAGAGTGCTCTCTGCGTAACCGTCCTGCGACTCCCGGATTCACGCCCGCCTCGCGCAACATCTCGTAGGAGACGTTTCGTCGTAGAATGTCTTCAGCGTCGAACGTCGCGTCTTTGATGACCGTCGCCGTCGCTGGCCCGACGAACTGCACGTTAGTCGGGCGCGTCTCACCCAGTTCCTCCCCATCTGTGTCGTTTTCCGTCACGGTCTCACCGGCTCGTTTCCTTCTCACACCCCTGATTCTTGAATTTTTCGCAGGCAGTACCTATCCGTTACATCTGCTCAGCATGACAGAACGTGACGAGTCGGCGGTTCGGTCCGGGTTTCGCTACTCTTACAACTCTACCCAGTGCAGTCACCGACATGCGCACACTGGACGACATCGACACCATCGGCGTAGTCGGCGCAGGCACCATGGGCAGTGGCATCGCACAGGTCGCTGCCACGAACGGATTCGACGTGGTCATGCGCGACATCAAGCAGTCGTTCGTCGAGAACGGGTTCGACACCATCGAGAACAGCCTCGACCGCTTCGTCGCCAAAGAGAAGATGAGCGACGGCGAGGCCGAGGACGTCGTCTCCCGCATCACCGGCACGACCGACCTCGCAGACCTCACCGACTGCGACCTCGTCGTCGAGGCCGCCGTCGAGGACATGGACATCAAACAGGACATCTTCGCGGATCTGGACGAACTCCTACCTGAGGACGTGGTGCTCGCGACGAACACCAGCACGCTCTCCATCACGACCATCGCCAGCGTGACCGACCGCGAGGAACTCGTCGTCGGTCTCCACTTCATGAACCCCGTCCCCGTGATGAAGGGCGTCGAACTGGTCGTCGGCGAGAAGACCGACCGCGACGTGGTCGACCTCGCGCACGACCTCTCCGAGGAACTCGGCAAGGAGACGTGGGAGTCCGACGACAAACCCGGCTTCGTCACCAACCGAATCCTCATGCCGTGGATCAACGAAGGCATCCGCGCCTACGACGAGGGCGTCGCCAACAAGGAGGACATCGACAAGGGGATGACACTCGGGACGAACGTCCCGATGGGTCCGCTCACGCTCGCCGACCACATCGGCCTCGATATCTGCCTCGACGCCAGCGAGACGCTGTTCAAGGAGTTGGGCGACCGCTACAAGCCCGCCTACCTGCTCAAGCGCAAGGTCGATGCGGGCGATCTGGGCAAGAAAACTGGAAAAGGCTTCTACGAGTACTGAACTCTCGGTCTTCGATTTCGTACGTTTTCACAGACTTGCAAGACGTACCGTTACCATCATTATTGGGGTGTCTCAGTGACGTACCGGACATCGACATCAACACAGAGAAAAGACGACTCAGGCCTGGTGGAAGGGACGCTTTGCGATCGTTCGTCGGAGGTCGCCCAGCGTTTCGCGCTCCACGCCACCCGAAAGCGTCGTGAGGAGGGCGTGGACTTCTTCGCGGGGAACCTTGATTCCGGCGCGTCGAAGGGCGTCTTCGGGGCGTTTACGAACCTCGCGGAGCGTGCCGACCGCGAGGAGGTAGGGGATGGTCCACGCTACCAGGCGGTTTCCTTCCGCGCGTGGCATCGTCTCCAGATATGTCTGTGCGTCGTCCACGAAGCCGTGGGCGTGGTCGGCTGTGCGGGCGACGACGGCGGCGACGTCGTCGTGGTGTTGGGGGGCACAGAGGTCGTCCTGTGGCACGTCCTCGTCTTCGAGCCACGTCTCGGGGAGGTAGACGTTGTTCTCGTCGTGGTAATCGACGTACACGTCCTTCGAGACGTTGACGAGCTGGAGGAGGAGGGCGAACGATTCGGAGGTTTCCCGCATTCGCTTGGCTCGCTTCGAATCGGCGTCGCGGCAGACGAGATTCGTGATGAGTTCGCCGACCGTCCCGGCGACGTAGTAGCAGTACTCTTCGAGTTCCGGGAGGGTTCGAATTCGAAGCCCGCCGGTATCGGCGTAGCGTTCGACGAACATGGCCATCCCATCGACGAGTTCTCGGACGGGTGGGAGGACTGCCTGCTGGACGGACTCGGGAAATGCGGTGAACGTCCCGATGACGCGCGGTGCGTTCGCAACGACCGCCCAGTCGTCGCCACCGTCCTCGGGAAGCCATTCGTCGACGGCGGCGCGGAACTCGACCGCGGTCGTCGGGTCGTTCGGGTCGAGCGCGCCGTCGTAGAGTCGAAGGAGGGCGGCCTGTTCGTCGGGTGGGATGTGACCTGCATCCTCTATCGTGTCGGCAACACGGCAGAGCAGGTATCCGACGCAGATGGCGTCAGCCATCGGTTGGTCGAGCAAGTCGATGGTGATGGCGAACGTACGGGAGACCCCTTGAACCGCTTGGTGACACCAGTCGATGTCGGCCTGAGACGGCTCATCGGAGATCACAGAAGTTGGCTGGGAGCTATCCATTCTAATACTGAACCTTCCGGCCCTTCGGGCTGAGTCGGGAAAACCCCTTGGGCTTACCAGTTGTATTCGCGTCAAGAGGCTAATCTGTTGCGAATCTCCCTCGGCACGTCTTCGGGCGCGGAGCGAGTCGCAAACGCCAAGTCTCGCGGTCTCCGACCGAAAGACGAGCAATGTACGAGAGCGTCCACGCCGTCCCGGACGGGGACAGCACCGTCGCACGCTTCGCGGCCACGGCGAACGACTACGGATTCGATGGAATCGTCGTCCGAAACCACGGCGGTTCGCTGGCCGAGTTCGACGCCGAGCGGGTGCACGAGGCGTACGACGTGGACGTGGTCGATGGGCTCGAAATCCGCGCCGACAACCCATCGCAGGCCAGTGGGCACGTCGGCAACTACCGACCCAAGACGACGATCCTCCTGCTCCACGGTGGGTCGTCGAAACTCAACCGGTTCGCGGTCGAAGAAGAGCGAATCGACGTGCTCGCTCACCCCATGCGCGGGCGCGGCGATTTCAATCACGTACTGGCGAAGGCCGCCGCCGAGAACGGTGTTCGAGTGGAGTTCAACTTCTCCCGCGTCCTCCGCGCCGACGGCGGCCCTCGGGTGCAGGCTCTGCAAGACCTCCGGAAACTGCGCGAGATCGTCACGAAGTACGACGCGCCGTTCGTCGTCAGCGCCGACCCGGACTCGCATCTCCAGCTGCGTGGGCCACGCGAACTGCTGGCCGTGGGCGAACTGGTGGGCTTCTCGCGCGAGCAGATCGAGTCGGGGCTCCGCGAGTGGGGTCGCCTCGCCGAGCGAAACCGGGAGCGTCGCTCCGACGATTTCATTGCGCCCGGCGTGAAACGTGGCAAGTATGAAGAAGACGCTTGAAGAGCACGCCGACCGCTTCTCGGATATCGCAAGCGACTACGACGATTCACAGGACAGCGACGAGTACCGTGCCTGTGCGAGTCTGGTCATCGAGTACGCCGACCCGACCGACGACGACGTGGTACTCGACCTGGGAACCGGCACGGGCGCGATCGCACTCGCGCTCGCGCCACACGCGAAGCGCGTCGTCGGGCGTGACATCAGCGAGGGGATGCTGGACGAAGGTCGCACGAAAGCCGAAATGCAGGGTCTCACCAACGTGGAGTTCGGAGACGGAAGCTTTCGGGAACCGAACGTAGCGGGGCTGGAAGGAAAAATCGACGTCGTGGTGTCCAACTTCGCCATGCACCACCTCTCGGACGAGGAGAAGCGCGAGGCCATCGAGGTCATCGCAGGACTCGGCCCGGAAAAGTTCGTCCTCGGCGACGTGATGTTCTTCGGAACGCCAGACCCCGACGAGCCGTTCTACAGCCCCGAAGTCGACGACCCCTCGACGGTGGGCCATCTCGCCGACGTGCTGACCGACAACGGATTCTCGCTGACGGCTGTCGAGCGCGTTCACGATCAGGTCGGTGTGCTGGTCGCAGAACGAAGCGGCGAGTAAAATCCGCGTGCTGTACTAAAACGTACTATTTTGTACTGGATAGGGACGGATTCCTCGCACACGGGGCGATACACGAGACGGCGTCCGTTCGAGGAGACGTCGTCTCCTCCGAGAATGTACCGTCCACTCCGAGAACGCACGATTCAAACCGCTCCCGCCCGAACCTCCGCACCAGACCTCTCGATGAAACACCTGCCGAAACATCTCAGGCCGCGCTGGCGCTACCTCGCGGTCGCGCTCGAATCGTGGCCCGACGCCGACATCGACCGCCGGTCGTTCCAGCGGAGCATCTGGTTCGCCGGGCAGAATCTGCTGGGCGACGTCAGGAGCGCGGATGCCGACCTCAAGGTGCTCAGCTTCGAGTTCGAAGACGGGGAAGGCGAAGCCATCGTCCGCGCTCGACGCGGGCACACGGACGACGCGCGAGCAGCGTTAGCCTGCATCGAGACGGTGCAAAACGACCCCATCGGCGTCTTCGTGCGCGGTATGAGCGGGACGGTGCGGGGTTGTGAAGAAAAGTATTTAGGTCGCCGCAGGGAAGTTTCGGGCGAGAGAAGCGTCGTGTTCGCGGACGCAGAACGACCTGCCGTCGTACGGGACGACTTATTCGACGTGCGGGCCGATGGCGCGTTCGTTGGCGCGGCGGAACTCGATTTCGAGTGATACTATGCAGGGACAAGCCCAACAGCAAGCGTACGACCGCGGGATTACCATCTTCTCCCCGGACGGACGCCTCTACCAGGTCGAATATGCACGGGAAGCCGTCAAGCGAGGGAGTGCCAGTATCGGCGTGAGGACGCAAGGCGGTGTCGTCCTCGCCGTCGATAAGCGCACCCGGTCGCCGCTGATGGAGCAGACCAGCGTCGAGAAGCTCCACAAGTCGGACGACCACATCGGCATCGCCAGCGCGGGCCACGTCGCCGACGCCCGTCAGCTCATCGACTTCGCGCGACGACAGTCGCAGATCAACCGGCTGCGCTACGACGAGCCGATCGGCGTCGAGACGCTGACGAAGGAAGTCACCGACCACATCCAGCAGTACACGCAGGTCGGTGGCGCGCGCCCGTTCGGTGTCGCGCTCATCATCGGCGGCATCGAGAACGGGGAACCGCGCCTCTACGAGACCGACCCCTCCGGCACGCCGTACGAGTGGAAGGCACTCGCAGTCGGTGCAGACCGCGGCGAGATCCAGGACTACCTCGAAGCGAACTACAGCAAGGAGATGGATCTCGACGGCGGCATCGACCTCGCGCTCAGTGCTCTCGGCACGGTCAACGACGACGAACTCTCGGCAGACGGCGTCGGCATCGCCACCGTGGATGTCGAGAGCGAACGGTTCCGCATGCTGGACGACGACGAAGTCGAGGAGTACCTCGGCGAACTCGACCTGCTCGAAGGCGACGAAAGCGACGAGCCAGAAGAGTAATCGAGACGTTTTCTTCGGGAAACATCTTTTAGGTGGGCGCGTTTACCTCCGGGTATGATATCACTGGAAGAGGCGGTGACGGCGCGTCTCGAATCACACGGCGCACGATTCGAGGTGCTCGTAGACCCGGACGCAGCACTCGCTATCAAACGTGGCGAGTTCGAAGGCGACATCGAGGACGTCATCGCAGCCGAGGACGTGTTCGAGAACGCGAGCCGAGGCGACCGACCTGCCGAGGAGGATCTGGAGAAGGTCTTCGAGACGACAGATCCGCTGGAGATCATCCCCGAGGTCATCGAACGCGGTGAGATACAGATCACGGCAGAACAGCGCCGCGAGATGCAAGAGCAGAAACACAAGCAGCTCGTCGACCGCATCACGCGCAACGCGGTCAACCCGCAGATGGACAACGCGCCCCATCCGCCAGACCGCATCGAGAGCGCGCTGGAAGAAGCGGGATTCTCTGTCGATCCGATGGAACCCACCAGTCAACAGGTGGACGACGCGCTCGAAGCACTTCGTCCGGTCATCCCCATCCGGTTCGACGAGGTGACCATCGCGGTACAGGTGCCGGCAAATTACGCTGGCAGCGCACAGGCGAGGATTCGACAGTTCGGCGATCTCGAGCGCGAAGAGTGGCAGAACGACGGCTCGTGGATCGGCGTCATGACGTTCCCGGCAGGGATGCAAAACGAGTTCTACGACCTCGTCAACGAGATAACGAGCGGCGAGGCCGAGACGCAGATCATCAAAGACGAAGACGACCTGAAGACGCGGTAACTACCGCGACGATTCTTTCGGCGGGACGAACGGACCGACGGACACCGTATTGAAAGCGATAGTCGCGATCCGGAGGATGTAGGCGATGAGCACTGCGAGCGGGCTGACGATGACGCCGAATCCGAGAACGACGACGGGCGTGAGCGTTCCCGGGTCGAGATACGCACCCGAACTCGACTTGTAGAGCAGCGTGATCGAGATAGTAGTCACGAATGCTGTCAGACCGGTGTACGCGATGTACCGCGAGAGTCGAGCGAGGTCTTGCTGGATGGCAAGCGTCTTGAAGAACTGGCGGGCGATGGCGATCGCTTCGAGCAGTTCGAACACGGCTTCTAACTCCGAACGAACCGGCTCCGAGAGTTCGTACTGGAACTCGTTTTGCACGTAGCGCGTGGCTTCCATGAACTCGGCGTACTCCGAACCCATTATCTCCGAGAGGACGCCGACGGTGTCGTCGTGGTCACGAACTGCGTCGGTAAGGAATTCAGAGTAGGTCGCGAGCGCCGACTGGTACTCGCCGACCTCGTCGTCGACCGACGAGAGGTCGAGATCGGAGATTCGGTCGTGAATCGTTTCGGTGATAAGTGCCAGAAACTCTCGGGGGTCTGTTGGACTGGTCGAACGTCCCGCTATCTGCTCGACGTTTCGGCGAAAATCGAGCGTCCCGTTGAGTCGGTTCGAGAGTTCGTTCGGCGACCCGAACACGCGCGAGAGGATGAGCTGGTTGATAGAGAGCGTCACCGTGATGAGCGTCAGCAGGCCGGAGGTGACTCCACTCGCAAGCAAGGTACGGGCAGAACTCGACGGGCCAACCGAGATGACACCGAGCACGACCAGTGTGGCGAGTACCGCGACGAAGCCGACGATGATCCCGGCGGTGATGATGAAACGATTCCCCGAGAGGAGGAACCATTTCGTCACCGACGTATCATCCTCTTCCAACACAGATTCGTCTATCATACTACCACAACTACCGTCTCAAATCGGAAAAACCGGATGGCCGGACGCGAAGAGATTTTTATCACCGGGTCGTCCCTCACACGATGAAACTCCCGGAGGAGAGGTCACAGGTCGGCTGGTGGGTGTTCGCCCTTGCGCTATTGGTGGCCCTGGCCTTCGTCGCGTACTCCTTCGTCGGCACGCTCGTCCTCGGTCTGTTCGTCTACTACGGAACCCGGCCCCTCTTTCGGCGCGTCACGAATCGTGTCGAATCGAGAGGGCTGGCTGCGACGGGAACGCTCTTGCTCGTCGCCCTGCCCGCACTAGTGCTCATCGCATACACCATCGTCGTCGGCGTGCAGGAACTCAGCCAGTTCACCGGGACGGGTGTCGAGACCTACTATGCTAGACTCTTCCCCGGGTCGAGCAGCCTGCCGTCGTTTCTCTCACAGCCCAGACGACTACTCACCGCCGATCTCGCTCGGTTTCAGGACGAACTGACGACCGCCGCGAAGTCGCTCGGTGCGGTCGCAAACGGCATCCTTCATCTCTTTCTGGCCATCACGTTCGCCTTCTTCGCGCTCCGCGATGGTAACCGGCTCAGGGAGTGGTTTCGCGACGAAGTGGGGGACGAAAGCCCCCTCGTGGCGTATCTCTCGGCGGTCGATAGCGACCTCGCCACGGTGTATTTCGGAAACGTCCTCACCGTCCTCCTCGTCGGCGTGGCCGCGACCATCGTGTACAACGCCTTTGCAACGTTTTCACCGTCTGGCGTGTCGTTTCCCATCCCGACCATCCTCGCGCTCGTGACGGGACTGGCGACGTTCGTGCCTATCGTCGTCGGAAAACTGGTCTACGTCCCCATCACGATGTTTCTCGCGTTTCAGGCGTTTCGAACCGCCCCTCGACATCTCTGGTTCCCTGCGGTGTTCTTTTTCGTCTCGCTCGTCTTTCTCGACCTGCTTCCACAGATGGTCGTTCGACCGTACGTCGCAGGTCGAACGACTCACACCGGATTGGTGATGTTCTCCTACGTGCTCGGTGGACTTCTGTTCGGCTGGTACGGCATCTTCCTCGGCCCACTGGTGCTCGTCCTGGTCGTGCAGTTCGCCGGAATGGCGTTCGGCGACCTCCTTCGTGGAGAATCGGTAACGGCATCCTCGTCGCTCTCGCTCGGGTCTGAACCGCCGGACGAACGTTGATACTGGTGGGTCGGTGGAGCGACGGTGTCGAAAAATCAGGCGGAAAATTCAGTACTGGAGGCGAATCTCGTCGTCCGTGACGGAGTCGACCGCTTCTTCCTGCAGTGGGTACGTGTCCTCGTCTCTGTCGCCCCACCCGAGTTTCGATTTCACCTTGTCGGTGAGTCCCGGATCGGGTTCGATGTGGGCCGTACCGTGTTCGACGTCGGCGACGATGCCGACCTGGTCGCCGTTCTGGTCTACGACTTTCTTCCCCTCTTCGTCGTCGGTGATCTCTGATACTGCCATTGCAACTGTTTTTCGATCGCGTTTTGGGTAGGTATCGTGGTTGCCAGTGCAGGTTGCTTATCCGATTCCAGAAGAACTGGTTCACTCGTCTGCGGGATGCGACGAATCTCACTCGTCAGCAGGAAGTAGCGGATGGTCGTCGGGGGCGCGGGCGATTTTCCGCTGCACCGCGTCCCACTCTTCGAAGTAGCCGTAGTCTGTCATCGTGGACATCCCGGCGAGGGCCGCGCGCAAGCTGAGTCCCACGAGTGGCACGTCGGCTACCGTGATGACCACGTCTGCCTGTATCACGGCACCGTCTCGGAGAAGCACGTCGAGCAAGTCTACGACGGCGTGGTCTTCTTTCGTCGGTTTCATGCGTCGAGTTCTGGCGCGAAGGAGTAGGGTGGCCAGGGCCCCGTAAAGCGCACCTCGACGCCCGGTTCGTCTGCGATGTCGTCGAGTGCGCTTCCGATGTCCGTTTCGCGTTCCTCGTGCGCGAGGAACGCGACCTGTACCACGTCTTCCGAGGTGGAGGAGCCGAGGACGTTTCGCTGCGAGTCGACCTCCTCGAACTCCCGAACGAGCGGTTGGAGTTCGTCGTGGAGTCGGTTCGCCAGCGTCTCCTTTCTGGCCTGTCGAAGGTCGCGGAGACGGTTATCGTACTGCTTTTCGAGCATGAAGGCAGTCCCCTCACTCGCTTCGTCGATTCGCTCGCGCAGGTCGGCCAGCTCGTCGTCCTCCGATTCGAGTTCGTCGCGGACGCGCTCTTCGTCCCACGTCACACCGACGCGGTACTCCCAGTGGCCCGCGAATTCGGCGAGATGTGATTCAAGTTCGTCGTGCTGGTCGGCCAACCACGCTCGCACGCGGTCGTCGTCGCCCTTCAGGATGGTGTCGAAACGAAACGGGAGTGGCGTTCCGAAGGTCTCTCCGGCAGCATCGACGATCTCCTGATGCGTGAGGAGCCACTCGCGTACCGTTTCGAGATCGTCAGAGTCGTATGGGGAATCACAGGACTGGACGACCGCACCGACGCCGTCGTCGGTGACGACCGAGATGGGTTCGTCGTCGATACCGGTCGCCGAGAACTCGGCGTCGCCAGTCGAATCGACCACGCAGTAGAGATAGCGTCCGTCTTCGAACTCCGTGTCGGTCTTCGCCTTTGCTTCTTCGCTCGTCGTCTCTCCTGATTCAGCCATCGTTCGCCTCCAGGCCGGGTTCGCGTTCCGAGAGATCGACCAACGCTTCGGTGAGCAAGCTATCGAGGTCGTCACGGAGGTCGTCAACCTCGTGCTCGATCCCTTCGGACTCTTTCAGGCGGTCTATCTCCTCTTCGAGCGCCGCCAACTGAGAGCCGAGTCGTTCGATCTCCTCGGGCGTGAGGTCGTCGTGCTCCATCCGGCGAACCGCCTCGCGCTCCAGGGCGTCGACCAGCAGTTCGACCAGCGTGACGACGAGCGCGACAAGGCCACTCTGGGCGTCTTCGCCGTCGATCTCAATCGTGCTCATTCTCGGACGACACCTCCTGTTTCGCCTGTTCTGCTTCTTTTGCTTCTTCTGTTTCCTCTTCCTGTTCTTCTGCGTCTTCGTCGGTCTTGTCAGTGTCCGCCGGTTCGTCGTCGGTCTCCGTGTTCGATTCTGTCTCTTCCTCGCCGGATGCTTCGACCGTCATCACCGTCTCGGACTCTTCTAAGGGTTCCCTGCCCGACGCCTCCTCGACTCGTTTCATGTCGGTGCCCTCCGGGAATTCGAGTCCGTACTCTGCGGCCGTATCGAACGAGGCGATTGCTGCCCGAAGTTGCACACCGAGGAGTTCCGTCTCGCCGACCGTCACCACGATATCGGCGTTGATGACGACTCCTTTGTCGAGCAGAATCTCGAGCATCTCCGCGAGGTCGGACTGATTGCGCGTCGGCCTTGGTTCAGTCATCGGTCTTCTCCTCGAATCGATCACCGTAGATTCGTTCCATGTTCGGTGCAGACGAGTGTCGCGTCTCCGTCGGAACCGTGGAGAACTTCGTGACCGTCACCGCCTCCCGATCCGAGAGCGAGAGGGTGGAGACGGCGGTCGGATTGCGCGAAGAGGGTTGGCCGGGGCCACCCTTCTTCTCATTTTCTGCTTTCGCTTCGGCCAGTCGATTCCGGGTTTCCAGCAACTTCTCACGGAACGTCTCCGCGCTGTCGTGGAGTTCAGACTGGATCTTCGACTCGTACACCTCCGACTGCACCTCGCTTTCGACTTCGGCATCGTCCATCGCACCGCCACCCATGTCCGGATCCGACAGCATCCCATCGTCTTCGCCGTCGTCCGAATCGTCGTCCAGGTCATCGACTGCGTCTTCGAACTCACGCGCCTCGCGCCAGACCTCGCGCATATCCGCCGAATCCCACAGTTCTTTGAGTTTGAGGGCCTGGTACACTCCCCACATGTCGATGACCTCCTTCGGGTCTCCTTCGGAGATCGCCTCCGGGACGTCCTCCACGTCGATGGCTTCGGAGGCGTCGTCGGCGTCGACGACATCCGGAACGTCGCTGTAATCTATCTCGTCGAGGACGTCCTCGCCCTCGTCCAGCACCGACCAGAGCTTTTCGGCTTCCTGTACGACCTCCTCGAACGTATCGGACGATTCGAATGCCGATTTGAGGCCCTTAACACCTGATTTCACGTCCTCCGCGAACGTCTCCATGCGGTCGTTATCCATCTGGTATCTCCCCAAATCGAAGTTCAAGTACGTGGTTGTTGAATCTCGCCGCCGCCATCTCCGCATCGTCCCAATCGAGATTGAGACGTTTGATGCGACGCTCTTCATCTTTGACTTCGACAATACCGGTCTCGTCGTCGAACTTGACCGACAGGTCGTCTTCCAACACGTCCGGGAGGTCGACAGTGACGACGAGTTCGTCCTCCTCTTTTCGAACGTCCGTCAGATACCGCTGGCGGTGACGGGTTCGACCCTGTCGATTTCGGTTCTCGCCTCGACTCTCGTTCCGATCCTCGCGTCGGCTCCGACTCCACCCGGAGTCGATAGAGTCGAACGAAACCGTGTAGTTGATTCGCCCTCCAGTGCTGCCGAGCCGTCCGGAGCGCGTTCTGGGCGTGTCCTCTTCTGCGAGCGTGTTCGCCAGTCTGACTAGCTGTCCGATCAGTCCCATTATCGTTTCACCTCAACTTTCCCGTTCCGCAATCGCTCGTGGACTTCTTCTGCGACTTCGAGTTGTTCTTCGAGGTCGTCCTTTCGCGTCTCGTACTCCTCTTCCGACAGTTCACCGAGTTCGTACAGCATGTGTGTCTCTTTGAGTTCGTCCTGGATTCCCTCGATGTCGTACATCTCGTCCACTGCCATCGAGTGGAGGATATCGAGGAGCGAGACGAACGGTTTCAGGAGCAGATCGTCCACGAGGATCACGAGGCTCATCTCTGTGCTCCGATCTGGATGTCCACGAAGTTGTACGGTGCCCACGGCCCGGTGTACTGGACGGTGAGGTCGTCGTACTCCTCGCTCACGTCGTCGACGACCTCGTCGAACGCCTCGCGGTCGTCGTCGGCGACGAGATACGACCGATTCAGTACGAGTCGGTCGCTGAACAGGTCGTCGTCAGTCTCGCCCCCCGCGAGTTCCGACAATCGACCGCCCACGTCGTCGCGGATCTCGTCACGTGGCAGGTCGGCATCTTCGTCGGCGACGAGTTTGACGCCGAGTTCCACGTGCCCGTCCACCTCGCGGAGTGATTTTCTGAACGCCCGTTGTGCACCCCGGAGAACGGTTTTCAGGGCGCGGTTGTCCTTGAACGCCATTCCGAACTGCATGGGGACGACGGCGTCTACGTCGTCGCGTTCGAGCACCTGACGAAGGATCTCGTCGTGTGCTTTGCTATCCTCGTCGGTTCGTTCGGGTTCAGTCGTATCGATATCCGAGACGACGGCGGAGAGGGTGCGATAATCGACGGTGTAAACGTGGTCTGCATCACCCACCGCGTCGGCGTCGAACTCGAAATCGTTCTGTTCGACAACCCCGTAGACGTATCGGTTCGAACTCATCGTTATTGGGTACGGCGGCAGTGTCTCCTCAACAACGGAGGGACGGGATGGGCGCTAATAAGTCGTGTGGCGGAAACAGCAAGCATGCGCCTCAAACAGCACAAATCGAGCGAACTGACGACTGCCGACGCCGCCATCACTGTGCAGCTTTTCTCTGTTCGAGTTCCTCCAGCAGGTCGTTCGCCAGCGTCTGGAGGTCGTCGTCGGAGAGGTCGTCGAGGTCGAGGCGTTCCTCGGCTTCTGCATCCGATTCGTCTTCCGCTGCTTCCTCCTCGGCTTCTGCATCCGATTCGTCTTCCGCTGCTTCCTCCTCGTCTTCTGCATCCGATTCGTCTTCCGCTGCTTCCTCCTCGTCTTCTGCATCCGATTCGTCTTCCGCTGCTTCCTCCTCGTCTTCCGACTCCATGCGTTCTTCCTCCTGCTCACCGTCGGAATCGCTTTCAGCTTCTTCACTCGCTTCGTTCTCGTTGCTCCCGACCGCGGGTGCGTTGGCGATGATCTTCTCCGCTTCCTCCTTGCTAACCTCGAACGCGTCTTGGACGCGCTGGCGGACGAGCTGTGAGTGCGAAGAGTCTGACGATCCCTCGCGTCCGCCTTCGCCGAACCGATTTTCGAGCCGCGTACCGAGCGACTTTCCGAGTTTGCGCCCGGCGTACATCCCCAGTCCACAGCCGACCAGTCTGCCGACGTTGCGTCCGATATTTCCCCCGTTCTCTCCCTTCCCGTCGATGATTTCGTTGAACAGCTGTTCGACGTTCTCTTCCTCTTGCAAACTCTCCTCTATCAGTTCCCGCATCGTCTGTGTATCGTTGTCGCTCATGTTGGCCCCCATTCAGTGTTCCTCGTCGAAAATTTCGCGCTGTTCCCTGAGGTTTCCGCGACGATACCGACCGGCGCGACTGTATCCTCGAACGCCACTTGTCGGGCCGAGGCTGATGACGTACCGGTCGAGGATGTCCTGCGTGTCGGGAATCGACTCTCGCTTTACCACCTCGACGACCACTCGCCACCCCTCCTCGTGCCCTTCGACCGCGACGATTCCGTCGAGCGGTTCACCAGTGAGGTCTTCTGCGACCGCTCGCCCCACGTCTCTCGCGTCGACGATGTCTATCTCGTCCTCCGTATCGCGTATCTCACTTGTGTCGTGTTCGGTTGTGTCGTTTTCAGAGTCCTCGACAGCATCGGTGAGTCGGTCGATCACGTCGTCGAACTCACCGATACTGGCATCGTCAGTCTGATCGCTCATCGTTTCCCCCAAGTGCGTGTCGAGACGGACGACAATAACTCGTGTGCCCCTCAGCGAGCCTTCCCGGCGGTTCCGTTTGAAGAGTTAGCAGTGGCACGATGGCTGATTTCGAATTCGATTCGTCCCGCCCCCACGGATGAACTTTCGTTACATACACCGGACACCTTATAAACGGCTTGCAACCACGGCCCGAATCGTCAAATGTCGTCCTATCCGATTAGGGTGTAGAGGGATTGACTCCCGCTGATTACCTATGCCACGAGCAGAACCACACGCGTCGAGTCTCGCGGAAGTGTTGGATCGCATCCTCGACAAAGGCGTCGTTATCGACATCTGGGCCCGTGTCTCAGTCGTCGGTATCGAAGTGTTGACCGTCGAAGCACGCGTCGTCGTCGCATCGGTGGACACGTTCCTCCACTATGCCAAGGAGGTCTCGAGGTTAGAGCAAGCCACAGCAGGTGAAGAAGTTGACTTCGAGGAAGTAGACGTAAAGGCAACGACGTCGTAAGGGTCTACTGAACCATGTCGGAAGCCGACCAGTGTCGAGCTCTCACCGAGTCCGGCAACCGCTGTTCTCGACCGGCCCAAGACGACGGCTTTTGCTACCAGCACGATTCGGACGACGAGACGATAGACGAGACCGGCGAAACGGAGGAAGACGACGTGAGCCAAGAAACTCAAACCGAGAGTGAAGAGACCGAGAGCGAGGAGACTGAAAGCAAAGAGACCGAGAGTGAAACCGAAGCGACAGCGGACGGCTTCGACGTGATGGACGTTCGGGAGACGATAGAAGACGTCGCGTCCGACCTCGTCGGCCATCCACTCGATGGCATCATCGAGATAACCGAAGACGACGACGGCTGGGAGGTCGTCGTCGAGATGGTCGAACGGAGCGCGATTCCCGATACACAGGATATCCTCGGACAGTACGCAGTTGCACTGAATGGGTCGGGAGACGTAACCGGATATCGGCTTCGAGAACGGTATCGGCGGGGTGACGAACAGGAACGATAGGTTATCCCTTTCTGAAGCCGATCATGAAGCCGCCGACGAAGCCAGCACTCACTGAAACCGTCGAGAGAACGGTGGTGACCCACGATGGTGGGGTTCCGCTCTGAACGACTTCACCTGTTTTGAGCATACCCGCTGTGAGCTGATCCCAATCGACAGACAGTATACCACGCGATTCGAGGAATTTGAACAATGCGAGTTCGAGACCGACGATGACAGCGATCAGTTTCGCTACCTTCTTCGCTGCGAAACCGATGATACCGCCGATAACGGCACCGCTCCCGAATTCGAGTCCGAGTTGTTGTGGATCTATACCGAATTGCATCGTCCAATTCAGCACATCGACAGGTTAAGAATTTTGTGGTGTTTCTGAGATGATAGTGTGCTATTCGATGACAGTGGTGCAGAAGTTGGCATCGTCGGTCAGCGACAGGTGCGTTCGGCGACCATTTCGACCGGACAGCCACGCTCGGCGGGGGATTGAAGAACCTCGGTAGCTTACTGAAGATTGTGCACGGAAACGCGGCGCAAACCGGAGTGAAGGGCCGGCACGGCTGACGTGGTCGGCATCGATATCAGTGGCCGCCACGAAGAGGCGGGCGAATACCTGATGGTAGCTGCCGCCGTCCACGCGACGGTCGGAACGACACGGATCCAGTGCATCGAGGGGTTGGGGTTCGCCATCAACCGCAACGAACCGACACTGTCTGCGATCACGAGCATCGTCGGAGACGCACTCGACGAACTTCCACAACCGCAGATGGGGCCGGTCGTCGCCGAACGCGGTGAATTCTACGAAGAACCCGAGTGGATGGTCGAACAGTATCTCGAACCTGAATTTAAGTACGTAGAAACCATAGCTGAACGTGAAACCGTGCAGACTGCACACCACGCCGCGTACGCCGCCCGCAAACTACTCCTATGAAAGCGATAGTAGCAAAACGAGTAGACTCAGGAACCGCCGACACCACGGAACTGCGAGAGCTGACGCGCGCTGCAGGCTACGAGATCGTCGCCGAGTTCATCCAGTCACGCGAGGAAGACGCAGCGTTCCAGTTCGGCGAGGGTAAAGTTACAGAACTCAGCGAAGCCGTCGCCGAGACAGGTGCCGAGTTGGTCGTCTTCGACAACCAGCTCGGACCGTACCAGACGTACAACCTGGGACAACGTCTTCCCGACGGAACGCGCGTCATCGACCGATTCAGACTCATCCTCGAGATCTTCGGCCAGCGCGCGCAGGCGCGCAAGGCACAGTTGCAGGTCGAGTTGGCTGAGCTCCGATACGAACTTCCGCGCGTCGAGGCGAAGACGAGTCTCGCGAAACGCGACGAGCGTCCCGGCTTCATGGGTCTCGGTGAGTACGACGAGAGCCACGAACAGGACATCAAAGACCAGATCAGCCGCATCAAGAACGAACTCGACGCCATCGCCGACAAGGAAGCAGACCGCAGACAGAAGCGTCGAGAGTCGGGATTCGATCTCGTCGCGCTCGCGGGGTACACCAACGCCGGGAAATCCACCCTGCTCCAGCAACTCGCCGAAGACCTGGAGATCGGCGAGAACGACGACTTGCATCCCGACCTCGACACGACTGCGGAGGCCGAAGACCGGCTGTTCACGACGCTCGGAACCACGACTCGAAAGGCGGCCATCGACCGACGAGACGTGCTCGTCACGGACACGGTCGGGTTCATCAGCGACCTCCCGCACTGGCTCGTCGAATCGTTCAAATCCACGCTCGACGCGGTGTACTACGCCGACCTCGTCCTGTTGGTCGTGGACGTGAGCGAGCCCATCGAGGACATCCACGAAAAGCTCGTCACCTGTCACGACACGCTGTACGAGCGTAATCAGGCACCCATCGTCACGGTGCTCAACAAGATCGACGCCGTGAGCGACGAAGAACTGGCAGAGAAACGAAACGCGCTGTCCGCACTCGCGCCGAATCCCGTCGCCATCAGTGGGCAGGAGGGCCTGAACGTCGAAGCGTTGAAACACCGGATCGATCTCGAACTCCCCGACTGGGAGTTCGAACGGCTCGTCATGCCGATGACGGAAGATACGATGAGTGTCGTCTCGTGGGTTCACGACCACGCGCACGTGGAGGACGTAACGTACGTCGACGACAAAGTGGTCGTCGAGTTCGAGGCTCGACCGTCTATCGTTCAACAGTCACGATCGAAAGCGAGCGACCTGACGGCCGCGCCGTCGGTCTAAAGCATCGAAGATAACGATACCTGTCCGTTCGAGCGAATCCACGCGCGGTGGTTCTTCTGGTCGTAGATGAGGACGGCATCGTCCTGCACAGCCAGTTCGGCGTATCGGTCGTCGTCCCGGTTCCGTCGGGAGTCGTCTGCTTCGTGCGTACTCGTGGTCATGCCAGCTTGGTAGTGTGTCGTAATCGACTTACTCTACAGTAGTAGGTAGCAACTCAATACTGATAAATGTTACCTATTATCAAGGTCCTGTAGTTACCTCTGGGTGAGCAGGGGTTGAAAACGTTTCGGTGATATCTCACACCGAGAGTCAGATTTCAACCAATATCCGGGGATGGGGCGAAGATAAGTCGAATCGCTCGAACGTCGTTTCTCTCCATCGGTCTGGACTTTGAGATGTAGTCGGTCACAGTCCACGAGAGATAAGTTACGAAAGGTAATTCGATAGTCACAGGTGACTTTTTTGTACAGGCGGCGAATAGCCTCTACCATGAGTGAACCGGTACGACCCCTCGAACTGTGGTGTGCGGGCGAAGACTGGTGTCCCATCACCGCGACTGCGAGATTGGTCGGGAAGAAGTGGCATCCAGTGATCATCCATCGGCTTCTCGAAAACGGACCACTCGGGTTCAACGCACTGAAAGAGGAGGTCGACGGTATCTCCAGCAAGGTGCTCTCGGACAGTCTGGAAGACCTGGAGGAAAAACAGCTCGTGAATCGTGAGATCGTGAACGAGAAACCCGTACGCGTCGAATACTCACTGACGCCCAACGGTCGCTCGCTCGAACCGGTCATCTACGCGATGCGCGACTGGGGGATGGAGTACCTCGTTCCAGCGAAGGACGAAGATTCGGCTATCGCGTGAACCGAATCAACTGAGATCGACCCGTTCGAATCGCAGATAGCCGAGCATCACGGGGACGGCGAACCACGCGAGCAGGACGACCAGCCCGAACCAGTCTTCGAGATAGAACGGAATCTCGCCGACGATCCTGCCTGCAAAGGAGCCAGCAGGGGTTTCAGGAAGAAAGAGCCCTGACGCCATCGTGTACGCATTCTTCGGATTCAGGGTCAAGACGAGATAGTACCACGCTGGAAGCGGGCCGCCACTCGGAATCGCACCTTCGGCGAGATAGTAGACACCCATCGGAACGTAATCCCAGAGGATCTGGAACGCGACGAATACGGCCACAGCAGCAGCCATCGCCCTTCCTCGTGTCGCGGTCGCCGCAGAGATTCCGACCGCGATTGCGACGAACGTCGCGCCGAACAACGCGGTCAGGAGAAGCAAGAGCAGATAGTCGCCCAGCGAGACGAACCCGTACAGGAGCGCGAGCACACCAGCGGTGACGACGAACGCGGCACCGATCGCGACGGTGACGACGGCAGTTCGCCCGAGGAGTTTGCCGAGCACCACGTCCAATCGGGTGTGTGGCAATCCGAGCAGCAGTTTGATGCTTCCCGACTCGCGCTCGCCAGCGATGGCGAGATAGGCGGCCACGAGCGCCGTGATGGGAATTATCAATCCCGCCGGGAGGGTGAGCATCTGGAGTGCCGACGTCTTGTTCAATTCCATGATGCCATCGAGCGCGAACACCGTCCCCCCGGTAAAGAGGACGAACAGGGCGGTGATGGCCCAGAGCATCTTCGAGCGGACAGCATCCTCGAAGTCCTTGCGGGCGACGACCGCCCAGCTCATGCTTGCACCTCCTGTTCCGACTCGGTATCGTCCGTCGTCTCGTCGAGCCGCTGGTCGCCAGCGTCGGTCGTGTAGGCGGTGAAGAGGTCTTCGAGCGAGGACTCTCTGGTCGTGATGTCGGTGACGGTCACACCGGCCTCCTCGACGTGATTGATGATTTTGGCCTTGGCTCTCGAATCGGTGTACGCCACCGTGATCCGATGCCCATCGACCGTCGCACCCGTCACGTTATCGATATCGTCGAACGAGAGATCTGGCACCGCATCCACGGTCAGTTCCATCGTTGCACCAGACCCGGTGGCCTCGCGGAGGCCGTCGATGGTGTCGACGGTGACGAGTTCGCCCCGGTTCATGATGGCGACGCGGTCACACACGGCTTCGACCTGACTGAGGATGTGACTGGAGAAGAAGACGGCCGTCCCACGCTCGGCCTCGGCGCGGATGATCTCGCGCATCTCGCGCACGCCGTTCGGGTCGAGACCCGAGGAGGGCTCGTCTAAGATGAGCAGGTCGGGGTCACCGACCAGTGCCATCCCGAGCGCGAGGCGCTGGCGCATCCCCTTCGAGTAATCGCCCGCCGGGCGGGCGGCATCCTCTGGGGAGAGGCCGACGCGCTCCAAGATGTCACTGACGTCGTCGGCGGTCTGTTTGGAGTCGATGGCGAACTGGATGTGTTTCTGGCCGGAGAGCCGACCGTAGAGGTCGAACGCGTCGGGAAGGATGCCGATGCGCTGGTGGATCGCCTGTGTCTCCGCCTGGGCGTCGTAGCCGAGCACCGTCGCGGTGCCGGTGGTCGGGCGGACGTAATCGAGGAGCATGTTGATGGTCGTCGATTTGCCCGAGCCGTTCGGCCCGAGAAAGCCGAAGATCTCGCCCGCTTCGACCGTCAGGTCGAGATCCGAGACGGCGACCACGTCGCCGAATCGCTTCGTTAGAGAATTTACTTGAATAGCAGTCATCGAATCACCGTCGAAACGGTGTCCAGTCGCGGGGATACCTGTTTCGATTTGTCGACTGACTAACAATATTCCAACTAAAAATTCCTTGTGCTGATTTTATCCGTAGTACGGTATTCACTTGCTCGTCAGTGAAAGTTAGACGACGCGCTCAACGATATTTTTGTAGGTCATCTGTCACGGCCGTTCGCCATCCGAAACGTGCGTCTCGGTAGCACGCACCGACGTGACCGACAGTGTCTCGTCCAGTTCGACCGCCAATTCGTCGTCATCGATGGTCATCGTGACCCGGAACTCGTAGGGGTCGGTGGAGAGACACTCGGTCTGCC
This sequence comes from Haladaptatus rarus, assembly GCF_054177585.1. Taxonomy (NCBI): domain Archaea; kingdom Methanobacteriati; phylum Methanobacteriota; class Halobacteria; order Halobacteriales; family Haladaptataceae; genus Haladaptatus; species Haladaptatus rarus. The sequence continues at coordinate 148,649 of NZ_JBPEHG010000001.1, read as the reverse complement.
ACCGATCCGAGTGGATGTACTCCAACAGTTTCCAGAACGATTCGTTTCTGATGTCGATCCCGTGATTCCAGTAGAACGTGACGACAGCCGGGTGATAAACGAGGCTCAGTTCGATCGGCGACGTGAGACGATAGCCACACTGCTCGCACGAGTGCACGCTGAGAAACGTTTCGCTAACCGGTTCCCGTCCCGGTTGGATTTCGTGTGTCATCAGACCGAGACATTCTGAACAAACGCCATCGAGGGCCATCGAATACTCGTCGCGCACGTACCGGTCTGCGCTCCGCATTATCTCTCTCGGCGTTCGATCTTTGACCTGCGACGGGGACAGGAGAAACGACAATAACCGAACGTCACACTCAGTACACCGTACCACGAGCATCTCTTCTTCGTACGTCGCCCGCAACGTCGTCGCCTGACAGCCGGGACACAACCCATCGAGTTCGACCGGTTCGAACTCGGGTCGTTCGTGGTAGGTGCCTGCACGGATCGTCCGTGCGATCTTATCACCGGCGTAGGTGAGTTTGTATCCAGTTTCCGTCTCCCGGATGAACGTCCCGGAGAGTTTCTGGAGATGATAGGAAAACTGTGAGGAGTTCGTCGCGTCGACGCGGTCGTAGAGCGCTGAAAAGGACAGGCCCTCTGCGGGCTCGTTACCGGAATTGGACTGAACGTGATCGACGAGCACTCGGAGGATTTCGACCCGTAGCTCGTTTCCGAGTATCGAAAACGCTTCCTCAGGAGACGACCGTTCCCGGTTCTGCGAAGCGTCAGGGCGGTGGGTCATCGGTTCGCAGGTAGTAGACGAACCACCAAGACCTTTGCCGATTCACACCGACCGCTTTCGTTTTTCGACCACTCTGACGTTTCGAATCGCGGTGTCGGGATACTGGCCGTCGTCGTCCTTCTCGGCGGCTTTCACCATATCCCAGATGACGTTCAATCCCGTCGTCACACCTTCCAGTGCTTCCATCTCGCATCCCGTCTTCCCGGTCGTCTCCACCGCCACCGAGAGGACGACGTGGTCGTCACGAACGTCGAAGTCCGTCTCGACGTTCGTGATGGGTATCTGATGACACATCGGGATGGTCTCCCAGGTGTGTTTGACGGCCTGTACCGCACCGATCCGCGCCGTCGCCAGCACGTCGCCTTTCTGCAGGTCGTTCGCGCGGATCGCCTCGATGGTCGAGGGTTGGATGTGGATCTCGCCCTCGGCGACTGCTCGGCGGGCCGTATCGGGCTTGTCGCCGACGTTCACCATCTGCACCTCTCCTTCCTCGTCGGTGTGCGTCAGTTCGTCGGAATCAGACATCGGTATCACCCCAGATGGCCGCCGGAACGGTATCCAGCAGGTCGGACGCGAGGAGACCCTCCCCGTGCTCGTCGTACAGCAGGTCGCCTGCCCGTCCGTTGGCGTACGACCCGACACAGGCAGCGTCGAAGCCATCCGCGGTACCGAACAACCCTGCGACGATTCCGGCGAGTACGTCGCCCGTGCCGCCGACTTTCATCCCGGTGTTGCCCGTTCGAACCAGTCGCGTGCGCTCACCGTCAGAGATCACATCGGTCGCGCCTTTCGCCAGCACGACGTGACCGAGGTCGGCGGCGAGGGTTTCGATACCGTCGGTCACCTCGCGCAGGTCGTCAGCCTCCGGGCCACCCATCTTGGCGAGTTCTTTGCGGTTCGGCGTACAGACCAGTTCCGCATCGGTGTCGAGGTCCGGAATCACGGGCAGGGCGTCGGCATCCACTACGGCCCGCCCCGTGAACGATTCGAGGAATTGCGTGGCCGCTTCGAGGGTCTCGTCTGCGTTGCCCAGTCCCGGCCCGAGGACGACCGTATCGTCGTAGCCCTCCGCTGTCTCGACGAGGCTATCGACCTGTTCGGGCGTGAGTCGGTCGCCCTCGTAGGGCTGGACGATGAGGTCTTCCGCGTAGCCCTGGATCTCGCCAGCGACGGTGTCCGGTGCAGCGACGAACGAGAGGTCTGCCCCCGCGCGCAGGGCCGACTGCGCCGCGAGCGCGGGTGCGCCCGTGAACGGCCCCCCGCCGATGACGAACACGCGACCGCCAACGTCGCCGCGAACGCCCCGGAGGTCGCCCGGCCCGACGAATCGCTCTGCGGCGGCGGGGATACCGATGTCAGCGATCGTTACCCCGTCGAGGTCGGCGAGTCCGGGTTTCGTATCGTGGAAGGTGACGATGCGATCTGCGTCGACAGCGGTGCCGTCTACGTCTCCCGTGTCCGCATTCACGCCCGAAGGAACGTCCACTGCGAGGATCGTCGCGTCTGTCTCGTTGATCTTCCGGGCGGCGGTCGCCTCGGGTTCGCGGAGTGCGCCAGTCACGCCGGTTCCGAGCATGGCGTCCACGACGAGATCGCAGTCGGGCAGGTCGAGGGTGCGAGAGTCGGTCACTTCCGTCGTGTCGTACTCGGCCTGCTGGAGTGCATCCCAGTTCTCGCGGGCGATGTCGGTGCCGATGGATTCGGCTCGGCCGAGCAGGAATACGGACACGTCGTAGTCGTCCAGAAACCGGGCGGCGACGAAGGCATCGCCGCCGTTGTTCCCCCGACCAGCGACGACGACAACTCGCGCACCTGGCGCGACGAGGTCGCGTACCTCGCGGGCGATGGCGTTGCCACTCGACTCCATCAACTGCTTGCGCGGCACGCCGAGTGCCTCGGCGTTCACGTCTACCGCCGCCATCCGGTCTGCGGTTATCATACCCGGTGGTTCGGGTGCATTCGGGGTTAACGTTGTGGAAGAAGAGATGGGGTGACGGGGACGGAAGAGTGGTGTAGGGAACGACGAAGGCAGCGCGGGGACGACAGGGGCTGTCGTCCCCGCCACGAGATGACGTAAAGCCCGCTCCGGCCCAACCGACTGGTATGCGAGTACTGATCATCGGCGGCAGTGGTTTCGTGGGAACCGGCCTCACCGGAGAACTCCCCGCACGCGGGCACGACGTGACCGTGCTCGCGCGCACGCCCGACGATGCCGCCCTCCCCGCTGGCGTCGAAACGGTTGGGGGCGACGTGACCGACTACGATTCGATCGCGGGCGCGTTCTCCGGACAGGACGCGGTCGTCAATCTCGTCGCACTCTCGCCGTTGTTCCAGCCCTCGGGTGCGAGCCACGAGGAAGTTCACCTCGGCGGAACCGAGAACGTCGTTGAGGCCGCCGAAACCCACGACGTTACGAAAATCGTCCAGATGAGTGCCCTCGGTGCGGACCCCGACGGTGCGACGGCCTACATCCGAGCGAAAGGAAAAGCAGAGGAAGTCGTCCGCGATTCGAACCTCGGTCACGTCGTCGTCCGACCGTCGGTCATCTTCGGCGATGGAGCCGAGTTCATCTCGTTCACGAAGACGCTGACAACTCCTTACGTGACCGGCCTTCCGGGTGGTGGGAAGACCAGATTCCAGCCCATCTGGATCGGCGACCTCGCCCCGATGATGGCGGACTGCGTGGAGGATGATACGCATCTGGGGAAGACGGTCGAACTCGGTGGGCCAGAAGTGCTCACGTTAGCCGACGTGACGAAACTCGTCTACCGCGCGGAAGGAAAGTCGGTCGTCGTCCTCCCGATTCCCATGCCACTCGCAGGAATCGGTCTGAGACTGGCTGGGCCGATTCCGTTCGTTCCAATGGGTGCCGACCAGTATCGGTCGCTGAAGTTCGACAACACCGTCGCCGAGAACGACGTTCGGGTGTTCGACCGCGACGGAGGCGACTTCCGAACCCTCGCGGAGTATCTCGGTGTCGAGGAGCGCACGAGCGCGGGTGCAACCGAGGAAACGATGCCGAGAACCGCGTGAATCGTTCCGGTCGCTCGTGTTGAATTCGGCGTTGGGTCGGAGTAGTCTCTTCTTCGACATTCCAGCAGCCTGATATTCGACGTTCCACACACCTTTTGACGCTCCCTCCCGTCTTCTTGGACATGTACGAGGTCGAAGTGAAGGTTCGCGCCGACCACGATGCGGTCCGGGAGCGACTTCGAGAACTCGGCGCGCGTCACCTCGGGATGGTGACACAGGAGGATTTCTACTACGACGCGCCCCACCGCGACTTCGCCGAGACCGACGAAGCTCTCCGAGTTCGACGGGAATCGGACGAGGAAGGGTCGGTAGAACGGGTGACCTACAAAGGGCCACTCGTCGAAACGGAATCGAAGACGCGCAAGGAACACGAAACGGTCGTCGGGGACGGCGACACGGTCGATTCGCTGTTGGCGGCGCTCGGTTTCGAGGCGGCGGCGACCGTCCACAAAGAGCGCGACCGGTACGAACTGGACGACTACCTCGTCGTCCTCGACTCGGTACGGGGACTCGGCGAATTCGTGGAGGTCGAGGTCGAGGCCGAGGAAGAAGCAGTGGAATCGGCGCGCGAAGGAGCGTACGACGTGCTCCGCGACCTCGGTCTCGACCCGGACGAGCAGACCCGAACCTCGTATCTCGGTCTCCTGGTCAGGAATGAGCAAGGGTAATACTGAGACGGCAGACCGTTTCCGCAAGTTATAGAATCTGTGACTGTGAATCCGAGATAATGACCGAGCGGAACATTCAGGTTGAACCGATAGACCGACGAGCAGTCGAAGACCAGGACATCGAGATCGTCGAGCGAAAAGGCATCGGCCACCCTGACTCTATCTGTGACGGAATCGCGGAAAGCGTCTCTAGCGCCCTCTCGCAGGCCTATCTGGATCGCGTTGGGAAAGTTCTCCACTACAACACGGACGAGACACAGCTCGTCGCCGGAAGCGCGAGTCCGTGCTTCGGCGGTGGCGAACTGGTCGAACCGATCTACATCCTCCTCGTCGGGCGCGCGACCAAGGAGTACGAAGGAACCACGATTCCGACCGACACCATCGCACTGAACGCGGCCCGTGAGTATCTGAACGAGAACATCCCGGAACTCGACGTGGGCACCGACGTCATCCTCGACGTCCGACTCGGCGAGGGCAGCGGCGACCTGCAGGACGTGTTCGCCGAAGACGGTGCGACGGTGCCGATGGCGAACGACACGAGTTTCGGCGTCGGTCACGCACCACTCTCGGAGACCGAACAGATCGTCCTGAACGCGGAGACCCGACTCAACGGAGAGTTCGCCGCAGACAATCCCGCACTCGGCCCGGACGTGAAGATCATGGGCAAGCGCGAACGCGACACCATCGACGTGACCGTCGCCGCGGCGATGGTAGACCAGTACATCGCCGACCGCGAGGAGTACGACGCCATGGTCGAGAACGTCCGTGGCTACGTCCACGCCGTCGCAGAGGAGTACACCGACCGCGAGGTGAACGTCCACGTCAACACTGCAGACGACGAAGACAGCATCTACCTCACGACGACAGGCACGAGCGCCGAGATGGGTGACGACGGCTCCGTCGGACGTGGAAACCGCGCGAACGGACTCATCACGCCGAACCGCTCGATGAGCATGGAAGCGACGAGTGGGAAGAACCCCGTCAACCACATCGGGAAGATCTACAACCTGCTCAGCACCGAGATCGCCGAAACCGTCGTCGCCGAGGTAGATGGCATCCGCGATATGCGGGTTCGACTGCTCTCGCAGATCGGTCGCCCCATCGACGAACCGCACGTGGCAGACGCACAGGTCGTTCCGGAAGATGGCGTCCTGCTCGAAGACATCGAGGACGAGATCGTCGCCATCGTCGACGAAGAGTTGGCGAACGTTACTGAGATCACGAAACGCGCCATCGAAGGTGACGTGAGAACGTTCTAACTGGGTCGCCGTTCAGTCCGACACTCGTTTATTATAGCCACTGTTATGCCCGATATGCACCCGTCGGGAGCCGATACCGTCCTCGTCCGCCACGGCGATGTCGGCGTGAAAAGTGGGAAAGTGCAGACCGAGATGGAGCGACGGCTTCGGGATAACCTCGCGGCGATCTTAGCCGACCGCGATATCGACGCCGAGGTCGAACGCCAGTGGTCGCGCCTGTTCGTTCACACGACCGAGGCGGCAGTCGAAGCGGCAACCGACGCGGCGGCGGACACGTTCGGCGTCCAGTCCGCCAGCCCTGCGGCGGTCATCTCGCCCGAAAAAGAGATCATCGAAGAGACGTTGGCCGAGGCCGCCCGCGAACACTACCACGACGGGACGTTCGCCGTGCGTGCCCGACGTGCCTCGAAGGATCACCCGTTCACCAGCGCGGAACTCGAACGCGAAGGTGGCACGGCGGTCTGGGAGGCGGTCGAGAATCCCGAAGTCGATCTGGACGACCCCGACATCACGTTCTACGTCGAGGTGCGCGAGACGGACGCCTTCGTCTTCCTCGCAAAGCGCACCGGGCCGGGCGGACTCCCACTCGGCACGCAGACGAAACTCGTCTCGCTGGTCAGCGGTGGTATCGACTCGCCCGTGGCGACGTGGGAAGTGATGAAACGCGGCAGTCCGGTCATCCCGGTCTATCTCGACCTCGGCGATTACGGTGGTCTAGACCACGAAGCGCGAGCGGTCGAGACGGTGCGAAAGCTCGCGAAGTATGCACCCGACCAGGACATGCGTGTCAGGAAGGTTCCTGCGGGCGACGTGATGGCGCTCCTCGCGGAGGAGGTCGGCCCGGCCCGGATGCTCGTCTTCCGCCGGTTCATGTACCGCGTCGCGGAACACATCGCCCACGACGAACAGGCCCATGGCATCGTCACTGGCGAGGCAATCGGCCAGAAATCCAGCCAGACCGCGCGTAACCTCGGCGTGACGAGCGCGGCGACGACGATGCCTATCCACCGCCCGCTCCTCACGATGGACAAGAGCGACATCGTCGCCCGCGCCCGGCGGATCGACACCTTCACTGACTCGACGATTCCGGCGGGCTGTAACCGTATCGCGCCGGATTTCCCCGAGACGAACGCGACCCACGAGATCGCCCGGAACGCCGAACCGGACGACCTGTTCAAACTGGCCGAAGAGGCCGCCGAGAACGTCGAACTGGTCGAACTCTGAGCGTTCGAATCGACAGGCGTGGTTTCCTCTCGCTCATTTTGAACAGATTTCACCACCGAATAGATTATCTCGTCTTCGAAAGCCCCGCTCATATCGAGAGATTCCGAGGTAGAAACACATCGAGTGTGAGATCGTCGATATCGCGTATGTCCACCGAGCGACGAGGCGCCACGAGAACGGCGAGGGCGAGTCGTTCGAGGAGATCGCAGTCGCATTCATCGCCAAATAGTCTGTGGAACCCCGCGACCGCAGGACGGTGAGATACGCGAGGCCAAGTGGTGGGACAGCTTACCTGAGCAGACGCATCCGCCTGCAACTCTAATCTGACCAAATCGGTCCGAATAAGCTTTCTCTTACGCTTCCAGCCGGGCGACGAAGTACGCAAATTCCGCGTCCTCCTCGGCGAGGCCATTATCTATCGTCCCCTCGTGCTGGACAGCGAAACCCACCGATTCGAGGAGACTTCGCGTCTCCGCTGCGCTCGCTATATCCCAGCGCATCTCGACACCGCTTCCGAGCCAATCGGGATTCGACCCGCTCCATCTGGTCGTCCCCGTGGTGAGAAGCATCCGACCACCGAGTGAGAGCACTCGCGCGAATTCGGCGACGACCGTCGACCAGTCATCGGCAGGGACGTGGATCATCGAGTGAAAGGCAGTCACAGCGGAGAACGCCGCGTCTCGAAATGGGAGCGATGTCATATCGCCCTGCGTGAGTACCGCATCTGGAACGTTCTCGGTCGCTACGCGAAGCTGACCGCGAGAGAAGTCCACCCCGATGGCGCTGGTCGGACCGCCAGCGCGGTCGAGAACCGGCAACCCCTGTCCACATCCCACGTCCAGGATTCGTACCGACTCGGGCAGAGAATCGAGGAAGTCGTCGAGTACGTCCACTTCGGCCGAGTCCGTCGCCCGTTCGGCAGCGTAGGTATCCGCGATTTCGGCGTATCCCCTGCGAATGACGTCTTTGTCGGACATCAGATGCATCTTCTGGCTTGTCATATAAGTGCCTGTTCGAGAGCCGGGAACGATTCACAGGGAGCGGACGAAATTCCATACCAGCATCTCGGAGTCGAAATCACTTTAGTTCGCCACTGCCACCCAAAAAACAGTGACCCGTGTCTTGCTCATCGGTTCGGAGGACGTCGAACTGCGCGCCGAGCTACTGTCACGGGAGACGGCACGTAACGCCCTCGCCACGTATCAGCTCCGAGAACCGTATCAGAACTGCCTCGAACTGGAGACAATCAGCGTCGGTGCGGCCACCTCGCTGTTGAACGACCTGAACTGGTATCTGGTACGCTTCGTGGACGAAGCCCTCGTCCTCGAACCGAGCGTGAGCGACGATGAGTGGCTCTCGCGGACGCTCGCGGCCCGCGTGCGCGATGGCGGCGTCGAACCCGTCGAAACCGACCCGCTGCTCAAGGTGTACGGCGTGGTAGAGGACGAGTTCGGCAAGGAACTCGTGGAACCGATGTACGTCGCCCGCACCGTCGATGGCATCCCCGAGTACGACCTGCGCGACGTGGACGAGACATTGGTGGTTCGCGTGACCGAAGACGAGTTCCGGTCGTGAGGACTCGTTTTCCCGACATTCGGGGGATTGTACTGGAATGTACTGTTTTGTACTGCCGGTCAGTTCGTATCACGGCCGAATCGACGGTTCAGACGCAGCCGAATCGACGATTTCGATAGTTCGCTCGGCGAAAACCCTTTTCCGCGTTCTTCGCAACGTCCTCGGTATGGGGGAGCACATCAGTTCAGAACAGGTAGAGGCGTGGCTCGACGAGAACGTCGTCCAAGACGTACAGCACGTCTCCGACGATGAGACGGAGTTCAACATCCAACTCCAGCTCGCTCGGCTGCCGCTTCACATCATCAAAGAGGAGACGTGGGGGCCGCTTCGACTGGTCAGCAAGAACGCATTCGATACGAATCGAACCAGGATGCTCGTTGAAGACGACCAGGACAGAAAGGAGTTGTTGTCCCGTATCGGGCCGGTTCTGGCGGCAACTCCGGGATTCTACACGTTCCTCGACGAGGAGAGCACGGCGTGTGATTTTGCGGAGGCGCAGTCGATCCAACTCGAACACCGCATCTACCCCGACGGCGCGAGTCAACAGGCGGTGATGGAAGGCCTCATGAACCTCGCAACTGCCATGCGATACCTCCAGAACATCATCGCCTCGATGCTTCAGAATCGACAGCAGTAGGTGGCCTCTCGAAGACCGCTAGTCGAACATCCCGGTCGAGAGGTAGCGTTCCCCGCTGTCGGGGAAGATCGTGACGACGAGCGGGCAGTCGTCGTAGCCCTGTTCGACGCCGCCATCCGACGTCGCTTGCTGTACGTCGAGCTCTCCGTCTTCCATCATCTCGCTCCACTCTTCGGCCAGTTCGGGGCAGTTCAGTTCCGGTCGGGCGAGTCGCTCCGCCACGCGGTAGGCCGCGACGCTCGCCGCACCGCTCGACTGGCCGACCAGGATTCCTTCCTTGCGCGCGAGTCGTCGGGCCTCGGTTTCGGCGTCCTCCAGCGCGACCGTCTCGACTTCATCGATGACGTCGGTGTCGAGGAGTTCGCTGACGAACCCCGGTCCCATGCCCTGATACTCGTCCTCGCCTGACTCGCCGGTCGAGAGGACGGCGTTTCGCTCGGGTTCGACGGCGACGACTTCCATATCGGGGTACTCCTCCAGCAGGCGCGAGGCGGTTCCCGTGATGGTTCCCCCCGTGCCGACACCCGCGACGAAGGCGTCGATCTCGCGCCCCTCGACCCCCTCGATTATCTCTTCTGCGGTGGTTCGATAGTGGGCATCCGCGTTCGCCGGGTTCTCAAACTGGCCGAGTTGGATCGTGTCCCCCGACTCGGTGAGTTCGTCGGCGCGTCCGCGGGCGAATTCCATGTTGCCATCCACGAGTTCGATCTCCGCTCCGTAGGCTCGCAGCAACTGTCTGCGCTCGGGGGATTTCGACGCGGGCATGACGATGGTGAGGTCGTATCCTCTGGCCGCACAGACCACCGCCAGCCCGATGCCCGTGTTTCCACTCGTCGGTTCGACGATGGTGTCGCCGGGTTCGAGTTCGCCCGCCTGCTCTGCGGCTTCGACCATCGCCAGCGCCGGGCGGTCTTTGGCAGATCCGCCGGGGTTGAACGATTCGAGTTTCGCTGCGACGGTCGCACCCTCGGGTGAGCGGACGTGGACGAGCGGTGACCCCACGGTGTCGAGGATGGACGATTTCATGGTAAGGAGATAGGTCGCCCACACCTAAACCCCTGATGGACTCCGGCAGGTGGTGCCGGAAGAGAGGGGTGTTTATCCGCGTCCAGTTCTAGGTTGACCCATGGATACGACCGAACCGAATCCGACGTGGGACGCGAGCGCACACAGCGAGTCGGTGAGCGCGTTCGAAGCGAGCGTCGGCGAAGTCACCTACCGAGTCTGGGGTGCGGACTGGTGTGGGGACTGCCGGGCGGCTCTCCCCGATTTCTTCGCCGCGCTGGACGCCGCAGGCGTCCCCGAAGAAGAGATACACGTCTACGAAGTCGACGACGAGAAGAAAGGTGAACTAACAGACGAGTACGACGTGACGCTCATCCCGACCATCGTCGTCGAGCGAAGTGCGACGGACAACCGGACTGCCTCGGACGACATCACCGAGCACGGCGACGAAGAGATCGTTCGGTTCGAAGAGAGCGAGGAACTGCCCGCTGCGGAGTACGTCGCTAAGGAATTGCTCGAAAGCGATACACTCGCGTGAGGACTTCTTCTCACCTATCGCTCGGGTTGTAGGTCGTCGGCCCACTCCAACCCAGCGTCGATGTCCGTCACTGGTGGCGAGCAGGTGAACGACCGACAGACGTACAGCGTCGGTTCGTCCTCTGCTGCTCGGTTGGCCCAGATGGGTGGTGCCTCGTCCAGTCGAAGGCTCGCACACCAGTCGGCCAACTCGTCCTCGGACGGCGGTCGGCGGGACAGAATCCGAGTGGGAAGGAACGTCCCGGCGAGGCGGTTGCGCCACGATTCAGGCAGTTCGTCGGCGGCGACCGTCAGTTCGAGCGAGCCAGTGGCGTGGCGGTCCGCGGCGAGCGCCAGCGTCGCGTACTGCACCGGATTCGACTCGATAGTACGGGAGTGGGTTTCGAGCACCGATTCTGCGATGTCACCGAATCGGTCGTGGGGCGCGAACTCCGAGAGGACGAGCAGCACGTCGGTTGCGACCCCGAGGCTCGACGGCGTGGACTGGTCGGCCAGTTCCTGCGGGCGAGCGACCAGTCGCTCGCCGCTCTCGGGCGTGAAATACAGCGTCTCGCGGTCGTCGTCCCAGAACTCGCGCTCGATGGCCCGCGCGAGCTCGAGCGCGAAGCCGAGGTGGTCGAGATCGCCCGTCGTCTGATACAGGTCGAACGCGCCACGCGCGAGGAAAGCGTAGTCTTCGAGATAGCCGTCGATAGCGACATTCCCGTCCTTGAACCGGCGCGCAAGGTGCCCGTGCTCGGCGTCCCAGAGCTGTTTGCGGACGAAATCGAGCGCGGACTCGGCGAGGTCGGTGTAGTGGTCGGCGAGGACGAGTCCACCCTCTGCGAGTGCAGAGATGAGCAGACCGTTCCACCCCGCCAGCACCTTCTCGTCGCGGAGCGGGCGTTCGCGCTCCTCTCTCGCATCGAACATCTGTTTCCGGGCGTCGTCGAGCAGTTCCGCCACCTCGTCTTCCGAATGGTCGTATTGCTCGGCCAGTTCGGCGATCGACGTCTTCCGGGTCAGCACCGTCTTCCCTTCGAAATTGCCCGACTCGGTGACGCCGAAGCGGTCACAGAAGCAGTCTGCGGCGACCTCGTCGTCTACTGCGTCGTGGATCTGGTCGGGCGTCCAGACGTAGAACGCACCTTCTTCGTCGTCACCGCCCTCACCCTTGCTCCGGGCATCGAGCGTGCTGTAGAATCCACCTTCTGGATGGCGCATCTCGCGTTCGAGGAAATCGAATGTCTCGCGCACGACCTCGGCGTAGCGGTCGTTCCCGGTTGCCTGATACCCTGCGAGATACACGCGCGGGAGTTCGGCGTTATCGTAGAGCATCTTCTCAAAGTGCGGCACTGTCCAGCCTCGGTCGGTCGCGTAGCGATGGAACCCCCCGCCGACGTGGTCGTAGAGGCCGCCGTTCGCCATCGCGTTCAGAGTTTCGACCGCCACGTCACGGAACTGCGCCACCCCGGTTCGGTCGTAGGCCCGAAGAAGCAAATCGATCCGCGCGGGTTGGGGGAACTTCGGCCCACCGCGTCCGAACCCGCCCTGCTCGCGGTCTGCGCTCCGAACCGTCTGCGAGGCCGCGGCGTGGAGCAGTTTCGCGTCGGGGGCGTCACCCGCCTCGGGCGTCGATTCCAACTCGCCTTCGATGGCGTTCGTCCACTGCTCGGCGCGATTTTCCATCTCCTCGCGGTCGCTCTGCCACGAGTTGGCGATGTTTTCGAGCAGGGCGATGAAACCGGGGCGTCCTTGCTGGGAGCGTTTCGGGAAGTACGTGCCGACGTAGAACGGTTTTCCCTCGGGCGTCAACCACGCTGAGAGGGGCCACCCACCGCCTCCCGTCACCTGCTGGCAGATGCTCATGTAGATGGAATCGATGTCCGGTCGCTCCTCGCGGTCGACCTTGATGGGGACGAAATGCTCGTTCAGTATCTCTGCCACCGTCTCGTCCTCGAAGCTCTCCTCTTCCATCACGTGACACCAGTGGCAGGCCGAGTAGCCGATGGAGAGGAAGATGGGAACGTCGCGCTCACGTGCCGCTTCCAGCGCGGTCTCGTCCCACGGCTGCCAGTGAACCGGGTTGTCGGCGTGCTGGCGGAGATACGGACTCTCCTCCTCGTCGAGTCGGTTTCGCCGCGTCGGGTCGCTCATAGCAGACGGTTGGCCGCCGAGTTACCTAAAGACCCGCGCTACCACACGACTCATGTGGGATGGAACCGTATCTCATGTGCCAATGAGTGAGACAGGTATCTCCGACCGGTTCGCTGACGAGATCGTCACGACCTGTCGGACGGGGATCGGGGACACGCTTCGGAGCGTCATCTACTTCACGCCGAAGGAGTTCGACCTCCTTTACCTTCGAAGTGACCTCTACGGGGGCGACGAAGAACGAGCACGGGAGCTGAAGTCCGTGTTCGTCGAGAACGAACGGCTCGGTTTCGACACGAGCGAAACGTACCGACGACTCGCAGAGCAGGGCGATGAACCGGCGATCGGCGACTACGAACTCACCCTCCGAGCGTTCTCGGATGGGTTCGTCAGTCGCGTCATCGTCGATGGCCACGGTGTCCTCCTGACGAGCGATAGCTACAACATCGCCGACTTCGAGGAGGTCGCAGTGTCTATCAGGAAGATGCTGGAAGAACACGACGTAGCGGAGTAAGGATGAGAGAGCAAAGTAGGGATGACTCGGCACAGGTAGTACGAGACGACCGGATAGAGTGCACCACACGAACGTGCATATATGCGTGAAGAGCAACGGAAACCTTTACACACCCATGCCCACATTCTGACACCATGAGCGAAACCGTACTGCTGGTCGGCGGCGGCGGTCGTGAACACGCCATCGCACGAGCGCTGGCCGACAGTGATGCCAGCCTCTACGCCTGTGCAGGGTATCGGAATCCCGGAATCGCCCGGCTTGCCGATGGGTTCGAATCCCTCGATACGACGAACAAGACGGCTGTCACGTCCTATGCGAAAGACATCGATGCGACTCTCGCCGTCGTCGGCCCCGAAGGGCCGCTGGCGGCAGGTGTCGCCGATGCGCTGGACGACGCCGGAATCTATGCGTTCGGGCCACACAAGGCAGAAGCCCGCATCGAGACGGACAAGGCGTTCCAGCGGCGGTTCATGCAACGACACGATATCCCTGGCTGTCCGGACTTCGAGACGTTCGAAGACATGGAGGCGGCCTGCGAGTACATCGACGAGTACGCCGGTGACCTCGCGGTGAAACCCGCCGGGTTGACAGGCGGTAAGGGTGTGAAAGTCATCGGCGACCAGGTGACCCCGGACGAAGCGAAGCAGTACCTCCGCGACAGCGACTACGACCGCGTCGTCCTCGAAGAGCGACTCGTCGGCGAGGAGTTCACCGTCCAGGCGCTCGTGGCCAACGACCAGCTACGTGTCGCACCTGCCGTCCAGGATCACAAGCGCGCCTACGAGGGCGACGAGGGGCCGAATACGGGCGGGATGGGAAGCTACAGCGACGCGAAACTCGAACTTCCCTTCATGACCGAAGAGGACTACCACGAAGCAGTTGACGTCCTGAAAGCGACCGTCGATGCGCTGGACGACTACCGAGGTGTCCTCTACGGGCAGTTCATGCTCACCGCGGACGGCGTGAAAGTCATCGAGTTCAACGCCCGGTTCGGCGACCCCGAGGCGATGAACACCCTGCCCATGCTCACGACCGACTTCCTCGACGTGCTCGTCGCCGCACGCGAGGGCGACGACCTGCCGAAACTCTCGTTCGCACCCAAAGCAACCGTCTGCAAGTACGCCGTGCCTACGGGCTATCCGACCGACCCTGAATCGGGGGCGAAGGTGAAGATCGACGAGGAGAGTGCGGGTGACGCGCTCCTCTTCTACGCCAGTGTGGACGAGCGCGAGGACGGCATCTACACGACGACCTCTCGCTCGTTCGCCGTCGTCGGCCTCGGAGACTCCATCACGGAGGCCGAGGAGATAGCCGAGGAGGCACTCTCCGTCGCAGGTGAGGAGGGACTTCACATGCGCCACGACATCGGCACGGACGACCTCATCCAGCGCCGTATCGACCACGTGAACGAACTGCGTGAATAAGCGTAACGAACAGCCTACGCGGCAGTCAACCGCCCCATAACCAAACCACAGCGTCCGGATTGTTCCCCCATGACCGACCCACTCTCCGCCGACGAAATCTTCGACGTACTCGGGCACCGCCATCGACGACACACGGTTGCGGAGTTGCTGAACTGTGACGACGAGACGACGATAACGGAGTTGGCCGAAGCCGTCGGTCGTCGAACAGATAGCGACCCGGAGCGGATCGAAGTCGGGCTATATCACTCACATCTACCACATCTCGAATATATACAGCTCGTCGAATACGACACCGACGCGGGCGTCGTGCACCCGACCGGAGCCATCTCGGAGTTCGAACCCTTCTTCGAACTCATCGGAGAGTAAGCTATCACAGCGGAACCATCTTCCGACGAGGAGGGAATCCCGCCGTTCACGGTGGGGAGGATATCACCTCAGAACTTTGGGTAGCTTCAAGCCATCAGGGTACAAACCCCGGCGCGTGAGCGATGATACTCCCCACCGCCACGAGCGCATCACGCACCACCCGACACCCGGCGGCCTGAACTCATTACAGTACTGGACGACGGCCCGGAGTCCGCTTCGAGTCGCGCTCAACTACGTCGTCATCTGGCTCGTGCGGATCAATCCGAGCCTTCGTCTGAAAAATTGGCTTCTGCGCCGGATCGGCGTCACGGTGGGGCGAGGCGTCTCGTGGGGGCTGGAATCGACCCCCGACGTGTTCTGGCCCGACCTCATCACCGTCGAAGACCACGCTATCATCGGCTACGACTCGACCATCCTCTGTCACGAATTCTTGCAGGACGAGTATCGAACCGGTGAGGTCGTCATCGGCGAACGAGCGATGATCGGCGCAGGTGCGGTCATCCTACCGGGCGTCGAGATCGGTGACGGGGCGCAAGTTGCCGCGAACTCGCTGGTGACCCGAGACGTAGAGCCGGGCGCGACGGTGGCGGGGATTCCGGCGACGGAGATGTCGAGCGAGAATCTCGATTAGTTTCGGAGTCGAACCGCACCCTCGCGGAAGACGACGTGGTTCGGGATGATGAACTCCTCGCCGTCGTTCTCGATGTGCGTGACGAACATATCTACTTCCTGGACGATCCCCTGATTGCCGTTCACTCGAATCTCGTCGCCGATACCGTACGGTTGGTTGAGCAGGAGATAGATACCTGCGGCGGACGAACGAAGCAAGTCCCAGAACGCGACCGCGCCGAAGACGATGACGGCGACGATGTACGCGCCGAAGAGGACGAGCAACGTGAGCACCGCGATTCCGATCTGGCTCAGCGCGATGAGCGAGGCGATGTAGACGATGCTGTACTTGACCAATCTGGGGAGGACACTGACTTCGGGGAGTTTGACGCTCCGAAGTCGTTCGCTGACCAGCAACTCGGCCTTGTCGGCGATGACGAACCCGACGATGAACACGAGCGTCGCGACGAACAGGTCGGGGATGAAGAGGATAATCTGCCAGAACAACTGGGTGCTGAGCGGGAGTTCCGCGGTGTTGAGCGCGAGCAGGATGGCGACGCCGTAGATGAACCACGACGTGATCCGGGCGATGAGCGACACCGTCGTCGTTCCCAGACTCCGTGCAGTGCGCTCGAACGGCGTCCCCTCGACGACTTCGTGGACCCCTGCGGCGCGAAGGATGCGCATGTTCAGCCGTCCGAGGAGGTATCCGGCGATGCCCCCACCGATGAGGATGAGGAGGGCAAGGACGATTCGGTACTCCTCACGCAGGAGTACTTCCAGCTCTGGTTGCATCTAGTACTCCTCCGGATCGAGTTCGAGGATGATTTCACCGCCTTTGAACGCTCGAACGAGGCCGTCGCTCTCGGAGAGAACGATGGCCGTCGCGTTCGTATCGCGGGTGATCGCACCACCGGCCATGTGGCGCGCGCCGAGACCTTTCGGGATGTCCACGCCCTCTGCGGAGGGTTCGAGATACCGATAGGCGGAGACGATCTTCCCGGAGTCGGAGATGACGAACGCGCCGTCCAGTCGCGAGAACTCCTTCAGCATGACGTTCACGATGGGGTCGCCGACGTGAACGTGGGACTTCTCGAAGGGGTTGTACGAGAGGGGGCGAGATTTGTTCATCACCTTTCCGGCGTCGCCGACGACGAACAGTGCGCCGACGGGTTTGCCTTTCTGTCCCTTCTTGCCGAGTTCGATGGCGACCTCGAACACGTCGCGGATGACGCCGGGGTCGGCCCGCGAGTTGGCGAACAGGTCGTAGATACCCGAGTGGGACTCCTCGTTCGCTCGAACGCGGGTGGCGGTGTCGATTCCATCGTCGAACATGCTGGTGATACACGCGAGTTCGTCGCCGTCCTCCGCGATACCGGATTCGATGGCACCCTCGATGCCGAATCGGATTCGGTCTTTGACGTTGTCGAACTCCAGTGGCAGTTCCACGAATTCGTTCGCCCCGACGTGGTTGTCGGGTGCGACGACGACGACTTCAGGTTCATCAATGTCGGCAAACCGGTCGTAGTACGACCCGCTCGGAGAGAAGAGGAACACCGCGTCGACACCAGTGACGAGGTCGTCCAGAAGGTCGCTGAGGGAAGTCATTACAAAGGGCCACTCAATCACCGGAGAAAAGGTTTGCGGGGGTATATGTCATAGCTCGTTTCATAATGCGGAGATTTCTACCATCGAGAACTGGAGAGCTTCCGCGCTACCGGTTTCAGTAATTGACCGATACGTGTCACATCCCCATATCCGCGGCAGGATCGGGAACCGGCAGGTCGTTCGGTCGAACCCCTAGCAGTTCCGCCGCGTGGTCGAGCGCCATATCGAATCCGTAGTAACGTTCCACTTCGGGACTGTCGGCGGTTTCGCGTACTTTCAACATGCCGTATCCTTCGAGATTCTGTGCGACGGCGGCAGTTCGCCCCTCGCGGGAGAATTCGAGGACGCGCTCGTCGTCGGTTTCGAAATAGCGCGCCGTGATATCGTCTTCCGAAAGCGTGGTCATACGAGTCGGTTCGAAGGCGGGGCAGTCGAAGGTATCGGTTCCGCCTCGAAAGGGAAAGCATCGTGACGGGCGACCGCACACACTCTACCATGACGCGATGGCACCAGAGCGGCACCCGCCGTGACATCTGTATCATCCTCGCCGACGCCGGAGAGCTTCGCGGCCAGCGATTGAAGACGCGGCTCGAAACGCACTACGACACGTCGCTCGAACCGAAACGATTCTACGGGACGCTGGATCGACTGGTCGAGAGCGGCCACGTCGAGAAACGCGTCGAGGGGCTGTACGACGTGTTCTCGCTGACCGAGGTGGGGGAGAAACGGCTTCGGGAACAGCTGGAGTGGATGAAAGAGAAGGTAGAGTAGTCAGTTCCGGCGTCGAACGGTCTAGCAGTGGATCGATGTCTCGCGTCGCTCAATCCAGCATCTGGGCCGCGATGGTGTTTCGCAGCACTTCGCTCGTCCCCTCGTAGATCTCGTTCAGCTTGGCGTCGCGGTAGTAACGTTCCACGTCGAAATCGGTTGTGTAGCCGTAGCCGCCGTGGATCTGGATGCCCTCGTTCGCCACTTCGCGGGAGATCTCGCTGGCGAAGAGTTTCGCCTGTGCGGCCTGCTTGATGTAATCTTCGCCGCGGATCTTGCGGTCGGCGGCGCGGTGCATGAGCATCTTCGCGGCGCTGACCTTCGTATCCATGTCCGCGAGTTTGTGCTGGATGGTCTGGAAATCGCTGATGGGCTGGTCGAACTGCTCGCGCTGCTGGGCGTATTCGAGGGCGTCGTCCAGCGCCGCACGAGCGAGACCGATCGAACGCGCCGCGATGGTGATGCGCCCGCCGTTCAGCGTCTTCAGGGCGTGGACGAAGCCGCGACCCTCCTCACCGAGCAGGCGGTCGTCCGGGATGCGAAGGTCGTCGAATCGGAGTTCGGCGGTCGGACAGCCCTTGTCGCCGAGTTTGTGTTCCGTCCCCTCGACGTGGAAGCCGTCGTCTTCCTCGGGGCGGACGACGAACGACGAGATACCCTTGTTTCCGGCTTCTTCGTCGGTTTTTGCGAAGACAGTCACCGTCTCGGCGACCGAACCGTTCGAGATCCAGAGCTTGCCGCCATTCAGGACGTACTCGTCGCCGTCCTTTTCGGCGGTGGTGTCCATCGCCGGAACGTCGCTTCCCGCACCGGCTTCCGAGAGCGCGAACGCGCCGATGTCGGTGCCTTCGTTGAGCGGCGTGAGGTACTCCTGTTTCTGTTCTTCGTTACCGAACTCGTAGAGCATGTTGCCCGCGAGGCTGGTGTGGGCTGCGACGATGGTGCCGAGACCGCCGGAGCCGCGCGAGATCTCTTCCAGACCGATGGCGTAGGAGTGATAGTCCAGTCCGGCCCCGCCGTACTCTTCGGGGAACGGCATCCCCATCAGACCGAGGTCGGCCATCTGGTCGACCAGGTCGCGGGGGAACTCGTCCGTCTCGTCTATCTCTGCGGCGCGAGGTTTGATCTCCTCGTCCACGAACTCCGCGACCATGTCCCGGATTTGCTTCTGCTCTGCGGAGAGGCTGAAGTCCATACCGGAAAATGCGACTAGTCAATCCTTTACTTTTCCCATCCGGACTCGATTCACGGCCCAGTTCAGCGAAGTCGCTTGCGGAGCGAATCGACCGTGAGTGCGCCCTGTACGAGGTACGACAGTTTTCGGTTCTTCGGCGCGATCGTCGCTGCACCGAGCAGGATCGCCCCGCGTTTCGCGTTCCCCTTACGGAAGGCGTAGCCCGCCTGTGCGAGCAGCGAGAGGACGTTCAGTTTGTCGAGCGAGTTGCTCCGCGAAGGTGACGCGGGCGATGGCGATGATGCAGACGACGACAACGCGGAGAGCAACCCCACACCTGCCTTCACGACGCCAAGTAGCGTTCGAAGCATAAATTCGTATAAGCATCCGTGACAGGGTAAGGGTTCTGGCGGCAGGCGAAAGGAGTTGAAGATAGACGAAGCGAACGCTCACCTTCGCACGCCGTCCGAAACCGATTACCGACGCGAACCCGAACCGACGAGATATGTACGGCGTGGTGACGCGAAATCCCGAAGAACTTGACTGGCCGGAGTTCGAACGCGGATTCTACGAGATGAAAGACGTGACGGGACGGGCGACGGAACCCGTCGAATCGGGCGTGAACATGATCTCCTGTTTCGGTGATAGTGCGGCCGCCGAAAGCGACCCGTCGCTCGTTCCGGTGAGCGACGAGGGCGAACTGGCGACCCGCGACCGACCGTACTTCGACTGGGGGTACATCTGTCCGACCCACGAATCGTACCGCGAGGGATTACTGGAGATGGTCGAGGACGCCGCCAAGGCGAATCCCGACGTGCGACTGGACGACGTCGGTTTCCCACGAGCCGAATACTGCCACTGCGAGCAGTGCGAACAGGCGTTCGACGCGAGTGAGTACGACGACTGGTGGGAGTGGCGTGCCAGCGTCATCACCGACTTCGTTGCGGACGCGACCGACCGAATCCCCGGAAAAAGCTATCTCACGCTCTATCCCGACCCCTATCCGGGGCACCTCTACGAGCGTGCAGGAATCGACATCGAAGCCCTCTCGGCACACGTCGACGAGTTCGTCGTCCCGATCTACGACATGGCCTATTCGACGACCTACTGGCTCGAGATCATCGCCAGTGGGTTCGAAGATATGCTCTCCACCCCGTTCAGTATCGAACTCTACGCAGTGGATATCGACATCGATAACCTGATCCACGCGACCGAAGTCGCCGTGGCGTACGGCAACGACGTGTTCTTCGGCTACGAATCGGGCAACGCGCGCGGCGCGATCCGACGGATGGACGCCGACTCCCGCGAAGGCGTCTCACACGGAAACTGAGTCGGAGAGGATCACGTTCGGGAACTGAAACGGTCGTCCTGCCACGCCAGCAGTTGTTCTCGATCGCGGGTGTTGTCCGGCAGCTCGGTGACCCACTTCGCGTCAGTTATCTCGCCGTCCGGGTCGTCCACCGTCGGTGTCGTCGTCTCGGCCCGCGCTTCGAACACCGGTAGAACACCCCACGTGGAATAATTACCACTCTTGATCGACGTACGTGTGGCGATGGCAAGGCCGTCGTACTCGGCTTCGATGCCGGCTTCTTCACGGAGTTCTCGCTCGGCAGCCTCTCGGAACGTTTCCCCGCCGTGGATGCCGCCACCGGGAAGCACCCACATATCGACGCCGTCGTGCCAGACGAGGAGTATCTCACCGGAGGGTCGGTAGACGAGAGTGTGTGCGCCGTACGGTGCGCCCGTTTCGGAGACTCGTTCTGCGAGCGTTCGGAACCGATATCGGGAGACCTCGTACGTGCGCGTGAACTCCAGGAATTGTGAGTAGGCGTCCGTCAGCCGATGATAGGCCTGCTCGGCGTGTTGTTCTGCCTGGGTGGCGAGAAACCAGAGATCATCGAGCGTCATCGTGGAGATGGCGGGGAGATGGCTGTGAAGACGACCGAGAACCGGCGCGTGCGTAAAGTACAGATCATGTGTCAGGCTACTTCGGCAGTCGAAATAAGCCTTCGGTCGCCGACATCTGGAATCGGACGGTTTTTACGAGCGGACGGGCTATCCGCCGATATGAGCTTCGACGAAGACGACACGGTCATACTGCACGACCAGCACAGCGAGTACGATGGCGAAGAGGGAACCGTCACGCAGGTGATGGAGAACATGTTCGGCGACGCCACCTACACCGTCAGTTTCGAAGACGGACAGGAAACCGGCCTCCCCGAGGATTCGCTCGAAGCCGTCGAAGACGAAGAATAACGTTTCGTTCTCCCCACACCAATTCCAGCTATGGCCAGCGTTCCGTTCCATTACATCGACCTGCGGACGTTCTGCTACGACACCGAAGACGACCAGCGCGTCGAGGAGGCGCTTCGAACCTACCTCCCCGACGAGTTCGAAGTCGAGCGCATGCAGAGCGAGGGCCACCACGGCGACCGCATCCTCGTCCTCTCGGCGCGAGTGGAGACCGCAGACGAGATGCGGTACGTCCTCGGTAAGCTCCGTGAACTCCCCGACATCGAACAGGTACGTGACGAGTTAGACGAGCGCGTTGACGACAACTGCTCGTTTTTCGTCTCACTCGACAAACAGGCCGCATATCGTGGCGTGGTCGAACTCGGACAGGGAATCACCCTCCGGGCGAAAGTCGAGGCGTACCCCGCGAAGAAGGACGCTGCGGTCGAAAACGCCCGCGACGCGCTGGCCTGACGACCCATCCCGCAATCTCTGCTTACTGTCCGACACGAACGGTTAGGGTGGCACAAAGTTTATCACATCCACCAGAGTGGTGACAGACGTTACCACGCATCGCGTGGGTGAGTACCATGCAAGAGTGCCCTTACTGTAATTCTGACCTCCGTCGTGGTGGTCAGTCGCAGACGACTCGCAATGGCGACCAAATTGGACACAAGAGCACCGGCACCGAACTCGTTTCGTGCCCGGACTGCGGTAACGTAATCGACGGTTTCACTGCACACTGAGAAGCAGCCAGCGGGCGTCTCACTCGTTTTTTGCTCTTGGATGCAAGCGTGATAGCCTGCGGTTCGAGTGAACCGAATCGATATCTTCGTATCAGATGCGTTTGTTATGAGAGCGGTACGATCGCATTTCCCCAGTTTCGAGAGTAGGATCACTGTTTCTCCACGGTTCGTTCCCTGGACGTGAACCACAGTCGGTGACGTGTGGACAGCCCCGGTTTCCCTCGATGATCCAGACGCCGACAGCGATTCCAAGGGGAACTAACTCCGCAGTCACGAATGGTGTCAGTTCGAGCCCCGCGAAATGAGCGAGAAAGCTCTGTGGCGTCTCGTAGACGGGAGGTGGGAAGAGTGGCCAGAACAAGAAGTCGACCAAATAGTGACCTAAACGGGGACAGAGACGGTATATAATGAGTCATACCAGTGTGTACACAGCTATTACTTTCTAGTAGTAAGATATATAATAAAAACCAATACAGTACTTGTCACGCAACTGCAAACGGTGAAGAAAAGATGGACGAGAATAACGGAATCGACTCGCCTACCGCCCACAGACACGGATGACCGCCATCTACCTCAGAGACATTGATAGTGAATCATGGTTCCAACCGATACAACGCAGATCAAGCAGTTCGAATCGTACACGACCGGCGTCACGGTCGAGAAGTCACTCAGCATCAGCGATGATGGTATCGGGGTTGTCGCCATCGTCACCGACTCCACACATGAAGAGCCGATAACAGTCCAGGTGACCGACCGCCTGCCAACAGGGTTCGAAACTGAGCGTATCGGGTTTCATCCCGACGATCGTGACCACTGGCATTCCGACGACGGAACCGTGGTCTTCGAGACATCCGTTTCGGCGACGGACAGCGTCGAAACACTGTACGCCATCAACGAGACTGATAAGACCGAACTTCGACGGTTCGTCGGCAACCCCGAAGTCGACGTTGCGTTCGACGAAGACGTCGCCGACGATGTCACCGAAGACACAATCTTGAGTGACGAGCCGGTGGAGGCTCCTTCGGCGTCGACAGCCGAGCCAGCGAGCGAGATGAACACAGCAGGTGATTCGATTTTGACTGATTCGCCGGTGGACACCGTTTTGGGAGATGGGCCAGTGGAGACATCGTCAGATGATTCTACGGCACAGGTATCGACCGATAAACAGTCCCCAGACCGTTCGTTCTTGATGGAAGACGCAGAACAGGTGGCAACGACAGAGTCGACGACCGATTCCGAGCGGACAGAGGGTGAGACGGTGGCGTCAACCGACACATCGGCCGAACAGGAGGCTACTTCGGTGGAATCCGACTTCGACAGTGAATCACGCGACCTGGTGGCTGCCCTCGTAGCCGAACTCGAAGCGGGGAATCTGACAGCACATGAACGTAGCGTTCTGGCCGACCACTTCCGCAATAATGGCGATGATGACCCATCGATGAACGGGAGCGTCGTCGCCCGGCTTCGACACGTGGAGACGACCGTCAACGATCTCGAAGCCTACACGACTGCCCTCGAATCGTTTCTCGATGAGACTGGTGATGCACAGGAAATGGTAGCCGAACTCGAGGAAACACGAGCGACCCTCAACACGCTACAGACGGATCTCTCGTCAGTCACGACCCGTCTGCAGTCGGTAACGGAACGGGTCGATGAGTTCGAAGCAGTACCGGAAACGGTCGACCGCCTCGACGAACAGATAAACGACGTCGAACCGACCGTGGCGACGCTCCGAGATCATCACGAGTCGATGGGTGACAGGATCGCTGCGCTCGAATCAGAGCTAGAGTCACTCCAGACAGTCGTCGGAGCGAATCGGTCATTTCGGGAATCGGTATGGACTGCGCTTGCCGAAAATGACGATGGTGACACGCACACAGACACGGATTCGTCCGACTGAGAATCTTTAACCAATCAGAACTTCCTGTACAGAAAATCTATTAAGGCACAGAATATATTGTCTGTATTTTACCATTTCACATCCAGAAAGCTTATTTCTTCGAATTGACTAGATTTCATCGTTCGAGAACGAGATGGGGAACAATGACACTCTCTACAGCCCTCCAAGAGCTCGCGTCAGCCGTCGATATCCTCGAATCGGCAGGTGTCACGGTACACGAGGTTACGACTGATGAAGACCAGCGGAGCTTGCTGAACGACGACCAACTCCGAGTGCGTCTTACCGTGAACATCCCGTTAGAAAGTACGACGCAGGCCGAGGAAGGTAGCACGAGACAGGAAGATGTCGGTGAAGATGGGGAGACGCTGGCCACTGACGGCACCGAGGCTGGTGAGCCATTTGCGATGGATGTCGATCCACCGGATGCGACCACTGTCGTCGCGTGTGCGACGGAACCGATGTCGGTGCCCCCTATGCCTGACACACCTGCTCAGAACCGGACCGGAGACGGTGTTAGTGACCAACCCGAAATACCCGACAGTAGTGATGCGACCGAGGAGGAAGCCGATGCTGCGATGGAGGTAGACGATGCCGATACAACTTCCGCCGAAGTTTCGGACGTCGACGAAGAGTCGACGACAGATTCAGCCAGTGTGCCTGCCCACCGCGATCCAGAGCGTCTTCAAGCGGTGTACGACCAATATTCGACGTTTGCGGAGATGACAGATGCGCTCGATACGGATGTCACATCGCAGACGGTTCGATATCACATGATCAAGCAAGGTATCCACGACCCGGAGAGTCAACAGACGACAGATTCGGACAGCGACGAAGAGGTGACCACGCCACAGGAAGATACGGACTCTCCAAGAAAACAAAGCGATGTGCCACACGATGCTGACGGCCACGACGAGGACAACGTGGAGAAGGCGAAGGAGGGCAGCGAGAAGAGTGACGAATCAACTGGTGAGACGGCGGAACAGACAGACGAGACGTCCGAGGAGTCGTCCGATGGGACAGATAACGATGGACAGTCAGTGCGCGAGGGTGAGACCGGAACCGAAGCAGGTGACCATACTGACAGTCCAGATCAAAAAAGCGCAGATACAGTTGATACTGATGTGCCGACAATGGCTAATATGGACGATTTGCCGATACCAGCAGGTGTCGAACTACCCAGTCATCTCTCGATCGAAGACGTGCGCGACGCAATCTTAGAGGCACAAACGCTATTCGAAGTCCAACAGCAGCTTCGGATCGGTCGTGACAAGGCCCGCAAGCTTCTCTCGGATTTAAATCTACTCGACCTCGACGTTGGTCGTGCCACGACCATAGAAAATCGTGATGCGAGTCAACAAGAGATTTACAGACGGCTCAGTCAAGCGGTGGATTCGTAATGGATGAACCTCGGCCGATGGTCGATGCTACCGGACACCGCTTCAGTTCCTGTCCGTCCCTTTAGTGACGGTCTCAACATCCGTGAACTCGAATCGTGCACCGCCTTCGTCGCTGTCCGTAATATCGTAATCCCATCCGTAAGCGTCTACGAGTTCGCTCACGAACGTTAGACCCAACCCAATCCCATTGTCGTCTGTGGTGTACCCCGCTTCCACCACCTTTTTGCGCTCGGGTTTGGGAATTCCTTGGCCCGTATCTTCGACGTAGAAGCCACTCTCGAGCGCTCCAACCCGCACCGTGACTGTCCCATCGCTATGCTCGACCGCATTTCGAAACAGATTCTCAACTACCTGCTGGAGATGCGATGGATTCGCAGACAACTGCTGTGAACTCGTCACCTCGAGGTTTGCGTCGTCAGTTTCTATCGCAGCCCAGGCGGTTGTGACAACGCTCCGCAGTTCAATAGTCTCCCGGTGGCCCACTTCATCCTCGCCTCGAGCTAATACTAACAATACCTCGATAATCTCGTCTATTCGTTCGAGAGCATCGTCTATCTGGTCGATGGCTGCTATCTCATCTTTGTCCTCGCTATCGATGAAATCGAGATAGAGTTGGGCCACATACAATGGATTTCGGAGTTCGTGGGCGAGCATACTCGCAAACCGTTCAAGGCGCTCGTTCTGCTGTTCGCGTTCCTGTTCGGCTTGCTTGCGGGTCGAGATGTCTCGAAGCGTCCCCACGAAATAGTGGTCTCCATCGTGCGTGAACTCGCTAAATGAGATCGCCAGCGGTACTTCATCGCCCTCTTTGTGGTGCCCTGGCAATTCGACATACGTCCAATCGAGGTGTTTCTCGCCCGTTTCGAGGTAGCGGTGGAAGGCATCGGCATGTGCCTGTCGCAACCGCTCGGGGATGATCTTCATTGTCGGTGAATCGACGAGTTCCTCGGGCGAGTATCCAAGGATGCGCTCGACGGCGGGATTGGCGTACCGAATGACGCTTTCATCGTCAAGCATGACGATGCCGTCTGCGGACGCCTCTGCGAGCGCATCGAACGCTTGCCGCCGCTGGGGCGGGGCGTCTAACGCTTCTCTCATAGAAATTTGTTGCTAATGAGAAGTGATAAACTCGTGGGGCACCATAATAAACCGCTCATGGGGGAATGTCATATACACTTAGCAAGGCCAGACATCCCCGGTTGCAGGTTCTTCGATTGTGGCAAAATCCCACGACTGATATCGTGGGAGGATGTTGGTGCACTCAACACTGATGACCTCTCTCAAGGCATACGTCCGTGTGTTCTTCAGTAGCGATGGGTCACTTGCTGACAGTGACCGAGCGTGGCTCACGGTTGCCCTGGGCGTTGCCGGGGGAGTGTATCTGTCGTATCTCACCATCTATTCCTACCCAGTACATGGCGCAGGGCTATATCTCGCGATCGCCGAGCAAATCAGCGAACAGGGGTATCAGCTGCCGAGGACGATTCCACATTACACCGCCGATGGGATTCCGTTCGCGTATCCCCCACTGATATTCTATCTGATCGCTGCACTCACCGATGGCTTCGGTGTCGATCCGATCTCGCTCACACGATATCTGCCGGGACTTTTCACTATCGTGTATCTGGTTCCCTACTACTACATCGCAAATGAGTTCCTCGAATCACCATCGCATGCCGGTGTTGCCACGATTCTCCTTGCACTAACACCAGTGGTGCTCAAGTGGCATCTCGCTGCAGGCGGCATCGTTCGGGCAGCGGCGTTTCTGTTCGTCTTGACTGGATTCTATACCGGTATTCGTCTGTTCAAAACCGGTGACCGACGGTGGTTGCTTCCGTCGGTTGCTCTATTCACCCTTACAGTCCTCACCCATCCAGTGTATGCAACGTTTTTCGGGCTCACCTATCTCCTCATGTTCGGTTTCTTCGACCGATCACGCCGAGGGTTCGGATACGGTGCAGTGGTTGCGATCGGCGGACTCGTGTTAGCTGCACCTTGGTGGTGGCAGATCGTCTCGATGCATGGGCCGACGATCTTCACGGCGGCAGCGGGAACACATGACGGTCTCGGCGGTGGCCTCTCACGCCTTTACGAATCGTTCGTCTCTCCGTTCTTCTCACAGTCTCAATGGCCATTCTATCTTCTCTCTCTCGCCGGTGTTCTGTCTCTTGGCGTTCGACGGCGGTTCTTCCTGCCCGTCTGGTTGCTATCGACGGGGTACTTTTTCGTCCAAGATCGGCTTCTCTACGTAGCCGGTGCGATGGCAGCGGCGGTATTCCTCTTGGACGTCGGTCTTCCGCCGATACGAGCTCGGCTTGAAGACGATACCCAACAACAGATTGTATCTCTGTTCGTGGTCTTCTTGCTCGTTGGGTCGGTCGTCGGACTCGGCGTGCTGACGACGACCGATTTCGAATCTGGTGTGCAGACGGAACGTATGCTTCCGGCGCCGTACATGGATAACCAAGATCGGCACGCGATGGAGTGGGTCAAACAGCAAACCGCTCCCTCTGCGCGATTCGTGGTGGTTGGTGACGCCGCAGAACTATTCCCATTCGTTACGGATCGAACGAATCTCATCAGCCCGTGGGGCGTCGAGTGGAAAGGCAACGCGCAGTTCGAATACCACAAAGAGTTGTACGACTCGACATCAGCGTGCACGACCGCCGAGTGTCTCACACGATCACTCGGGGAAGCGAGACTGCATCCGGAGTATGTGTACGTCCCGAAAGAACACTATACGATACGGCGAGACGACCATACCCAGTCACCGCAAATGCGTCGGTCGCTTATTGCGTCGAAACAGTACACGCTCGTCTTCGAAAATCGGGGCGTGATGATTTTCCGGGTGGCAGAGGGGCAGTGAATGAACTGGCACCCAATGGCGACAAAAAACATACGACGTATTGGCAGAGAATAATCTCCGAGAGACGCTGCGATAATGTTGCCAGCATCGCTGGCGGTTTACGTCCTCAACGGTCAAACAGCTATGGGTTCGTGAACATTCGTGCCCGTCGTGTGGATTTGATGCGGATAGGGATGCGAACGCGGCGTGAAACATCCTTTCTCGCGGTCTCGAAGATGTAGGCGTGGGACACTTCTAAATCAACGCCTGTGGAGACTGCGCTCTTTGTGAATACACCTGTATCTGCAAAGCGCGTCGTGGAAGCAGGAAGCCCTACCCTCAAGGAGCGAACGGCGTCAGCCGTGAGCGAGTAGGGTGGGGTAGTTCACAGATCTCGTCTACAGATGGAACAGGGCGAGTGCCTCGGGGTCACGTCCCGAGGTGGTTTACAGTGGAGACAGGGCATCCAAAAATTTCGGGATTTTCATTCCTGTCTTTGCTCGTTCTATCGAGTGCGATGATTTCAACTCACGCAGATGTATCCCCTAACTATACGAAATTCCTATACCAACTAACGGCGAATTCCACTGGATGACGACATATACAATTTTAGCAGACGTGAACGAACAACGATTCCAGAACCCCCAAGAGTTAGGCGTTATCTGGGGAGAGATTACCGACGATATCGAATCGTTCGGTGGTGAACTGCTTGATAGTTATCTCCTCATCGGCAACTACGACTTCCAAATCACGTTCGAGGCTGACGACGAGGACGCCGTCGCGCAGATAGCGATGGCCATTCAACGCCACGGATTAGATACACGAACGATGCGTGCAATCCCGGTTGGACGGTTGGGAGAACTTGTTAACGACTTTGAATAGGACCCCCTCACCACTTGTCGTAGCGTCAGTAAGCTACTACGGCTTAAAGGCCGTGGCATTCACCATGGACTCCCGCTCTAACCACATCTGGTGCGGTTATGACACCGCTCGCGCTCACTATCCCGGTGTTCAAGCGCACGCCTACAGGTGCGCCTCCTTCGCCAGATGTTTGCTTATCAAGGAGTCTAAATCCGATGACTTTCGACGCATTGTAGTCCGCATGGTTCTGATACCCACACTTCAGATACTCAAAGGTGTCCTAAGACTGGAGCCAAGCGTACGTGCTTCCTCTCGCGCCTAAAGTCGCGGGTACCCACTCTTCAGTATCTGTGAGGGTCGTGAAATCTTCGGTGCCTGTCACCACCCTACTAACGAGGAAGAAGTGTCGAAAGCCTGGCGTTCTCTTTCACCCGAAATCCACTGTCGGGAACAGAGAGGGCAACTCGCGGTAGCTCGCTGACGACCAACGTGGGGTGGGATGCCCCTCGCTCAATTATTGCATCCCGAGGTTGGAGAATCGCTCCCCCGTTTCCCATCAGCGATTCGTTGTACTCGATGAGGTACTGACCAGCGTCGAGTTCCCACCATTGGTAGTCGTCGTCTTCGTTGCGCCAGACCCGTTCGTGGGGTGACGTGTTCGCCGCTTCGAGTTCCCCGTCACCAAAGTCGACGCGACCTGGCCCAGTCACATCGTATACCTCGGTCACTGTGAGATCGACGCCTCGATCGCCGATCTGGGTTGTTTCGTGGACGATGCCTTCCACACGTTCTGCGAGCGTTTCGACTGTTGACATCGGTATCGGATGTATGGCCGACCGCGGGAAAAGCGTTCAGGGCCGCTTCATTAAGTCGTTCTTGAAGCTCCCATCCTCACTCTTGAAGCTCCCATCCTCACTCTTGAAGCTCCCATCCTCACTCTTGAAGCTCCCATCCTCACTCGAGTTCCAATGACTGTCGTTGAATAGCGAGCGAATATCGTCGTTCGAAGGGGTGAGGATGTCTCTGAGAAAAACTGCGACTGAGAGCGCACGCTCCCTGACGCCTACTCGTAATATGGCTTTCGCTCGATGACCTTCGCAAAGGCAACGTTCGCTGCGACGTCGGTGATTTCGATGGTCACCCGGTCGTGTTTCTCCGTATCGGGGACGATGATCACGTAGCCGCGTTCGACACGGGCGATTCCATCGCCTTGCTCGCCGATATCTTCGATTTCAACTGTGCGCTGGTCTCCTTCTTCGACAGGCGGCGCAGGTCGATGCTGGGTTCGTTCAGGTTCCGGTTCAGAGTTAGCTTCAGGTTTCGCTCCGTCCGTCGACCGCGATTCAGACCCGACCAGCGCGATGCGGTAGACACCACCACGTTCGACATCGCCATCCGCAATCTCCCGTTCAGGCACCGTGATATGATAGGAGCCGTCCTGTTCTTCCACCGTGGCATTAAAAACGCAGAGTAACTCGTCAGGGATTTCCATTCGTCTGGTTCCTCTCTTTATGACAATATTGCCACGTGCTTGTGTCTACCGATTATCCGATACAGAACGGTCGGCGATATTGGTCTCCAGTATGGTGAACGAGAATTATAGCCATCGGCAGTGGGTCCACACAGGAGACATCGTTGGAGAGTAACTGATGATGACGGTCTGGAGCGTCTTCTCAAATGCGTCGATGAGACCGCCGTTCCCCGTCAAGAGATGTGTGATTTCGATGTGAGAGCGCTACCCGTGGCAAAATGTGCCGTAGTCACACGCTTCATACAGGATACACACACTCGTTCAGATAATGAAGGCCGTATCACCACAAGAAAAGCCGGGAGAAGAACGACGAATCGAACAGATTTCTACCCGAATAGTACTCGAGCAAAAGACGGAGACGTGCGCTCATTGTGGTTCAGAGGTGAGATTGAATCGACGTCACAAATACGTCTCTGTGAGGCGAATGGCAGCGGATGCAGATCCTCTCGTTGAAGAATTTGCGTTGTGCGATGCCGAGTGTTTGTCTGGGTTCAAATAGCGACGTATTGGATGGGAGTGGGTTGTCCGTTCGAGAATTTCGTTCTCGAGGTCTGGTCACCAGCGGTTCAGAGGTCGAACACGTCGAGTCCAGTCCGGTCGTCGAGTCGATGAGACAGCGGCGTCTCACCCTGAAGCACGATGACCTCGAAAGTGCCCGAGACGCGGGCACCACTACAGTGGCCGCCGAGTGATTCGAAATTACGCTTGCCGACTTGGATGTGCGCATGAATCTTGTCCGGGCCGATATTCCCGGTAAAATTGGTCACCTCGAACTCCCCTTCGAACGTCTCTTCTTTGTACTGTTGTTGCTCGACATCGTAATGTCCGAGCGTAACCTCGTCGACGGCTCCGATACCCATGAAAAAGCCGTTCTCGATAGATGCGGTGTCTCGGAGTTCGTCCAGGGAATCGAGCACTCGTTCTCCCGGGTCGAGCCTGACGATGCACTTGTCGCCTTCATCTACGTAATCCATAGTTCTCCAGCCTTCTCTTCGTTCGCTTCGTCCATAGTATTCCCGCTGGCGTGACGTGCTCGCAAGCGGCCGAAAAAGCGATTCCACCACTGGTGGCAGTCGATGAACGACGGTTACGGTTGGATGATCTCGATGAGGTTGCCCTCAGGATCACGAACGAATACGATGCGAGACCCGCTCTCGGTTGTCTGTGGATCGCTCAGCGTCTCGACGTCTGCAGGCAATGACTCGTAGAACGCATCGATGTCATCGACTTCTAACCCGAGGTGTTTCGCCCCAGGCTGGTTGACTGTAGCCGATGGCTGGTCTGTTCCTTCGGGGTCGTATTCGACGAGTTCGACCCGTGCACTCCCGGCGTCCAGGTGTGCAAATCTGCCGGTTGCCCCTTCGACACCGACGCCCTTCGCGAACGATTCTCCTTTGACAGTGAATCGATCGATGACTGCAAGACCGAGGACATCTCGATAGAACTCGACGGCCCGGTCAAGTTCTGTCACAGTCACGCCAAAGTGGTGTGCGCGGAGGCTACCTGAATCAAGGAGAGAGTCCCGCCCTTTAGGGCGGGCGTGAATCCGACACTCTACTTCACAACCACGTTCGACGCTTACTCTGGGGTATCCTCCCTGACCTTCTTCTCGCCTTCGAGGAGCAACCCTTTCCATGTCAACCCACGGTGCTTCTTCAACGCCTTCAACCGCCCGTACTGTTCCTCGTCATCAAACTCGATTCGGACT
Source organism: Haladaptatus rarus (assembly GCF_054177585.1). Classification (NCBI taxonomy): domain Archaea; kingdom Methanobacteriati; phylum Methanobacteriota; class Halobacteria; order Halobacteriales; family Haladaptataceae; genus Haladaptatus; species Haladaptatus rarus. The sequence continues at coordinate 116,108 of NZ_JBPEHG010000001.1, read as the reverse complement.
TCGACCATATTATAACACACTAACCCCACAATTATGTGTGTTCGGTACAACCAGTAGCCGATGAAGCGAGTCAACACATTCGAGGTGGTTCCCCAGTCCGACAAGGACGAGGAGTTACTTCGCCGCCTGTTGGACGCTTCTGCTGCTCTCTGGAACGAAATCAACTACGAGCGCCGTAAGAACTACGCCGACCCCGACGGGGACGTATGGGAAGTCAGCGAGTATCGCGGTCGATATAGTGGTGTTCTCGGTGCTTCCACAGTTCAGCAAATCGAGCGAAAGAACCGCGAGGCGTGGAAGTCGTTTTTCAGCCTCAAGAAGAAGGGCGAAGCCAACGGCAAACCCGGTTTCTGGGGCAATTCAGAAAACGGTCGAGAACTCCGCACGTACATTCGCAACACCTCGTACTCCGTCGAGTGGGGCGAATACTCCCGACTCGAAATCCTCGTCGGCAAAGACCTGAAAGACGAGTACGGGTTGGGATACCGCGAACGCCTCCGGCTCGAAGTTCGCGGAGACCCTCACTGGAAGGAATACGAGAAGCAGGGTCGGTTGGAGTTGTTTTACGACGAGCAAGCACAATCTTTCAGGGCCTTTCAGCCAGTCACCGTCGATGATTCTCGACTGGCACAACCATTGGCTTCGGAAGAAGCCGCTCTGGATATTGGTGCGAACAATCTCGTCGTCTGCACAACCACGACCGGTCAGCAATACTTGTACGAAGGACGCGATCTGTTCAAGAGATTCCGCGAAACCACACGTGAAATCGCCCGACTCCAATCACTGTTGGAGGAAGGTCGATACAGTAGTCACCGCATTCGACGCCTGTACAACCGGCGCACCAAGCGACGTGACCACGCGCAAGACACGCTCGTCCGCAACCTCATCGAACGCCTGTACGACGAAGGTGTTGCCACGGTGTACGTGGGCGATTTAACTGACGTGTTGGAGACACACTGGTCAGTTCGGACGAACGAAAAGACGCACAACTTCTGGGCGTTCAGAGCGTTTGTGAAACGACTGGCGTGTACCGCCGAGGAATACGGTATGTCGGTTGAAGCCCGGTCTGAGGCGTGGACGAGTCAGACATGTCCGAACTGTGGGTCAATCACAGATACAGTTCGGTATCAGGACACGCTGACGTGTTCGTGTGGGTTTGAAGGCCACGCTGACCTCGTGGCAAGTGAATCGTTCTTGAGACGGCAGACGACGGTAACACGGTCGATGGCACGACCTGTATGCCTCAAGTGGGACAACCACGAATGGTTGGAGTCATCACGCTCTCTCCATCTCAACGAGGAGCATACGAACCCGCAAGTTGCCTCCGTGGGTCGGTAAGCGATACCCCCAGCGCGAGGAAACCCCGGCGTGAACGCCGGGGAGGATGTCATCCATACGGTGACGTCACGGAAGCACGCAGAAAATCGCTTCGAGTCGATACTGACCCGAGAAGAGATGCGATTCGGCGTCGAAGGCTGCGCCGATTCGACGGAGAAGCGGTACTTAGGGCCTCTGTGCATCAGCGCCGAAGTGCCTGCCGAAGGCGGTCGAACCAACTATTGGTCGTCGGTAGTTCACGGGCGATTGCGTCGAGTTCTTCGTCGGCGATCTGTGGATTCTGGCGTGCTTCCCGCAGCCACTGCTTCCACTCGGTGTTCGTCAGGGTACCTCGTGAGTCGGCTTCCCACTGGTCGACGAGTGCATCTCGATCTTCGAATGGAATGTCCATCCCGCTGTTTCCCCAGTAGAGCGGCGAGAGTTCGAACTCGAACCGCTCGTCGTCGACGAATCTGAGACGGTACGGGTAGCCGTTGTAGAGGATAAGGTCGCCCTCGGTCACGTCGTCTCCATTCGGGAGCGTGAGCGTCCGTGTCATCTCGTTTCAACTGCTACGTGCGGCGTGTTTGTTAACGTTCGCTTGGCAGTTCCACACAATGATCCGATGAAACCCGCTCTCGAAAGCAGACCATGACCTTGCTATCGTCAGATTTTGTATTTAATATAGACAGCCATAAAATATATATTTGCATGGGAATTATTAACATGCGGTGAGGGTTCACAACTGACACACATACACGCGTCTGGCGCCATCACCACGACGTGTGGCCAACCCTCGCCGCCCTGTCGTTCCTCGATACTAACAATAATCAGCCTTCTGTGTACCAACCGAAACCAAACTTACTGTGATACCGCGTGTTACGACCGTCATTGGTCCGCACGTCACGAACAAAGCGCCTTCGAAGCTCGATTAAGCGATATCCGTTCAGTGTCAAAAAACTGTACCTGCCAACTGTCATGAGATAGCCGTCAATCAAGCCGGTAGGCCATCATCACTTCATCAACGAGTTGATCGTCGACCGTATAGTGATCCTTCCGAATGGTCTCGGTATCCCATCCATGGCTGTGGAGGAACGACATCGCGTCTTCGTTGTAAGCCTCCGTACACGAACTATCAAGTGGCAGACGTGAGAACATCGACGTATGGATATCGACGAGCCAGACGCCGGTTCGAGAGGTTCGACAGGGAAGAAGCAGATACATCTCGCATCCTGGGACAACCGTTTCTTTGCGTGGTTGATCGACGTCCTCATCGTTGGCGCGGTCCTCTCGGCATTCGGCCAAGTCGCGGGACTCTTTTCACTGCTCACCGGCGGGCTCACCATGACGACGCCGTTCCTAGGGGTCAATGGGTTGGGCCTCTGGTTCTACTGGACCGCGCTCGAAGGCTATCACGGCCAATCGGCTGGCAAGATGGTCATGAACATCGCCGTTACCGACGAACACGGTGACGAGATCGACTACGTCACGGCGGCCATCGAGAGTTTCGGAAAGGCGTTCTTTCTGCCGCTCGACGTGCTGATCGGCTGGATCGCCATGGAAGACGAGTACGTACGCCTGTTCAACAAGCTGTCTTCGACCATCGTCGTCCAGGTTCCCGACCAAGAGCGCGTCCCGGAAGATGTCGAGTACGTCCCTCCGAAAGGGTGATTTAAAAAGGGTGGCGGCTCTCGGGAATCAAAAATCGGAGGTTCCAGGGTTCAAAAGCGTGCCAACGATGGCTGTCGATATGAAAAGCTACGCCGATAATGGCGTCACAGTCAATCGGCCAGCATCGCCCTGATACCTCCGATCAGCAATCTGTCGAGGGCGCGGGTCGTCACCCCGAAGGAGACGAAGAAGATGGCCATCACGACGAAGTCCGCGGGAACGAACGCCACTACGTCGATGGTCGCGACGATACGGATCATCGACACTGTCGTCTCCATCGCGGGGTCGAACGTCCACACAGCGACGATACTGCCGACGAGCGCCAGTGCGAGGTACAAGAGTGCTTGCGCCTCGGTGAGCGTGGTACGAGTCTCTGTTAGGCTGACGGCACTGTGCGTGCCCACGCCGAGCGCTGCGAGTTGGCGACGGATCTGGTCGATGACGGTCACCACGAGGATGAACCAGAGTACGCTCGCCAGTCCCAGTCCGACGAGCGACGGCGAGACATTCGGGAGCACCTCTGTCATCACGTCCACGATGGTTGGCGTCGCTCGGTCGACGACGATGTAGAACAGGACGAACCCGAGGACAGCATCGAGAGGGCCGTGTGCCGGGATGGCGCGCCCGCTCCGAGAGTCGGTGCGTGATCCGGCGTCCACGTAGGTGCTCATACGTGTTACAACACATCCTGTAATCATCAAGGAGTGCGTCGACTCTCAGGGAATGAGAGTCGTGCTACGCCGAGTACGATCCGATTTTTCGTCGAATGGATTCGATGCACGACACTTCGACTGATGCTCGAACTCTGGATCGCAGTTCGGTCTGCTTGGTGACTTCGCTAGGAGGTCTGTAGATGTGGTTTGCCACGTCCTCGCTGAGGCCACGGTGATTTTACCGTCTGCGATGCTACATCCCTGCGTATGTCCCAGACGAAAGTCAACTATCAGGACGTCGAGGCAGTCGGCGACGGATTGCACTTCCTCCGAGAGCCGCTCGGCTGCGAGCAACTCGGAATCTCGGTGCTCGAATGTGAACCAGGCTGGACGGGGAAAGAACACGCACACGTCGATCGCGAACACGAGGAGGTATACTTCCTGGTCGACGGGCAAGCGACGGTGACGGTCGATGGCGAGGACGTGGCGATGGAAAGTGGTGACGCGCTCCGGGTACCACCGGAAGCGACCCGTCAAATCCAAAACGGTGACACCGAGTCGTTGTTCGTCCTTGCTGGTGCGCCGTAGGAGTAACTACCTTCGACACGTGGAGATGGGATCTGGCCTCGGGCCACCCCCGAAGCTACTCGCTTTATATCTTTGTAGATGAACGACGCATGTCTGTGCAGCTTGTCGATTACTAAAATCAGATTTTGTGCCTCCGGAACGCGTTTTATGGTCCAGACTCATGGTTGGAATGGGCTCTCACAATCTCGATCCAGCGTACGAACACCTCTGACATCCTCACACCGGCTTTGGTGTCGTCACAACCGGGTTGTGAGAGTACCTCTATGGGGTTTTCCCCTCCCCTCTCCCTTTCGCACTTCTATCGTCACTTAGTCGAACGTGAGCATCGATGACGTTCCCGACGGTGCCTTCGAGCCAGACATTCCCGAGGGCGCTGATGTCGAAGTGATAACGCAGCATGAGGGGCAGTGGAGAAAGAGAGTTCTGAACGGACATCGGAATAAATGGCGCTTTTCTGGGGAGAAATGCAGTCAAACCTTCTTTGCCGAGTCCACGGCTCATGTCATCGCATCGTGCCAGTGTTTCTCCGATTTTGATGCGCCGGTCTGCCGATTCGGACCGGCACGGGGGGACGTTCCGGCTGACAGCCCCGGGCGACGCGAGAAACCCACCGTTCACCCAGTCACCCGCTGAATACCGTAAGACGGGCTTTTAGCCTGGTTCCATTTCGATGCAGTGGTTGTCGGCTTCCTCTCCGCACACATCAGGGCACGGAATCGCGTTGCCTCCCCTGTGAATATGATTATCAGGATGGAATCGTTCCACATGATTATTAGCAATAGTTAACAGGATTCGGGACGTGGGGGGACACTAGTGCTCGCTACGCAACCAGGTTGGGGGAGGAGAGCCTGTTGTGTGAGACGCACCGAAGAGGGAACAGACAATGGCCTCAGCAACCCAGAACAACGAACGTCTTCTGACCTGGCAACGAGCAGTCGTGATCGTCAGTCTCCTCATCGCTCTTGGTATTCTGATCACTCCTGTCCAGTGGTACATCGCGTACGTTGGTTTCCAGAGGGAGAAACAGCAGCGAAAGAGACAGACCCGCGGTGTCGAGTCCCACCAGATAGCAAGCAGCGACCGGTCTACGGGTCGGGCAACCAGTGGGTGAATCGAACTCGCCTCCTTCCCGTTCAGTCGCTCCGGTGTTCTCGAACCATCTCCACTGATACCACTTCTGCTGTCTTTCTGTAGTACCCATCTCATGGCGGGGAGGATGTCACCCGTCCACAACCTACGTTCCCGGAGATCCGGATGCTGGATTTCGGGATGCTGTTTCAGAAATGTACGACCAGGGGACTCGATGATCAGCAAGCAGGTGGTCAGGAAGGCGCGTCGCATGATACCAGTCGGACGAGGATGGCGGGCAGAAACGTTGGTAAAGCGCACAGAAATTTCGAGAAACCAACCAAAGACTCAATCATCCAGGTCACGTTCTACCGGACTATACTATGCAGATCCTCGTCAGTGGTTCCACAGGGCTGATCGGTCGCAGACTCGTGTCTCATCTACTTATATACTTATTCTGCGAATTGGCGTTCGAGAAGTGTGATGAGTAAATATGCACCGAGTCGACCCGTCCCCTCGGAGATATCATATCGTGGGGCGACTTCCATCAAGTCGACCGCACCGACTGCATCGTGTCCACCGAGCACCTCCATCGTGGCTAGTGCCTGATCCGAAGTTAGGCCACCGGGAATCGGTGTTCCGGTTCCAGGAGCGGCGCTTGGGTCAACGGCGTCTATATCGAAGGTTACGTATACTGCGTCGGTCTCTGCCGCCGCGGCTTCAATCGCATTGGAAACCACATCATGGATTCCTTGTTCCCGGATGTCGTGTGCTGTAAAGAGGTTAAGTCCGGTCTCATCTGCGAATTCGAAGAATTCAGGTGATTCATATCCCCGAATGCCAACTTGACTAACGTGCTCAAAATCTGTATGGTTTGATTTGGCGATGAGATTCGTGCTTGAACCATGGAAGTGTTCACCGAAGACGGCACTTTCTTTCACAGTATCTGTGTGTGCGTCTATTTGAACGAGACCAACCGTATCGTGGGAATTCCCTTCGGCGAAGCCGCGGAAGGCGGGAAACGTACAGTAGTGATCACCGCCCAGCATCACTGGGAACACCTGTTCGGCCATCGTGGCGATGTGGGCTGTGATACTCTCTGCTGTCTTCTTTCGATCCATGGGGAAGATGGGCGTGTCGCCACAGTCGGCAACTGAGAGCTGGCCAAAATCGACCTGCTTCCCAGTTTGCATGTTCGTGAGGCCTCCTTTATATCCGGAGAGGTACGCCCACCATGCACTGGCTCGTCGAATCGCCTCAGGTCCATAGCGGGCGCCCGGGCGGTTGCTCACAGCGCCATCATACGGAACACCAAGAACGCCAACGTCAACGTCCTCTAAATCCTCGACGTCTCGTTGTTCAGATTTGAGGAATGTGTTGATGCCCGCGTATGCGAGTTCGACACTGGAACCGGGGTACTGTTTGCGAAACGCTTCTGCTGATCTTGGACGGTTATACTGCGACATTATGATTTCACCTCAACTGCGGTTTCGAGCGCATTCACGGCCTGTTCTAGCTTCTCTCGAGTAATCGTAAGGGGTGGTTGGAATCGCATGACGTTCTTGTAGTATCCACCAACGCCCATGACGATTCCCTGCTCGCGAAGATGCTTACCTACCGACTTCGCGAGGTCTGAGTCGGGTGCAGGGGCAACTCGTATTGGGCCAATTTCGCCGGGGTTGACGAGTTCGACACCTTGCATCAGTCCGAGACCGCGAACGTCACCAACAGCGTCGAATCGTGACTCCAGTTCCGCAAGCCTTTTTGCCAACCAAATTCCCTGTTCCCGTGCATTCGCGATAATCCCGTTCTGAAGTTGGTCAATGGTTGCAATGGCTGCCGCACACGCGACCGGATTTCCTCCGAACGTTGAGAGGTGATCCCCGGGATCGAACGCATTCGCGACTTCAGCGGAGGCAGTGAAGGCCCCGAGAGGAAGGCCACTTGCGATACCTTTCGCCTGTGTGATGATATCTGGAACGACATCGAAGTAATCGGATGCCCACATCTCACCTGTTCGGCCGTAACCGGCCTGTACCTCATCTACAATAAAAAGTGCATCATGGTCGTGAGCAATTTCTTTGACGCGTTTCAGCCATCCCTCCGGTGGGACGATGATGCCGCCTTCTCCCATCACAGGTTCGACAACGATGGCAGCAATATCGTCGGCGGTGTGTGCCTTAATTACCTGTTCGATGTTCTCCGCGCAATCGGCGGTACACTTACCATCGCATCGCGGGCATCGATAGGAGTCTGGAGCCTGGGCATGAGCAACGTCGTTAACAGTCGGTGCCATGCCGTTTTTGTATGCTGAATTTCCAGTTAATGCGAGACTCCCCAGGGTTCGTCCGTGAAACGACTTCTCGAGAGCAATGATTTCCTTTGAGCCAGTGTACTTTCGGGCGAGTTTAATAGCACCCTCAATCGCCTCGGTTCCGGAATTGCAGAAAAATGTTTTCTGGAGGTCGCCGGGTGTGACTTCAGCGAGTCGTTCCGCGAGTTCCGCGACGGGCTTGTTCGGATGAACGTACGAACAGCTATGAACGAGTTCATCGAGTTGTTCTTTCGCGGCCTCGACCACCGCTTCGTTCCGGTGGCCCGTGTTTGTCACGGCAATCCCCGAGAACACATCGAGGTACTCGTCTCCATTGAAATCCTCAATAATGCAATCAGAAGCATGTCGGATTGGAACGTCTAACTGCTTCCAGATCGGCATGACATACTGGCTATACTGTGATTGGAGTTGTTGGTTCGTGAGGGGAGTTGCTTCGTTTGACATTGTTCTGCCCATGCTGGCAAGTGTTTGCCACCGGATAAAGAATCCAAAACCAAATATAAAAAAGTATCGGCGGCAATACGACCCTCATATGTGTTTCCTGTGCCGTATTCCATTAGTAATCGGAAATAGAATTAATACAAAGTGAATTAGTGCTGGAATCATTCGCAAACTTTTTAAGTGGATACTACATTGTTGACAACCAGCACGGTGGAAACAGTATGCCATATCAAAAGGGTGAAAATGACTCAAAATCCAGTGAGCCAACTTCCAATCGGCGACGATTTCTCCAAGCGACTGCTGCAACGGGGACACTCGCGACGGCTAGCTTAGCGGGGTGTACCGAACGATTCGTCGGCGGAGGAGGGAGCTCACCGTCTAAGAACGATCCGCTCAAAGTCGGTGTGTACGGTGGTGTGTTCAAGGATGTGCTAGACAAGGCATTGATCAACCCGTTTCAGAAGGACACGGACACACCTGTGAAGAGTCAACCACAGTCCGTCGGTGATGCGATGGTTAAACTCAAGCAGTCTGTTGAGGCCGGTAAGGCTCCGGTCGACGTTGTTGTTGTTGCCCCGGACGCGCGCATCCGAGGACAAGATATGGGTACATGGCTCAATTACAGTCCGGACAGCATCTCTCGACTTGATGGTGTTGTCGATGACTTAGTGTCCAAAAACGACAAGGGTGATATCGTCGGTATTGGAGCGTTTGGCTGGTTTCTTAATCTCACAACCAATACTAATGTCCTCGACGAGCCACTTACGAGCTGGAAAGATCTCTGGGATGACCAGTACAAAGACCAACTGGCTGCCAACCGTCTTCCTGGTGACGGCTTTTTGATGGATATCGCGGCGAATGTCTTCGATGAATTCGATGGCCAAGAGTCCCTCAAATCGAAAGAGGATATCAAGAAAGTGATGAACAAGGTCAAGGAAGTCAACCCGCAGATATCCCTTTGGTGGGCGCAAGAAGCAGAAGCCCAACAACCGCTTAAGGAAGGGAACATTGGTGCGACCCAGATGTACAATGACGTATCGCTAGTGATGAAAGAGAAGGGAGCACCAGTCGAAACACAGTTCCCAAAGGAGGGCGGTGTCATGAATTTCGGATCGTGGACGGTTATTAAGACAACGGACTATCCGGACGCTGCGAAGAAGTTCGTTGATTACGCTGTTCGACCGGAAGTTCAGACCGAGATCACGAAGAAACTGTACACCACGCCAACCATCGAGCAAAGCAAGCTCAACATTTCCGACAAACTCTACAAGAAGGTATATGGTCCCGGTCCGGACGCCGCCATCCGTCCATATAACCGCCTCTACTTGGAAAAAGAGGCGTGGATCACTGAACAGTGGAAACAGACGGTTCTCTCCTAACTCTTATCTCAAATGTCACGCATAGAACTAAACGGTCTTACGAAGGTCTACGGAAGTGATGTAGTCGCGGTCGACGACGTTGACCTGACTATCGCCGATGGGGAATTCGTCACGCTTGTTGGCCCCTCGGGGTGCGGTAAAACTACGACACTTCGATGCATCGCCGGGTTCGAAACACCGTCCAAAGGGCAGGTCATGATGGGTGACCGCGAAATCACGGATGAGCCGCCATATCGGCGCGACGTAGGGATGGTCTTCCAGTCATTCGCACTGTTCCCGCACATGACGGTTAAGGATAACATTGCGTATGGAATGCGTGTCGCCGATCAGGAATACTCGACACAGGAAATCGACGACCGTGTTGACGAAATGCTTGAGATGATCGAACTGCCGGGGATTCAAGACCGGAAACCTGACCAACTCTCCGGAGGACAACAACAGCGCGTCGCGCTTGCTCGCGCGCTCGCGCTCAATCCCGAAGCACTGCTTCTCGATGAACCACTTGCCAGTTTGGATGAGAAGTTGCGAAAGCAGATGCAAGCCGAACTCTCACGAATTCAGAAAGAACTCGGGGTGACAACGGTGTTCGTCACCCACAATCAGGAGGAGGCGATGACAATGTCTGATCGAATCGTCGTCATGAATGAGGGAGGATTCGAGCAAATCGGCTCACCGGATATGGTCTATCATGAGCCGTCCTCGCTTTTTGTCGCAGACTTTATCGGCAAAGCAAATATTTTCTATGGACGCGTAGCCGACGACAGGGACGAGACGACTACTGTTGATACGGGTGAAACCATTATCCAAGCGACCGCAAACGACCGTCTCGAAGTTGGGACTAACGTCGGTGTCGTTGTACGACCCGAAGGAGTCTCGCTCTCACGTCTTGAAGCCGATGAAACAGTTGGTGATGGTGGGAATCGCATGAACGTTGCTACCGGTGAAGTGAATCTCGTTCAGATGCTCGGCGGGACAGTAGAATACCGGGTATACACTGAGGGTGGCAGCGAGCTTATCGTAACGACGCAAGCGGGCGAACATCGGACAGACCCGTTTGAGCGCGGCGACCGTGTTCGGATCGAATTTGCTGCAGACCAGACGAAGGTTCTATCGACGGAGTCTATCGTCGAAGACCTTGCTGTCAAGAACGCACCTGAATCAGAAGCGGAGATTTGAGTATTATGCCTGAAGAAACTAATGTCAGGTTCTCCAGGGAAGAGGAGAAATCACCCGGACAGATGAGACAGTGGCTGAACAGTCACTCCAAATCCATCGTTCTGGGATATCCGCTCGTTATACTCATCTTGTTTTTCGTGATCCCACTTGTATTATTGATCGCGACAAGTTTTTACCCGAAACCGTCCGGGGAATACTATCGCGTCGGGTTCACGCTCGAACATTACCACCGCTTGTTTACGGTTCCGTTGTATCTCGAACGATTATGGTTCACGCTCGTTCTCTCGATGGGAACTGCGTTCGCATGTCTGGCAATTGGCTATCCAATTGCCTATACGCTCTCACGAATGGACTCCCGTCTGAAACGCCAAGTGTACATCACGGCGATAGTGTCAACGATGTGGTTGACTTACATCATTCGGTCATACGCATGGACGGTCATTCTCTCAAAAAATGGAGTGCTCAACAACTTCCTGCTCACTATTGGGATCGTAGACGAAGCAATTGCACTCACGCCAGGTATCTGGGCACTCTCGATCGGGATGACGTACGTATTCCTGCCTTTCGCCATCCTCACGCTCTACTCGAGTATCAACAATATCAACCCCGAACTTGAAGAGGCATCGAAGAATCTTGGCGCGAACCGTTTCCAGACCTTTCGCCGGGTCACTCTCCCACTTTCGCGAAACGGAATCTACTCTGCTTGGATGCTCGTGTTCATCCTCGCTCTCGGAGCGTATATCGTTCCGCGTATCCTCGGCAAGCCAGCCCACTGGACCTTGCCCGTCATTATCGGAAACCAAGCGCTTAGCCAACTCAACGTCCCGTTCGGCGCGGCGCTGTCCCTTGTGATGATGGTCGTCGTAATAGTGATACTTGCTGCGGGGTACAAGTTCCTCGGGTTGACCTCTGGTGATATGACTGGTGCAGGAGGTGGGTCAAATGAGTAATCCGGATCCCAGAGTTGATGGCGGAACGCTTTCAGACTCTGATTTCCATCGACCCGATAGTTCGGACGGTCTGCTTCGGGCACTTACTGGCGGTGTTATTGACCTTCCAGGGTACATTGCGCGATTCTACCTCGCAGCGTGTCTCACGTTTATCATCGCACCTATCTTGATCATCATCGCGATTAGTTTCACCCCAGAGCAGTTCCTCACCTTCCCACCCAATGGATTCTCACTCAAGTGGTTCAATGTGGTACTAACGAGTCCCGAGTGGCAGTTGGCGTTGCTCAACTCACTCGTAATTGCAACGGGGGCAAGCATTATCGCAACCAGTATTGGCCTGTCACTGGCCTTTGCGCTGGATCGGTACGACATCCGGTTTACGGCGCTCCTCCGTGGTGTTGGCGTTCTGCCGATTCTCATCCCGCCAGTCATCATCGGTGTGGCGTTCATGAGTTACTTCTTCCTCATCGGCATCTCTGGGACGCTCTTCAATCTGGTCATCGCCCACGGTGTATTCTATGCACCGTTCTCACTCGTGCTCATTAGCACTGGACTGGATGAAATGGATCGCGAGGTTGAAGAAGCCGCGATGAACTTGGGTGCGACACGGTGGCAGACGCTTCGGACGGTGACGTTTCCGATTATTCGATCGAACGTTTTCAGCGGTGTGCTGTTCGCGTTCATCCTCTCGCTTAACGAGTACATCATCGCGTTCCTCGTGAGTGGATTCACGGTCACTACGGTTCCAATCAAGATTTTCTCGAGTCTACGATATTCCTACTCTCCGACTATCGCAGCTATCAGCGTGCTGTATGTCGTTCTCACGACCGTCGTCGTCGCGGTTGTCGAATACTACACAGGGGGAATCTGGGACTGATGACGTGTGTTCGATATCGGGAACTCCGACGAGTGGCCCAAACAACCTGCACACCACCCGTTCGGCGCCGACGAGAAGTTACTTGGCAACCTCGTCGCGCTGAACAGTTGACCAATTAGCACCCACATGTTTGAACACAAATGACGTCACGTCAATCAGAATCCGCGGAACCGAGTACCGACCCCGAGAATCCAACCGAGCTGCTCGTACAAGAGCAGAATTGTTTCGAGGAACGAACGCCGGGGTCAGCAGAGCTGGCTACCGAGTTGAGACAACACGTTCCAGCAGGCGTCTGCAGTACATATCGAGCATACGATCCGTATCCGATGCACGCCGATTACGTTGACAATGTGCACGTATACGACGTAGACAGTAACGAGTACCTCGATTTTGCGATGAACAACGGAACTCAACTCGTCGGGCACTCACATCCCACCCTCGTAGACCGTATTGAGGATCAACTCGAACGAGGAACCCTGTACACGCGTCCAAACAAGGTCATCGAAGAGGCGGCGCAGGCAGTTAAACGTCGCTGGCAATGTATTGAGAAAATCAGATTCACGAACAGCGGCACCGAGTCCGTAATGCACATGACACGCCTCGCTCGGGCGTACACCGGTCGTGAGAAAATCATCCGAATGGAAGGCGCATACCACGGCGCCCACGATCAATCACTGGTAAGCAAGATGCCACCTATTGAGCAGACCGGGCATCCAGATAACCCGAATCGAGTTATCGAATCACAGGGTGTTCCTGGACACGTGGCTGAGGAGATACTGCTTGCACAGTACAATGATGCCACGAGCGTCGAGCAGCTACTGAAAGCACACAGCGACGAGGTTGCAGCAATTCTCGTCGAACCAGCCTGTTTCAATCTCGGAGTGGTCGAGCCCGAGTCTGGATTCCTCGAACGTCTGCGGGAACTGGCAGACATGTACAACGTCCTACTGGTCTTCGACGAGGTCAAGACCGGCGTGAAAATCGCACCGGGCGGGGGAGCAGAGCGCTACGGCGTTCAACCCGATCTCGTAGCGCTCGCCAAGGCCATCGGCGGGGGCTATCCTGTCGGCGCATTTGGTGGGCGAGCGGAGATTATGGACTTCATCGAACGTGATCTTCAACCCGGCGTTGCAACTGGTGCAGCTCATTACGGCACCTACAATGGGAATCCGCTTTCGCTTAAGGCCGTAGCTGTCACTCTCGACCAAATTCTAACGGAAGACGCATATGAACACGTGTCGACGCTCGCTGACCGGCTCCGGTCTGGATACGAGGACGTAATCGATGATACTGGACTCGATGCACACGTCATATCAGTGGGCTCACAGGGCATTGTGTACTTCACTGAGGAGCAAATTAGGACGTTCCGCGATTGGACACATATCGACGAAGAATTCCATGAGGCCTACTGGTTTGGAATGGTCAATCGTGGCGTGATCCCACACCCCCATGACGCATCACAACAATGGACCGTGACCGTGCAACACACAGAATCCCACATCGATGAGCACATCGATGCCTTCGCAGACATCGCGCCTGATCTCGAGGCCGTCCAAGACGTATGACCCGTACTTCCGATATCGATTTCGGAACCTTACCGGACGGCCTCACTGACGACGAGATCGAATCGTACGCGGCAGAGCTACTTGAGCTCGCAAGATACGAGTCCACGTCTCGGTTCGCTTGCGCAACGCCTACCAATCGAGATGACCCTTACAACGCCTACGTCACTCCATTTACAGCCGATAGTGCCGATGGGGGTTCTCTTTCCCATTTGGAGATCGCTGTCAAAGATAATCTCGCAGTCCAAGGCGTCCCGATGACCGTGGGGACAGACGGCATCGCGTTCCAACCAGACGACGATGCGACAGTCGTCGAACGGTTACGGCGCTCCGGTGTAATCCTCACTGGAACGACGAACATGGATGCTCTTGCGTTCGGAACGACAGGCGAATTCAGCTCCCATGGACGAACGGAAAACCCAAACGCTCCAGGATACGTTCCCGGCGGATCATCAAGTGGGAGTGCCGCCGCTGTCGCAGGGGGACTTGTCGATGCCGCGCTCGGAAGTGACACTGGTGGGAGTGTTCGAATCCCAGCATCATTTTGCGGCATTGTCGGTTTCAAGCCAACCTACGGACTCGTCCCACGACACGGCCTCGCTCCGCTCGCTCCGTCGCTAGACCATGTTGGTGTGCTCGCTTCCGACGTGATGAACGCGACGACGGTCGCCGAGGCGATCGCAGGTTTCGACAGTGCAGACTACACTACCATTCAAGCGCCCACCTCCGACGCTGTCGACCTTACTTCGAATCTGGAGATTGCACCGGAGGAACTTCGCATCGGAATCGTTACGGAGTTCATGAACGCTGCAACGGATAATGTGCGAGCGGCTGTCCGGCGAACTGTTTCTGAGGTCAAGACGGTCTGTAACTGCACGGTCGAGTCGGTTTCGCTTCCCGATTACGAGACTGCAACCTTGGTGAACGATGCTCAGACGGTAATGGAGTTCGCCGACCTGCTTTCGTTCGATGGGCATCTTCTCGGAGCTGGTTCCTGGTATGATAAATCATGGTGCCGCGCGGTTCGGGAGTTCCGCGACAGAGGCGTTCTAATCGACGACCGAATTCGGCGATTGATCTATCTTGGGCTTCGCTTGCTCCAGGAGCACGGATCGTCGCTTTACGTCCATACGTGGGAAGCCCGCAGACGGTTCTCGGAACAGGTTGCAGACGTATTTGAACAGGTTGACGTCCTCGTTACACCGACGACTCCGATGGTCGCACCAGCGTTCGGTGAGGTTCCTGAGAACGTTGATGTACTTTCCACGCTTCAGAACACGGCTCCGTTCAACAACACGGGTCACCCTTGTTTCAGCATTCCCTGTGGTCATGCGAACGGTCGACCTATTGGACTCCAAATCACGACACCAATAGGGGCGGATGCGTTTGCTGCCCGCGTAGCCCAAATGTTCGAAAAGGTAACAGATGTCGAGTGATACTCCAGCGTTCCTGATCCGATCGCCATCTACGGATCGTTTCCTGAGTCTGATCCGTAAAGGCTCTATTTTGCTTAAGTATGGACTCAGACGCCAGCAAGTAGTGGAACGCCTACGAGGACGAGAACAATTCCGAACCGCTGTGGGCTGGTCAGTGACTCGTTCGAGAATTATCCATGCTAACAGAACGGTAACATCAGCAAACAAACTTGAGAGCGGTGAGACGACCGCAACCTGCTCTGTGCGCAGATCCTGGACGAGAAACATAATGGCCATCGCGTCGATGATGCCGATAGCAATTAATTGGAGAAGTAGATTCAGGGAAATCGTCGAGTTCGAATTTGCCACAATTGGAATGGAGGAGAAGTCCACCAACGGTACGAATCGTGAGGATGAGGGTGAGTAAGATCACGAAAGAACTGACGATGTGCGATAGAATTGCAAACGATGGGGGCTAAGTGGTATGAGAAAAAACCGAACATGAGCATGGCTGTCGACCTGAATCGTCGCACGTACGACCTTCTCAGACTTATTGACAATGAGGAGCCGATAGGGAGCATTCGGCTCGTTAAACTGATGAAACGCCGCGGGTACTCCATTAAAGGACGAACTATACGAGTAACCCTCTCTGAACTCGACGAAGCGGGTCTTACTGAGAAGGTACCAGGAAAGGGTCGACGTCTCACATCCACTGGGCGGGCCGAACTCGCCCGAGGTAACGTAAGCGGCCGCCGCGAACAGATTCGAGCGCGAATCGCCTCACTCACGAGTCAGGTGACGTACGATCCCCTCGAAAATGCAGGAGAGGTAGTCTCCGCAAGCGCAACAGTTACCGAAGATAATTTCGAGAAGGCACTCGATGTACTTGAACAATTGGATGATTCCCTTCTCGGGCCTGTACTTGTTTCAGCAAACTATAACCAGGATTCAACATATCGACTAGATTTTCCATCAAGTATCACGCTTGACGGTGTTCTGTTGACGCATGGTATCGACGCGAATCTCAAGACTGCGGGATTAGTTGAGTACACTGCTGAGCTGGATGGCGTATCAGAGAGCGAAGAGAGGGCGGGGAAGGGTGGAGAGATTATCCGCTACGTCGATGCAATCAGTGGGGAAAATTCAACCATGGACGTCGTGAATCTTCTCATTGAAGCCGGGCGGACGAACGTATCCGATGTTGTGACTTCCGGAACTGGCCTCCTGATTGTAGACAATCGGGAGTTCCCACTGACTCGGTATCAGGAGGCGTACGATCTCTCTTTAGCGACTCGCAATCAATTAGGAGGAGTGGTTGACCTCCGTCGACCGAGAGAGTCTGGCCCATTTCCAGCTGGTGATCCTGGATGGGACTTCGCGTCGTTGACCTATAGTGGAATGGGAGAAGTGACCATCGCTCTACTCGCAGAAATTAGGGTCGCTAAGGAGTGGACTACACTTCAGGAACTCACGCCCCGTTCCGAATTTGCACCTATTCATGGAGTGAGGGCCGAACTACGGAATTGAATGTTGGAACCGAGAATTCTGAATCCTCGCAACTTCAGTGCAGAGGGGACGAGCTACTGGAATTGTATCTCGGTATCGCTTGCTCCAGCGTTCACTCTTTCCGGTTTGAGCACTCCCTGTCAATTAGCTGAATTGAGGTGCTAAGCCACCTTCTTCAAGGAGCGACCGAAGGGAGTGAGTAGGGAGAGGATACACTCGCCGTCTTTGGTCACGTTCACTGGACGGCATAGCCTTACTACTTTGACGGTTGAACGTTGTCGTACGACACTCACTCCATTGCGTCCGGTGTTCAAACGCGACAAAAAGCGTGCATCGGCACTGTCTAGTTAAGTGAGTCTGTAACATAGTTGGGTTTCAGCGCTTCTACCGCCGTCTGTGGAGAACTGTGATTCCGATAATCATTCCGACATTTCCGGCAGATCAGGCGAATTTGAGTGACTCATACCTCGATTGATCATTTTTCACTAATCAGACGCAGATTTCATGCCGGTTGAGAGCTGATCAGCTGCTCGTCGGCGCTCGGTTTTCCTTATCTAGACAGTGCCCGTGCATCGGTCGTGGCAGTCGAGTGTCCATTCGGTAGGAGTGGGACACTCCGAACTACCTGTCAAGGGAAGTCGCCTGCGGAGTCTGGAACCGTTCTCAGAACCATCGGTTCTGATGGGCCGCACAAGAGCGATGCTCTTGTGGACGCTATGGAAACGGTTTCGACACGTTTCGACACAGAAACAGGAAGCTCCCACCGCACCAAGTGAGGGCCGGGGAGGCCCCAACGTGGGAGGGCGGAGTAGTTCACCCAGAGAATATGGGACACATATCTGCTGCGCTTGTCGATCACTAAAATCAGATTTTGTGTCTCCGGTACGCGGTTTAGGTTCCAAACTAGAGGTTGAAACGGGTTCTCACAATCACGATCTAGCTTGTAACAATTCTGATACTATCAACCGGGCTTCGGCGTCGGAGCCAGATTGTGAAAGTACTCCACGGGGTTTTCTCGCCCCTCTCCTTCGCACCTTTTTCGTCACAATTCTCAATTCGAATGTGAACCTCAACGACATTCCCGACAGTACCTTCGAGCCTACCATTCCAAAGGACGCGGATGTCGAAGTTAAAATTCGGGGCGGGGAGCGGAGAAAGAAGGTCCTGAACCGACGTGTAGATAAATGACGCTTTCGTACTCTCTTATGGAAGAAATGCTGTCACACACCTCGTTTATCGAATCCAGGGCACATGTCATCGCATCGTGCCAGTGTTTCTCCGATTTTGATGCGCCGGTCTGCCGATTCGGACCGGCACGTGGGTACGTTCCGGCTGACGGGCCCGGACAAAGCGAGAAACCCACCGCTCACCCAGTCGCCCGCCGAACCCCGTAAGACGGGCTTTCAGCCGGGTTCCATTTTGAAACCAGTCGGACGAGGATGGCGGGCAGAAACGTTGGTAAAGCGCACAGAAATTTCGAGAAACCAACCAAAGACTCAATCATCCAGGTCACGTTCTACCGGACTATACTATGCAGATCCTCGTCAGTGGTTCCACAGGGCTGATCGGTCGCAGACTCGTGTCTCATCTAGAGCAGGCAGGCCACGAGGTCACGAGCCTCGTCCGTCCTGAGACCACGATGTCTGCCGATGGGGTTCAGTGGGAACCCTCGAGAGGCGAGATCGACCAGACACGACTGGAGGGCTTCGATGCTGTCGTCCACCTGGCTGGCGAGTCCATTAACCAGCGGTGGAACGACCGAACCAAGCAGCGGATTCTGGACAGCCGTGTCAAGGGAACCAGTCTGTTGGCGGGCGCCTTGGCCGAACTGGACGACCCACCGGAAGTTTTGATCTCGGCCTCGGCCGTCGGGTACTATGGAGATCGAGGGGACACCTGGCTGGAAGAGGATGCGGGCCCTGGCGATCTGTTCATTTCGGAGGTCTGTCGACGATGGGAGGAAGCCTCCCAGGTGGCAGCCGAGAACGGCATTCGGGTAGTCAACATACGGACAGGAATCGTGCTCAGTACCGAAGGTGGCGCTCTGGAGCAGATGCTCCCACCCTTCAAGCTCGGCGTCGGAGGGCATCTTGGCTCCGGTGACCAGTACCTATCATGGGTAACCCGAGACGATGTCGCACGCATCATCGAGCACCTCATCGAGACCAACGCGATCGAAGGCCCGGTGAACGTGTCTACCCCAGAACCCGTCACCAACAAGACTTTCACCAACACGCTGGGCTCCGTGCTGGGGCGGCCGACGGTCTTCTGGGTTCCGGGGGTTGGTGTCCGCCTGATGTTCGGGCAGATGGGTGAGGAGTTGCTCTTGGCCAGCGACAGGATGCGACCGACCAAACTAGAGCAAAGCGGGTACAAGTGGCGCTATCCCGAGCTTGAACCGGCCCTCGAGCACGTCCTGAGCAACCGGTGAATCGCCTCGGGGTCACGCCCTGTGGCACCCTGCTATGGGGTCTTGACCGATAGTCTTCGAAGTTGTAACCTCTATTCTCATCGGAACCGACGACATCTCTGGAGACACCGTCTTCCGGCGAGTCCGCGAGTGAGGAGCTCGCGCGAGACTCCAGTAGACTCTCGTCAACAATGCAGACATCGACCAGCGTGGCTACACGGAGAACCGCTTACCGGTGGCCTTTGACCTGGTAATAGACGGTAACGTCCCTGGCACGTTCGACGTGACGTCTTATCTCTGCGTCGTCCAGATACTCGGATGACATCCTCTTCGCCCGCAAGGACGAGCATTCTCGAGCATTGGAATATTTTGATTTGCAATTCAGTTATTCGCTCGATGCGAACCCGAAACGCCCCGAGGTTCGTACTCTGGAGGGCGCTATTCAGCCTCGAGTAACGTTTGGACGTAATCTTCGTATCCGTCCGGGTTTTCGGCGACGATCATTTCGCTCTGGATCCGTCCCCTTCCGGTGCGGGCATACATATCAGATACCATCGCAGCTGCCTCATCACTCGGGAATTCTACGATCGCCGCCCAGTCGTACTCCCCATTCAAAACGAAGAAGTCGTCTTCGTCGAAGTTCCCACCCATCGCATTGATTTGATCGATGAACTGTCGCACCGTCTCCGCCCCCTGTTCGAGGTTTTCGTACCCGTCCTGGGTGAGCGTACCCAGGGAAAGGTAGGTTGGCATGGTTTGAACACCCCATACTGGTACACCTTCAGTCGGCAAATAACCGCCAGATGATTCCTGCGCTGTGGAATTGATTTTCTCCACGCTGTATACGGTTCCAAGATGCATGCGCTCACACTTCGACCACATCCCCGCAAAGGCGATTTTCCGATGGGCACTGGAGTCTGTGTCACTGTGGTGTGTCTTGTGGCACGCCCAAACAGAAGCCGTCGTCTCTGCGACACAATGGTTTGGTATCGAGATGTGAATCGTACGAAGAAAGTAGATTGATCAACCGTCCATCCCGCTGAACGAGAGCCCGCCCTCGGTATACCGCTGAGCAAATGGATACACGAGCAAAAGCGGCGTGGCGAACGTCAGCGCGAATGCTGAGAATCGTTCTCGGGGAACTGAGTACTCGCTGACGAGCGAGAACGGGCCGGGTGGGAGTGTGTAGTTCTCAGTCGACAGCAGGGTCTATGCGACGTCGGACTTCAGTCCACCCGGTCAAGAGGACGTCATGGGAGTTGGGCAACCGCGTTCGAGAGGTCAGTGGGGTCTTCCCACGGGATGACGCGATCGGCAGCGGCTTCTTCGAGTGCGGCGAGATGGGATGCTGCCATGCCGTTGTCGTAGTGGCTGCGCATCTGTTCGTCGGTGGCGTAGATGCGTTTGAGGAGCCAGAGGATGTTGCGAACGCGAGTCTGGTAGTGATAGAGGAAGCTGAGTTCCCAGACATGCCAGCCGTCGTAGTCCTCGAGGATACCAACGATGGACGATGCCATCTCAGAGAGGATGTCGAATGCGGGCGCCCAGAGGTCGAGTTCGTCGCCGGTGAACCCGAAGTCTTCTACTCGGAAGGCTGTCGCGTTCGGGCGGTCTGACAGGAGGTTGCAGACCCGTTTCCGGCGTTTGCCTGACCCATCGTCGTCCCCACGGCGGCGAGGTTCCTCGCTTCAGCAGGGATGAGTGACGCCGTCGCGAGTCATCCCTGCGAGCGATAGCGCGTGATCACGTGGATCACAAGCGCCACAGTGGCAGCGACGAGCATCGGTTCAGCTTGTGTACTCAAGTACAGTCCCGGCGTCGGCGGATGATACTGGGTGAGCGGCCAGACTATCGCATACGAGTGCCCGGACGGTTTCTGGAGGAGGCCATCGGCGAACAGGTGCGAGAGCGCACCCACACTCAAGAGGGCAAATACACGTCTTCGCTCGGGCGGTGCGACGATTTTCACACCGATGAAAACTGCGACCAAGGCACCGCCAGCAGTGTGGAGTGCACCCCAGTCAAATGGGATTCCCAGTAGCTGTTCGACAGTCCCACTGTTGATGACGAGCTTGATCTTCGTCAGGTCGGGAATGAACGCGCCAGCCATCGCAACCGTTGCATAGGCGGGCGAAAGCCAGTCGTAGCGCCAGGACAGAACGAGTGCAAGCGAGTACGCGATGAAGGCGTGTGCAAGGAGATCTGGCATCAGTCATCCCCCCGCTGATCGATGCGTGTCTGGACGCGGTCGAATACATTCAGTTGTAAGGGTGTTGTACGGCGTTTGAGCGTCCAGTCGGTCGGGTCGAGACGCCAGAACCGGATGATACGCCCAAGCACCCACAGGCCTGCCAAGAACGATATCGAATACGTATACACGTGTCCTGATGGAGGGACTGCAACGGCATTGTGAGACTGAATCGTGTGATCTGGCCCAACGGTTCCATAGACACGCAAATTGTCTCCCTCGTTCGCGTCGATGGCGAGGTTGGTGATGGTAAACTGAACGTGTTCGTCGGCACCGTATTCAGCATCGATCGTCATCGGATCGGTCTCGACGACCGTCCCACTGACGGTGACTTTCTGTCCACGATAGTGATCATAGTCGGTAGCAAGGTGTTCTTCACTTGGATAGACACCCAGTTCAGGGGCTGGGGTGAGTGTTCCGAACCAGACGGTGAGGCCGAAGAGAAGCACAACGAGAAGAAGGAGGATTCCGGCACGGCGTCGAAGAAACCTGGACATTCCTTGTCCTCAGAATCTTACGCGAAGTACCTTTCCAGTTTCTGTTCGCTGGCCTCTGTTGCAACCCGTGCGATTCCGAAATCCTGTTCAACGCGTAGCGTGACCATCGTTTCAGCTTAACGTGAAATCATTTGTTAAAATTTTTCTTATATTACGGCCAACAAATTAACATCTTTCCATCCCTGAGAGAATTGGTACATGCGAGAGCAGGGGCTTCGATTTCACGGGGACGCAGGGATCTTGCATCAGCAAGCGGTCAGGACACCGCTTCCGGATAAAGACGCCGAGCGGCTCTTCCACAAGAACATGATGACCGTGGCGGACGCACGAGAGCGGAAGGCAGAGCTGCTCGCTGACCCTAACGTCTCGGTACTCGATGCTTACGAGATGAAACTCGATGGTGTCAATGAGAGTTTCAAGCGTCGACTTCGCAACATCGCAGGTGACGACTACACGGCGGTTGCGATGGCATATAACCGTGGTGAGCGAGACGACCGGATCGGAGCACTGACATCGTACTATCTTGAGGGTCTGTGGCGGATTCAACAGCGTGCCACCATTACCGATATGCTGTTTTTCCCGATCATCATCCGATATCCGGATAGCTTCACGATAAATATCCGATTCGCCAGTGGGCACACCGCGACGGAATCGGTTATCTTTGAATCACCAGAGCACTCGACCGAAGAACTCACCGACAAGCACGCTACGACATACTACGAGGAAAGTCAATACTCACAGAAACAGGCTGCAGACTACATCAGAGAGACAGCGCAGATCATCCGCGAGGAGTTTCCAGACCCTGATGAGACATCGTTTGAAGAACGTAAATACGGTGGCGTCGTCGTAGCTGGCGGCCGGCGAGGGTCAGTCTTCTCGGACATGGTCACGCGTATCGAACCAGATCCGAGTCGGTTTACGGAACCGGTCGGTGAACCGACGCTCGTCAAAGAGGGTACCGAAGCGAGACGGACAGAACGAGAATTACTGCCCGATGGTGACGTGGTCATCTGACTCATTTTGTGTTGCTCCAGCACGTCGACATCCATAATATCGTGATAAGGTTCTGAGATAACCGTGAGTTACCGCGATTCCAGACAACAGTGAGTGAGAGTGAGACGTGGCGAACGACGCACGACATTATCGGAAGAACAACGATGGAGGGATTAGGAGACGTCGAACTCCGCGATTTCCGTCGAGCCACAGGACGGACACGGCCGCTCGATGGCCTCGAGAGTCGTCCCACATCGCCGGCATTCGTAAATCGTGCCCGCATCGTCAGCTAACCACCGCCGCACCGGAGCGGGGAGTGACATGGTATCTGTCCTTTCACGTCCAACGCAAAAAGCCTTCGCTCTCGTATTTCCCCCTGAATAAAGTAGATCACGTCGCTTCGAGCCGAATTCTTAACGTAGCTCCACCGACGTCACGCAGCCAGAGTGTCTATAACGTGCGAGATTCTAATTTATGAAATAACTATGAGGGGCAATGACTAGCGAGACTGAGACGCAATTAGAACGAACCCTCGGATTAAAGGAGGCACTGATGATCGGGGTGGGGACGATGGTCGGTGCCGGAATCTTCGTGCTCCCGGGGGCGGCGGCCGCACTGGCGGGGCCGGCATCCTCAACAGCGTTCGTTCTCAGTGGAGTCATCGCGATGTTCACGGCACTGTCCGCGAGCGAACTTGCAACGGCGATGCCAGCATCGGGCGGACCGTATCACTTCATCAACCGAGGGCTCGGGCCATTGTTCGGTTCGATCGCTGGACTGGGCAACTGGCTCGGGTTGGCCTTCGCGACGGCGTTCTACGCAGTTGGCTTCGGGAACTACGTCGCCCCGCTGGCAGGCAGTCTCGGATTGAACCTCGGCGTCGTCTCCACGATTCCACTGGATGGTGCACAGATCGGGGCACTCTGTGTCGCGATCGCGTTTATCGCCATCAACTACCTCAGTACGGACGGAACCGGTGACCTGCAGAACGTCATCGTCGTCATCCTGCTGGGTATCCTCGGGGTATTCATGGCGCTGGGTGCGACCCAGGTCGAACTTGGGACGTTACAGCCCTTCTTCCCGAAAGGCGTCGGGACGGTACTGCCTGCGACCGCCCTCGTGTTCGTCTCGTACCTGGGGTTCGCTCAGGTCGCGACGGTTGCAGGAGAGATCAAGGACCCTGGCAAAAACCTTCCACGGGCGATGGTCGGTGGCGTGCTACTTGTGACGATCATCTATGCAGTCTCGATGCTTATCCTGCTCGGGGTCGTGCCGGTCGAGAAGGTAGCTGGGAAGGAGACCGCGATCACCATCGGCGCACGAGCCATCTTCGGTGCTTTTAGTGTCGGTGTTGTCGGCGTCGGTATGCTGACCTTTGGCGGGCTTCTGGCGACGGCGTCGTCGGCGAACGCATCGATGCTCTCGTCCTCGCGTATCAACTATGCGATGGGGCGGGATGGACTGGTGGACGCACGCCTGGCAGAGGTTCACGATCGGTTCAATACGCCCTACCGGTCGATCGTGCTCACCGGTGCACTGGTTCTGGTGTTCATCGTTGTCGGAAACGTCGAGGTTCTCGCGAAGGCGGGGAGCGTGCTCCACCTGCTGGTGTACGGGCTGCTAAACGTCTCGCTGCTCGTTTTCCGGCAGACTCGGACGACGAGCTACGCTCCGAGTTTCGAGGTGCCGCTGTATCCCGTCGTTCCCGGCCTCGGTGCGGTGCTGTCGTTCGCACTCATCGGGTTCATGGAGCTCCAGCAGATACTCCTCGCCGGCTCGCTGGTCGTCGCCGGTGTCATCTGGTACCTCCTTTTCGTCCGGAAGCGCGTCGACGACACGAGTGCGTTGCACCGGTACCGCTCGCCACCCGCTGTCGAGGTGGAAGTCGAGGTTGACTTCGACTTCGAAGCGGGTGACGGAACCACAGCTTCGTCTACGGAGATGACCGAACCCAATGACTGAACGAACGCATCCAGGACTGAACGAAAGTTTGTATCCAGAAACGGCGGGCAGTTCAACTCGACTCTCGACGCATAGCATGGCGTGTCCGAACGGAAACTCGCACAGTATACGGTCTGGTGAGTACGCATGAGCGAGAGTCCCCAGGTACTCATTCCGATCGACACGTCCGATCCGGAGGAACTACCACTGGAGCTCGTCGAGGCGCTGTGTCCGATGGGCATTATCGTCCTTGGGTACTATCCGGTGCCCGACCAGACTGCACCCGAGCAGCTCCGCGATAACTACCAGGAGGAGGCGAAATCGGCGATGAAACCAGTCGTTCGCTCGTTCATTGAAGCGGGGGCCGATGTCGAGTCGGTGCTGGTCTTCACCCGCGACCGTGTCGAGACGAGCGACCGCGTCGTCAACGAGTACGGGTGTGACGCCGTGCTCGTCCCGGGGAATATCAAGGACCTCGACAACATCCTCGTCTCACTCAAGGGCGAAGAGAACATGTTCCGCGTCCTAGAGGTGGTGGGACTGCTTATGGAGGCCGGAGAGACCGAAGTGACACTGTTCCACGCCGAAAGCCGAGAGAAAGGGAGCAAACGATCGGAACTCTACCTGCGCGGGGCAACGGACTGGCTGACCGAACGCGGTCTCGACCGCGAACGCATCACCTGGGAGGACACGGCCAAGGGGACACAGGAGAGCCACCTGCTCGATCTGGCCGAGGAGCATGACTTCGTGGTCATGGGAGAGGACGAACCGAGCATCCGCGAGCAGGTGCTCGGGGACATGCCGAACCGTCTCCGGGATCGAACCGGCCGCCCCGTGCTCGTCATCCGCAAGGAGCGCTGATATCATGCAGGAGAACGAACCTACTGTTCTGGTCCCGGTCGACGTCTCGACGGAGGAGCGCCCCGATCCCAACCTACTGGAGCTGTTCCATCCGGTAAAGGTCGTCCTCGTCGGGTGGTATCCGGTGCCTGACCAGACAACGCCCGCCCAACTTCAGGACGAAAAGGAAGCGGAGGCTGTCGAGCGCATCGAGGAGCTCGCTGCGGAGTTCCCTGGCGACGGCGCCGACGTCGAGACGGTCGTAGTGTTCACCCACGACCGGGCGGTGACGGTCGATCGGGTGGCCGAGGATTACGAGTGTGATGTCGTCGTCGTCCCCGATGACGTCAAGGACGTAAAGCGCGTGCTCGTCCCGATCAGGAGCGACGTAAACATCGACCGCATCATCACGGTCGTCGGAACAGCCCTTGACGAGAGCAACGTATCGGTCACGTTGTTTCACGCGGCACCACCAGAGGAGGATTCGAGCGTTGGGGATATCTTACTCGA
Organism: Haladaptatus rarus; assembly: GCF_054177585.1. NCBI lineage: Archaea > Methanobacteriati > Methanobacteriota > Halobacteria > Halobacteriales > Haladaptataceae > Haladaptatus > Haladaptatus rarus. The sequence goes on along the minus strand of NZ_JBPEHG010000001.1, from coordinate 89,731 downwards.
GCATGCGGTGGAGGAACTCGTCGAGGCCAGCGTCGACAGGGATCGTATCGAGACCGTGAATGTGAACACGGAGTCACCGGTCGACGAGATCGTCGGCGCCACGACCGATCACGACGTCATCGTTATCGGCGAAACGGAACCAACACTCGTCGAAGAAATCCTCGGCGACGTGCCGACGCGGATAATCGATCGATCCGGGCAGCCGGTGCTCATCGTACGGAATCCGGAATGAGTTACCCATACCAAGTCAAAATTGAGACGGAGACTGTGAACAGTTCGATTATCAGGGTGCTTGCTCGGGGAAGCAGTCTGGACACAGTCGGAGATCCGTCTCGCTTGGGGCGACGTCTTTCTCTTCTGCGGCCCGAATTGTGCCCTCGCTCAGGTCGCAGTCGGGGTCGGGCGCGTGCGCTGTCTCTGCGAGTGCGAGAATCGTCATGAGAAAGGGATGGTACTGCGATGAGAAAGGTGTTCGGGGCGTCAGCCATCGCCACGACTTACGGTCCAATAGATCATCATCGATGCGCTGTGTGTGGCTTGTTTTTAGAGTTTGACTGACCGTTGGTGACCAGTCGTTGGTGAAGTACCATGGGGCTTGCCACCGTGGTACTTCACCCACCAACTGTCTCATTCGACAATGGCGTCAACCAGGTACAAATTCGACAGAGCCTAACGCACTCGGTTTGTGGTTGACTCCGCTCCACCGGATTCCGATCTTGAGCACCGGAATACGGTTATAAACCCTCGATCCAGTCACAAAAAATAGTCTCTCCAAGGGATCTCAGATGACTCTCCTGCACAGAGTTTCAATCTTCTCAAATAATTTTCAATTAGTTACTATTATAAATGATTATTTTGGAATGGCCAAATGCTTTTCGAACCTCCAGATAGTTCATGTATAGCTCAAGGGCAAATTAACTAAGCTATGCTAAGAGAATAATATCGTGATTGCCCATGAAAACAACACGGAGAAAACTGCTCACGCTGCTGGGCAGCACGGCTGCAATCGGAAGTTCAGGACTAACAACGGCACGCGGAAAGCCGGCAAAAGGACGCATCAGGAAACTCGGTCACTCCCTGCTCAGTGATCCACCAGGCGGCTACGCCGAGGGAGACGTTCGCAATGACGGCCAGTATGCTCTCGTGGGGAGCTTCTTCGGGACGGGCGGTAGCTTCCTCGTGGACATCAGCAACCCGACCGACCCGACAGAGGTTCACCGGCTCCCATCGTCCGCCGAGGTACGGAACGCGGATGTGAAGTTCGGCCGACGCGATGGCCTCTACTACCGTTCGCAGGAACCGAACACGAGCGACGCGGAGTTCGACGGCGTCGAGATCATCGACTACGGCTACGCGGACGGAACGCCTGAGAATCCAACCATCCTGGGAACCCTCGAGTCGGGGTCGACTCACAATCTGTTCCCCCACCCTACCGAACCCTACGTCTACACCACCGAGCACCACGGAATGGGAGTCTTCGACGTAAGCGACCCCGCTGACACCTCCTTCATCGGCACCTTCGGCCCGGAAGCCGACCTGCACGATATCGTCGTCGACCCCAAGAACGACCTCGCACACCTCGCGTTCATCGGCGGCGGCTTCGACGGTTACGTCATCATGGACGTCAGCGACCCCGCGAATCCCGTGACTGCAGGGAGCTTCAGTTACGAGGGCCTGCCGACCTACGAGGACGTTCCGCTCGGCGAGGAAGGATTCCAGAACTGCCACTACGCCAACTACGACCCTGGGCGCGGTATCGCCGTCGTCGGCGACGAGATCGGCCACGGGAAACCCGGCGGTAAGCACATCTTCGACATCGGCTGGGGCGACGGCTCCGTCGCGGATCCACAGCCTATCGGATACACGGCGTCCCCTAACGCCGAGTATCAGGGCGATGATCCATTCGAGACCTACGACTGGACGACGCACAATCACGACATCATCTCGAAAGGGAACAACTCCCTACTCGTCGACGGCGCGTACCACGAAGGGATGGTCGTTTGGGACATCAGCGACCCGACCAACCCCACGTTCGTCGACCGGTACGAGACAGACGACGCGGCCGACCAGGCGCAGGGTCCGGTCTGGCTCGGCGACGCTCCGATGGCGTGGGGTGCGAACTACAACGCCAAGCGTGATCTCACCGTCGTGTCCGACATGGTCACCGGCGTCTACGTATTCAAGGTCACGCCTGCTGCCTCGAACGGAGGAAAGTGACCATGCACGATTTCCGAAGACGCGACGTCCTGAAGGCGACCGGTGCGCTCGGTTTCGCCGGGTTCACCGGCGTCGCGAGCGCAATGTCGCGGGATGAAACCGACGACACGCTCCGCCTCTTCAGCGAGGTGGCGGTCGACGGGTCACTCGAGGTCTCAACGCAAGGGAATTATGCCTACGTCGCGACGGGCAACGGTCTCGCCATCGTTGACTGGCGGAATCCGATTCGACCGAAAGTCGTCGGGTCGATGATTGCCTCCGACCCTGCAGGTGGCGTCCTTGACGCCAAGGTCGAGGGCGACCTCGTGAGCCTCGCGAGCAACGGTGGACCTGGCATCACGCTCGTGGACGTGAGTGACCCGACCGACCCGACTGAAATCGGATTCGTGAACGTTGGTCACCACATCCACAACAATTTCCTGGCGGACGGTTACGCCTACCTCACCGTCAACGAATCCGGCGACGCCCCATTCAGCGAGGCCCGCACCACCATCGTCGACGTGCGCGATCCGTCGAATGCCGAGATCGTCGGCGAGTATCGGCTCAAGGACGACTTCCCCGAGTTCGCCATGGGCGGCGTGAGTCCGTGTCACGACATCTACGTCCAGGACGACGTCCTCTACCAGGCGTTCTGGGATACAGGCGTGGTCGTCGCCGACGTGAGCGATCCTACTGATCCGAACCTGCTCGCTCAGTTTGGGAACGCCCCGATGGCAGACACACCGGTGGGCGACTCGTTCCCCGTAGAGCGATACCTGACTCGCCCCGGTAACGCTCACTACGTCCAGCCGTCGCCCGACGGCGACCTCGTGTACGTCGGGGCAGAGACCTTCCCTGACGACTTCGTCGAGACCCCCGACAACGACGACTATGGAGGCATCACGATCTTCGACGTCTCGGACTACGACGACCCGCGAAAACTCGTGCGCATTGCCCCGCCACCCGTCGATGCGTTCCGGACGTCACACAACTTCGACGTCACGGCAAACCGCCTCCACGCCTCGTGGTACAACGGCGGTGTGACGGTCCACGATGTCAGTGACCCCACGAGCCCCGAGACGATAGCGGGCTACCACACTGACAGCACGTCGTTCTGGGGCGCGGAAGCGGCTCGCGGTTTCACCGTCGCGAGTGACATCGGTGGTGGTCTCGTGTTCCTCCACGAAGATCGCGGCCGGATGGATTCGCCCGGCTTCGACGGTACCGGTCGTCCCGACTCCCCCGGGATGCGTTAAACGGGTCGTTCGAACGGTATCGCTCGCTAAATTCCCTCTTCCCATTCCATCATGGACGACACACACTCCTTCACTCGACGAACAGCACTGAAGATCGCGGGATTGCTTGGGGCGGCCGGATTCACCGGCGTCGCAAGCTCCCGTAACTCCAATACCCGCAACGAAAACGATGACAGACTCCGCCTCTTCAGCGAAGTGGCGGTCGACGGCGCTACCGAAGTCGTCACTCAAAACGGTTGGGCGTACGTCGCTACCGGCGATGGCTTCGCGGTCGTGGACTGGCGGAATCCGAACCGACCGGAACTGGTTGGGATGTGGGACGCGCCAGGAACCGGTATCGCCGATGTCAAGGTCGATGGCGACCTGCTCGCAGTCAGCACACAAGGCGGCGAACACGACCACGGTTCGGGCGAGGACACCACCGTCGACCCGGACGCCCAGATTGGCACTCACCTCTACGATGTAAACGACCCGACCGACCCGCGGTACCGCAGTACGTTTCAGGTGCTCCCCGAGGGAGTCCACAATGCCCACCTGGCCGACGATCTGCTTTACATCGCGAAGGAAGCTCCGTTCGACGAGAGTGCACTCATCATCGTGGATGTGAGCGACCCTGCAAATCCCGCAGAACTTTCGCGGTGGGTTCTCGAAGAAGTTCACCCCGAACTCGACTCGGTGACGAACTTCGTCCACGACGTCTATGCTCAGGACGACTACGCATACCTCGCGTACTGGGACGCTGGTTGTCGCATCCTCGACGTAAGCGACCCGACAGACCCAGTCGAGGTCAGCTGGTTCGGTCAGACCAAGAACGCCGATATGGGCATGGACGGTGACCCCTGGTCACGGGTCTTCAGTTCCCCCGGGAACGCCCACTACGTCCAGCCGTCACCCGACGGCAACCACGTCTATATCGGCGCGGAGACGTACGCTGGCGAATCCGGCGGCATCACAGTCTTCGATGTCAGTGACTTCGACGACCCACGGCAGGTCGCCGAAATCGAGGCCGAAGACCGAAATCCGGGCATCTTTCCGGATACATCCCACAACTTCGACGTCACGGCAAACCGCCTCTACACGTCGTGGTACAACGCCGGTGCTCGTGTATACGACATCACGGATCCATCGAATCCCAGGCAAACCTACGAGTACGACCCTGATGGGTCGTCTTTCTGGACCGCTGTCCGTGCACGTGGATTCACCGTGGTGAGCGATATCGGTGGCGGCCTCGTGTTCCTCCACGAAGATCGGGGCCAGCTGGATTCACCCAGCTTTGGCGGTGTGGACTCCGTTCCTCACCACGACCGTAAGCGCCGACGGAAGCGATGAGTAGACAAGAATGACCCAGACCAGACTGTCGAGGCGGCAGCTACTACAGGCTTCTGTGGCTTTCGGTGTCACTGGAGCAGTTCCCTTGGAGAGCGCAGAGGCCGTGGACTCGACGCCGAACCTGGATATGTTCGTTCAACCGCTTCCGATTCCGACGGTTCGCGAACCAGATGGCAAGCGCGATGGCGCAGACTACTACGAGATACCGATCCGGGAATTCGAGCAGAAGGTACACCCGGATCTCCCGCCGACCACGTTCTGGGGCTTCGACGGGACCGTCCCAGGGCCCATCATCAAGGCAATGCGCAATGAGCGGATCAAACTCCGCTTCGACAACACCGCCCTCCCCTCGGAACATCTCTTCGAGATCGACGAGCGGGTTATCGGCACTTCCCCCGAGGACTACCACGACTACGATGGCCCCGTCCCAGACGTTCGAACGGTAGTCCACCAGCACGGGCTCAACGTCGAGTGGCAGAGTGACGGGCAGGCAGCTGCCTGGAAATCGCCAGACGGTGTCACTGGCCCGCGGTTCGTCAAGCACGTTCACGAACTCCCGAACCGCCAGCCCCGGATGACCGCGTCGTACCACGACCACGCGCTCGGCATCAGCCGGCTGAACACCTATGCTGGGATGAGTGGGTTCTACATCATCGAGAGCCAGCGGGAGGCGCAACTGAACCTTCCGAGTGGTGAGTACGACGTCCCGCTGATGCTCCAAGACAGGAGATTCGAAGCGGATGGATCCCTCCAGTACCCTCATTCGTTCGTGCCGAACTTCGCAGGCGACACAGCCGTCGTCAACGGCGCAGTGTGGCCATACATGGAGGTCGAACCGCGCCAATACCGCTTCCGGCTCGTCAACCAGTCGAACGGTCGGACGTTCGACCTCGCGCTTACGAACGACCACGGTGAACGGCGCGATAACCGCGGGGAGGATGTCCCCATCATGTACCAGTTTGCTCCCGACCAGGGGTTCCTCGAGGATGTCGTCGCCGTCGGGCCAGGTGGCGACCTCGAGTCGCTGATCCTCGCCCCGTTCGAACGGGCCGAGGTCGTCGTCGATTTTTCCGGCCACGCTGGTGAGACGTTCACCGTCACCAACGATGCTGCATTCCCGTTTGCGGGCGGTCACCACATGGACGGAGGGAACGGCGGGCACGACGATGACGAGGAGGGATTCGACACCCACATTGGCGAGATCATGCAGTTCCGCGTCACCGAACCGGCTCGCGAGGTCACTGACGACAGCACGCACCCGCGGGATCTGAACTTGCCGAATAAACCGGGATACAACACACAGGCGGCAAAGGAAACCCGACACATGTCGATGGGGATGCGGATGGAGAACGGGCTCCCTACTCACGTACTGAAGGGGAAAACCTTCCACGACGAGGGCGTCGACGCGAAGCCACAACTGGGGACGACCGAGATCTGGGAACTGGAAAACGACACCATGCACACCCATCCCATCCACCTCCATCTCGTCACGTTCCAGGTCATCGGCCGCGGGTCCGACGGAACCGACGACCCCGACCCCAACGAGCGCGGCCTGAAGGACGTCGTGCGCGTCAATCCCGGTGAGACCGTCAGAATCATCACCCAGTTCGGGGACTTCACCGGCACGTACCCCTGGCACTGTCACATCCTCGAACACGAGGACCAGTCGATGATGCGACCGTTCGAGGTCGTCGCTGGCAACGCCGATGGCCGAGTGCGGAACGAAGGGGACGACGATGATGAGAAGATCGCCGAACAAACAGCGCAACGTAGCGGACATCGGCAGCATCGTCAATGACACCGCGATGTGTGCTACCGAACGCGGTGCCAATCCAACACCGGGAGTAGACCCTCTCGATTGTCGTTGAACGAACTTCGGAAGAGTTCCACAGACAGCACCCTCAACGATGACCGCCACCGACGCATTGTCATCACTGCGGTAGCGAGGAAACGCCGCTGTTTACGACGGGGAGGATGTCAATGCATTGCGGTGCTTGGCTGGCGAGAGCTCCGCTCGCCGCTTACCGCTCGAGGCTATCAGGCCGATGGTCGCGTAAGAGTGTCCGATTAACCCACGGGAAGCCTCGGGGCGTGACCCCGAGACGGTTCACCCCGAAAAGCGTTCCAGAATCGCCCAATCCTGCTCGAACGGGTTCACAGGTGCAGGGGATTTTACTCGAGTAGATTTGAGAGAAGTTTTGATTGTGCGAGCGAGAGGTGTTCGATAAACGTAGTAGAGGAGATACCGAGTTCCGTAGCTATCTCACCAGCGTTTGCCCGTCTCGGATGGTCGAAGTATCCGCGCGTGTATGCCGTTTCGAGAACAGTGCGCTGGCGATTCGTCAAAACCCCTTTGTCGACGGCGATGAGGTCACTCGGTTTCTCAGCACCCATCTGACTCAGACTTCGTAATTCAACGCCGCCAAACGCGTTTCGAAGGTCAGCGATTATCTCCTTTACTGTCCCGATATCGGGTGAACAAAACGAGACGTGTAAGTTTCCATCGTCTGCACGAGCACCACGAACCGGACAGCCCTTTTTCTCGATACGCTCACAGACACACCCCTGTTCTTGCTCGCGCTCGATCCGTATGAATCCGTCCGATTCGAACGAGACTGACAGCTCGGTCTCCTTCGACAATTCGCCACTCTCTATGGAGATATCCTCGCTGATGCTTCCATCACTAGTCGACGACGCAGTACGCGTTATGTACGCAGCTGCCTCCTTGGTTTCATCTGCGAGCGCCGCAACTTGACATGGTTGCGGGTCGGCGATTCTCAATTCGACGAAGATACTTCCCCCCATGAGGGGGAAAAGAGGCCGCATCAGGGAATAGTTATCGGGCAATACGAATGAACAGCCAGAGATGAATATAATGCACCTCGATATCAAGCCTACACGAATAATCGAATTCCAACGGATTATCAAGGTGATTGGGATCCGGTGTTACTGGATGTAACACCGAGAATACTCACATTAGGCTCTATACGAGAATCGGAAATGGTGGGGGAACCTAATGAGACGAGAGACACTCATAATCGGAACGATTGTAGCACTGATTCTGTTGCCGATGTGGTACATCGGCTTACACGGTGAGCCACCATCGGAAGAGATAGCGATCGATAGTAGTGTGAGCGAGATTCGACCGCTTGCGGGCTTTATCGACACACCGAACAAGCTCTCTCCGAGTCAAGTCGGTGTTATCGTCTGGGTCGCACTGTTCGCTCTTTTCGGTGTTCTTGTGGCGGCTCATCGATTTATGAACGTCGCAGTCAGACCAGAACGACGTATCGAGGTCGCATCGGATGGGGGGCAGATGGATTCTCTGCGGTGGTTCCAGACCGAAGATCGCTGGATCGTCGAGTACCGGGCTGCGAGCAGTACCACCGAAGGAATCGTCGTGATGGGTGCATTAACTGTGCTCGCGATCGTGTTCTCGGCGCTGTTCACGGGCGAGTATCTCACGTTAGCCCGAACGCAATACTTCGGGTTGTACGCGACCGGCCTGTTCCTCTCGCTCACGGCGCTCACGGTGGCCTACTACGCCTGGTTCATACCACACGTGGAAGTTATCGAACGGAGGGGGCACTGATCATGCCGGGCACGAACAAGAACCGAGATGCCATTCAGGAGTATCTGGAACGAACGACGGTAGAGAACACCTGTCCCTGTTTCGAATCTCGCGATATGTCGCTGGACTTCCGGACGGACGAGATGAAGCGACGCGACATCGCAAAGAAACTGGCGACGATCGGGGGATTGGCCGCGCTAGGGAGTCTGGTCGCACCATTGGCGGGGCTCACTCGAGTGTTCGAACGGGAGTACACGGGACCGATCTACTCCGATAGCGTCCACCTGGTTGATGCCGAAGGCGAACGCATCGAGGAAAACCAACTGAACAACGGAGAGATACTGACAGTGTTTCCGGAAACGAATCCTGGTCTCGAGGACGCACCAACGCTCCTTATACGACTTCCAGAGAATCAGTACGGTGGCGAAACGGAAATGGCGTTCACTGTGAGTGGGTACGCTGCCTACTCGAAGGTATGCACTCACGCTGGATGTATGGTATCTGATGTTCAGGATACTACTTTCGTTTGCCCCTGTCACTTCGGGAAGTTCGACCCACAGCAAGGAGCAACAGTCGTCGGTGGGCCGCCGCCTCGTTCGCTTCCACAACTGCCGATCACGCTCTCGAGTGAGGGATTTCTCATCGCAACGGGGGACTTCGAAGGCCCGATCGGGCCGGGGGAGGGATAGTCCGTGAGAAAATCGATTTACGAATGGATCGATGACAGGGTGAATCTCTCGGGTGCAAGCACGTTCCTCGGGAAGGCATTTCCAGCAGAGGATTCGTTCCTCCTCGGTGAAGTTGCGTTGTTTACCTTCCTGATTCTTGTACTCACAGGGGTGTTTCTCGGCTTCTTTTACGAGCCGAGCACGAGCGAAGTCACGTACGAAGGGAGCGTCGCACGCTATCAGGCCGAAGATCTTCCCGCGGCGTTCGTGAGCGTCCTCCACATCACGTACGACATTCCCTATGGAATGTTCCTCCGGCGGATGCACCACTGGGCTGCACATCTGTTCGTGGCGTCTATCGGACTACATATGTTGCGCGTGTTTTTCACGGGAGCATATCGAAATCCACGCGAATTGAACTGGTTAGTCGGCGGTGTTCTCGCATTATTGGCTATCTTTGCAGCATACACCGGATACTCGCTCCCGTTCGACGAGTTCGCAAGCACTGCCACGGGGATCGGTTATAGTATCGCCAAATCTGTCCCCATATTCGGGGGCGTACTGTCGAAGATCGTGTTCGGTGGAGAATACCCATCGAGCGCGACGGTTCCGCGATTTTATTTCTTGCATGTCTTCATCATCCCGGCAGCCATCGCGATCATGATTGCAATCCATATGGCACTGCTCGTCAGACAGAAACACACTGAAGCGACCAGGGATGAGGACGTTGTCGGGGAATCGGTCGTCGAGAAGGACGACGACAGTTATATCGTCGGCCTCCCGCTGTATCCAAATCAGACAGCAGTCAGCGCTGTGGTGTTCTTCCTCACACTCGCCACACTTTCGCTGCTTGCTGGGTTCTTGCCCGTACACAACGTCGCGGAGTACGGGCCGAACGACCCGAGTTCGACACCCACGTTGATAATGCCAGACTGGTTTCTGATGTGGGTGTTCGGCTTTCTGAAACTGATGCCAGCCTGGCTGAGTTTCACGATACCGATACTCGACATCACCGTGTCTACGGAGTTCTTGAGTGGTATCGTCTTGCCGGGAATCGTGTTCCTTCTCGTGTTCGCGTGGCCCTTCATCGACTATCGAAAGACGCCGACGCATTTCACCGTCGACCCGATCTCACGACCCTGGCAGACAGCTGTTGGTGTTGCTGCCGTCGTGTTTATAATGATCGCGTCGATCGGGGGGATGAACAACATCCTCGCAGACATCATCAACGTCCAGTCTAGCGTTATCAATCCCGTTCTGCAGGTCTTGCTGGTGTTCGCCCCGATTGCTGCTGGTCTTGTCACCTATTGGGTTCTTGGAGGCTTTGACACCACGAAGGAACCGACGCCGTTGACGGATGGCGATGGGCGTGATTCGGAAGCATCGGGAGGAAAAGAGAAATGAGAGACCACCATTCGCTCACGCTATCACCACGAAGGTATCGCTGGGTCGATCGAACGTCGAAATTGGCCGGAGTCGCTCTCGTTTCCATCGGTCTCGAAATGGGGGGAGCAACGCCAGAAGGGCTTCTGTTCGGAGTCAGTGGTGCAGGAATCGCATTGACGACCGTATTTATCGAGGAGAACAATGACTGAATCAGATAAAAATCAGACGAGAAAGGATGGCCGACGCACGGTAAATCGGCGGGATTTCCTCAAAGGAATCGGTGTCGCTACAGTGGCGGGCGCTGCGAGCCACGGCGCGAACGGAAAGTTCCTCCAAATGAATGCATTACAAATCGTCGGCGATGACGAATACATCGGAAACTACCCCTATCGGGAATGGGAAGACTTCTACCGCGAGAAGTGGGACTGGGATTCCATCTCTCGGAGTACCCACGGCGTCAACTGCACCGGGAGTTGTTCGTGGGACGTCTACGTAAAGAACGGTCAGGTGTGGCGTGAAGAACAGGCTGGCGATTATCCACGGTTCGATAAATCACTTCCAGATCCGAATCCACGCGGGTGCCAGAAAGGGGCATGTTACACCGACTACGTCAATGCTGACCAACGCATCAAATATCCACTGCGCCGCGTCGGAAATCGCGGTGAAGGAAAATGGAAGCGTATCTCGTGGGACGACGCGCTGACTGAAATCGCCGAGAAGGTCATTCAAGAGGTGCAGGCTGGAAACTACGACGCTATCAGTGGGTACACACCGATTCCGGCGATGAGTCCTGTGTCGTTCGCCGCTGGCTCACGATTCGTAAACTTGCTGGGTGGCGTCAGTCACTCCTTTTATGATTGGTACTCCGATCTCCCGCCTGGGCAACCCATCACGTGGGGTGTACAGACTGACAACGCCGAAAGTGCTGACTGGTACAACGCCGACTACATCATCGCGTGGGGGTCGAACGTCAACGTCACCCGCATTCCGGATGCCAAATATTTCCTCGAAGCGGCATACAAAGGAACGAAACGCGTCGGTATCTTCAGTGATTACTCACAGACGGCCATTCACTGTGACGAGTGGCTCAGTCCAAATCCCGGAACTGACCCGGCACTGGCGCTCGGGATGGCCCAGACAATCGTCACCGACGAACTCTACGACGAAGCACATCTGAAAGAGCAGACCGATATGCCGCTTCTCGTCCGGGAGGACACAGGGAAGTTCCTCCGGGCAGCTGACATCGGCAGTGGAAACAAGAAGGTGTTCGTCATGCAGGACGCCAACGGAAACCTTCGGAATGCACCTGGCTCGCTCGGCAATCGTGAGGGAGAGTACGACCCGAACGCCAGTATCGAACTCGATTTCGACCCACAACTCGACGTCGATACCAATGTCGAAACACAGGATGGCAGCGTAAAAGTACGGACGGTGTGGCTCAAACTCCGTGAGGAACTCTCGAAGTACACGCCGGATCGAGTTTACGAAATCACTGGTGTTGGAAGAGAAACATATCAGCGTGTTGCTCGGGAGTTCGCCGAAGTCGACCGCGCGAAGATCATCCACGGCAAGGGTGTAAACGACTGGTATCACAACGACCTCGGCAACCGCGCCATCCAGCTACTGGTGACGCTGACGGGGAACCTTGGCAGACAGGGCACCGGTCTCGACCACTACGTCGGCCAGGAGAAAATCTGGACATTCAAGGGGTGGCAGAAACTGTCGTTCCCGACCGGAAACGTTCGGGCAGTGCCGACCACCCTTTGGACGTACTTCCATGGAGACATATTAGGGAATATCTCTCCTCAGGATCGTCGACTCATTCAACAGTCGATAGACAGGGGGTGGATGCCGGTCTATCCGGAGAAGCGCGAGAACGGAAATCGCCCCGATCCAGCGATCATGTTCATCTGGCGAGGAAACTACTTCAATCAGGCAAAAGGAGGAATGGCAGTCGAAAATGTACTCTGGCCGAAACTCGACCTTATCGTCGATATCAACTTCCGAATGGATTCTTCGGCCCTGTACAGCGATATCGTTCTCCCAGCTGCAAGCCACTATGAAAAACACGACCTTTCGATGACGGACATGCACACCTACATCCATCCATTTACACCGGCGGTCAAACCGCTCGGAGAGTCGAAGTCCGATTGGGAAATCTTCCGACTGATCGCAAAGAAGGTTCAAGAGCTCGCCCGGAAACGAAACATCAAGCCGAAGCAAGATCGGTCATTCGACCGGCAGATAACCCTCCAGAAGATCCACGATCAGTACGTTCGTGATTGGGAGTCCGACCAACAGGGCGCGCTTCGGGAGGATAAGGCTGCAGCCGAATTCATCCTTGAATACTCGGAAGAGACCAATCCTTCGGACTCGGATGGACAGATCTCTTTCAACGATACGGTCAAACAGCCTCGGCGATTCCTGGCGGCCAGCGACCACTGGACTTCTCCTATCGAAGATGGGAAGGCGTACACACCATGGAAGCGGTTCGTGCAGGACAAAGAGCCATGGCCGACGTTCACCGGTCGCCAACAGTACTACATCGACCACGACTGGTTCCTCGAGCTCGGGGACGAACTGCCGACACACAAAGATCCAGTCGAACTCCAATCCAAACAGCAGTATCCGTTGCGGTATAACACACCGCACGGCCGCTGGTCGATCCACTCGACGTGGCGAGATAACGAGAAGATGCTTCGGCTGCAACGCGGCGAACCACTGGTGTACCTTCACCCGGATGACGCTGCCGACCGCAACATCAAGGATGGAGACATGGTTCGTCTGTACAACGATCTAGACGAACTCCAACTCCAGGCGAAGGTCTACCCGAGTAGTGAACCCGGAACTGCCCGCATGTACTTCGCCTGGGAACACTTCCAGTTCCCGACACGCGGGAACTTCAACACCCTCGTCGGGATGTACATGAAACCGACGCAACTCGTCCAGTATCCCGAAGATTCGGGCGAACATCTGCGATTCGTTCCGAACTACTGGGGCCCCACCGGCGTGAACAGCGACGTCCGGGTCGAGGTCGAACCACTCGGCCAGTCCAGCTCTAACCAGGAGGCGGCAGACCTGATGGGCGACGGTGGCAAAGACGCGAGCGCAGAGAAGCCGATGAGCGATGCGAAAGCAGCTAGAGACGAGTCTGCTGGTTCAACGGCTGATGAGTCCGAAGGTGACGTACCATGACTGCACAAGACGGCGGTGTCAATCTGGCAGAGGGAATCGACCATCAGGTAGCGATGGTCATGGATCTCAACAAGTGCATCGGCTGTCAGACCTGCACCATCGCTTGCAAGACTCTCTGGACAGAGAGTGGCGGACGTGAGTACATGTACTGGAACAACGTGGAGACACAACCTGGCAAGGGATATCCACGGAATTGGGAGAATCTCGGCGGTGGGTACAAATCCCCCAAACAATCCCAAGACACAGCACACGGCAAGCGAAACCCCGGAAAACTCCCATCGGAAGAGGACTATGGACGTGCGTGGGAGTTCAATCACTCGGAAATCTTCTACGACGGTAGCGACGCCCCACTTCGGCCAAAAGGAGAATCACCGAATTGGGGACCCAATTGGGACGAAGACCAGGGTGCTGGGAAATATCCCAACTCGTACTACTTTTACCTCCCTCGTATCTGTAACCACTGCACGCATCCATCGTGTGCCGAGGCCTGTCCTCGAAAAGCGATCTACAAGCGACAGGAAGACGGCATCGTTTTGGTCGACCAGGAGCGATGTCGTGGTTACCGCTATTGCGTCGAGGGATGTCCGTACAACAAAGTCTACTACAACGTTCTTCGCAAGCGCTCGGAAAAATGTATCTTCTGTTATCCCCGTATCGAAGGGTCGGGGCCAGATGGAGAGGTTCATCCACCAACGTGTGCCACTGAATGTCCGCCACAGCTACGGCTGGTCGGGTATCTCGATGACCAAGACGGTCCGATTTACAAACTCGTCGAAGAGTATGGCGTGGCGCTTCAACTTCATCCCGAATTCAACACACAACCGAACGTCTACTACATCCCGCCATTCGCACCACCGCAACACTCCGAAGACGGTGAAACTATCGACGTCGATCGTATTCCACGAACGTATCTCGAAGAGCTATTCGGAGATCAGGTGAACCAGGCACTGGATACGATTCAACGTGAGCGCGAGAAAGTAGAACGGGGTAACGAAAGCGAACTCATGAATCTGCTCACCACGACCAACCCCGCAAAGCAGTATCGACTGGAGGTGTTCAACCAGTGAGAATCGACGGTCATATGGTGGTCTCACGGTTGATGTTCGCGATACTCATCGTCTCGGTTGCGGCGTTCGTCCCGACGTTTACGATGGGGAGGGAAGCGAACGAGATACCCATCTCCTCGGTCGAGAGAGCGAGCGAATCCTCACTCACCCAGCCAACTGGCGCCGCCTGGAACGAAACGGTTCCTGTAGAGATTCCGCTCGCGAGTGCACCGAGTACCGTCCCAAACGCGAACGACACGTCCATCGAGAACATGACAGTGCAGGCCGCACACACCGACCAACAATTGTTCATCCGGATGTCGTGGAACGATGCCACCAGAGACGACAACAATTCGACGACATCTCGGTACCCAGCCCCACAGTTAGACTCGTTCGGTGATGCTGCCGCAGTGCAGTTGCCTGCCAACACCAGTACCCAGCCTGGAATCGCCATGGGAAGTCCCCAGGCACTCGTCAACGTCTGGTGGTGGAATGGGCAGATGGGTACGCAGGAATTGATAGCAGGCGGAGCAGGAACGACGACGACGGTCAATGATACGAATCTCACGAGCAGCGCCAGCTACACCGATGGGCGGTGGAGCGTCGTCTTCACTCGTAATCTCACCGTCGACGGGGAGAACCAAACCGAGATCGAGTCGAACCGTGACCTCGATGTCGCATTTGCGGTCTGGAATGGTTCGAACGGAGAACGGTCCGGTCACAAAGCAGTCAGCGAGTGGAAATATCTGGCCCTCGGTCCTGGCCCTCAAGGGCCGCCCTACACGACCATCCTTTGGGCCATCGCTGGGCTTGCAATTATGGTCGTTATCGTCGTCACCGCAACGGCAGTGAGGCAAGGAGGTTCCTAACGATGGATACGAATACAGAACGACAGGGAGCAAAAGCGGGCGACGAACCGGTCGGTTCCGAACCAATCGATGTCGGCGCCGCGGCCAGAGGAGCGATCTATGCCTTACTCGCACGTGGGTTTGAACACCCCGACGAGTCGTTCCACGAAGCACTCGAAGATGGCTCCATCGAATCACAGCTCGTCTCATTGCTCGATCAGACAGGCCTCTCGGTTACCATCGACGAATTCCACGTAGAGCACGACTATGACACGCTCTGTGCTCGTTACAACGACCTCTTTATCATTGGATTCTCAGAGTACGAAAATCCAGCAGATGGAACGCTCAGATCGACTGACCCACCCATTCCACTTTACGAATCAGCATACCGGTCGGACGTTTCCTGGTCTGACGTGAATCTCGACCTCGCCCGCGCGTACGACTACTACGATGTGACCATCAACGAGAAACGGCGCGAACATCACGACCATCTGCAGTTGCAACTCGAGTTCGCCGGCTACCTCGCTCGTCGCGAGGCAGTTGTAGACGGTGCATCTGCTGCTGCCGCTCGGCTCGATTTCCTCGACAGGCATCTTCGAATCCTGATCGAGGGGATTGTCGACCGAACTCATGGAGAGCCTGGCACCGGAATCTACGCAAAGCTGGTCGATCTGCTCGACGCGTTTACCGCGTCCGACCGTGACGAACTCGCGAACCGATTGGAGGGAGATGAGACGTGATTCGACGGACACTTTCTGGACAGATCTCGACCGTATCGGAGACACTCGCTGACCGCGTTCCTACTGCGGGACTGCCAATAGAGATACGCACTACTTCCGGTCTCATAGCAGTTATCGGCACATTGTTCGCCGCCCTGGTTCGAGTCGCACTCAACATCCCAGTTCGCATGGCACTCGACCTTCAGGCGATGTACGACGTGGCGATACCCATGGCGCTCGTGGGGCCAGCATTCGCAGCACTCGTACTTGGCGTGACGGCTGACACCGTCGTCAAACGCGTTGGATTCGTCGCTATCGGCGTATTCGGCCTACTCACGGCAATCACCCCACAGCTCGCAGTAGCGACGGCCGGCGTCGTAGTAGCTGGTGGAATACTGATTCTCGCCCCACAGATTAGAGACGAATCAAGATGGGACTCTGCAATCCCAACCATCGTCGCTATCGCAATTATGCTTGGGGTCACATTCTCGGTCGGTGCTACTACCGGCCTCCTTCCCGTTCGATTTCGAGCAATCGGCTCCATCTGCGCATTTATCGGTGTCGCCGGCATACCGGTACTCGTCCGCCCCACTACCATCGCCTGGGTCGGTGGCGGTGTGACCGCCGTTGCTATCGTTGCTGCCGCGATAACAGCTCCGTTCGTAACCGGCGCAGTCGCACTGGTCGTCTCCGGCTCAATCGGAGCACCGCTCTTATTGCTTGCGCTCGGGATAGCAGGCGCGGTTACGACGGTACTGACAGGTCTCACACGAACCGCCGCTGCACCGACCATCGGCGGATTACTCATACTCACTGGAGGCAGTCCGGCGACTGTCCCTCGGGCGATCACGATTCTTGTCGGACTAACGTTCGTTCTCAACGCTGGCATCTTAGGCGGTGATACTACATGACCTACGACGACGATCAGGATCCAGCCGATGGTCCCCCAGACCCACAGCTTGATCCAACGAAGAGCCCTGGATTTGGCGCAGATGCTCCCGGCATCGAAGATATCGAAATCGGTCGAGACATCACACTCGGTGAGGCCGACCTCGACGAACTGATGGTCAGCGATACGTCACCGGTCGACGAGATGTCCATCGGGGCGCTGCTCGAGCAATTGACTGAGACAAACCCTGTCAAACGACGACGCGCAGCACTGGGTCTGGCTAAACGTGACCGGACGGAAGCCGGTGTGCTCGCACTTGCGGTGGCTGCGAGGAAAGATCCCGACGATGATGTTCGCCAGTTTGCGGTCGAAGCACTCGGGCAACTCGGCGGTGAGCCAGCAGCTGACACCGCGGTGGCGGCGGCAAACGACGACGACCCGTGGGTTCGCGCAGAGGCGATCGTCGCACTCGACCGCCTCGATCGGCATATGCACGCCGACAGGATCGAAATCGCACTTGATGACAGCCATCACGCAGTCCGTCGAAACGCTCTCATCTCCATCTTCAAACGGCAAGGGACAGATGCACGTGAGGCGTTACTGACTGCGACTGAAGATCCAAGCGAGCGCGTTCGCGAATGGGCCGCTCACATGCTCGGCGGTATCGACGACGAACAGGTGCGGACGACTCTCGAACGACTTGTACGTTCGGACGAGAGTCGTCTCGTTCGTTCGACAGCACAGCATGCCTTGACCACCGATGCTGCTCGATTCCGTCGTGGATTCACCGGTGCAGCGGATACACGAATGCCCAATCCCGAAGAGAACGTCCTCAATCGTTCTCCAGACCTTTAGACTAATACATCAAGTTATGACAAAAATTGACGATTCAGTACGGGAGCAGGTAGAAACCACACTTCGGCAGGTCGAAGACCCTCAAATCGGTATGAACGTTTTTCAGGCCGGACTGATCGATGACCTCCGGGTCACCGATGGTGAGGTAATCATCGATGTCGATCTGACTCGATTCAACCCCGGTGCTATCGAAGACATCGTCGAAACACTCCTATCGGCAGTTACGTCCATTCCTGATGTCGAACGCGCTCACATCGAACCCGGTGAACCATCACAAAATGACCGGGTATCGATTACCGAAATCGGCTCGGTGATCGCTGTCGCCAGCACGAAGGGTGGCGTCGGAAAAACCACAGTAGCGGTCGGATTAGCAGCTGCACTCGCAGAATCACACGACGTAGGGCTGCTTGACGCCGATCTATTCGGCCCGAACGTCCCCAGACTGTTAGATGTCCAAGGGTCGATTCGAGCTGATGAGCACGATCGACCGCTTCCCGTCTCGATCGGGAACCTCGAGGTGATGAGTGTTGGATTCATGGCAGACGATGGACCGTTAGCTTGGCGGGGTGCGATGGCCCACGACGCGTTGTCGGAACTCCTCGCTGAAACTGCATGGACAGATCCCGAAACACTGGTTATCGACCTTCCACCGGGGACGAGTGACGTGGTACTGACGACGCTTCAAGAAGTACCGGTCGATGCTGTCGTCTTCGTTACGACGCCGTTCCACACGAGCGTGGCCGACACTCGGCGGAGCCTACGACTGTTCGAGGAGAACGGTGTTCCGACACTCGGTATGGTGGTGAACATGAACCAGTTCATCTGCGAGGACTGCAACCACTCTCACGAGCTGTTCCCCTCGAAAATCCCCATTGACGAACTCGATGTGCCGGTTCTCGCTCAACTACCGTTTTCGACGGAATTTCAGGAAGCACCTCGACCAGGTTCGATATCTGAGACGTTTACCTCACTCGCCAGGAGCGTAACAGCGCGTCTGGACGAACTCGAATCTATCGACATCCCGTCCAACCCAGTCGACCTTCGAGGACTTCATCCTGATCGACGCTATGACCGCGTTCGAGAAGCATTCACATCGCTCGATGCTGGTGACCCACTATACATCGTCAGCGACCGTGATCCGACTCCTGCCGGAAAGTTTCTGGTGGGACTTGCCGGTGAAACGGGCGACCCAGAAGACGTTCTCCCCGAGTTCGTCGTTGAAAGGAAGGGATTGGATGAGTGGGCATTGCTAGCACGCCATCCATGACGACAGGCTATCGTCTGGCTCATAGTCTCGGCCCATGATTAAACACCCTTCCGTGGAGACTCAGACATTCTCCGCACCTCTACTCCCACGTTCTTGGCTCTCTGATATTTTGTATAATTTTTGATCATCAAGACAGACCCGCTTTGCTGCTGAGACTTGCTACGTATTTGCCATCACGCACGCCACCAGCGACGGACAACCGAAATCAACAGTACTAGAAGTATCATCGTGGTCAGTGAGTCTCCTTTCTTCGTCCTGCCACAACTGAAAGTTTGAAAATCTATCTCTGTATTCAGTTCATCGTTCTGATGGGAGTAAGCGATCACATCCAACTACGAACAATGATTAGATTCTCAATAATAATGTTTTGACATCTCTATTATTTTTGTCTATGGTGAAAAATGATGTTCATATAATGATAAATCGAAGAGATCACCAAAGAGGGATAGCACTAAGCGGCACAAGCCCCTTCGGACTTGGCGGGCTGACCGCGAACGCCGCTGGACAGACGGACGAAACAGACGAGATAAAAACCGTGCACACAACAGACCAAACCGCCAGTAGAGCAAACGTTAGCGTCGATCCGTCGATCGCGACCGATTGGACGATCGAGAAACAAATCTTTGGAAAATTCATCGAGCACAATGGGAGAGATGCATATCCCGGCATCTATTCCGATCACGTGGCCAACGGTTCCTTCGAGGTCTGGAATCTCCCAACTGCGGGTGATCGTACCGCAGTGCTGTATCCTGAGACACCGACCTATGAGGAGATCGCGTATCCATGGGAACCAGTCGAGGAGGCTGGCAGCATCGATTTCGAGCAGACTCCTGGCGGTGACCACGGACGCGAGGCCGAACCAGACTTGGAAGTAGGCGATGGCGTGCCAGCAGACAAACGCCCAACGCCGTCAGGCATAACCGAACCTCGCTACCAGCGGATTTCACTCACGCCAACCGATGAGACCCCCCGGGGTGGCGTCGAACAACGGACCGCGCTGCCAGATGACCGCACGCTCGAGTATGTCGTCGAATTCTCGATCCGAGGCTGGTGGGACAATTCCTGTGAGGTTCGCCTCGAGGCGCCTGATGGGAGCGTCCAGGCTTCTGAAACGGTTTCCGTGATGTTGGATTGGACGCGTCGAACGGTCACGTTACAACTCGATACCCAGAGTGCCCAACGATATCAGGAATCGCCGTTCGGTGAATACGAACTCTCGTTCGTTGTTGAGGGGCAAGGATGGGTAGATCTCGATTGGGTAATGCTACGCGCCGGTGACGCCATCAACGGGAAGTTCAATCCGACGACGGTGGAACTTCTCGATGAATACAACGTGACGAGTCTGCGGTGGCCGGGGGGCAATTTTGCAAGCCAGTATCACTGGCGAGATGGTGTTGGACCGCTCGAGGATCGACCAGTCGTTCCGAACGTGAACTGGGGTGGTCTCGAACGGAACTATCTCGGCACGAACGAGTTCCTCGAGTTCTGTGACATCACCGGCATCGAACCCATCATCAACGTTGGATTCTGGTCGGAAATCCCGCCCGAAGAGGTGGTCAACTGGGTCGAGTACGTCAACGGGGATCAGTCGACAGAGATGGGCCGACTACGTGCGGAACATGGCTATCCCGACCCGTGGAATGTGACCTCGTGGCAACTTGGTAACGAAGTCTATGGTCAGTATCAGATCGGCAATGCTGACGTGTACGACTATGCCGACGATTTTCAGGTGTACAGGGATGCGATGAAGGCAGCCGATTCAAGCATCGACGTCCACGCCGTCGGTATCGACCCAATGTATACAGACTTCCACGATGGCTCGTCTGAAACTCGGATAGGAGAGCCACCCATCTGGAATCAAGAGCTGTTCAAAATTGCCGGACAATCGGTTACGAGTATCGATATCCACCGCTATGTCCGGGGTATCGTCAATCAAGCCAAGCGCGAAGACTGGCTGCAAGCAAACAACACAGACCCGGTCGGGTATAACGAGGTCCTTGTGAACTTTCCCACGGAATTCGACCAACTCGTGCAGGAAGTCGTCGCGGAAGCTGCCCAGCACGGCATCGACGGACTCCAAATCGACGTCGGAGAGTGGAACCTCCAACCCCGGGTGAGCTCGGGGTGGCCACGAGCGGACTATCCGACGATGGCCCATGCAGCCTTCACGGCTAGTATGCTCACCACCTTCATGCGTCGCGGCAATGCCAGCTCGATGAGCCACATGCGTGATAACTCGTTGTTTTGGCGACCGTACCCGATCGATTTCCGGCCGGTCCCACCCGGTGACTATGCGGCACAGACCTTTGCAGAACCCTTCGGAGACGGTATCACGGAGTGGAACCGTCTCTCAGTAACCGTCGATAGTCCAACACTGACCATCCCTGAAACAGGTGTCAGAATCCGTCGGATGGAAAACGTCTCCTACGTGGACGCAACCGCCATCATAGATGCAGAACGGCAGTCCAAAGCGATCGTCTACGTCACAAACCGGAATTTACGGGACACGTATACGACCGACGTGAGTGTCGATGGCTGGTCACCTGTTGGGGACTCAGCTGCTGCCCACGTCCCGGTCGTCCTTCAAACACCGACGAGCGATGACCCATTTGCAGAACAGTCGAGCTGGACGACGACAGATGGGTTCACCCGAGAAACCCTCCAATTGGAGCCAAACGCAGACGGAAATATCGAGGTGACGATGCCGCCAGCCTCCATCGCAAGGCTCGAATTCACGCTCTCCGAGCTGTTTTCCACCGAGACCATCACCCAAAACCAGCCGGATAGAGACGTCTGGCACCAAGTCGATTCAGATGACCAACGGACTCGCATCGTTATCGCACAGCCACTCTCGTTCAATGGTGGGCAACCGGCGCATGTCCGTCTTCGAAACGTCGTCAATGGCGACTTCGAGTTCAAACTCGAAGAATGGGACTATCTCGACGGCTCGCACGTCAGCGAAACGTTCCACAGTCTCGCTGTAGAACCGACTGAACAGACGGTGCAGTTGGAAGATGGCACGACTTATCGGGTGAAAGCAGGAACAGCGGCTGTCGACCATACCTTCGAATCTGTTTCGCTCGGGAATTTCTTCGGGACGGAGACACCGGTCGTGCTCTCGCAGGCACAGACATTCAATGGGCCCGACCCGATCGTCACCCGGCTACGAAACGTTTCAAGCAGTTCGTTCGAGGTGCGAGTCCAAGAAGAGGAGGCCAAAGGCTGGCACACGACTCAAACGGTTGGCTACATCGCGCTCCAGCAGGGAACAGGAGAGCTCGATGGAAGACCGTTCGAAGTCCAGCGAACTGATACTGTAATCGATGATAACTGGACGAGCCTCACGTTCGACCAACAGTACGAGCAACCGCAGTTCGTCGCCGACATGCAAACGTTCAACGGCCCGGATACGGCAACTCTCCGTTATCGGGATCTCACAAGCACCGGCGTCGAGGTCAAGGTCGAGGAGGAGCAAAGCGCCGACACCGAGACGAGCCACACGAACGAACGCATCGGGTACGCTGTCTTCGAGGGGTCTGTGTGATTGATCTCAGGCGTGCGTTCCTTTCAGAGGTGGTAACTCATCTCTACAGTAGTCACACAAACCCACAAAACCTGTGACACAGCAAGTGTGACATGGATTTGGAATTCGAGGATGCAATATTCCACGGTCGGATAACTGATTGGCAATTTGATGATACGGTGCCGCAATAGCAAAGGCAACGATAATCGTGGTTCAAGGAGAGTAATGTCGAAATCACGTCCCGAGTTCCGATCGATACGAAGAACAGTGCTTGGCACAGCAGCCGCGAGCGTCGTTGGACTGAGTACACTCGGCGGACTCGTCGCTGGAGCAGGGTCAGGTGGAGAGCAAACAGGCCAGGTTGTGACGATGGGTGCCGAGGCAGGAAAGAAACGAGTCACCCTGTATGGAACCATGGCTGACTTTGCCGGTCACGAGTCTGTCTGGGCGGGATTTACCTACAAAAAGAAAGGAACGATGTCCGGGAGTATCGGCGAGGAGATCAAACTCTGGAATCCGACGGCGGCACCAGCACGGTTACCACCTGACGACCAAGAAGGCCCTGCGTTTTCACTGACGTTCGTATACGGAGAAGAGGGAGTGAGCGAAGAGAGCGAGGAATGGCGGCTCAAGCCGGGCAACACCTATACGTACCAAGCACAGGCACGTCTTCCGGACACCATCGGTTCCGTTCCGATTCAGGGTGAGCCCCGAGAATTCACGATTCCAAGCATTGACGAGTGAGAAGTCGCTGGACGATACCGGGACTTAGATCGCAAGCCGTGCCCTTTTGCGGGTTCTGTCCGTACTCTTCGTAATGGAATACGGCCGTCTCGTTGCGGTGTACGACCGTCTCGATGCGACATCCTCGACGCTCGAGAAGACCGAAATCTTAGCCGATACCTTCGAGGATGCGGGGGAGTTGCTGCCGGAGCTCACCCAACTCGCTCGTGGCCGTCTGTTTGCCTCGTGGGAGACCGATGACCTCGGCGTCTCTTCGTCGCTCACGATGCAGGCGATCGCGGGCGCTACCGGAATAGACGACGAGCAGATCGAGTCGTGGTGGCGTGAAACAGGGGATCTGGGAGATGCTGCCGCAAACGCCGTCGAAAACAGTCTCCAGACCACGCTCGTCTCGAACACGCTTGACGTTCGCACCGTCTACGATACCCTCCGTGGACTCGCCGAATACGAAGGGGCCGGAAGCCAAGAACGACGCACTACCGGTATCGCTGGCTTGCTTGCAGACGCCGATCCGAACGAGGCACGCTACGTCGTTCGGACTATCGTCGGCGCACTGCGACTGGGAGTGGGCGAAGGAACGATCCGTGACGCACTGGCTATGGCGTTTCTGGATGACTCCGAGGAAGCAGTCAGAGCAGTCGAACGAGCCTACGAGGTCACGAACGATTTCCGAATCGTCGGCGAAACTGCACGTGACCGGGGGCGTGACGGACTCGATGATCTCGAAATCGAACTGTTCCGTCCGGTGAAAGTGATGCTCGCACAGAAAGCCGCGACCGTCACGGATGCACTCGAGGCGATCGAACAGCCACTCGTCGAGTACAAGTACGACGGGATGCGAGCGCAGATTCACGTTCGAAGCGACGACGTCAGAGTGTTCACCCGGCGACTCGAAGACGTCACGATCCAATTCCCGGACGTCGTCGGTGCTGTTCACGAAGAAATCACGGCCGAGAACGCCATCATCGAGGCTGAGGTAGTGGCTTACGACCCCAAGACGGGGAGTCCGATCCCCTTCCAAGACTTCTCTACGCGTATCAAGCGAAAGAACGACATCGAGGAGATGACGACGGAGTACCCCGTGACAGTCCGTGTCTTCGACCTGCTCTATCACGACGGCCAGTCACTCGTTGAAACGCCCCTCACTGAGCGAATCGACCGTCTCGAGCGGCTTATCGACCACGATGGAGAGACGGTCAAGCGGGCTGAAAATCTCCGACCAGCATCAGTGGACGATGCAGAATCGTTTTATCATGACGCACTTGGGGCCGGTCAGGAAGGTCTCGTTGTAAAGGACGCGAACGCGGCCTATCAGCCCGGCTCACGCGTTGGCTACATGCTGAAAGTGAAACCGACGATGGAACCACTCGATCTCGTGGTCGTGGGTGCGAAATGGAGCGAGGGTCGAAAGAGCGACTGGCTCGGTCGGCTGCGACTCGCCTGCTGGGATCACGAGCGTGAGAAACTGCGCGAGGTCGGACGAATGTTTTCGGGACTGACCGACGCAGAACTCCGCGAAATCACGGAAAAACTCGAACCGCTGATCCAGTCAGTCGATGGTCGAACAGCGAGACTTCGCCCGGAGGTCGTCATCCAGGTCGAGTACGAAGAGATTCAACGATCGACCACGTACGATTCAGGGTACGCCCTCCGGTTCCCACGATTCGGCGGCTTCCGTGAAGATCTCGAGCCCGAAGACGCCGACCGGTTCGAACGCGTCGAACGCCTCTATCAGGAGCAAAAGACACAATGAGATACATCACAGGCGAGACGTTCCTCTCGAACAGAAGCCGCGACGGTGGTATTCGATGACAGCAGAGGCGTCGGTCAGTCTCCGCGACGGAGTGCGAATCGACCTCACGACTGGTGAGACGGTCGTCGCAGACGCTACTGAACCAACCGGCGACGCCATCGTCCTCAGCCACGCCCATGGCGATCACCTCTATACGCAGGCGCCCGCTGGCGTGATCTGCTCGGATCTCACCGCCCGTCTCGCTACCGCTCGACGAAAGGACGAAGGATTGCTTCCCCGCACAACACACCCAGCGGTCGAACAGGTCTCTGCAGGCCACGTGCCCGGATCACGCGCCACAATCGTCGAAGACAGTGATGGAACGACGTACCTCTACACCGGCGATTTTTCGACGCGAGATCGATTTGCGCTCGACGGGTTCGACGCCGAAATGGTCGCCGCCAAGTACGACGTCGACGTGCTCATCACCGAGACGACGTACGGAAAACCAGAATACGTCTTCGAGGATCAGAAGACACTAGAGCGCCGAATCGTCGACTGGCTCAACGACACGTACGACACGCCCGTCATCCTCTTTGGATACACACTTGGACGCGCACAGGAACTCGAATTGCTCGTCAACCGGTCCGAGCGTGAGCGATTGTTCGTGACGGAGGCCATCGACCGACTGAACGAAATCATCGCGGATGCCCGTGATGTGACGTACGACGCTGAGCCCTACGGGCGGGACGTGACGATCGGGCCAGGTGACGCATTGGTCCTTCCCGCCCAGACGAACAAACTCTCGTTCGTCGATCACATCGTCGAAACCACGGGTGCGATGAAAGCCGGATTCTCTGGATGGGCCATCGAGGATTCGTTCAAGTATCGCGGCGACTTCGACGAGACGTTCGTTCTATCCGACCACAGTGATTTCTCGGAACTCACTACGACCGTCGAAATCGTGAATCCGAGTCGGGTGTACACACAGCACGGGTTCGCCGATGAGTTCGCTGCGTACATCGACGCTGAATTCGACGTCGATGCACGTTCGCTTAAGAAAAATCAGACGTCACTCGATGAGTTTTGACTACTGTACCGCGACTAAAGGAAGTCGTCATGGGGATTTGGAGTGCACCCGGGCCAGAAATTGTGCAGCTAGCCAGCGACGGGGTTGGATCGAACCTTCTCAGTATTCTCGTCGCCTGTGTCTTTATTATCTGTGGACTATTGGGGTGACCTCCGTCGACGACGAATGGACTCGTCATCGACAGTTGTCTGTGTTTGCCTCGGTTACTGTCCATCTGTCGGATGAAATTTGTGACACCTCTCCAGAATCGGAGTCAAAAGAATGTACCTCATGTACCTCACGTACCCCTACCTGAGGTAGTTAATTATAGGGCAGACAAGGGTATATGCTTTCTGCAACCGGTTCAAAAAACAGTAGATGCCATTTTGGATGCCTCGCTGAGAGCGATATCTGCTTCGTCACCGAACCGTTCCCGGTTTGGGCACTTCTCTTCACTCGATCAAATAGTATCGTCCGACCGTCAGCACCGCCCAGTCGGTGAGAAGACACGACGACGACCGACCGTGCAGCCGACCAGCGGGACGACCAAGCGGTCTATCATCTACTGTTTCGGGGTAACGAGGAACAAAATGCACGACGCCCCAGTCGTGGCGAAACTCCATGGTGAGTCGATGGTGGCAAATCGTTTCGACTGGGGCGTTTCCACGACAGACACACGCTTGGTGTCTAATGACGTTTCACTCTTGTTTTGCCTGTGCTGTGTGCTTCCGTTCCGCTGATAGGGCCGGTGGGGTATGGAGCGGATGATAACCGACCCAGATAGACCAAGACTAGAATACGAGAAAATAATTATGACTAATCTCTCAAAACCCGCCTATGGCTGGCTGATTAGCGGGCACGTACCGACTGCTTCATTTTCCAGATGGTAGCCGAAAAATACCTCATGTACCCTACCTGAGGTGGTGAAACATTGGGCGGGAGTATATGCGTTCTGCAATCGGTTCATAAGACAGCAGATGACGTTTTGGATGCCCTGCCAAGAACGGTAGCACCGCCCGGTAGATGAGAACCCCCACCGACGAGCAACAGGCAACCCGTCCAGTAAAAGTGCGTTCCGAAGGTTATGCCTCGTCAGGGTTTGCATCCTGCACTTCGACGATCTCCGCCTGTGGGATGAATTGTTCCTCCCCACCCGTCCGAATCTGGATCGTCTGGCCGGGAAGGTCGGGATCATCGTCGTCTGCCGGTTCCTCCGGAACGGAGAGCGCGACGACCTCATCGATAGTGATCGAACGACGTTGAATCGGGTCGTCCTCGTGCTCGACTGTCTCCCAGATTTCGACGTCGAAATCGCTCATGGAGGTGCCGAAGTATTCCTCTGTATCCTTGTTGACGGAGTCTTCGGTCTGTGACTCTCCTGCCGTTCGGTTCCCGTCTTCGACCTGTTCGTGTTGGTACTGATGGACGTGTACGAGCATCGTCGCAGGTACGACAGTCACCGAAGAAAGAATTCTGCATGAATTATCGTGCAGGGTTACTCGGGGTCGTCTTGTGCGCCACCTCACCCGTCTACAATGCCCGGTCTCGAAGACGGATTTCGGAATACTACGTCGAGACCTGCACCGTGTTCGCTTGGCAATTGCAATTCCGATGGGTGGAACAACTGCGAACACCGCCAAGAATAGCGTTTGATCAGAACAGAAGACGACAATCCACTACGTGAAGATCACATCTCCACACAGACATCTGTGGCCGGGATGCAGACTCGCTGGGTGCTGTGTTCCCGACGACGACGCATCACACGACTGCCGAATGCGACTGCGAGAGCCAGTGCGATCACACTGCCAATCATAACGGGATACGAGACGGCAAACAGTATGGCGAGAAACGCCAGATACGCTGCTGCCCACCCCATGATCGTCGTTCGAAAACCGTGCGTCGAGGCTGGAGTCTGTTGCCTGTCCGGCAACTGCGTTGGTATCGATCTCATCACAGCTAGATGATGGACGGCTATCTCCATAAGTATAAGCTGAATTACATTTATGTAGAGCAAGTTACTGAAATCTATTTCACCGGACTCAGTATAACGACGGTGACGATGAATGGCAATCAGTGTGATTCAACGTGATGGTTGAGCGGTCACAAACACCAGTAGTTGTGTCGGCCGGGAATCAGCACAACCAAGAAATCCATCGGCTGCAATTTTGGACTTTGCGTGGAAATATGGAATGTATGAAGTTCGCGACACCCCAGTCGTGGCAAAACCCCATGCACAGTTGGTGGCGAATCGTGATGACTGGGGCGTTCTGGATGACAGGTACTCGTTGGTGGCTAGTGGCTTTTCGCTCTTGATTTGCTGGCGCTTCGTGCTGCCCATTCCGTTGATAGGGGGCAGGTAGATATGGAGTCGGTTGTCACCAACTCAGGTAGACCAGGACGAGAGAGAATAAATCATTGTAACCAGTCTCTCACACACTGCTCGGAATGGCTGAACTACGAATGCACGTGCTCCAATCTGGTACATTTCAATTTGGACTTCCTCCATACCTTTTCAGGCCTAGCAACAATTATGCGTATCCACATTCGCAACATTTTTAATTTATTAAAGTAGCACATTACTTATGTATGTATTGGCCGAGGTTGTAAACAACCTTATTTCAGTGTCTATCGTTGGTCTCGTTGGTCGATCGGTCTGGAAGCTCCTCAAATACCCGGAGAAAAATCATCGAGAGCTCGTGCCGAACTGGGAGCGGCGAGTAACGACCGTCATTGGTGTTCCACTCCTGTTAGTCGGTCTTTCGACGATGGTAGATGGCCCACTCGCAGTTTCGTACAATGCACTGTCGATTACCCTTTTCGGAGCTGTTCTGTCTGCGTACCCCGATTTCACGCCATCATCGGCGGGATGATCGAGAATTGGAGCACTTACTCTAAGTGAACATCTGCCTCTTTCACGGTCTCATGAATCGTCCCCATTGCGATGAAATCGGCAGTCGAATCGATGATGTCACCAAGGGGTGTGTCATCGTGAGGGATGCCGATAGATTGGTCGAGATGGTCGATGACGAGCGTTAGCGCATCGCTCAACGTGGTATCTGATGCCAATCTAAATCGACGTGCCGCACAGAGTATCTCGATTGCAAGAATGTGCTGTGCCTTCCGGATGGTTTGGCGAAGCGTCCGCGTCGCCATGGTTCCCATACTGTGGATGTCCTCTTGTCCAGCGGAGACGGTGATCGAATGTTCGCTCATCGTGCCGTTCATCACCGACTCGGCAACCAAGCCAGCGGCAGTGTACTGTGCAATCATCATTCCGGACTCTGCGCCCGGACGCGCCGTGAGAAATGCCGCGACGTCGTTACTTCCTTCTTCTTCCAGTAGCTGTCGAGTTCGACTTTCGCTGATCGAACCCAACTTCGTAACGACACTCGTGAGCGTATCGGCTGCGCTCGCGATACTCTGGCCGTTGAACGCGCCACACGAATACGTTTCACCATCGGGGAAGACGAGTGGGTTATCACTGGCGCTTTCGAGTTCATCCTCGACGATATTCCGAGCAAAGTCGACGTGCGTGCGGACTGTGCCGTGAACTTGTGGGATGACGCGAAGTGAAAGCGGGTCTTGTCGCATCTGGAGTGACTGATCGTCGTCGTCACCGAGTATCGACCGAACGTTGCTTGCCGAGACAGCGTGCCCGTCGTGGGCGCGAACGTGAGAAATCCGCTCATCGAACGTTTCAGCGGCGTCTCCCAGCAACGCGAAGGTCAGCGCACCGATCACGTCAGCTGCCCGAACGAGGACATCGGCGTCGTGGACGGCAAGGGACAGCATGGCGGTCATGATCGGTGTGCCACTGATGCTAGCCAACCCTTCTTTGGGTTCGAACTGCAGTGGCTGCACTCCGACAGACTCCAAGGCAGCCGACCCGTCGAGCGTCTCTCCATCGATTTCCGCTTTGCCTTTTCCCATCAGTACAAGTGCGATGTGAGCACCTGCAGCGAGGTCATCACTGCTCCCCGCGAGTGGCATCTGTGGATGCACGCCCTCGTTGAGCAACGTACAATACTGTTCGACCAATGCCGGTCGAACACCTGACACGCCGATCGCAAGTGCGTTTGCTCGAACGAGCATCGCTGCTCGGACGACCTCAGTTGGTGCTGGGTCGCCGACCGCAGCCGCGTGGCTTTCGATGATGTTCTCTTGCATCTGTCGCAATCGCTGTCGTGAAACGGAGACGTCCTGAAGATCGCCGAGACCAGTGTTGACACCGTAAACGTGTTGTTCCTTGGAATCGACGATCGATTCGACGGCATCGCGAGATGCCTGCATCGTTTCGGCTGCGTTCTGTGTCAGTTGGACGGGTTCGTGATCGCGCGCGACTGCGATGACGTCTGCTATCGTAAGTGTTCCATCGAGTTCTATCATTATCGGTTTTGTAGACGGGTAACGTGGTAGGTGAGCGATACTAGGCGGCTTGGGCAGCAGTTCCTTCATCTGTGACACCGCCAGAGGGAGTCACATGGCCTTCCAATCGTGCGAACGCTTGGTCGAGGAAAATGACGAGAAGGGCCCCCGGAATCGCTCCGGCGAGAAGGATCTCGGGTTGGAAGCGTTGCTGGCCGAGGATCACCCACTTTCCAAAGCCGCCAGCGCCGATAAACGCCCCCAGATACGCGACGCCGATGCTCATGACCGTCGAGGTTCGAATCCCACCGAAGATCACCGGGCTGGCGAGGGGAAGTTCGATCCGCCAGAGACGCTGGCGTTCCGTCATCCCCATGCCTTGCCCCGCTTCGATTTGGGCGCCGTCGACCTGCCGGATTCCTGCAGCAGTGTTTTTCAGTATCGGGAGCAATGCGTAGAAGAACAACGCGAGGATCGCTGGGCGTTGGCCGAGCCCGAGAAACGTAAACGAGAGGGCGATGACGGCGAGTGGGGGAATCGTTTGTGCGACGGCACCCATGTTCATCACGATTCTGCCAAGTATCTTGTAGCGAGTAGCCACGATTCCTGCGGGAACGGCGACGAGGATCGCTGCAAACTCCCCGATCAACACCATCCGAAGATGGGACGAGAGCAACGATGCAAACTCGTTCTGATTGCGGAGGATGTACTCGATCCAGCCGGTTGCAAGGCCCGCGAGGATGGTATCAAACATGTGATGCCCCCTTCGTGAGATCGGTCGAGTCGATATCCAACGCTGTCTTGATGTCTCGTTCGCTCAGTTCGCCGACGACCGCTCCCTCGTCGACGACGGGGACTGCGTCCTGCGTCTGTGTGAGGAGGACCTGAAGTGCGGCCTTGAGTGACGTATCCGAGCGGAGTGTTGGGCCAGCGTCGGCGTGGTCAGCCGCCGATGTCGTTTGCATCACTTCGCCAACGGTTACCGTCTGCAATCGCCTGAGAAGCCGATCCTCGCCGATGAACTCCTCGACAAACTCGTTTTCGGGATTGGACAGCAGGTCCTGTGGCGTATCGAACTGCACGAGTTCGCCGTTGTACATGACCGCAACGTGATCGCCCATCTTGAGCGCCTCGTCGATGTCGTGTGTAACGAACGCGATCGTGACGTCGAGTTCGCGCTGGATTTCGAGGAACTCGTCTTGAAGTTGCTCGCGTGTGATCGGGTCTAAGGCACCGAACGGTTCGTCCATCAGGAGGATATCCGGATGCGCTGCAAGCGCCCGCGCAACGCCAACACGTTGTTGTTGTCCTCCGGAGAGTTCACTCGGATAGTTATCCGTCACCGACGGCGGGAGTCGGACGAGGTCGACCAGTTCGTCGACGCGATCGTCGATCCGTTCGTCGTCCCATCCGGAGATGTCCGGAACGATTCCGATGTTCTCCCTGATCGTCATGTGCGTGAACAAGCCGATGTCTTGAATGACGTAGCCGATATTTCGTCGATGCTCGATCGGGTCTCGCTCTGCGAGCGGCGTCCCATCGATGAGAATCGACCCCTCGGTGGGTTCGATGAGCCCGTTTATCATCTTCATCGTTGTCGTCTTTCCACACCCCGATGGACCGACGATCGTCACGGTCTCACCGGCAGGGATATCGAAACTGACGTCTTCGACGGCGACGGTTTGGTCGTCGTATACTTTCGAAACGTTTTCGAACGTGATCATGCGAGCTACACCCCCGTTCCCGGAAGGACTTTCTGAAGTCCGTACAATCCCGAGTCGATTGCGATGGCAAGACTCGAGATGACGAGTGCTGCGCCGACGATCTGATCTGGGTTATCGAGCCGGATACCAGCGAAGATGCTGTTCCCGAGCCCGCCAGCACCGAAGAACGCTGCGACCGTCGTGATAGCGACGAGCAACACCGCAGCTTGGCGAATGCCCGTCATGATGACCGACAGCGCGAGTGGGGTACGGACTCGCAACAAGAGTTGTCGATCCGTCATCCCGAGTCCTCGCCCGGCTTCGACCATCGACGGATCGACGTTCGTCAAACCAACGTACGTGTTCCGCGCGATCGGTAACGCCGAGTAAAGGGTCAACGCAACGATCGCCGCCGGGACACCGATTCCAACGACCGGGATGAGAAGCGAGAGGAGCGCGAGACTGGGAATCGTGAGGATGATTCCTGCCGTCCCGAGCAATATTTCGGCGGCGCGGTCGTTCCGTCTGACGAGCACGCCAGCAGGTATCCACAGCAATATCCCGAAAAAGAGGGCTGTCAAAGCGATGTTGAGATGCTGGATCGCTTGTTCGAGTAACAACCCGCTGTTCTCCGTCATCCAGCTGCTGACACTGGCTACCGAAACCATGGTTCAGATGAGACCCTTTTGCTTGAGGAAGTTCTCCGCGACGACGGCAGGGTCTTTTCCGTCGATGTCGACTTTCGCGTTCAGCGATTGCATCGTCTTCGTGTCGAGTTTTGGTGCGACCTTGTTGACCGTCGATTTCATCGATTTATCGAATGTCTTATCACGGGCGTTCGGCGCGGGGTTGTAGATGATGAAGAAGTTTTTGTCGTCCTCGATGATCGGGAGGTTGTACTTCTGAATCTTCGGATCGGTCGCAAAGCCGAATCCCAACTGCGCTTGGTTGTTCGCAACAGCCTTGTACGCGAGGCCGATCTTCATCGTCACAGGCTTCATCTTTTGGTTCGCTGCATCGGCAAAGCCGTATGCCTCAGGTAGGCCACCCCACGAATCCTCTCGTTGTTCCATCTCTGGGTTCATCGCGACCTTGATGGTCGTGTCGTTGTTTTTCACGTACTCCGCCAATCCCGAGAGGCTCTCGACGCCCGTCTTCTTCGCCCACTTCGGATTGGCCATGATGACGTATGTATTGTTGAATGGGGCCTTTTGTAGCCAATCTATCTGCCACTTATTATTGTACGCCTGATCGACCTTCTTATAGAGCTTCTGGGGGTCGCTCACCTGCGATTCTTTGTTGAGAACGTTCGACCACGCCGTGCCAGTGTACTCCCAGTACATATCCGACTCGCCGTTTTTCACCGCCTTGAAGTTCGCAGGTGATCCTCCAAGGCCAGTTTTATCTTTCACCTCGTGGCCTTCGTTCTCGAGCAGTTTGATGCTAAGCTGGCTGAGGATGAACTGTTCGGTGAAGTTCTTCGAGGAGACGACGATGGATTTGCCACTCCCGCCCTGGATGAGACTGAGACAGCCTCCGCTTGACATTCCAGCGACAGCCGCACCGCCTACTTTGAGTGCGGAACGCCGAGTGATATGGTCTGACATACCTAGTCACTCATTTCGAGAGTTTTGCGGTAACGATTGTGTCGTACACATAGGGTGTTTTAAAAGTGTTTATCATCATTTTGAACCGGCCACGAACGACTGTGTTCGACGGTAAACTGCGCTAGACGCCCGAGGGCACGCCGAAGATGCTCTCCGACCGTACTTTTTTGTAATTCGAGTGCTGTCGCAAGGTCGTCCAACGTTGCCTGACGTGGAATCGAAAAATATCCCTGCTCGACGGCAAGTGTGAGTACCTCGAGTTGTCGGTCGGTCAGGTCGGATCGGAGGTTGCTCCATGCGACTGGATTGGGTTGGATGGGAAGTTCTACTTGTGAGACCGCTCGCTCGATGGTGACAGTGCCGATCGCATCGAGGCGGTCAATCAATTCGAGGAGGCGCTCCCGATTCCGAATGATAAGATCAAAATATTCGCGCCCGTTCCGAAGCACCGTTGGGTCGAGGGGCATGTATCCGTTCTCTAAGAGCACCGTGAACGGCGTTTCGCGCGCCAGTTCGGCCGTTACGAGAATCGATGCTTGACTCATCTCTCGGTACTCGACCTGTTCGATAACCTCGAAGCTCGTATGATACTCTGCCGACTTGATAAGCTCGAGTGCGTCATCGATCCGCTCGCCGTGGATACGAATCAGCCCCATGTAGTGACGCTTGTGAAGCGTCGCAGTGTAGATATCACCCTGAACACCGAGTTCCCCGATTGCAGATGTCCAGTCGTGGGGATATTCAATACTGATGCGAGCCGTGAGCATGTCACTTCCCTTGTTCCAAGAGAACCATAAATCCGCAGCAATAGTCGCGGCGAAGTCTATTTGTGGTGTGATAGCACGCCATATAGCATGGCTGGAGAATCCCTCACCCTCGCAGCAGCACAGGTCGAACCGGTGTATCACGACAAGGAAGCAACGCTCGACAAGGCCTGTGAGACGGTCGACTCTCTCCCGCGAAGGCCGAGGAGATCGCAACAGAACACGATGTCCCGATCGAAGCCATTGAAGCGGTTGCAGACGCGCTCGAAGAGTGACGTCCGCCTCCGCGTTTATTATCTATTTTGATCATTCATTATACGTAGTATAGTATTTAATGAATACTTCTTCCGATTGAAGCCGCACACGCCTTAGAAGTTGATTACCGTTATCAACCGTACACCATCTAAAAAATGATAGACACACTACTATAAATTATTAGATAATTTACCCCATTTAGGTGTTTCGGACATTCAAATGTGGATTTTACTGACCCTGTCTTATTTACCTTTCAGGTTCTATTTTAGTTTATGAAACGTCGAACATTTCTAGCCGGTCTTTCAGTGCCAATCATTGGCTCAAGTGCATTGTTTACTATCAACAGCCCTGATCCTTCGAGGCAACATTTTTCACTGACTCCTGGCCCCCACATCGAAGAGTATCAGTTTGAACTCGCCAACAGTGATCAACTTGGAAAGTACGACCCAGAAGAACAACCAAATGATATTGCATATGTCGAATTTAATCCGGAACAACAATGTGTTCGCGTCATTGGTGGAGTTCGCGGTGGAGGATGTAGTGAAATCAAACTTAAGGCCCTTAATTATGACAAACAATCAGAGACGCTCTATGTTGTGGTTCTTGATGATCATATCGAGGAAGGTGGTTGCTCACTGCAAGCGGGTACTATTGCATATACAGTCAATGTAACCTTCAAAGCAACCATTCCTTCACATGTTGTAGTTAAGACTGTCCATGAGGGCACTGATGACGCTTATAAAAAGATGTTTACAAGAGACGACAATAAGTGAGAGGATAGAAAGGAAGATATTTCTCAAGAAACCACTTGATTCGTATATTGGGTGGTCAGTTCTTTACTTACGGTATGGAATCTCGTCAGAAATGACAAGTTTCTCTCGTATTCACCGGCCTTTCTCTACATCGCTCACAAGCCGGAATAGACTGCTGTCTTTACGCTCTCTATTCACGTATGGGAAAATCTGCTACCTGAACGGAACCAGTCAGAGAGCTTTATGCTGAGGAGATCACTGGTACACAGTTAGGGCAGGGAAATACGTCTCGTAAAACCCGTTGTCGAAACTGACCAGTGCTTCAGCGTCGGCGACCGCATGGCCACCGATTACGAAGTCAGCAGCAATATGCTGCCGCGGGGCAAGAGCTTCGCCACATTGCTCACAGGAGACAGTCTGCTTTCCACCGCACGAGGGGCACTGAAGGCCATCTGGCCGTCGTTCGGTGTACTGCTGAAACTGCTGGCCTGCCCGGAAGAGCGCCTCGTCGGACGGTTCCACGAGTTGGATACTGAAATCCTCGAGAAACTGATTCAATTCCGAGGCGGTATCAAAATGACCATCAGCAGCAAGCTCGGCAAAGACGATCGACGTGATGACTACTTTCCCGTTTTGGTACGCACGCCTGAGTGCTGTTTCGCTGGCGTCCGTATAGTCATCTTCATACAAAATCGCAAGGAGGGCGTTCGTATCGACCGCCGTGATCACGCTTCTGCCTCCGGGTCGGTGTCAGCGTCATCATCCGACTCATCACTGACGTCACGTGGGTATTCACCGCGGAGCCGACGCATCCGCTCGGGCATCGTCTCGTTACTCTCGGCGCTACCACGGTATTTCTCGAACGGATCGTCACCCTCTGCCGTAGTCGGTTCTTCTTTCTGTATCTCGTAGCCGGAGTCGGTCTTCTCGAAGGTGAGTTCGTCGCCCGGTTCGATTCCAAGGGCGTCGCGAATCTCCTTTGGAATGGTAACTTGTCCTTTCGTAGTGACGCGTGGCATAGCTTCATCAGACACTACGAAGTAATACTCAATGAGTATTACGGTGATCGTTCCCCCCAGCGGAAACGCATAGAAGGCATAAAATACGGATTTGTGTCGCTACTATCGGAACTTCTCGGCTTCGCGAAGGGCGCCCGTCGCGTTCACTCGACCAGCGCCTAGTTCGGAGTCATTCTTGCCCTGGAGGAGGTCAGCACCCTGTTCAAGTGCCTGTTCGACCTGCTTTGTGGGCAATTCAGGGAATTTCGACCGGACGAGTGCGGCCGTCCCCGTGACCTGCGGTGCACCCATCGAAGTACCAGCGAAATAGGCGTAATACGCATCGTACAGCTCAGGTGGTACCGATGAGAGGACGAGATTCGTCGGGAACGGCCACTCCGTCTCATCGGAGAGCGTCTTTTCGAGCGTCTCGTACCCACCACCAGGAGCACCGATATCGACTTCGCTCGTGCCGTAGTTCGAGTAGAAGACCAACGCATAGTTGGGGCCAGTTGCACTGACACTCATCGCACTTGGGA
Organism: Haladaptatus rarus; assembly: GCF_054177585.1. Classification (NCBI taxonomy): domain Archaea; kingdom Methanobacteriati; phylum Methanobacteriota; class Halobacteria; order Halobacteriales; family Haladaptataceae; genus Haladaptatus; species Haladaptatus rarus. The sequence continues at coordinate 52,455 of NZ_JBPEHG010000001.1, read as the reverse complement.
CACTGTTTGGCGTGGTGAACAGCCCGTGTTTGCCGAGATCGGTACCAGCATTACCAGCACTCACGACGACGACACTCCCGCGACGGACTGCATCCTCGATGACCAGCCGATATGCCTGCCGGAATCCATACTGATTGTAGTGGGGTGGAAGCGGAGGTGTCCCGATGCTCATGTTCATCGCATCGGCACCGAGACTGGCAGCGTAGTCGATCGCTAGCAGGATGTCGCTGGTTATCGTGGTCAGTTCGGCAGTCCCGTCGCCGTCCACGTCATCGTAATAGAACACGCGGAGTGAGACGAGTTCAGCATCTGGTACAGTTCCGACCACTCCGGTCGTTCCGTCATTGCTCGCAGCGGCGATGCCGGCGACGTGTGTCCCATGACCGTACACGTCCGTGGTATCTGGCGTGATCTCACCGTATTTGAACAACCGACATTCGTCCGCATTCACGTTACCCTCGAGATCGGGATGTGACACATCGATTCCTGTGTCGATGATGGCGATGCGTGTCTGCACCGGTTACTGTCTCGTGGGCCGTCGCGACGTCTGTGACTTGCTTATCCCATTGCAAGCCATACAAGTCCTCATCGGTCGTCGTCTCAGCACTCTCTTGTTTCACGGGGCGTTCGAGTTCGAACTGGAGATCCTGGACGACCTGGTTCACACTGGAAATATCCTCCAGTTTCGAACGTGTCTCTGCTGAACCGACGACGATATGGACGGTATCATTGGCAAGCGAATGCTGGACAGTATATCCGGCCTGTTCGACGTGCCGTGTGACGGATTTGCCATCCCTGTTACGATATATCGTTCAGTGTCTCCCGCAGTGACAGGGCGGGCTGCGACGAATGTTAGTACTCCTGCACCGAGTCCGCGAAGTATCGTCCGGCGACTCACGTTGGTAGTCATGGTTTCGTTATTCTCCCATCTCCTATGGTAGAGATGTACTCACATAGTATACATGATTAATAATAAAAATACAGGTGAGATACATTATACTCGCTATTTCCTTGACTATCAATCAACGACACTGTATTCCCCACCCCACCGGCAGTAATGGTTTCAAACCTCCGATACAATAATAGGGGGCCATTCCGAGTGTATAATCATGGAGATTCCGAATTTCGACTCGTTTCTCCCACAGGAAGGTTTCAAGATCAGGGTCGACGATGTCGCGGGCATCGACCTGTATTCCGAGATGGACGACCAAGACAGTCTCGGCGAGGACGACGAGCGTCCGCCGGATTTCACGTCGCATCTCTTTCGATCGAACGATCTCAACATCTCGTACATGGAGAGTGAGCCAGGCGGCGTCCTCGACTGGCATACCCACACGCCGCATATGTACCAGATCAACATGCCGGTGACCGGCCAGGTCGAGATCTCCTACAAGGACGAAGATGGAGAGATGCATACGACAGAGGCTGGCCCGGGCGAGATGATCTATCTGCCACCGGGCGCGCACAACAAGGTGAAAGCCGTCGGCGAAGAGACGCTGCGATTGTACGTCATCTATCGACAGATCATCGTCCCACAGGTCGAACAGATGGTTGGAGAATCCGACCAACACTCCGAGACGAATCCAGGGCTCGAGATCGATACGCTCCGTGGAGTCGTCCACGAGAAACAGCAACAGGCTGTCGATCGATTCTAGCGGGAACCGACCGTCTCCATCCGAATCGAGGACGTACCGTACGCAAATCTGGGAGAGAAAGTCCATCCACAGCGGTGACAGAATTCTCCATCGAATGGCATCGAGCGCCACGAATTTCGGTATTTGAATCTTTCGCACAAGATATTTTGCAAGAGTGGTGGATGTTGACCTATGGCATACGTGATCGGCGTGGATACAGGCGGGACGTTCACCGATACGGTGATCGTCGACGATGATGGGTCGCGTGTAACGGGCAAAGCGGGGACGACGCCCGACAACCCGGCTGAAGGGGTCGTCGACTCCCTTCGAAATGGTGCCCAGAATCTGGGCCGAGACCTAGGAGATGTCCTCTCAGAGACTGAAATCCTCTTTCACGGGACGACCCTGACGACGAACACCGTCCTCGAACGGAGCGGGAGTACCGTCGGCCTCCTCACGACGAAAGGGCATGGCGATGCGCTGCACATCGGCCGAACCACGACCCGGACAGCGGGGTTGTCACAGGAGGAGATGCAACATTACGCCGGGCAGTCGAAACCGAAGCCCCTCGTCCCGAAAAAGCACATCCGCGAACTCACCGAACGAACCGACTACAAGGGTGAACAGATCGTCTCCCTCGACGAAAGCGAGGTGCGCGAAGCCATAGCAGATCTCACCGACGATGTCGACTGCCTGGCAGTGAATCTCCTGTGGAGCTTCGAGAACGACGAGCACGAACGACGCGTGAACGAACTGGCCGAAGAGATCGCACCAGACCTGCCGGTTTATCTCTCACACGAGGTCGTCCCGAAACTCGGTGAGTACGAACGCGGTGCGACCACCGTCGTCAATGCGTACACAGCGCCGGTTCTCGAACAGTACACGACCGAACTCGCCGACCGCCTCGCCACACATGGCCTCGACTCGCCGATCTACGTGATGAAGAGCACGGGTGGGGCGATGCCCATCGACACGGCCGCCGACGAAGCGGTGGCGACCATCATGTCGGGGCCGACAGGGGGTGTCATCGGCTCCCAGACACTCGGTGCTGCCCTCGACGAGCCGAACTTGATCTGTACCGACGTCGGCGGAACCAGTTTCGACGTCGGACTCGTCAACGATGGCGAACTCGAAACGACACCCACCTCAAGCGTCCAGCGATACAGCCTCTACCAACTCTCTGTCGACATCGAATCGATCGGAAGTGGTGGCGGCTCCATCGCCTGGATCGACGAGGGGGGCGCACTCCGGGTCGGGCCGGAATCCGCAGGTGCTGACCCCGGTCCGGCCAGTTATGGTCAGGGTGGAACGCGACCGACGGTGACCGATGCCGACCTCCTGCTCGGCTACATGGACCCCGATTACTTCCTCGGTGGCCGCCGCTCGCTCGACGTCGATGCGGCTCGCGAGGCGATGCGTGAACACGTTGCCGACCCGCTTGGGATGGACGTCGAGGAGGCGGCCGCAGGCGTCTTCGAGATAGTCAATGGCGCGATGGCCGACCTCCTCCGGCAGATAACGATCGAGCGTGGCCACGACCCGCGACAGTACTCGATTCTCGCGTATGGTGGTGCGGGGCCGTTACATGCGCCATTCTACGGTGACGACCTCGGTGCCCAGTCGATCGTCGTTCCGTTGGGCGATACGGCGTCCGTCTTCTCCGCATTCGGTATCGCAACCTCCGACCTCTCGTGGGTCGAGGAGGTGTCGAACCCGTCGCTGTCCCCGTTCGACCCGGACGACCTCACCGCGACGTACGAAGAGCTCGAAGCGCGGATTCGGACTGATTTCGCGGCACAGGAGTTCGATGCCGAGGACGTGGTCTTCACCCGTGAGATCGATCTCCGATACAACGGCCAGGTGCATCAGGTGTCCGTCAGCGTCCCCTCCGGAGTGTTGACCGACGAGGATGTCTCGGACATCGTCGATCGGTGGGAGAAGCGGTACGAGTCGTTGTACGGGAGTGGCTCGACGTATGCTCAGGCACAGGTCGAACTGGTCAATCAACGCGTTCTGGCCAGCGGGAAGACGGTCGACCCGACGCTCGGAACTGGCGTCACGGAAACCGGTGACGCACAGACCGGAACGCGGGATGCGTACTGGCCCGGCGAGTCCGCGTTCGTGGAGACCGACATCTACGACGGCGAGCGACTTGGCGCAGGTGTGGACATCTCGGGGCCAGCAGTTATCCAACTACCGGATACGACGGTAACGGTTCGGCCCACGCAGCACGCAGCGGTCAACGAACACGGCAACATCATCATCACGGAGGCGTAACGATGACGCTCATTCCAGGTCACGAACGGTACAGTGCAGTAACCGAACTCGACGAGTCGGCGGTCGCAGACGATGTCACGTTCCACACCCTGCCCGATGGGTTCGAGGTGGACAAGGTCACGTTCGAGGTACTTCGACACCGACTCGGGCAGATCAACGACGAACAGGGCACGACGCTGAAACAGGTGAGTGGCTCACCCATCGTCACCGATGCGTACGATTTCAACGTCACGATCGCCGACGAGGTAGGCGAGACCATCAGTTTCGGCCCGTACGTGATGTTCCACGCGAGCGTGACCGATCTCATCATCAAGTGGATCCTCGAGGAACGCTCGGAAAACCCCGGTATCGAACCCGGCGATATGTTCCTCTGTAACGACCCGTGGATCGGTGCCGTTCACCAGAACGACGCCGTCGTTCTCGCGCCGATATTCCACGAGGAGGAACTGTTCGGCTGGGTATCCTCGACGCTCCATCAGGTGGACGTTGGTGGAAACGAGATCGGGTCGTTCGCCATCGAGGACGACGACGCTTTCGCGGAGGCCGAACCGGTGCCGCCGATAAAGATCGTCGAAGATGGCGACCTTCGCACCGATGTCGAAGATCTCATGCTCCGCAAATCTCGCGCGCCGGCACTGGTGGGGATGGATCTCCGCGCACAGATCGCGGGCAACAACGTCGCGATCGACCGACTGCACGACCTCATTGACGAGTATGGCGCACACACCGTGAAGGCGGTGATGAAACAGACGATGGACTACGCAGAAGACTCGCTGCGAGCGCGCTTGCGCGACCTTCCCGACGGTGTCTGGCGCCACGTCGGCTATCAGGACGTGGCGAAAGCGGGCGACCGGAGCGTCTACCGAACGCACCTCGAGATGGAAAAGCGAGACGATGAACTCGTATTTCGCGTCTCGGGTGATCAACAGGCCGGGATGATCAACACGACGTATGCCGGCATGCGCGGTGGGCTGACGACGTCGGTGTTGCCGCTGCTGTGCCACGATATCCCGTGGGCACTCGGCGGCATCTACCGCGTCCTCGACTTCGAGGCCGACGACGGTATCACCGTGAATGCGGAGTTCCCCGGTGGGACGGGGATGGCCGCCATCGCCGGGACGTGGCATACGGTGAACCTCTCGACGCAGACGATCGCGAAGATGTTAGACGCCAGTGACGACCAGCGCGAGAATCTCGTCGCTGGTTCGTCCGGGTCGTGGGTGACGATGAATGCGATGGGTCTTGACCAGCGCGGCGACCAGTTCGTCACCCAGTTCATGGATCCGATGGCCGGCGGGTGGGGTGCCCGAGCCCACGCTGACGGCATCAACACGGCGGGTATCTTCGCCGCACCGGGTGGTGCCGCGCCCAATGTCGAATCGAACGAACTCGCGTTCCCGATGCTCTACATGTATCGCAAAGAGGAAACCGACTCTGGAGGCCCCGGTGAATACCGCGGCGGCGTCACCGCAAGCATGTGCTGGCGCCCCCACGACACTGACGCGCCCATCTCCCACGTCAACTCGGCGTTCGGTGCGGCCGTCCCCACGAGCCAGGGCATCGCAGGCGGCTATCCCGCGAACACGGTTCGCTACGAGTTGATTCGCGAGTCGAACGTCGATGATCTACTCGGCGCAGATACCATCCCCGCGGATCGAGCCGAGATCGACGGTGACCGCGACATCCTCTCGCCGAAGGCCAATCCAGTCCAGAACGCCGATGACGTCTACTACAGCATCTGGCAAGGTGGCGGAGGGTACGGCGATCCGATCGACCGAGACCCACAGCGAGTGGCTGACGACGTTCGTCGTGGTTACGTCTCCGAAGCCGAGGCGCACCGAACCTACGGCGTCGTGATCGACGACGGCGACGTGGACGAGGCGGCAACCGAGCAACGGCGCGACGAGATACGAGACGATCGATTGTCCGCGGACAAGTGGGGTGAGCACGAATGAGCCGCCAGCCGCTCGATGCAAACCTCGCCGTCGACATCGATTCCAGGACGATCGTCTGTCGGAACTGCGACGGGGAACTGTGTGATGCCGACGAGAATTACAAACTCCACGCGCTCTGTGAGCGAAAACCGGTAGCGGAGGCTGGCCCGTTGGTCAACGACCCGACAGAGTACGTCGACGACGAACTGGAGTTCCGCCAGTACTACTGCCCGAGTTGTGCGACGTTGCTCACCAACGAAGTGATCCAGGCTGAACTCGAGCCGATTCATGATAAACAACTGTATATCGACTGATAGTTCGCGACCTGCACGGCCATCCACTGCGATTGTCGGCGGTGGTCGTCTGAGTTCCGGCGTCAGAGACCAGTCTGCGGTGCCGAATCGGGCAATCGGTAACAGCGGCGGAAACCACTGTGTGAAAGAGTGACAATATGAGTCAAGAACCACTACACGAACTCGGCGAAACCGCATTCGGTGAGGGTACCTCTTCGTTCGAGGAGTGTGTCCACAGCCAGGGTGAGCACGTCCCACCCAGGTACCGAATTCTGAATCCGGATGGGTCGTACAACAGCGACCGCGTTCCTGACCTGACCACAGATGAGTATCGCGATCTCTTCGAGTGGATGGTCGTCCAACAAGTGGTCGACCGACGCATGGTTAAACTCCAGCGCCGTGGTGAGATGGGTACCTACGCCTCTGGGCGTGGACAGGAAGCGAGCATCGTCGGAGCTGCCTCCGCCCTTCACGAAGACGACTGGCTGTTCCCCTATGGCCGGGAACCAGCGGCGATGCTCATCAACGGGATGTCGCTTCGGGACCTGTTGTTGTACTGGCGTGGTGTGGAGGACGCAAACCGCTTTCCCGACTCGAACACGTTCCCCATCGCCATCGCCATCGGGACGCACGTTCCGATCGGCGTCGGGTACGCGTGGGGGATGCTGCGCGACGATGCCGACGAGGTTGCGATGATGATGATGGGAGAGGGCCATCCGAGTACCGGCGAAGTCCAGGCGGGGATGAACTTCGCTGGCGTCATCGGCGCTCCGGCGGTCTTCTACGTCCAGAACAATCAGTACTCCATCTCGTTGCCGTTCGACAAGCAGACCAACGCCAACTCCGTCGCCCAGAAAGCCATCGCATACGGCTTCGACGGCATCCGCGTCGACGGCAACGACGTGCTCGCAGTCTATGACGCAGTCACACGCGCCCGTAACCGAGCGGCCGACGATGGTCCGGTGCTCGTCGAATCCGTGAGTTACCGACTCGACGCCCACACCACGAACGACGACCCCACGCGATACCGTGACGAGTCCGAAGTCGAATGGTGGGAAACGCGAGAACCAGTCAGCCGGTTCCGCGAATTCCTCAAGGCAGAAGGGTACTGGGATGCGATCGACGAAGAGGCCATTCGTAAGACTGCCAACGAGCAGTTCGAGCAAGCGAAAGCAGAGGCCGACGCATTCGACCCCGGTGGCATCGATGAGATGTTCAAATACGTCTACGAGGAGTTGCCACCCGAACTCCAGGAGCAGTTAGCGGAGTTCGAGGCGTTCCTCGAACGGCGGCCCGACGCGTACGACTACATCGACGAGCGACCGAAGGGGTGATTCGATGAGCGAACAACGAACCCAGACGCAGAATCTCACGCTGGTAGAGGCGGTCAACGACGCACTGTTGACCGAGATGGAACGCGACGAGCGGGTGATGGTCTACGGTGAAGACGTCGCCGAGCAGGGCGGTGTCTTCCGCGCCACCGAGGGCCTCCAGGAACGGTTCGGAGGCGAGCGCGTCCTCGACACCCCACTCTCGGAGATCGCCATCGCGGGGACTGCGATCGGACTGGCACTCCGGGGCTATCGGCCGGTTGCAGAGATCCAGTTCTCCGGGTTCATCCCACCGGCGTTCAATCAACTCGTGCAGAACGCCAGCCGGATTCGGTGGCGGACTCGCGGCGAACAAACGGCCCCGATGGTGATACGAACACCGTATGGCGGCGGCGTCCGTGCGCTCGAACATCACTCCGAGAGTCTGGAGTCGGCGTACGCCCACATTCCCGGATTGAAGGTCGTCATGCCGAGCACCCCGTACGATACGAAGGGCCTTCTCATCTCGGCGATCCGGGATCCAGACCCGGTACTGTTCCTCGAACCGAAGTTGCAGTACCGAACCTTCCGCGAGTCGGTTCCCGACGATGACTACGAGATTCCACTCCGTGAGGCGGCGGTTCGGCGCGACGGTGAGGACATCACCCTCATCTCGTGGGGCGCGATGATGCAACGGACGCTGGAGGCAGCCGACCACCTAGAGGACGACGGTATCGACCCGGAAGTCGTGGACGTCCGAACGATATCGCCACTCGACACGGAGACCATCATCGACTCGGTTCAGAAGACTGGGCGCGTCGTCATCGTCCACGAAGCACCCAAGAGCGGCGGATTCGCGGGTGAACTCATCGCCCGCATCAACGAGGAAGCACTCTACTATCTGGAAGCGCCCATCGAGCGCGTCACCGGATTCGACACGCCCATCCCGATGCTCGGACGTGAAGACTTCTACCTCCCACAACCGCCTCGAATCGAGGAGGCGGCCAAACGTGTCCTGAACGTGTGAGACGCCACCGGTCACATATTCTCGGTGCTGAAACGTCACGATGAGAGCGCGAAAAGCACTGATACTAGCCGTTGTTTCGTCGGTAAGTTGGCCACCAACGTGACCAGCGAGTACGCGGGTGTGGACGACAGACCCAGCTGGGGTTCGCCAACTGAAATCTCCCTGTCGGTCCGTTGCAGGAAGACCAGTCGAAACGCATTATTTTCCCTCCGAATTTCCCGACCATAGAACCCCTATATCACGTTTATCAATAATAGATAAGTGATGTCACGAATTACCATGATGTATGCCAGCAGATAACGAGGGTAACGGATTACTTCGTGAATTGAACTGGGTACACAGTGCAGCAGTTATCGTTGGAACGATGCTTGGAGCGGGCATCTTCGTCGTAACCGGGCAGGCCGCCGGTGTGATGGGCCCTGCCGTTCCCATCGGCTTCATCCTCGGCATCCCCATCATCGTCACGACGGCACTCGTGTATTCGGTGTACATGTCGAGTCCACTCGGAGAGCATCCGGGTGGCGCGTACGTCCACATCTCACGGACGTGGAACTCACTGTACGGTGGGTATCTCTTCATGTGGCTCAAGTGGGTCTCGTTCATCGGTGCACTGGCCGTCCTCTCGATCGGTTTCGGCGAGGCGATGCGGTTTTTCGATGCATTCACGTTTCTCTCACCCAACGGGTGGGCTATCTTCTGGCTCACCGTGTTCTTCGCGTTGAATCTCGCCGGCGTCGATCTGTTTGGGAACGTGCAGGCACTCCTGACCGCGGTCTTAGTTGGAATCCTCATCGTGCTCGCAGTGCCCGGCCTGCTGTTCGTCGATACGAGTAACTTCAGTCCGCTCTTCCCACAGCAATTGTATGGTGATGGATTCGCTGGCCCCCTCCTACAGGGAACGGCGGCACTGATGTTCTCGTACATCGGATTCGAAGCCCTCGCGCAGACCGCCGGTGAGACCGAGAACCCCCGAGAAACGCTCCCCAAGGTATTCGGGTACAGTACCGTGTTCGTCGGCGTTCTGTACACGCTCGTCGCGATCGTCGTGTTGGGAACCATGCCGTGGCAGGAGGTCGCTAACGCGGAGCGTCCGCTGACGGCCGCTGCCCAGACGTACTTCCCGGTCGGAACCGCAGGTATCGTCGCGTTCGGGAGCATGCTCGCATACGCGACGAGTATGAACTCGACGTTCATGGTGCCGAGCCGCATCCTCTATAGTTTTGGTGAAGATCGCATCGTCCCGGAGATTCTCACCCACGTCAACGAGCGATTCCACACCCCGGATATCGGCCTCGGCATTACGTATGGCCTGGCAGTTGTTCTGATCCTCACGTCGACGTTCAACTTCGCACTTCTCATCGCGCTCGCTGCGCTCTTTCTCATGTATACGGCGCACTCGGTGTCAGCGCTCGCATTGCCACACGTCAATCCCGAGTTGTACAACCGCTGTGACCTTCGATTCAAGCCAGCAGTGCTCAGCTTCATCGCGATCGTGAGTGCCATCTCGATGGGCGTGTTCGCCTGGCAGACGCTCTCGCTGAGTTCGATCGGCCCCGCGCTGTCGAAGGTTATGAGTGGGAACGTCGTCGACGGCCTGACCTCGAGTGCGGCGCTCCTCATCGTCGTGTGGGCCATCGTTGGCTCGCTCATCTTCTTTGGCTACCGTGCGTACCTCCGCTCTGAAGGCATCGAAATCGATGACTGGCAGGAACTCCATGAACTGTATGAAGACACTGAGGATGGAACGACTCCTCCGACTGTTCGGCCCGATGACTGAACGTCTCGAATACTGACGAGAACCGATTTCGTACGATGGCCTTTCGCTACACGATCGCGACCACGAGGACGATTTGGCGATCCAATCCGAAATGATGCGTGGAAGGGAGCATGGACGACGCTCCTTCCGAAGAGATTCTATCTGAAGCCGGCAGCGTGGAGTCGATCGGGAGTGCAGTCCTGACCGATTCACACGATTTTTCGGCTGTCGTGAATCGTGAGCTACCATCGCTTTTCCTATCGACTCGATTCGGATGGTAATCTCCATCCCTGGGTACCAAAATTAATACAATCGAACGTGGTTAGCTACCATATGACACGTTCTATCGAGGAATGGCGCGAGACGTTCCCTGCCATCGCAGACGAAGGGAGAATCCACCTCAACAACTGTTCGGCATCACCGCTCCCCGAACGAGGGCTTGACGCCCGACGAGAGTGTGAAACCGTCTGGATCGAAGAGGGAAATCCATGGCAGACGTGGCTGGCAAAGGTCGACGAGGCCAAAGACCGATTCGCCGACCTGATCAATGCCGATTCCGACGAGATAGCCGTGATGTCGTGTGCGACGCAGGCACTCGCGCAGGTTGCAAGCGCACTCGACTACGATGACCGCGACGAGGTCGTGACGACGAACCTCGAGTTCCCGACCGTTCCACAGTTCTGGCGCGCACAGGAGCGACGACGCGGCGCGACCCTCCGCGTAGTCGAATCGCCCGACGGGTTACGTGTTCCCGCGGAAACCTACGCAGACGAGTTATCTGACGAAACGCAGATGGTGTGTACGGCGCATGCCTTCTCGTTCACTGGTGGATTGATGGATCCGAAGGCAGTGGCCGACGCCGTCCACGACCGGGGCGGGTATCTCTTCCTCGATGCCTACCAGTCGATCGGTGTCGTGCCCATCGACGTCGAGAAACAGGATATCGATATGCTCACAGCGGGAACGCTCAAGTTCTTGCTCGGTGGCCCTGGTATCGCATTCCTCTACGTGGACAGTGACGTGGCTGCCGAACTCGAACCCTCGAATCTCGGATGGTTCGGTGTCGAGGACATCTTCGGATTCGAGACGGAACACCCGGAGTACGCGTCGGGCGCTCGCCGGTTCGAGCTTGGAACTCCGCCAGCACCGAACGCGTATCAGGCGAGCGCCGGGATGAGTGTCATCCAGGACGTCGGTGTCGAACGGATCCGTGATCGAGTTGTAGAACACACGGCACGCTTGATCGATGGTGCCGAAGCACGTGGATTCGAGGTGCGGACGCCGCACATGGCTGAACATCGCGGTGGCGTCGTGAACGTGCAGGTCGACGATCCCGATGAAACGGCTAAGACACTGATGGAGCAGGGATTCAATGTGAGCACCCGTGCGGGTGGCATCCGGCTCTCGCCGCACTTCTACAACACTGTCGACGAAATCGACCAAGTGCTCGAAGCTATCGAGACGTACGCGAATCCGATTGGCACTTGATTTGGGCGGACTATTTTCTCTCGTGAATAGGTTTGGACACCCCGACTCTCGGTCGTGTGATCACCAGTTAGAACTGCCCACGCCAGGCGAAAAACAGACCCCAGACGATCAATCCGACACCGACGACTTTCGCGAAAAATCGTTCTTCTGGACTCACATCGTCCGCGTCGATACCGTTACCGATGATGCCAACGAGTCGGAGTCCGCCGAGTCGCGGGTTCACGAATTGGTGGAGCCCGGCGAAAAAAAGATAAGGCCGGTTACAAGTGATTGTAACGACATATATAAGAAATATAAGTAATAGTAAATATAGTTTCAGGCTGACGAGATCGTATTACGTGGAGCCCAGGGTTGCAGTTAGTGTACCTTTCGCTGTCGATGGTCGCGGAACCTTGTAGACTCTCACTCTGTAGCAGAACAAGGACTTCCAACAACGTTTACTGCCGGTTGCCAATTTGGCATTCACACTTCGTAGCTAAGACTAAAATGGTAGCGTATAACGTCTCTGCTGGGAGCGCGGTGCCTTACAGAAAGGCCGGTGCTGGAGACACCGACCGCGCTTCTTGAGGTGCAAGAAGCAATGCTGACTAGCCAGTCCACGGTTAAAAGTAGTATCGACCCGACCGCGAGTCGTACCCAAGATGGGGCCACGCACACTGGTGCGTATACAATCGAACTCAATGACGCAGACAGCATGCGGTTGCCCAGTGAGAGACTCACAGTCCGTTGGTTCGGCGGCGGGAGACGAGGTGAATGACGAATCGCTCTCGGCGGTCGCTTCTCAAGGCTGTTGGTGCACTAACCGGCGGCCTTCTTGGAACGACAGCGATTACGACGACCACGGATCGTGTACGTGCACGCCGCTGGCTCAGTCGGCGTCGTCATCCACACGTGCCGTTTTTCCGTTATCTCGGCAGTCTGCAGATGGACGCTGTCTGCTACTGGGCGAAAAGTGGGTGTACCTATTGGAGTCTGGCATCGCTGGCCGATCCCATCCCCGGCGATTTCATCCCGGTCGCAGGTGGGTGTGCTGGCGTCCATGCGGGGTGTACACTCCAAGATAATCTCCAGCGTATCGCTGGGTGTGACAGCGGTTGGGTACACGTCTACAAGCTGCGGTGGTGGGCACGCAGCTTATTTTGGATGTTTTCCGCTACTATCGACACCTTACTCCTTCCACAGGGGGTGTACGGATCGTGCCAGTGACTGATCTCATCACCGATGCGATGTATACGGACGTGGTGCTACCGGGGCTGCTCGCTGGTGCATTCGCCTATGTGCGACTCACCCGCGCTGAGCAGTATAACTACTGGCAAAAACGGAGTGTGGAACTCGGTGCCGTGGCGATGACACTGTTCGTCATCGCGGCGGTGCTATCGAGTTCACTCATCGCGATGGTCGCCATCGGTGTGACAGTTCTGTTGGTCGGTGCAGTGGTGCTAGGATACGTCCATCGAGATCGGCAACCTCCGTAACGAGCTTGAATCACGGTCGCTACACCCCTGACAGCGGCATCATCGTCATCACACCACTGGTGCGAAACGCGAAACAGCGGTGTACAAGACGGCCATACTCCGGGAATTCACCGGATATTGGGGGGTGTAGACTGCTGTTTTCGATATCCAGACGGGGCCGCTTTTGCGGAAGGGACTGGCCAGTATCTCCGAATGCGAAACGGCCGTATTCAACCACAAAAGAGACTGTTGAACCGGTTTCTCTTCGTGGGATAGCCATGACGCAACAGCCCGATGCTGGCTTTCTCGTCTTCCAATACAGAATTCGACGGTACATCCCCGGTTTCTTCGGTCAAAACAGCCGTTTCAGGATTTTCACGACTAGTCGAATAGAGCATCCAGAAAATCGCACTCTGCTCCTGTTTCAGACGCTCTCGCTCATGAATACGTTGGATCAGCCGAATCACCATACTGGGTCGTTTTAGCGAAAACCGTCGATTGTGATGGAAGTTAATAACGGTACAAATCGGTTCAGTCTAGTGGTTATGGGGGATGAAGAAAGACCAAAGCTCCCATCCGTTTTTAATACAAATTCTGGCGTTCCAACCCTTCTGTCTCCAATCTACGAGTCTACCATCGATACCATCATTCGTCGCACTCGTAGCGATAGCTTGCTCAAACCTACACCCTCACAGTATAGGCCTTCTCCCGGTGTATTTGCGGGGTGTACGCCAAACGAGCGCTCCCTAGCGTCGCGCTCGCAACTGCACAGGCGCTAAATCAGGATCTGAACGGGATGTAGCGAAATGTATAGCTCGAACAGTTCAGTCTGGTCGATCGCATTTGGCTGGCGATTGGCAATCGAGCGCTTGACGCAGTGACTGAATAAAAGAACATCAGTCGTCTCCGACCGTCGCTGGTTGGGAGGACGAGACTGGCGATTCACCACCGAGATGTGTCCTGGCCAGGGTTGGAGTGCCCGTCAGTGCGATCACAACTGCGGCAAACCCGAAGGCGACGACGCCAGCCACACCAACAGGGCTGGCGACCAGTTCTGCGAGGACAGCGTCGTTCGTCGCGGCGTAGGCAATGATGAGCCCTGCAGAGCCATTGAACACACCGTGGAGGAGTGCAGCAGCAAGGACAGATTCGGCACGAACGACCGCGTAGGTGTAGAGCGGCGAGAACGAGATACACGCGATGGTCATAGCACCAATACCGACGAACGGGAACGAGGGATAATTGTAGCCGGCGACGATGATCGGTGCGTGCCAGATACCCCAGACGGTCCCGACCGCGAGCGATGCTTTCCAGAAGCCCCAGGGAGCGAGTTCCCAGAGTAGGTAGCCCCGCCAGCCGAATTCCTCGCCGAACGCGAAAAGAGCATTCACCGTCGAACCCAGTCCAAGCACCAATCCGAAGGTGGCAAGCATGCCAAGGACACCCGACGGAAGTTCCAATCCTGGAACCGGATCGACACTCGGATCAAAGCCGACGCCAGGAACCGCGACTGCGAAAGCGAGCGCCACACCGATGAGCGGCAGGGCAATGACGGCGGCGAATGCGAGCCACCGCACTCGTCCGATTCGAAGTCCGACAGTCGAAAGGGAGATATCTCGTCGAAGACAGACCGCGAGCCCAGCAGCGAGTGGCGTGAACATATACGCTGGTCCGAGTGCGAGAATGCTCACGCTACCAACCCAAGAGATGAGAACGAATATCGTTGCGAGAGTCGATAAGGCACCGAAAAAGAGCGTGAGTCGACTCCGGTCGGGATCACTCATCGGCATCCTCCAGGTGGTGAATTACCATCGGGACGGTGTTCCGTGAGATTGCGTCGAACAGAAAGTTTGGTAGATGAATCATGCCTGTCTGTTACACATGTTTCGATAATAATATGTTCATATTTGTGGTTTTCCCTCGATGTATCATCCCAGCATCCAATCGCCTACTGGCTAGTGACGAGTTCGGCGATCCCGTTCATATGAAACGTTCGCGTGGCAAGCGGTGGCGGCGGTGGTGCCCTTCAAATCGTAATGCGAAACATGGAACGCTCAACGGAGTTCGCCGACGAGATCCGCGAACTCATCTGATAGCGATACCTTTGCAGTAGGATCTCTTCTTGCTGGATGCTGTCGATGCACCATTCCGCCGATACTGGGCCCGAATCGTCGCCCTCTCGTTCGCATTCATCTTCCTGAATGCAACGCTTCCCGTCGTAATGGGTGATGATTCGCTCCCACGGGCACCCACTGAATTCCTCGAAACCCTGCGGACCGCAAACGGGGGACACCGGGGTGAATTTTCGGTTCTCCTTGCTGTGACGCTGCTGTTCGTGGTCAGCGTCGATCATGCGATTCGACGACTATTTGCATGATACCTGGAGAGAACTGTGTCCGCAAACAGCAAGCGGACGGAAACAGCCTCGGAGATCAAGTCCCGTGGCATCCGCCTCGATAATCTGTGAAGCAAAGACCTCAAGAGGCCGAGAAAATCCTACTTAACTGTCGGCGGAATCGCACCACTCGACCATCTCGTTCACGTCGCCCATGATGGGTTCTTCGACGAGTGTCCGAAATGCGCCCCGCCCGGCAAGGGTACGGAGATGGGAGACGAACTCCCGCCACTCGGCGGCACAGTCGGTATGCAGATGCCACGTGTCGGAGGGCGGACGAGGGTCAGGTGAGCCGATGATGACATCATTTATTTGTTGTTCGATTATTTTTGCACACCACGGGCACGTTTGCGGACTCGCGTTGTTTCCCTCGTCGACTTTCTCGGCATTCATTACTCTATTTAGACATATATGTGAAAGTTCAATTCTGGCCTTCAGTATACCACCTTTTATATGACATATGGCCGTATCTACATCACCTTGGAGACTGATTGGTAAACAAAATAGAAGGATATGGCCTGTCAGTGGAAACACGAGACTTATGCCGACTCGTTCAACTCTGGTGTACTCATGGGTGAATTCAATGAGCTCTCGATGGTCGAAAGATGGAGAAGAGTATCCGCGAAATGAGAACGGGAAACCGATCTGCGGGCGGCCCTGTCGGAGTGAGCCGGGGCGATGTCAGTGTGTAGTTCCGGTTCCAGGGATGGCATGCAAGCATCACTGTACGGACTCGTAATGCGTGAGAATCGAATAGCATCAACTTCGGAAAGAACTGCAGGTCTCCATCAGGTTCCTGGTTGCACGAACAGCAAACTGAACGGTATCGAGTACTGGAGATCAGCCATCAGTACGGATTCGCAGGTTGGCGGGCTCGATCTAGCAATTCTACAGCACAGCAGGTGTGAGCCTTTTGTCTTTGACGACGATTTCACCGTCGTTGTGAATCGTGATGCGATATCGGTCGATAGTGACGGTAAATCTCCACTCATCGTTCGGTGTGGCGTTGGCAGTCAGCGTCTCGAGTGCGTCAACGTCGAGATGGTCCTGTAGAGTGATATCGAGGTTTTCGATATCGACGTTTTCGATCGCTGAAATCGTTTTACAGATCGTGACACATATCGATTCTTGCCTTGACGTGTCGTGGTAGGCACGATATGTCTGGGTCGCTTTCGGTATCGAACAGTTCTCGGACATCTACACCCCGAATTGTAGCCTATGATATATTAGTTTCAGTCAGACATTTTAGACAGCTGATACAGTTCGGAAATATGAGTCAGCAATGCGAAAAGATCGTCTGACTCGGTGGACGTCAACGTCGGCGTTGGTACCCAGACTAGCATCAGTGCGTGCGATCTTTTGAGTGGTGTTCGTCGAATCGAGAGCGAACGATGTCCGCAAGATGACGTTCGCACCTTCTCACTGCACCACTTCATCGAACGACCGTGCCGAGCGCGTCGAGCCACCGCGTCACCTGTTCGAAGACGAGGTAGTTGTCGGCGACGCGTCGCTGGGCACTGTGAGACCACTCGTCCCATCGGTCAGTGGCGCTGAACACTGCGTCGAGCGTCGCCGCGACTGACGCGGGACCGGCGGCGTCCGGCACCAGCCGACCATCCTCGCCATCGCGAATCTGTGCCCCGATTCCGCCGGTATCCGAACCCATCAACACCGCGCGTTTCCACATCGCTTCGGTGACCGTGAGACCGAACCCTTCGCGGAGCGAGTTCTGGGCGACGACCGTGGCACAACGTTGGAGCGCGTTGATAACGAGCGCGCTGTCGTGCTGATCTGGCGGCATGACGACGACAGCGACGTCTCGCTGGATCGAGGAATCGAGTGAATGCCACGTCTCTTTTATCTCGTCGAGTGCCGCCTGTCCCTCCGGGTCGTCGGCGACCGACGATGGGTCGGGCCCGGCGAGGACGAGTCTGGCATCCTCGATTCGTCGTCGGTGGGCGTCGGTGCGAGCTGTCTCCCTTTCATCGTCCACAGCGGCATCCGCTGTCGACCGAACGTCGCGTTTCAGCCGGGCAAAACCCTCCAGTAACGGGACGAATCCCTTGAGGTTGTCCCAGCGGGAGATCTGGCAGACGACGGGACGAAAGAGCAGGCCGAGGTCCGCCGGATTGATCGCTGGTTCGAACGTCCCATCGGCCTGCAGTCGTCGCGCTACCTCGTCGAACGGTTCGGTCGGATGATCGGTTGCGATCAGATCGGCCTGTGCGAGGATACTGGCGACTTCTTGTGGCTTGAGACGCTTGTTCTTCGCACTGAACGGGTCGATCGCTGGCGGAATGATGGTCGCCTCGCCGCGCTGGAACTCGGGGACGTACGTTGGCAGCGTGAAGATGGCTCGGTCGTAGTCTTCTACCCACGGTCGCAAGAACTCCCACGCGGTCTGTGATTTCTCGGACTGCTGTTCGGAGCCGATGTGACAGCGCCAGACGGCAGGAATCTCGAGTGCGTCGGCGGCCATCGCACCCGCAGCGAGCGGTTGTGGGTCGTGAACGACGAGTACGTCGTCGGGAGAGAGTCGCTCACCGAGCGCGTCCGCTACCGAACGGCTCGCTCGCTTGTAGAGTGTGCGTTCCTGGTCGACGATTTCGGGGTCGCCTGCGCCGTGGAGGAGGTTGTGGATGTCCTTCGTGAACTCGAAGAATGCCGGCTCGTCCACGTCGATGACTGCCCACTCCGCGTCGACACCGAGTGTGCGAAAGAGGCCGACGAGTTTCGGCATCATCTCGGCGACGCCGCCGCCGCTCGCCGTCGAGTTCACCATCCAGACGGTGCGGCCGTCGAGCGCCGTCACGTCGTCGGTGACGGCGTCCCGCATCTTTCGAACCGCCCCACGGAGGACGATATCAGTCTCGTACTCGGCAAGCGTATGCTCCATCTCGACGTCGATAACACGTACCATGGAAATCCCAGAGACATCATGTGAATGGCCCGCATAGATTAAACCGATTTTGCCAGGCAGGTGAAACCAGCTCCCCCGTGTTCAGTATCGCGACACCCATCTCCTGGTCTCCCCGCGAGAACGTGCAGATATCGTCGGTACGTCAGGGATTATATTAGAGAATGGGTCTCTAACTGTTATGGCGAAGGGAAAGCCACACGAGACGACTCGAACGTGGGGTGAGACAGCCACGTGGACGCGCGACCACGCCGCGCGTATCGAGCGAACACCGGCGGTGACGGCACAGATCATCTATCCACCGGACGAGGTGATCGATCCTGCGCTTCATCTCTGGGATACGTGGGTACTGCGTGAGCGCGATGGGTCGTTCGCGGAGATCGATGGCTGGCGAGTCATCTTCGCGTTGACCGCGCCCGCCGAGATGCTTCCAGGCAAGCGCCACGACGCAGCGACTATCCGGTACTTCTACTCACGTGATGGGAGAGAGTGGATGACCGGTGGCCCGGTGTTCGACCCCGAGCACAGTCTCGGTTCTCGACAGTGGGCCGGCTCTGCGATGTACGACCGGGAGGCTGACGAACTCTACCTCTACTACACTGCTGCTGGCCGTGACGCCTCGACTGAACTCACTTATGAACAGCGCATCGCCGTCGCGACCGGCGGCAACCTCACGACCGACGACGATGATGTGACTCTCTCCGGGCCATGGAACCACGAAGTGCTTCTGGCTGCCGACGGCGACTGGTACGAGACCCAGCAACAGGCCGAACAAGAGAGCGACCTCATCTACACGTTCCGCGACCCGTGGTTCTTCGAGGATCCACAGACGGACGAAACCTGCTTACTGTTCGAGGCGAACACGCCAGTCCCCGACGACCAGTGTGGCGGTGACGACGAACGACGAGTCTTCAACGGCTGTATCGGCGTCGCCGTCTCTGAATCCGGCGATCCAACTGAATGGGAGTTACAACGACCTCTCCTCGACGGCGCCTGCGTCAATCAGGAACTCGAACGCCCACATATCGTCGTCCATGATGGGCGCTATTATGTGTTTACGCCAAGCCACGAACACACGTTCGCACCGGGGCTTCGTGGATTCGACGGCCTCTACGGATTCGTCGCCGACTCCCTCCGGGGTGAGTACGAACCACTCAATGACTCCGGCCTTGTCGTCGCGAACCCACACAATGCTCCGTTCCAGGCGTATTCGTGGCTAGCCTACGGCCACCGTGACGACCTCCTGGTGACGAGTTTCTTCAACTACTACGATCTCGGTGGTCTCCATCTCGACGAAGTAGGTCACCTCGAACCCGACTCGCAACGTGAGAAGTTCGGCGGGACGCTCGCACCCACCCTCTCTCTCGAACTTCGGGACGACCGGACGCAGATCCGTGGCGAACTCGACTTCGGTCACCTCCCACTCGAATCCGAGGAATTGCCATCGGTCGACCCGTTGGCGGGCAAGCGACCGCTCGATACCGAATCCGAGTACTGAGCGATAACTGGACGACCCGGTGGGACGACACTGATCGACATCGTAACCGAGTCCGACCGTTCGTGGGCGGAGGATGTCAATCAGACGGTGCAGAAAACTCGTCTGCGTCTGATTCGGGTGTCGTCGACCACGCATCACCGAGTTCCCAGATATCGAGTCGCTCGACCACCGCTTCACCACCCTCGGCGTCGAACGAGATGCCAGTACTCTCAGGAAGCGTCGGGTAGACTCGACTGGTCAAACACTGGCGTTCGTTGGCGAACACCTCTATCACGGAGCCATCGACGAACACCCGCAGCGAGAGGGTTCCGTCGGGCGTCTCGACTGGCATCCGCTGTTCGTCGCTCGCGACCTCGGGATCGAGACTTGCCGACGAGCGGTCGACGACGAGTTCGCCATCAGCGTAGCGGATGGGCGTCCGTTCCGCTCCATCGTCGGATTCTCGGACGACGAGGGCGAACATCTCAGCGTCTTCGACGCGAACCGTCAACTCGAGTTCGAGCGCCGTTCCGGAAACTGCAAGCGGTGTCTCGCCGTCGACGGCACGCTCTGTCTCCACGGTGTGATCGCGGCGCAGGTCACGAATCTCGGATGCAGGGCGCTGGCGGAGAGTGCCGTCTGCGGCGAGCGACAGTTCGCGGGGGAGTGAAAGCGCACCCGACCAGCCAGCGTCCCACTGCGCCCGTTCCAATCGGGCCTCGGGAAGCCACCCGAAGGTGAGTGTCCGCCCGGTCTCGTCGGAGAGTGACTGGGGTGCGTAGTAGTCGCCGTAATCGAGTTTCCCTCGCGATGTCGTATGGAAGCGTCCATCATCGAGTTCGCCCAGGAAGTACCAGACGTCCTCGGCGTTCGAGACGTGGAGCAGTTCCTGTTCACCGAGGTCGAGCAGTTCCGGACACTCCCACATCGCACCGGCACCCTCCCACGTCCCGGTCAAGATCGGACCGAGATACGTCCAGGTACGGAGATCCGCCGACCTATAGAGGAGGACGGTTCCACCCACGTCGGTGATACCCGAACCGATGAGCTGGTACCAGAACTCCCCCTCTTTCCAGACGCAGTGGTCCCGAAACTCGGCTTGCCAGTGGTCGGAGGCCAACACATCGACTTCGATCGGCACTTCTTCGATGACCGGGTTATCGGGGCTCTTTCGCCACCGTCGAAGGTCGGAATCCTCGGCAGTCGCCAGACACGGGAGTTGGCGCCCCCCACGCCCGCCCGTGTAGACGAACATCGGTGTCCCTTCGTCCACGACCATACACCCCGACCAGCAGCCATCGCGATCGGGGCCATCCGGGTCTGGAGAGAGCGCGACCGGTTCGTCCTCCCAGCGAACGAGGTCGTCGCTGACCGCATGCCCCCAGTGGATGGTGCCGTGGAACGGCCCCGCTGGATTGTACTGATAGAACACGTGGTACCGGCCATTCCACTGGACGAGGCCGTTCGGGTCGTTCAGCCAGTTTGCGGGCGGCGTGATGTGGTATCGCGGTCGGTTGTGCTCCGTGACCGTCGCCCGGAGTGCGCCGAGTTCTCCACTCGTCTGTGGGCGGTCAGTGATGGTCTCAGGCTGTTCCACGAGCGTCGAGAAGACGTTCTCGACGAACTGGTAACGGTTGTGTTCGCTCGTCTCGTCGGTCGGTTCGTGGAACGCGAGTGCGTCACCTACGCCGACGACTGCGCTCGCCCGCCAGTTCCACCCGATGACGGTCTTCCGCAGGTAGTGGTCGTCGTCCGCTTGGAGGCCGCACGCGAAAATCTCACCGCGTTCGGGGAGGACTGCTTCGTAGCGGGCGAACGGTTGGGTGACGCCCGCTCCGCGCGTGTGGATTCGGAGGGATTCGAATCCCTCGAATAACGGGTTGTCAGCGTGAACGGTCTTCCAGAGGATTCCCGTCGGATTGGGAATCCCATCGGTTCCGGTTGCGTCGGGCGCGATGGCGTCGATACCAAGCACGTCGACGGCCGAGAGGGCGTGTAGCGAGAAGAAGAGTCCAGTTCCTTCGTCGGCAGCGTTTCGAAAGGCATCCACGCTATCGATGAGCCAGTCGGTGTCATCGAGCGGCCGGTCTCGGTGCCACCAGAGCACGTCGAATCCATCGAGGGCAACGTCGTCCATAGCGACCTCGTCGAACGACACTGTCTGCACGTCTGGAAACGCCTCCCGACACCAATCGTAGGCGACTCGCTGCTCACTGATGGGTTCACCCCGGCAAAGACAACCAACACGCATGACGTTATCATTCCAAACGAGGGGCTGACGGTGGCAAGTCAGTTTTGGCTTCCGTGTCGGCGAGGTGCATCGGACGCCATACTGTTACCTACGCCGCGGAACGTATCGTGGAGAAATTAACAGTAAGAGAGTTCCGACCAGTACTACTCAACCAGTTGAACAGCAGACCCACTGTCGATCGATCCAACGTCGTCGTTCTTCGGCACCGAATCGTGTCGGTCTCGGAATCGTTTCAAACATCTTAGACAGTTTTAAGTAATTGTAATGATAAATAGTACTATGCAACAGGTGGCTCACGAGACGACAAACACGCTGTTGCAAGCGCCCGCATTCGATACTGATGCGGAGGCAGAGATATTCGACGTTCTCAGCCAGTCGTCTCCTTCCAAGAGGAACGTCCTCATCGTCTCGTATCGCCAAGGGCCAGATGCCTGGCTTGCAGACTGGCGAACCCACGTCGGACAATTTCCCGCTGACTTGGGGTTCGTCCACGTCGGCGAGACAACGCGGTCTGCTGCTGCGCAGACCACCGGTGCGACACGGACTCCCGGTGCGATACAGTCACCAGGCAAGGTCGTCAGTGCGATCGGTGACCCTGCAGACCTGACCGGACTCGGGATACAGATCAGTGAGTATCTCGAGCGATGGGCCCATACCGACAATCAAATCGTGGTCTACCTAGATTCACTTACCGCCCTCCTGCAGTTCGTCGATATCAACCGAGTGTATCGGTTTCTTCACGTCCTCGGTGGACGGATCACGAGCGTCGATGGGCATGCGTACTATCGGCTCGACCCGGACGCACACAAACGACAGACGATAGCAATTCTAGAAAGCCTCATGGATGCCGCCATCGATATCGATCACTTGCATGAGAAACCGGACTGAATGAGAAACAAGCAGCCACCAGACCGCTCTGTGACGCGCCAGCAGGTTTCGTCCTGGAATCTCTTCGTCTCTGATCGAGATTCGCCACTCGTCTTCCGGCGGACATCATTCGCCCTTTACGTCTTAGTCGAGACTCAGTTTACGGTTCGGTAGACTCATACGCTAGCGAACCAGTATTGTATTACAGTCACAAACCTATAAACAGCTATCTCCCTTACTCTCTTCATATGGGAACGAACACAGGAGCTGCGAGGGGACTGGTTCGAGTTGATGAGAGAGATGGCGCTTCAGGACACGAACGGACAGTCGAAGTGACTACTGAAGAGAGCACCACGGTGGGCGGTCGGGAGGCAGAATGACGCCGACCGAACTCCGGGCGGATGTCCCCGCACTCGAGGAGACGACGTACATGAACTTCGGTGCCCACGGCCCGAGTCCCCAGCACGTGGTCGAGGCAGCAAAGGAGTTCCTCGAGACCCACGAGTACGTCTCACCGGCCAGCACCGGGCCGTACGAAACTGCCTTCGACACCTACGACCGGTCACGTGAGGTCGTCGCCGAGTTCGTCGGTGCACAAGCCGACGAGATCGCACTCACCGAGAGTACGACCGCCGGTATCAATGCCATCGCTGGCGCGATCGACTGGGAACCGGGTGACGTGGTCGTTCGAACCGATCTCGAACACCCCGCAGGTGTCCTCCCGTGGCGGCGCCTCGAGCAGGAAGGTGTCGAAGTGCGCGTCGTCGGAACTGAAGACGGTCGGATCGACCTCGATGCGTTCGCCGACGCAGTGGCCGGTGCAGATCTTGTTTCCGTCAGTGCCATCACGTGGACGCATGGGACGAAACTGCCGGTGCGCGACCTGGTCGAGATCACTCACGATGCCGGTGCGCGAGCACTCGTCGATGCAGTTCAGGTGCCTGGACAGACGGCCATGGACGTCTCGGAGTGGGGTGCCGATGCCGTCGCAGCAGCCGGTCACAAGTGGCTCCTCGGCCTGTGGGGCGGCGGGTTCCTGTACGTCGACCAGGACTTCGCCGACCAGCTCGAGCCGCGAACTGTCGGCTACCGCAGTGTCGATGAACCCGGCAGTCCCGACATCGGATTCAAGCGTGGCGCACCCCGGTTCGAGGTGGGGTCTGCGTCGCCAGTCCCGCACGTCGCGCTGGCAGAGGCGATTCGGGGAATTCAGCGAGTCGGCATCGACCGTATCGAGGCTCGCATCGAGCGACTCACGAACAGACTGAAACGGGGAATCCCGGACGAGCACCTCCTGAGTCCACGCACTTTCGAGTCCGGACTCGTAGCTATCGACGTGGACGACCCAAAAGCGGTCGTCGAGCAACTCGCTGACGAGGGAATCATCGTCCGCGCGATTCCACTCATCGGTGCCCTCCGCGTCTCGGTTCACGCGGTGAACACCAAAGACGAGATCGACGCACTGCTGGATGCGCTGCCCGTCACTAAGCCAGCGTGACGAAACCGGGAGTCGACGGCGATTTCGTGGACTCTCGTTCCGATGACGGGTGAAAACAGTCCGACTACATCGAACCAGGAGATGGTATCAGAGGAACGTCGCCGACATCACGCGATTGACGAGACCCCCTCGCTGATCGATTTCGGTCGAGCGCGCGTCGCTCTGTGCACAGGGAGTGTTTGCGGGAGCCGTATTCGAGAGCAGTAGCTATCGGGTTGGAGCTCGTAGTCTGTCTCTCACATGGTGACATTCACTGGTGCCTGGTCACAGGAAGAAGCCGAAGAGTTCCTCGAACGAGCGACGATACCACTTCGACTGGCATGCACGACGCCGTCCGGACACCTCTGGATGGTATCGCTCTGGTTTACGTACCGCGATGAGCGTCTTTTCTGTGCGACATCGAAGCAGGCAGATATCGTCCGATATCTCCAGCACGATTCCGACGTTGCGTTCGAAGCGTCCACGAACGACCCACCTTACCGCGGCATTCGTGGAAATGGCACGGTGAGTATCGAACCAGACACCGAGAAGGAACTTCTTCGAGACCTTATCGAACGGTATCTTGGTGGAACCGACTCCGGTCTCGCTCGTCGCCTCCTCTCGACCGACCGAGAGGAGGTAGTGCTCTGTCTCACGCCGAGGCGGGTGTACAGTTGGGACTTCACCGAACGCATGCGCGATACATCTGATGGCTCACGCGATAGCCGCTGATGGACGAAAGTGTGGATTCGTGCGTACTCGTTCGAGCTAGTTGTAAGCGTGTGGGTTCCCCGACTGGACGGATTCAAGCGATGAACCGGTCACCGCGCTTCGAGAGCGTACAGCCATCGGTTTGCGCCCACGTAGACGGTGCCGTCGGCCACGGCAGGCGTGCAGTCTGCGGTGATGTCACCCTCCGGGCGGAACGCCCACCGTTTCTCGCCCGAGTCTGCGTCGAGCGTGTAGACGTTCCCATCAGCGGCACTCACATACACGACCCCATCCACGATCACTGGTGACGACGAGACGAAGGTCCCGGCGTCGAATCGCCAGCGGGCTACAGCGGGTGCTGTCGGCCCCTCGGAACCAGGAACACTGCTCGTTTTCGCTGGCGTACCCCGATATGTGGACCAGTCGTCTGGAGACGGTGGCGCCCCGGGTGTCTTCGTCGAGGACTCTGTCGAATTCTCTGTTACGGTGTCGGTCGGTGTTTCGGTCGGAATGTCGGTCGTCGTGTCGTTCGACGAGCCGTTCCCTGTACATCCTGCCACACCCGCTGTGAGCGAACCGACCCCCACCTGGAGGAAGCGCCGTCTGATCGGGCATCGGCGAGGTTCATGAGCCTCGTGCATACTTTGCTGGAATTCGCCACCGGAGGAAATACGTGTTGGGCAAAAAATCAACAACCGGTGTCGGGATAGCTATGCGACTGGAGAACTCCGATTTCGCGTGGCCGGTATTTCCATACGGACGGCGCTCGTATCTCAGTCCGCAATGACCAGTAGACAAGCCGAAACGACGTGGCAAGGTGGAAAGGACGGAAGCGGTGACTTCGAGACCGAGAGCGGCGAGATAGAGGGAACGTTCCGGTTCCCGACCCGCTTCGAAGACGAGCCGGGGACGAACCCCGAAGAGATCATCGGCGCTGCCCACTCCGGTTGCTTCTCGATGCAGTTGACGGCCTTCCTCGAAGAGGAGGGGTACACACCCGACCAACTCCACACGTCGGCGGATGTCCACCTCGACCGAGCCGACGGCGGCGGGTTCGAGATTCCGCGCATCGACCTGACACTGGAGGCTTCGATTCCCGACATCGACGACGACACCTTCGATGACCTCGCCCAGCAAGCCAAGGAGAACTGTCCGGTTTCGAAGGCGCTTGCCGGGCCTGACATCACACTCGACGCAACGCTAGAGAGCTAACCGACTACTCGATTTTTCGGCGTGCTGGCGGCCTCTCGGTCGTTGTAGACGAGCTACTCGCGACTATGAATGTCACTGCGTGCTGTGCTCTCCCGAGAGACCACCGCATCGTACCAGAGGATCTCTTTCGGAATTGATAGATATGTTGAACTATTCAGCTATCATCAATGAGCGTGTGGAAGTCGGTCGTGCGGAGACACGAATTCGGGAGCTTTCTGGTGCTGAGCTTTGCATTCTCGTAGCTCTATGCGTTGGTTTTCGATCAGCTACTATTGCCTCGCATCTCGACGATACCACTCACTGACTTCCGAGGGGAAACCGTTGGCCACTACATTCTCCTCCGTGACATCACGTCACTCCAGATTCTCCGTGATCACGAGCAGCGTCTCTCGGTCGTCAATCGGGTTCTCCGACACAACATTCGGAACGAACTCAACGTGGTGACCGGGTATAGTGAGATGTTACGGTCGGATCTCTCCGGTGAACAGCGCGAACAGGCAGAAACAATCACCCGAGCTGCGACACGAATTCTCGAGATCAGTGAGAAAGCAACCCACGTACAGGCAACGATCGGGTCGGGTCGGACGCGCCAGACGACGGTGAACGTCGCCGAAATCACAAGAGCTGCAGGTGACCGATTGGACGAGTCGCATCCAAAAGCAGCGGTTCACGTCGAAGGACCACCAGCCGCCTGGGCGACGACCACCGGCCGTGACCAATTGGCGGTAGCGGTCGAGAACATCGCTCAGAATGCTGTCGAACACAATCCCGCAGACGGAGCATCGGTGTGGATAACCGTCGAGCTACGACGACAAACGGTTCGTATCATCGTAACCGACGATGGTCCGGGAATACCGGAAAGCGAGGTGACGACACTCGGGAATAATCGGGAGACGGCCTTAGAGCACGGGAGCGGCCTCGGTCTCTGGCTCACGTATTGGATCGTCGATGCATCGAATGGTGACCTGTCGGTCGAAACGAATAGCTCGACCGGCAGTGTCATTACTATCGACCTCCCCCGGACAGAACCACCCAACGGAGCTTCTGACTCGTCACCGGCTCAAAGCTCGGAGGTCGGGGCGGCTCTCTGATTTCTTTTCACGAGCGATACATTCCCTGCATCCGGCAGTGACCAGTAGCGTAGTAGAATCAAACCCCGATAATACAGATCGATTCACAAACCTACATATCCAAATATCACCCAATGTACGAATATTTATCTACTATCCTACTAATCACTCGACATGAATATGCCGGGCACCACATCGATCGAGGTTCTGTATATCGATGATGACCGGGACGAAAGCACTCTCGTCAGTACTGCGCTCGAGCGTGCGAACGACGTACTGACCGTTCGCACAGCCAGCGGAGCTGCGGACGGTCTTTCTCACCTTGCGAATCATGATATCGACTGTATCGTTAGCGAGTATGACCTCCCAGAGACGGACGGGCTGGCGTTGTTTGCCGACGTCGCCAACGACGACCCAGCACTTCCGTTTCTCATCTTCACACGGAACGAGGACAGGAACGTTGCCCGAGAGGTGCTTGCTGCGGGCGTCACTGACTATCTCCGAAAGCAGACGATCGAGAAGGACTACGCCGTGTTAGCGGATCGTATCATCACTGCGGTCGAACAACCACGATCTCAGGTCGGAGGGCAGGAGAGGAAACTACAGAAAACACCGGTCGTCGAAGAATGCGATGATGCTACGTCGCATGCACACGATGGCGATCGAGTCGCTGCTATTCACGGCGTGGCACGACACGTGAAAGATGCAACCGATATGGCCGCTGTCGGCACAATCGTCGTCGATGCGGCCGAGACTGTGTTAGGTCTGAACCGCAGCGGTGTGTATCTCTTCAACGAATCGAGAGATGTTCTCGAACCGCTCGCCTTGAGTCAGGACGTCAAGACGCTCTTCGATGGAACGCCGGTGCTGACGGACGATGACGGTCTGTTTCGCGAGGTGTACGAACGGCAAGCCCCACACATCGCTGCCATCGATTCCACCGAGACACCGACCGATCCGGTTCAGTGGGCTCGAACTGCGTATCTCTATCCACTCGGCAGACATGGTGTTCTCATCACTTCAGCAGATGAGTACACAGAGGATGAACGAACGCTGCTCGAATCGGTTGGGCTGCTCGCCGCGACGGCAGAATCCGCTCTTGAGCGGATCGAACGTGAACAAGTACTCGAGGGACTCCAACGGACTGGAAGACGTCTGATGGAGGTATCGACGAAGCGTGAGGTCTGTGTGATCGCTGCTGAAACCGCCCGAACAGTGTTGAATCTGCCATTGATGGGCCTCTGGCTGTACGATGAAGAGAAAGACGCGCTCGCCCCGGTCGCACAGACGAAAGAGAGCGACGAACTGGTCGACGAGTTACCGACCTACAGTGAAGGGACGAGCCTTTCTTGGAAAGTTTTCGCGACAGGTGAACCGCAGGTGTATGATGATCTCAGGGACGAATCGAACGTCTACAATGCGGCGACCAAGATACGAAGTGAGATCATTCTCCCGCTCGGGGAGAAGGGGGTTTTGAATATCGGTTCGACGACACCACGGACGTTCGACGACATCGACGTGTACTTTGCAGAGATGCTCGCTGCGAACACGACAGCCGCACTCGAGCGTGTCGAGCGCGTCAAAGCACGATCCCGTGCGCAAAAAGCACTCCGAGAGAGTAATCAGAAGATCGAGCGACTCCACGAAGTTGCAACGCGAATGGTGACGTGTGAGACCAAGCAAGCGGTTTGTGAATTGACCGTCGATGCGGCCGAGCGCATTCTCGATTTCGACATCTGTGTCGTTGACCTCGAATCGAACGGCATCCTAGAGACACGCGCTATCTCGAGCAATATCCCGCTCGAAAACACGGCGAATATGTCGATTGATGAAGGAATCGCGGGGAAGACGTACCGAACTGGTATGTCACAACTCACCGACGATATTCGCGAGGTCGAAGAAGCGAACACGAGCGGTGAGTACCGTTCAGGTATCAGCGTTCCGATCGGTAATTACGGTGTCTTTCAGGCAGTGGCAGAGGAGGTCGGGTTCTTCTCGAGCGACGATGTCGAGCTCGCCGAACTCCTCGTCTTGCACTCGAGCGAGGCCCTCGCCCGCATCGAGCGTGAACAGACACTTCACGAACGAACGGAAGAGCTCACTCGTCAGCGCGACCAACTGGAGAACTTCACGGGTATCGTCTCACACGACCTGCGGAATCCCCTCAACGTTGCGACCGGCTACCTCGATATCCTCAAAGAGACAGGTGATGATTCCTATTTCGAGAAGGTCGAACACGCCCATTCTCGACTTGAGAACATCCTCGAGGACGTGCTGACGCTCGCTCAACAGGGCAGAGTCGTCGACGACCCGAAGCCGGTGCGTTGTGACACCGTCGCCCAACAGGCGTGGGAGAACGTCGAAACAGCTGAGGCAACCTTGGACGTAAACTGTGACTGTACCATCCTCGCCGACGAGAGCCGCTTCCAGCAACTGCTCGAAAATCTGTTTTCAAATGCGGTTCGACACGGTGGTCACGACGTCACTGTTCGGGTCGGAACCATCAGCACAGGTTTGTTCATCGAGGATACGGGTCCGGGAATTCCACTGGCAGACCGTGACTGCGTTTTCGATTCAGACTATACGACCGCCGACGATGGCACTGGATTCGGACTCGCTATCGTCGATCAGATTGTGGATGCACACGACTGGGAAGTTACCATCACATCCGGGGGAGACGATGGTGCACGCTTTGAGATAACAAACGTTGAAGAAGTAAGCCTTCCTGAAAAATGCGAAGACGCTAGCTAACGGTGTCTTCGGGTGCAATATCCTGGATACGGGTAGTAAACCGAAGTCGAAACGAGCGTCTTCCCTTGTCCGAGTACGAGCGATGACGGAATCGAGTGTGCAGCCTGCGATCCCATCTTGTAACGTTGAGAGATCAACAACATCGATTTGACGATGAACCTCCTGAACGACGAGGCACAGAAGTGGGTGCCTTGTCTGCGAGGGATCAAGCAGACAAGTCTTCGTGGCGATGGTCCAGATCACCACATGTGACAAATACCGATTCGTTCCCTCAATCTGATATTGCAACCGTTTTGTATGAATGTTACTCATTTTTGAAGAGTTTGCTTTATTTCACTAATGGTATCATGCTGTGACTTTATCTGTCAATCGCTATCACTCGCCTTACTCTCTAAACCCACGATAGTCAACACTTCTCATATCCCAGACACAATATCATAAATTTGAGGCGAAGATATTAGTTCGTCATCGTTGGGGATGGTTTGAGGGACGACAGATGAGACTTCAACTCACCAGGGCCCAGCAAACTCTCCGTGACGACGTCCGTGAATATGCACAGACGACGATCAAGCCACGTGCTATCGAACTTGACCAGAACGAGGAGTATCCTGGCACGATTCTCGACGAGTTGGCCGAGCGAGGATACACCGGCATCACGCTTCCTGAAGCATACGGTGGGATGGGAGAGGGGCTGGTCGAGCTCGTGCTCCTGATCGAGGAGTTGGCTGCTGCGCTCATGCCCGTGGCGAGCGCGCTCGCACTCCACCTCGGCGTAGCAACAGTCATAGAGCGATTTGGAACCGACCAACAAAGGGAAACGTATCTCCCGGCGATGGCATCATTTGATACCGTCGGTGCCCTGGGACTCAGTGAAGAGAACGCTGGGAGCAACAAATTGGAGATGGAAACGACCGCCGAGCGAGAGGGAGATGTATGGGTCTTGAATGGTCACAAGCGATGGATCACTAACTTTCTCCATGCCAATTATGTCCTCACGTACGCAAAAACCGGCCCTGATGCTGATGCCCCACACAACATCAGCGCGTTTCTCGTCCCCACAGACGAATTCGAGGTGGAGAAAGTGTGGGACACACTTGGCGCGAACACGGTGAAATCACCGAAAGCGACGCTCTCTGACGTACGGATTCCAACCGATCGAATGGTTGGACAGGAGGGTGAAGCGTATCTCCAACGCAGTGAGATCACGACCGGCGTGAACGTCCCCGCTCGTGGTGTAGGCATCGCCCGCGCTGCACTTGATGATACAGTAGAATACACGAACCAGCGCGAACAGTATGACCAGCCCATCGCCGATTTCCAAGGCGTCAGGTGGGTAGTCGGCACGATGGCGACACGGGTCGATACGGCCCGTCTGCTCACGCTCCGTGCAGCCGAGCTCGCCGACCGGGGTCGGGAGACATCCCGGGAGTTCAGCATGGCGAAGATCTATGCAACACAGGCCGCCGTCGACAACGCAAACGATGCGATGCAACTCCACGGTGGAATCGGTTATACTGCGGAACGACATGTCGAACGCTATCTTCGCGATGCTAGATTACTCACACTCGCCGGAGGGCCAAACGAGGGTCACAAGGACACTCTCGGTGAGGCCGTTTTCGAGGCCCATCCTGATACGTGATGTCTCGGGGTGACCACCGATGCATCCTGATCGTGGGATTTTCAGTTTGCAATGCTACTCGCTAATCGAGCGAAAATCATCGATCGACAGTTTGGGCCACCTGCTGTCGATCCGGTGTGGATGAAACATACGAGGGTTTCCGGGATTTCATAGTTTCATCAGCTATAATATCGCTGTGTATCCCGGAGGTAACGCTATATCCTCAAACACCCTCCCTAGCCGTATGAACGTGAACTCAGTGACTGCCAAGGTCGAAGAGTCACGAGCCGACAGCAATTATTCCGTTCACCACGGAGTGTTCGGTGTCCTCATACTCCTCGGTGGGACACTCCTGCTCAGCAGTTGGCTCAGAAGATGGCGACGGCAGCAACTTCCTGATAAAATCGAAGAGCAACATTTCGAGCCAGACGAGTTAGATGAAGATTCATTCGATATCTACGGCGTCAAGCACAACGAGCTCTATCCACCATCAGCGGAAATTTCGACACCGAGGCCGGAGAACGTCTTTGCGCTCTTGGAGCGACTCGGCAAGTTCGTCCAACGTCTCATGCGGTTCGTCTTCGGCAGCGAACGGGAGACACCGACACTACCACTTCCCCCACCACGGAACTGAAATTTCTAGGTGAAAACTCACCTGAGACGAAAACGGTATCGAGAGGAGGGCTAGCGACGATAGAGGCGATCAAGAAAGTTGGCGACTATTTTATCTCCTCTCGAGTTTAAGTATCTCTATGGCCGGGGGAACGATGCGGTTGGAGCAAACTACCTTCTGGGGCAAAGAGGAACCGCGCGAGGCCTGGGGATCCGGAAAAATAACGAAACTCGCAACGGGTGGAACCGCGGCGGGCCGCCTGAAGATAACACCGGTAGGAGCGGATTTATTTTCGTTCTGGGGTGGCTGGAGTCACAGTTGGAATCATAAGAAAGGACGGCCGCTTTCGCAGGATAGCGCCGGGTTGATCGGGCAGTACTGGCTCCGGCGACATCGGATGCCCCACTGGTCGTCTGCCATCTCTAGCCCGATTGCGATCATCGACGGCCTCGTGACCGGAAGTACCGGTGGGAAGTATAAAAATCGGCGATGGCGGCCAAGTCCGACTGCCATGGCGAGTGTGTGGGGGCGTCAACGTGTCTTTGCTGGTTCGTTTGGCAAACCAGAGCGATTAGTCGCATCTGCTGAACTAACCGGTCAATACTCGAAGCGACTCGTCGGAAATCGGCTCTTCGCTCGTTCCAACGCAGAGGAGGTATTCGACCGTTCGGATGAATACCAGTTCGAACCGGTCACGTTCGACCTCGACCGGAGTACAGATTTACTGGTCGAACTCGACATCCGGATTCGAATCTTCCTTCGAGGCAGTTCTGGTGTCCACCTTGGAAGTGATATTCAGGAAGGAGAATCCTGGTCAGAAGCCAGTGAACGCGCAACACGGAGCCTTCGTATCCGGTTGCCTGAGTGGAATCTAGAACAGGCCTTTGAAGCAGCAGATACTGTCACAGGGGACGTCCCGACGATCGAATTGTAATGGTGGTGTCCCCATCGTATGACAGTGTCGCGAGGTGGTATGAGTTCTACGTCCCTCATCTGGGAGGAGTGAACAGAATCGTCCACACGAACGATATCTCTCCATCGACGATCGAAGCGGTGGCCTCTATCGACGACGAGTGTAGTTGAGAACACCGAGACCGAGTGCGCCAAGCAGAGTTGCGACACCAAGATGGTTCACCGAAGGCGATGCGTTCGCGGCGACTGACCCTGTAGTGGACGGAGTGTTCGATGTAACCGTGGATGATCCTGTGAGAGAAGTGGTCGTAGACGTTGTCGTTGGAGCCGTCTTAGTTGCTGTTGTCGGGAGAACGCCGAATTCGGAAAGCGCCTCTCGCAGCGTTACAATTTCTATATTTCGCTCTTTTGCCAGTCGGATTGTCGCCCGAACACGAGACGGTGTGAGCTGTTTGGCTCGACTATGGCCGACGAATATTCCGAGGGCACTTTCTTCCCGAACTCGGTCGAGAAAGTGTCCGATCTCCGCGGCGGTCAACGACCCTTCACGAAAAACAGTCCGTCCGAGGTGGTAGGGATCGAGTGTCGAACGGACATTGAATCCACCGTGATGTTCGTTCGCAAGCACGTCGTAGTAGTCGGGAACGAGTTCTTGGACACGGCCGCGCGTTTGCCCGAATGGAAGCACGAGACTCGATATCTCGACACCGAAGTCTTCGAGCGTTTGCTTCGATTCGGCCAGAGAATTTCGTAGTAAGTCATCGGTATAGCGTTCGGTGACACCATCCTGTGCCCTGAAGGCTGTCCGAAGTGGTTTCTCGGCCAGTAGATATTTCCCTCGCGAATCTTCGCCCCCATCTGCAACGGTAAATGTTTCCGTCCGTTGCCCGTCACTGAGCAGAATCTCGTCACCGGAGACACGTTTATGGAAGTTCGACTCCACGTATACCTTCCTCTCTCCCGGTTCGATATCACGTGTGACCGTGATCTCGCCCAGTGCCCGGTGGCGAACCGAATGTGACATGATTTCCCAGCCTTCCCCTTCCATCTCTCGTAACTGACTCGGCGAGAGCCAGGAAGAGTGACCGATACGGCCAGAAACCGCAGCGATACAGCCAGGAACCCCTTCGCGTCGATGAACCGGATAAATCTGTGTGTAATCCTCTTCTGGAGAGTCATCATAGATGAAGACAACTCGTCCATTCGTCGACCGAGCAGCGGCTCTCGACCCGAGCATCGAGAGGCCAACCGCACCCGCTGACTCGCAGAATCGGCGTCGAGTCAGGATCGACGATTCGCTCACGCTATCGACCTCCTGCGACTGCTGATCGATATCGTGTGTCTTTGATCGGCTATCGGATGCGTTTGCTTCGTCATTGAGTTCTCGGTAAGCATCGTCTCACCGAGCAGTATGTCGAAGTGAGAATTTGTTATACGCCACCTGAAACAGGGTATACAGAGCCTACACGTCGGTTTGAGACGATTCGAATCACGAGTCGAAAGTTCCGGTGTGCTTCGAGAACCGTTCGAGAAAGAGATGCGATCATGATGGCCTCGTTCCCGATCACGCACGAGGTCTCCGCACCAGCAATCCAGAAAACGCTCGATGAGGAGTCCCACACAGTGCTGGTGTATGTGCTGGACGACACACCGGAGGGAAGCTATAAGCAATCAGACTGTATCTGGAAAGTTATGACTGATCAAAAGAAACCTCCCGATCCGATATCTCACACCGGTCATCGGACGCTTATCGATCGCTTTCCGAACGGAGTATTGGTACTGTTCGATGCAGATTTACGGTATCGGATCATCGGCCCTGAAATCCTTCCCTTCTCCAAGCGCGCCACTGCCGACATGGTCGGAAAATCGGTAGCGGAACTATTTCCAGCGGAGACAGTTCGTGTCCTCGAACCGGAACTTCGTGCGACGCTTGACGGCGAATCTCGTTCATTCGACATCGACTACGCTGAGGAGGTTCATCACATCGAGACACGCCCGACGACCATCGACGGTGACCCATTTGGAGTGTTGGTCACCCAAGCAGTTACCGAAGAACGTGAGATGGCGCGGGAACTCGAACACAAAAACGAGCGCCTCGATCAGTTTGCCAGCATGGTGTCGCACGACCTTCGGAACCCTCTGAACGTCGCGCAAGGGCGACTCGAACTGTATCGGGAAACAGGGGACGAATCACAGTTCGATGCCGTCATGGAGGCACTGGTACGGATCAACGAACTCACGACGAGTCTGACGGCTCTCGCCCGGCACGGTGACCCTATCGACGACCCTGAACCCGTCTCGCTGACCGAGGTCGCTCACGAAGCGTGGGAGATGATCGATAGACGGTCGGCGACGCTTTCGACCGAGGACGGAACGATAATCGGAGACAAGAACCACCTTCAGGGGCTCTTCGAGAACCTGTTCCGGAACGCGGTCGGCCACGGCGGGTCTGACGTAACTGTCCGAGTCGGCCCCTCCGATAAGGGATTCTACGTCGAAGATACGGGAACTGGTATCCCGCCAGAGATTCGAGAGCAAGTGTTCGACCACGGGTTTTCGACGGGCTATGGTGGGAGCGGCGTCGGGCTTGCAATCGTGAGCCGAATCGCAGATGCTCACGGCCTGGCTGTTTCACTCTCAGAAAGCGCAGAAGGTGGTGCTCGGTTCGAATTCCGCGAATCATCGGAACCACGGTGAGGGACACGCAACCCAACTCGCCAATCCGCTATGTGCGCCTCATCAGCGGTCAACGTCGCGGTTGCAACCACGACCCCACCACCGATCAAGACGGGGTAGGAGTCGACCAGTAGCACAGTGAGAAGTGCCAGATACAGCATGGCCCATCCCACCATCGTTTTGCGAAAGCTCTGCGTCGAGTCGGGGGTCTGTTGCCGTCCTGGCAACTGTGTTGGTATCGATCTCATCACAGATGAACGGTGGACAGCTATCACCATAAACATAATCTGAATTACATTTCTGTAGGAGAAGTTACCGAAATAGATTTCACCTGATTGCAGGTTCGGCGCTCGCCGTTCACCGCCTTCAGTCGTGGGACACTGGTTCGACCATCGATTCAGACCGGTCTCGATAGACTGCATAGACGCGTTCGGCCCACTTGCGGGCGATCGCCGTATCGGAGTCGACGAACACCTTGAGGACACCGGTCTTCTCGTCGTAGCCACCGATTCCGACGCGATCGTCGAAGATGGCGAGCCCGTACGGAAATGCTTCACGCGCCCGGAGTTTGAGATGGCCACGGTCGAGCGCACTGGTCGCCCGATCTGGATACGTCTCGACGAGACGCTCCACTGTATCTGGCAGTGAGATGAGTTCCGTCTCAGTGTTTTCGAACAGCCGTTCGTGGAACGTATCGAGGGAGAGTGGCACCATGTGCGTCGTGTTGAAGCCACGGAATGTCGATGATTCCTCGACGAGCGAAAGGAATCGTTGTACCGGTTGATACGGATTATCTGGGGTCGCGACCGTCACGGTCGCGTCGGCGAATGGTTCGACGACGAACTCTTGATGGCTCTCGCAGATCGAGTCGAGGAGCGGCGCGAGTCGATGCGCAGTAACGAGGTTTCGCTCGAAGCGTACCACCTCTTCAGCGACTACTTGGCCATATCCCGTCAACTCGAATCGACTATCTACTTTTCGAGCGAGGTCGTGGTCAGTAAGCCACCGGGTGAAGCGATGGCTGGTCGCGCGGGAGACGTCCA
Source organism: Haladaptatus rarus (assembly GCF_054177585.1). Lineage (NCBI taxonomy): Archaea > Methanobacteriati > Methanobacteriota > Halobacteria > Halobacteriales > Haladaptataceae > Haladaptatus > Haladaptatus rarus. The sequence continues at coordinate 15,292 of NZ_JBPEHG010000001.1, read as the reverse complement.
GTCTCGCCTCGATTTCACGTCGGTCGAGTGGTGCGTGAAAGAGTGCTTCGAGCACCGAGGCGTGCCGAATGACGTCGATCATGTCATCAGCACTGCTCTGTCGTTTCGAGTCAGTCAGTTCGTCACCGACCGTCCGGAGCTCGAGGTGTGTCTGAAACAGTTCATCGAGAATAGACGCGCTTTCGTCTTCGGTCACACCCGTGCGCATCCGGCCTTTGGTTTCCTCGTCGCTCCCCACCATGCATGAGATTAGTCACCAACCAACATAGTGATGTCGCGTCTCACGCCGTGAGACGGGTTTCAAGCGACGACTGCACTGTTGACAGATGAGGCTAACGACCGTGCTGTCGTTCAGTCTAGTACAGGACACGCCCGTTGATGGTCGACGTGCCATATCGCGTCACTCGACGTGCGGACGTGCGTCTGGCGGGTCGATATCGAGCGAATCGACCAACTGCAATCCAGGAGAATCCCGATGCCGACACCGACTCATTCACCGACCGACACCGAATCACAGACGAATTCCCCATGGAAATCACCGACCGTGCAGATCGTCCTCGCGGCGACTCTGTTAGCGCCACTTGGCGTTCCCCTGATCAGCCCGACGCTACCCGCTTTCCGCGATGCGTTCGCGATCTCCGACGCGCAGGCGAGTCTGCTCATCAGCACCTACTTCATCACGGGTATCGTGTTGTCGCCGTTCATCGGCATGCTTGCCGACCGAATCGGTCGCCGTACCGTTCTCATCGGGTGCCTCGTCGTATTCAGCCTCGCCGGCGGCGCGATCGCGTTCGCGCCGAGCTACGAGGCTGTGCTCGCACTCCGTATCATCGGCGGTACTGCCGCAGCTGGAATCTTCATCACGACGGTGACACTCATCGGCGACACGTTCGAGGGCACGCAGCGAAACACCGTCCTCGGGCTGAACAATGCAGTCCTTTCAGCGGGCGCTGCAACCTTCCCGATCGTCGGTGGTGTGCTCGCGACGATGGCGTGGAACGTGCCGTATCTCGTCTACCTGGCTGGCCTCCCACTCGGACTGTACGCAGTCAAACATCTCGAAGAACCTTCCCACGAGCGAGATTCACAGGGCATCGCCTATCTTCGCCGCGCCGTTAGCGTGCTGAGCGGTGTGGATGCGCTCGTCCTCTACGGTGCGGCCTGCATGACCGAACTACTGTTGTTCGGCGCTGTCATCACGATACTACCGTTCCTCTTGGAAGGGAACTACGGCATGTCGACCATGCTCATCGGGCTCGTTCTCGCAGTCGCAGAAGCGGCGTCCGTGATCGTCTCCGCGAAGAACGGATGGTTCGCGCGCTACCTCTCCAACTACAGTCTCATCGCAACTGGATTCGCGTGCTATGCGGTTGGCCTGTTTGGCGCGTGGGCCGCTCCATCGCCGGTCGGTATCACGCTTTCGATGGTGGTGTTCGGCACTGGCCTGGGTCTTTCGATGCCAGCGGTCGACGCAGCGATCAGCGACCTCGTCTCGTCCGGCCTTCGTGGCGGCGCCCTCAGCCTGCGCAACAGCACGACGTTCCTGGGACGAGCGGCTGGACCAGTGCTGTTCGCTAGCCTTGCTGCGACGACTGGGTACTATCCCTTGTTCGTCGCCAGTGGCGTCGTCGCACTTGCAATCGCTCTCTCCGTGTTCGCGATGAGCGCATATCAGACGCGTCGCCTCATGCTCATCGAAGAGCAACCGATGTGACGGAACTCACGTCATGTAGTTGTTTGCTACGTAGCCACTAATTTGATTGGTCGGTTACAATTCAGTAACGGATTACGACTTTATTTTTCAGATGAAGGCCACGCCAACCCTTTCTACTGACGCCGCCCTCGTCAGGCGTGCCGTGACTTCCACGTCACAGTGACCGATGGAACGACGGTTACAGTACGTCGAAGCAAGACGAAGATTTACACAGACTCTCATGACGACTGACGGCTCGACAACGAGCTTGTGAATCCAAAGTTAGATGTAATATTAGATATAATAACATATATCAATACTATGTCGTCCTTTGGTGGAACCGTCAGGCCCTGTTACCACAGCAGATTCAGCGGTTCGCGAGTTGTCGAAGATCATATAGAAGTGTCCACACAAAACTCCGAGACTCACGCTGATGGGCTGTTCGAACAGGTTCTTCCCCGGCTATCGGTTCGGTATCGTGGGTGGGTTGCGTGATCCAGCACATCGTAGCACGGTTCACCGGGATGAAATCACGGCAGACAGTCATCGTCGCCGTTATCGTCATCATCGTCCTCTCGATGACGGGCTTTGGACTGCTTCGCGTGCTCCCGAACGATGCCTTCGCCGACTCGGCAAGCGGGGACCCATCGATTCCTCGTCCGCCGGAACCGGCGGTGACGGCGGTTCCATCCACCACATCTACTGAAGGTACGCAGGCCGCCCCCGAACGTGCGGCGACCAGTCGTCCGACCATCACACTCTCGCTCGCGGTGACCGATCCCGTGACCGTTCACAACCCGACCGGCGAGGTTAGCCTCGTTACTGGAGACCTTACGGGCTCGGTTCGGTGGACAGAAGCGACGACCGTTGCTGCAGTCACGCTGGTGGTCCAGACGTGGACGCCCTCGTCGGGGTGGACAGAGACACACCGCGTCACCGTGTCGCCCGCTGGAACGGCCATCTCCCTCGGCGATGCGCTCGGCGCACGGCAAGTCTACGCGACGGGGCCACGGGCAAACGAGTTCAGTGTCGGAACTGACGATGAAACCCGTACCCGCCACGGCGCGGTGGCAGTGACAGCAGTGTTGCACGACGCGGACGGAACCGAAGTTACCCGGAAAACGGCGGTTGCTAGCTATCGTTTCAATGTGACGAACACGGCTTCGAAGCGTTCCGACGAACACGACGAATGGCCCGTGCTCTCGCTCGGTGGCAACGAAACGGATTCGAGGGTGGTTGACGTGGAAAACGTCGTCCCAGGGAGTACCGGAAGCGGTCGAATCTCGGTTTCCAACGCAGGTTCCGACACGGGTGTCCTCCACGTTGCCGTCGAAAATCCCCTTGAGAACGGACGCACCGAACCGGAACGCAGTGTGGATGGGACACCCACGAAGGGGGAACTCACGTCCAATCTCGACGTTCGTATCACGCTCGTCGACTCAGAGGGCACGATTCTTGCCTATCTCGCAGGGAACGAATCGACCTACGTCCCGCTCTCCGAACACTCACCCAGTGAACTCTCGGCAGTAACGACGCTCGACCCTGGTCAGACGGTCTCCCTCGTCGTGGACTGGCGCGTGGACACGAGTGTCGGAAACGAGATCCAAAGCGATGCCGTGACGCTCGATTTCGCGTTCACACTCAGCGAAAACGGGAGCGTACAACAGCGTGATTCGTCACTTCAGAAGTAGTCCTTACTCACGAATTTCGCTCGCCGAGAATGTGCGGGACCGGATTCGAACCGGCGGACCTCTACAGGACAGCGTCCTAAGCGCTGCGCCGTTGGCCTAGCTTGGCTACCCGCACGCAATATCAAATTTCTAAGTCGGCGATATGAACCTGTCGCTCTCGTCGGACGAGCGTTTATGATGGATGGCGCGGTAAATTCGCGTCGTGTATCGGGCACGTGACCAAGTCGAAAACGAATCGTGGCTCACAGAACTCCAACAGGCCGCCGACCGTCTCGAACTCACGACTGACGCTCGCTCGCGCGCGGCCGATCTCTTTCTTACCACCATCTCCGACGTAGACGACCCCGAAGAGCGGTCGAAACGCGCGGTCGCGGCGGCCAGCCTCTACGCCGGGTCGCTCATCGAGGGCGACCAGCGCTCACAGCAGGCGGTCGCGGACGCGGTGGGTGTCGCTCGGCTGACGATCCAACAACGATGGAAGTCGATCCTCGAAGAAGCAGGACTGCAACCGCCCTCGTGGTGAACGCGACTCCGTTCACCTGTGCGTGGTCAGTTGTAAGCGTGTTGCGTCAGTGGTCGTAATAGGGTCGGTGTGCGTGTTCGTCCGTCGCGCAGGCCGCGCTTGCGCTAGTCGCGTTCATCCCGTCCAGCACGCCCGTCGCGCTCGGACGTGAGATTCCCGTGTTCGTCGATCTCGCCCTCGACGATTCGAGTGCTGGAGATGATGTCGCCGTCCTCTGCTTGTACGTGCGGGACGACCACGATGTCGAGCGTATCGTATCCTCGCTCTTCGCGGATGTCGTTGATCCGCTCACCACCGTTTTTCGTCTCCGGTGAGACGATGAGCACGTCGAACTTCGATTCGGTTGCGATGCCGGTCGGCTCGGAGAGTTCGCGCACTTCGAACTCGCGGTCGTACTCGTCCGCGAACGTTCGGAGTTCGGCTTCGAGGTCGCGTTTTCGCTCCTCGAACGGGCGGATGTACCGGTCTACGTTCCGGGTCTTCGGTGCGAGGTCGTCGCTCGTCAACCCAACAGTCACGTCGCCGAGTTCGAACGCTCGCTCGAACAACGCCCGGTGACCGTCGTGAACCGGGTCAAAGGTCCCGCCCAACGCAACGTCCATACCCCGGCGAATGATTCGGCGTGGTTTATCACCTTCGATGCAGGGCGCTAAAACCCCGTTTTTCATGGTGAGGATACCGTGCGCGTCTTCGCTTACTTTCACCGTGCATGGGTAAGACTCACACACTTTTGGTTCGTTCAGATGGATGTGCGCGGAAACTTGGCAGTTGACTCGGTGTTTGCCAGGACGATCTGCCGAAACCAAAACGTAAGCCGACCGCGCCAGCCGACGCAAAATACATAGGTAACTCGCTATCCCACACGGAGAACGAGTAACGGTAGCGTGGCACTGCCAGTGGGTCGTCGGCCCACGAACCGTAAATTCCCAACCATCCGAATCGACGGGAGTAACATCAGAACCTCGGGAAGCCCTGCCTTTTAGGGCGGGGAGGATGTTACCACCTTCGGAACTCGCCGACTTCGCCGGCGTCACACCGGGCGTGCGTCGTTACGGTATCGACGGTACAGCTCTTCGGCCCAGTTCAGGAAGTCAGGGGCGTCACACTCGACGAGTGCTCTGAGTTGCCCCTCGTCGTCGTACGCACCTGCGAGTGCCCAGTCGTCTCCGAGTGTGAGACCGAGTTCGACCGGTCCGTCGTACTGATAGATATCGATCGCGCGACTGACCACTCGAAATTCGAGTGGGTTGAGCGAGCGCGCGTCCTCGACCCGTTCCGTCGGCATCACGAGTTCCGTCTCGACACCGGAGATGACGAGTTCGGCGTGCGCGTCGTGATAGAGGCGACTCAGCACGGGTGCGAGCATCCTGATCGACCGGGTCTGTCGTGCGCGCAGCCGTTTCACGTAGTGGTTCACCGGTGCCTGTGGTTGCTCAGGCGAGGCGGTGACGAGTGTCGCGTCGGTTAGCCACGCAGGGTCCGGCGCGTGGTCTGCGTCGGGGAGGTGTCGGAAGAAGGCGTCGTACGCCGAGATCGTCTGCATCGTCTCGACGTACCCTTCGTGGGTTCGCGTGACGAGTTCCCCCGAAGTGGTCAGTGTGTATCTCCCATCCTCCTTTCGTACCCAGCCACGGTCGGCGAACTCAGAGAGATTTCGCTGGACGCTCCGATGGGAGACGTCGATAGCGTTCGCGATGTCGCGCGGCGAACCGGGCTGCTCGCGAAGATGACAGAGCAGGTGTAGTCGCTCCGGTGACCCGGCGAGGAACGCGACCGATTCGGGTGCAGCCATCGGGTAGAACTACTCAATGCGACGATGTAAAACTCACCCATCACCAGATTCCAGCCTCGCGGTCGAAACGTGATTCTTAAGGGGCGAACGGGTGTCGTTTCGGGTATGAGTGACGAACAAGAGGCAGAAGTAGCTGAAGAAGAAGAGACGGAAACGCAAGACGGACTGCAGGAAGGCGACTTCATCAGCCTCGACTACACGGCACGAACTGTCGAAGACGGCGACCTCGTGGACACGACCAGCGCCGACGTCGCTGAAGAAGAAGACGTCGAAGCCGAAGGCCGCGAGTTCGGCCCACGAACCATCGTCCTGGGCGCAGGCCACATCTTCGAAGACGTCGAAGAAGACATCTACGGCAAAGAAGCCGGTGACGAAGGCTCCGTAACCGTCGAACTCGCGTTCGGCGAATACGACAACGAGCAGGTTCGCACCGTCAGCGCCGACAAGATCGACGAAGACGAACGCTACCCCGGTGCGCGAGTCAACGTCGACGGCCAGCAGGGCTACGTCGAGACCATCATTGGCGGCCGCGCGCGCGTGGACTTCAACCACCCGCTCGCTGGCGAAGACTTAGAATACGAGTACGAGATCGTCGACGAGGTCGAAGATGCCGAAGAGAAGGCCAAAGGCCTGTTCTCGATGTACATCGACGCCGACCTCGACATGTGGATCGAGACGGACGAGGTCGAAGAAGAAGTCGAAGACGAAGACGGTGAAGTCGAGACCGAGACGGTCGAAAAGGAGACGCTCTACATCGAGGCGACGCCGCAGCTCTCGATGAACCAGCAGTGGATGTTCCAGAAACAGCAGATCGCACAGGACGTCATCGACCGCCTCGAACTCGATCGTGTCATCGTTCAGGAGACCATCGACGGCAGCGGCATGGGTGGCATGATGGGCGGCATGGGCGGTATGGGCATGGGCGGCGGCGACATCGAAGAAGCCCTCGAAGACGTCGACGTCGACGAAGACGAGATCGTCGAGGAACTCGAAGCAGAAGGCGAGGAACTCGAAGGCGGAGACGACGAAGCGGAATAGATCGAAGAGTGATCGACCCACTCGATCCGTCGCGGACGAGCGTCGGGAACTGACCAACCGAGTGGCTTTTTCACTCCTCACTCACACGCAACTCGAGCAGAGCCTTCGCTGACGCGATACAATGCCAGATAGAGCCGAACCAGTGAGCCAGTGGCCATCTCGTCGGGATTCGGTTATATTGCGCGCCAGGGAGCGACCAGAGACGATATCTGCCGTCTACCCTGCCGGTTGGCCACGGTCAACCTCGCCAGCCGACCAGTTTCCGGCGGTCGCGTTCCGAACGGTCCCTGACTCGACGGTTCCGTTCCTGATGACGACCGCTGGCCGGGGCTCCGAACCGGGGTCGGTCACGGCTGGCGGGACGACCGACTCCTCAGATCGCTCCGGAACGTCCGCATTCTGCACGGACAGATTCGCTATCGTCAATTGATCCAACGAGGCACCTTCGACCGTCACGTCGGCGAGCACGGTGCGATTGATGACGCGGTTTTTCACGTCGGGGTCGAAGAGGTCACCACCCGGCAGGTCGAGAATCGAGCGGTTTCGAACGACGATTCGGTTCGCGGTGACGTTGTTCAACGTTCCGTTTTCGATCTCGAGTTCGGCGATGGAGACGTTTCGCAAGGTGACGTTCCGCCGAACCTCACCATCGACGCGGAGCCGACGGACGCGCACAGAATCGACCGTCGCGTTCGTCACCGTCACGTTTCGTAACACCCAGGTTCGGATGGTCGCATTGTCGATGGACACTTTGTACTGGCCGAGTTGCGAGACCCGTCCGAGTTGGGACGATTGGTTCGTCGTCGCCGAGACGCCGAGGAGTGGTGTGACACCGGAGAGGACGAGGAGTAAAGAGAGAACGACCGCAGTCCGCTGGCCGATTGGGATTCCCATACCCCTACACGAATCCGACCGGCGGCATAAACCAGCCCGACCGTTTCCATCCGTTCGGCGGGTTAGGCCGCCATTTCTCACTTGACGCTGATGTGTGCGGCGAGGTCGTCGCGGATTATCGTCTCGCAATACTCACAACGGACGCCCTCGGAGAGCACCTCGAACTTCGATTCGACGGGTTCGTTCTCGGTCGAGATGCAGTTGCTGTTCGGGCACGAGAGGACGCCGATGACACGTTCCGGGCGTTCTAATCGATGCTTTTCTGCCACTTCGTACTCGCGGATGATGTTGATGCTCGCATCCGGTGCGATGAGCGAAAGGACATCCACTTCGTCCTGACTCAACTCGCGCCCTTCGACTTTCACGATGTCCTTTCTCCCCATTCGGTCGCTCGGGACGTTCATCCCGACGCTGATCGCTTCACCCTCGCTTCCGTCGATGCCGAGGATAGCGAGTACGTTGAGCGCCTGTCCAGCGCGGATGTGGTCGATGACGGTACCATTTCGAATCTTACTGACGCGGAGTTCGTGTTCACTCATCGTTTTCTAGCATGGAATCGAGCAGTGCCATGCGCACTGGGACGCCGTTGTGTGCCTGTTCGAAGTACGTCGCGTACTCCGTGTCGTCCACCTCTGGGGCGATCTCGTCCACGCGCGGCAGGGGATGCATGATCGTCAGGTCGTCTGCTGCACCTTCGAGCGTGTCGAGGTCGATCTGGTACTCGCCAGCGATCGCACGATACTCGTTCTCGTCGGGGAAACGTTCGCGCTGGATCCGGGTGACGTAGAGCACGTCGAGGGTCGGCAGAACGTCCTCGATATCCGTGTGTTCGCGGACGTTCGCACCCGACTCGTGGAGGTCGTAGCGAACGCTTCGCGGGAGTTTGAGGCTCTCGGGACTGATGAAGTGCTGTCGCGTATCGAAGTTCGTCAACGCGTGCGCGAGCGAGTGAACCGTCCGTCCGTACTTCAGGTCACCCATGATTCCGATGGTGAGGTCGTCGAGTCCGGCGTTCTCCCGGATTGTATAGAGGTCGAGCAGGGTCTGAGTCGGGTGGTGCCCTGCACCATCACCCGCGTTGAGCAGGGGGACGTCCACGAACTCGCCGACCATCTTCGCTGAACCCTGACTCGGATGGCGCAACACGAGTGCGTCGGCGTACCCTTCGATGACCCGCGCCGAATCCGCGAGTGATTCTCCCTTCTTCACGCTCGACGATTCGACTGAACCCATATCTACGATATCACCACCAAGGCGCTTGATGGCGGTTTCGAAGCTCATCTTCGTGCGCGTGCTCGGTTCGTAGAACATCAGCCCGAGGAGCTTTCCTGCGTGCCGGTCGGCGAACGCACCCGGATCGGCGTCGATTTCGGCGGCGCGGTCGAGGACGTTCTCGATGTCCCCGCGCGAGAGTTGTTTCGTGTCGATGAGGTGGTCGTGCCGCATCGTTCGACAAGGGGAGTGCGTTCATCTTGAAAGGCACGGGTCGGCCCCGAACTATAACTATCAGAACAAAACCAGCACGGCTATGCCCGGTATCACTGGTGGCGTGGAAGGCCACAAATGGACGACGCTCGGATACGTAGGCGCACTCAGACAGCTGCGTCAGTCGTCGTGACCAAACACTTATGAATACTCTCAGAGTTGTCTGCGGTATGGTAGGGCGGCTCTCGACCGGTATCCCGATCCTCGACCGAGAACTCGATGGAGGGATACCACCGGGGAGCACTGTTGCACTCTGTGCTCCGCCTGCTAGTCAAGCAGAGCTCCTGCTAACGGAGTTCACCGCTAGCCGCCCGACACTGTATCTGACCACGGATCGAGACGAGGAGATGGTCAGTGCAGGATTCCGGCGCAGACCAGGTCGCAGAACGCCTGAAGTGCGTTACGTACCGGGTGATGCGCCGCTCGAACACGCACGACGACTGTTCCGACGACTGCCGAGCGATTCCACGCTCGTCATCGATCCAGTGAATCTTCTCGAACGACAAGACGCGACTCGGTATCGAAACTTCCTATCCGACCTCCAACAGCACATCCGTGGGACAGATAGCCTCGCCATCCTTCATTGTCTCGACGGGCGGAGTGTCCCCGACCAGCGAGACGTCACCGAACACATCGTCGACGTCGTGTTCCAACTTCATACCGAGATCTCGGGTGACCGCATCGAGAATCGGCTTGCAGTGCCGAAGTTCCGTGGTGGGCGGGCGCTTTCGGAAACCATCAAACTCGAACTCACGGAGAACGTCTCTATCGACACGAGTCGGGATATCGCCTGAAAACGGAGGGTAGCTCTCAACGACGTCTGTCCATCCGTCGCATCTGTTCGCGATGCAACGTGACGATCATATCGGAGAGGACGCCGAACATGAGCAACTGCACGCCGAAGAGGATGGCGACGCCAGCGACGACTGCAAGCACTTCGTGCGAGACGCGCGGCGGGATGAACCACTCGATACCGACGTAGATGCCAAGAAAGACGCCGAGCAGGCCACTGAGCATCCCCATGCTTCCGAAGTAGAACAGGGGATTGTTCGTCTTGGCCAGCTGGTAGAGCGTCATGATGATGTCGCCACCGTCCCAGAGGGGATGGAGGTTCGTCTCGGAATCCTCGGGACGTTCATCGTAGCGAACCGGGACGACGGTCGTCGGAATGCTGTGTTTCACGCATTCGACTGCCAGTTCGGTTTCGACGCCGAAGCCGTCCGAGGTGAGATACGCTCGTTCGACGGAGTCACGGGTGAACGCACGGTAGCCACTCAAGATATCCTTGAAATCCTGTCCGTGGATTACCAGGAACGCGCGATTGATGAGGCGATTGCCGAAGTGGTTCAGACGGGTCATCGAATCGTCGCCCAGCTCGGCGAATCGATTGCCGATGACGTGTTCGTAGCCGTCGTCTAAGGGTTCGAGCATCGTCTCCGCGTCTTCGGGGGAGTAGGTCCCATCCCCATCCAGCATCAGGACGTACTCGGCTTCGATGTGGTCTAAACCTTCGCGGACGGCCTGACCTTTCCCGACACCACTCTGTTCGATGACGCGCGCACCGCAGTCCGTGGCTATTTCTTGCGTCTCGTCGTCGGAATCTCCATCCACGACGAGGACGTTCGAGAAGCCTTGCTCTCGGAACCCGTCGATGACTTCGCCGATAGTCTCGGCTTCGTTCAGTGTCGGGATGAGCACGCACACGTCCTCGCAGTCGGGCATTGTCAGGAAATTGTAGACCGGGGGCTAAAAGCCCAACCTTTTTCCCGAAGGCGACAACTACATTCCCCGACACAATCCATAGATGTTTAAAACAAAACGCCCAAGGGCCGGATATGAACCGGCTTGCGAAGGCTGCCGCGGTCGTCATCGCGGTGGCCGCCCTTCCTTATCTCGCCTTTCTCGCCCTGTACGGGATCGTACGCCCGGACGGCTCGCCCGCCCGAAAGCAGGCGGCAGAGCCGACCGTGAGTATCGTGCTGCCGACGTACAACGAGGCGGATATCATCGAGAAGAAACTGGACGATCTGCTCGAACTGGACTATCCCATGGAGAAGGTCGAACTGGTCGTCGTGGATTCGAGCGACGACGAGACGCCCGCCCTGATTCGAGAGTATCTCGCAGATCGTGAGTATCCCACGCTGAACCTCATCCAGGAAGAGGAACGTCGCGGCCTCGCACCCGCACTCAACGATGCCTACGCTGCCGCGACAAACGAGATGGTGGTCAAGACGGACTGCGATTCGTTCGTGGCGAACGACGTGCTCCGTGTCGCTGCTGCGAACCTCGCCGACCCCGACGTTGCGGCGGTCACCGGCCAGAACGCGGAAGTTCTCGGGGGGAGCGAGGTCGAAGCGGGTTACCGTGGCGTGCAAGTGCACATCCAGACGCTCGAATCGCATCTCGACTCGACGCTTATCTTCCACGGGCCGTTTTCGGCGTTCGAGAACGACGCTATCGTCCCCATCGACCCGAACTCGTTGGCCGACGACACGGAACTCGCGTTGAAGATCCGGCGGAACGGGAAGCGCGTCGTCTTCGACCCGGATATTCGCTACAGTGAAGCATCTCACTCTGATTTCCGGAAACGACGGTTGCAGAAAGATCGGCGGGGAATGGGATTGATTCGGTTGTTGGTGCAACATCGTGACGCGCTAGGTCAGTACGGAAAGTACGGCGGCGTCGTGTTGCCGTTCAACTGGTGGTTCATGGTGGTGTCGCCGTGGTTAGTGGCGCTGGCGGTCGGGTTATTGACGGGTGCAGCGCTTGTTGGGGTAGGGCCGTTTGGTTTGGTCGTTCCTGCGGGACTCTGGTTGTTCGTTCGGCTGGGTGGCAGTGATCGGTTGGGTTCGCTCCAGCCAGTGTATGCCATCTTCGACACGCAGGTGTCGTTGTTTCGGGCGAGCGTGGAGTTGTTGCGCGGTGAGGGTGATGGGACGTGGGAGATAGACGAGGAGTTGCGGGAAGCGTTTGAATGAAACGAACAGGAGTGCGATAGGACCCACTCTCCTAATTATTTGAGTGAAGTGAGTGAGAAAGCTTATGTATTCTAAAGGGTCAGGAAGGTCATAAGGAATGTCGGACGATCCAACCTCGGTCGCTATTCTCCACGACCGGTTTCCACAAATTGGGGGTGGCGAAAAATTCGCCATTGAGGCAGCCCGCACACTTGATGCCCCGATTTACACGATGTACGTCTATCCCGGTACTGAGATTCCGGATGACATACGGGTAACTCCTATCAAACAGGAGAAGTACGCACGAGGGATTTCGAAACACGTCCTTGCATGGAAGAACGAGGGATCGAACCCCCTCGAAACACTATCGGTGGCGATGGACATGACCGATGCACATCCAGACCTCACTGAGTACGATGTGATTCTGGAGAGTGCTCCGCTGTCGAAACATTACGTCCCGACTATCGATCAGACCATCATTCACTATCCGCATAGTCCCCCGCGTTGGCTCTACGACCTCTTCCGTGACCGGATGGAATCGTTCGACTACCCCGGTGTTCGGTTCGCGCTGAAGACGTACGCGAAGTGGTGGCGCGCGCTAGACAAAGAGGCCACCGACTACGTCGATACTTTCGTCGCCAATAGTGAACTCATCCGTGACCGGATTCGGCGATACTATCGCCGAGATGCGGAAGTCGTCTATCCGCCCGTGACTGGTGATTGGCGCAATGAGGCTGACGACGGCTATTTCGTCACTTGGTCGCGGCTCGCGCCAGAAAAGCGAATGTCACTGCTCGCCGAGGCGTTCACCGAACTGGACGAACGCCTCGTCATCGCGGGTGACGGAGCTGACCGTCATAAACTCGAACGAATTGCGCGCGGCCACGACAACATCGAAGTACGAGGGTTCGTCAACGACATCGAATCGCTCGTTGCACGTTCGACGGCGGTCATCTACGCTCCCGTACAAGAGGACTTCGGACTCGTCGGTGCGGAGGCGTTGATGGCTGGAAAACCATTGCTTGGCGTTAATGAGGGTTTCACAAAGTATCAGGTCGAGGAAGGCGTGACTGGTGAGTTGTTCGAACCGAGTGTGAATTCGATACGAAAGACGATTGAGGCGTTCGATTCGGCTAAGTACGATAGCGTCATGATAAAGGAATGTGCGCAAAAGTACTGCTACGAAACGTTTCGGGAAGGTCTTCGAAAATCCGTCTTTAATGAAAACGAAAGGTGAAATTTAAATGGTAGATTTGTTACTAGTATCTCCACGGGAAACTGCTGGCGGAATTGGGAAGTACTCTGCCACTCTTCGAGAAGCAATATCGAAAGAGTCGGTTGCTGTCGATACACTTGACCTCAGCGAAGATGCTGATTTATTCCAGCAATTAAGGAATACAATTTGTTCTGGTATGACATCGGCAAAAATCGTTCACGTTCAGTTTGAGTACGCATACTTTCGTCCATATCTCCTATTTGCATGGATATTCTTCCCTATTGTTGGGATTTTCTTACGCATCCGCGGCCGAAATCTCGTTATCACCATGCATGAAGTCTGGAATGAGAAAACGTTCGGAGGTTCATTAGGACGAGTGAAAATCGCGTACGTTCAACTAGTTCACTGGATGTTTTCAATAGTCGCCCATGAACTTGTGTTTCTGTCTACAAATGCGAATAAAGCATTTGATGTCCCTCAGAAATCAGCAACGGAACGAATCCTTTCGCACGGTGTTGATTTGGAAGGGCGAAAAGATATCAAACAACAAGAATCACGAAAACAATTTGATCTTAGCCCCGACGCAACGGTAGTGTCCCAAATTGGTTACGTAGCACCCCGGAAGAACACCGAAACTATTCTCTCGCTGGCGAAGGAATTTCCTGAACATGAATTTCTTATCGCCGGGGGCCCACTACGACCCGAAGATGAACCCTACTTTCGACATATCGTTGAGAAGGGTACGGAAAATGTGACTATTACAGGCATCCTTTCAGATGACGATTTCCATGCAGCGTTCGTCGCGTCCGACGTTGCTGTGTTGGCATACACTGACATCCGTCAGAGCGGCATCCTAAATTGGTGCTTCGCTTATGGAACCCCAATGCTCTGCCGAAAAATCCCATATTTTGAACGTTTAGCAAATCAATGGGGCGGTATTGAATTGTTTAATTCCAATCAAGAGGCGGCGAATAGCCTAGGGTCGTTGCTAGCGGATCGTGGACAGTATATATCAGAAATGGAAACTTATAGAAATGAAAATTCGCTTGAGAAACTTGCGAAACGACACGTCAATCTTTATTCATCACTTTTAACCAATCAGCGACTATATTAACAAACACCATCACCATAACAATATGACATTCTTGGACTGGGCGGATGATACGCTCCACAGCATCCGAAATGACGGTGTTCAAGCTGGTTCGAAAAGAGCCTTGGAGGGATTGTGGTTCGGCGCTCTCCGTCGTCTATCCTACGCAGGGTATCGGGCCGGTTCATCCGTATATACTCGCAATTGGAACGTACTCATAGTCCTTGACGCTTGCCGTCGAGACTTACTACTCTCAGTCGCTTCGGAGTACGAATTCCTTGACGATATCGGAAAGCATCATTCACCGGCAAGTATGTCACGGACTTGGATGTCCCGAACTTTCACAAAAAAATTTAGAGACGATATAAAAGAGACAGCACATATTACAGGCAACCCGTATTCTGACGAAATGATGTCGGAGAGTGAATTTTACCTTCTTGATGAAGTCTGGCGGTATGCGTGGGATGAAAATGTAGGAACAATCCACCCAAGACCAATCACCGACCGTGCAATAACCACATGGAGAAATAAACATCCAAATCGTATGCTTGTTCACTATATGCAACCACACTATCCTTTCGTGCCGTCTCAAATTGGAGATGGTATCAGTATTAAATCATTTGGAAAGGAAGGAGCGGCAAATTCAGTTTGGGAGCTACTCGCTCATGGTAAGTATTCACGTGATGAAATCTGGTCAGCGTATCAGGAGAACTGGCACTGTCTAGTTTAGCTCCTCCTCGACAGGCGTTCGGTTGTTGAGCGATTGATGCGGTCGTTGATGGTTATAGTAATGCACAAATTGTTCAAGCCACCGCTGGACGCTCGGCCGACTGCCCACCCATGATGTATGGAAGCGGTCGATGCGCATTTTGAGCGTGTGAAACCATTTTTCGATCAGGTTTCGCTCTGTATA